>DATMQA010000126.1:0-64027 GCA_035566895.1 Binatia bacterium
CACGGATTCCGTCGGTTCAGGGCTTTGGCCGGGTCAGTGTCATTCCCCATGATGCGGAAGCGTTCGCGCGCGCGATTTATGCCGAGTTGCATCAATGCGACGAGGCTGGCGCAGAGTTGATTGTGGTGGAGGCTTTGCCCGAAGGTGAAGAGTGGCGCGCGATCAGGGATCGTTTGACGCGGGGGGCAGCCCGGTAGAGGGAACCACGAATTCTCTCTTCTCTTTCGCCGCAGCGCTACGCTTGAGCCAGACCATCAGAATGCTGATGTCTGCCGGAGAAACGCCCGAGATACGCGAAGCCTGGCCAATGGTACCCGGCCGAATCTGCATAAACTTCTGCCGTGCCTCGAGTCGCAAGCTCGGCACGTTCAGGTAATCAAATCCATCGGGGATTTGCTTGTCTTCAAGGTCTTTGAATTTGGCGATCTCGTTTTCCTGCCGGTCGATATACCCGGCATACTTCAATGAAATCTCAACTTGTTGAATTATTTCATCTGATATATATATATGTTGTGATTCTAATGACTTATATGAGACGTCGGGTCGCCGCAGCAACTGAGCGAGCGTTTCCGAGCCACACCGGGTCCGCTCGAGGCGAGCGATTTCGTCATCGATAGCACGCTGCTTGGCTTCGAGTTTTCTGTAATTGCGTTCCGGCAGCAACCCGACTTCATAACCTAGCTTGGAAAGGCGCAGGTCGGCATTATCCTGTCGCAGCAGCAGACGATACTCGGCCCTCGAGGTAAACATTCTGTAAGGCTCGACCGTCCCCTTGGTGACGAGGTCGTCGATCAGAACGCCGATATAAGCTTGGTCACGTCGCAAGACGACGGGTTCCAGTCCGTGGACTTTACGGGCGGCGTTGATACCAGCGATGAGGCCTTGGGCGCCTGCTTCCTCATAACCTGATGTACCGTTGATTTGTCCTGCCAGGAAGAGGTTGCGGCAGATCTTTGTTTCGAGGGATGGGTACAACTGTGTTGGGAATGCGAAGTCGTATTCGACGGCATAGGCTGGTCTCAGGATCTCTGCGTGCTCACAACCGATGATGGTTTGAACCATCTCGATCTGGACATCGAAGGGGAGAGAGGTTGAGAATCCATTGACATAGATCTCGTCGGTGGCGATTCCCTCTGGTTCGAGGAAAATCTGTTGGCGCTCTTTCTCTGGGAACTTAACTATTTTATCCTCGATGGATGGGCAATAACGGGGTCCGACGCCCTCGATGGCGCCTGAATAGAGTGGGGATTTACGGAGGTTGGCATTGATTATTTTAGCGGTCGCTTCGGTGGTGTAGGTGATATAGCACGGGAGTTGGCCACCAATTTGGGCGAGGATGGAACCCGGCGGGTAGGGGTGGTGCGGGCGACTTTTGATTTTCGATTTTCGATTTTCGATTTGTTCGGATTGTTCCACGTGGAACATTGCCGCGGTGTGCTGGTTATCCTGACGACCGTTTGAATGCGGAGTCCTGGGTTGAGCTCCTGACATTGGCGATTCTACGTCCCCAGATTGTTCCACGTGGAACAAATCATCCTTCCAATAAGTGAAGTAAGGAACCGGCTCATCGCCTGGCTGCACCTCAGTCCTGGAGAAGTCAATCGAACGGCGAAGGAGCCGTGGAGGGGTTCCGGTCTTGAGTCGACCGAGTTCCAGCCCAAGCTCCTTGAGTGAGCCAGAAAGCCCCATCGCCGCTGCTTCGCCAGCACGGCCACCAGATTGGCGGTTCATGCCAACATGCATTAACCCCTTTAAGAACGTGCCGGTTGTAACGATGACCGTTTTGGCGTGATATTCGGCCTCCAGTGTGGTCTCAATGCCATAGACCTCACCGCCAGTGTGAAGTAGCCTTTGACATTGACCTTGCCGAAGGTCCAGGTTTGGCTCGCGTTCACAAATCCATTTGAGCCGAAACTGGTAGGCCTTCTTGTCACACTGCGCTCGTGGCGCCCAGACCGCCTGGCCCTTCTTGGTGTTGAGCATCCGGAACTGCAGACCAGTCATGTCAGTCGCCTTGCCCATTTCTCCACCAATGGCATCTATCTCCCGGGCCAAGTGTCCCTTTGCCAAACCACCGATGGCCGGGTTGCACGACATCTGGCCGACGGTGTCGGCGTTAATAGTTAGCAGCATAGTCTTGCAGCCCATCCTTGCTGCCGCCAACGCGGCCTCCACCCCGGCGTGGCCAGCGCCCACCACGATTACATCGTACTGTTTTGGATAGATGAACATTCTTTTACTTCAGTCTAATCTTGAGGTCACGTTATGGCACGAGGCTCTCGCACGTGTCGATGCCAGTGTCGGTGATCGTAGTTAGGATTAATTAAAGTGGGAATATAGGTCCGATTGGAAAATCATGGATAACAAAACTTCTTTCGCTATTTAAACTAACGGTAACGTTACATATTCGCAGTTATCGTCAAAAGAAATGGTTCTATGGCACAAATAGCCCCAATACTCCGATGATGTTTGGACGGGCCGATGAGTCTGCTGAATCCCATGTCGAAGCTGTGAATACCCAAAGTCCGATCGGTCGAGCTTGTCTTGCGTAAAACCATGGGGCCTGGCTTTGGCGGCATGGCAGGTGGTTGTCGGTGGATCGGAAAGAAATGGCGAGCTAAGCAGTTGGTCTAATGACAATTGATTGCCAATGTATTGCTGGCCTAGAGCGGAGCCATCAATATTGAGCAATACGTTGTCAATGTGGGTGCCGTTGCCTGTGGTTTTCCAAGAAGAATTAATCTGCATAGCAAAGTGCTGGGGAGGTTTGGTTACAGAGAAGAAAAGGTCCGGGGAGTTCATCAAGCTCAGGTCCAATGCCAAATCCGGAGTTGGGAGTTGAGTATTCTGCCAAAGTTGTGGCATGGAGGAATCCATAATAAACGGAGCAAAACCTTAGCACATCGTATACGAGAGGGAAACGTGGAAATTGGAGAACGTGAGGGTGTCACAGGAAGGACGGGAACGGTCGTATAAAACGGGCAGGGTGCAGTCAATCGGGGGCGAACGCCGCGGAACGCACAGCTAGGAAAGGGGCAAGATGACAGTCACGGTGGTGCCTTGGCCAAGGCGTGATTTAAGTTTCACCCGACCGCGGTGGGTTTCGATGATGCGGCCGACAATAGCCAGGCCCAAGCCCGTGCCTTTGGCCTTGGTCGTGGTCAAAACGGAGCTGAACGCGCGACGGCGCTGTTCCTCGCTCATACCCGCACCGGTGTCAGTGAAATCCACGGCGATATGGGTAGGCGGGGCGGTGTTGCGTGGAAGGGAAACGGAGCGGGAAGTAATGGTCAAGGTGCCGCCCTTGGGCATGGCTTCGGCGGCGTTGAGAATGAGGTTGAGAAAGGCCTGCTCGAGCTGGCCGGCATCGCCCATGACGGGGGGCAGGTTGGGGGAGAGTCTTCGGACCAGGTGAATATTCTGGTGCTTGAGCTTGTGGCGCACCAGCAGGCCCAGCTCATCAATCAACTGGCTAAGGTTCACGGCTGCCAACTGCGGCTCGGTTGTGCGGGCAAAATCGAGGATTTGTTCGACGATTTTATTAAGCAACTCCATTTTTTCGCCGAGGACCCGGACGTCTTTCGCGCGCGGGTCACCGGCGGGAAAATTCAAGTCGAGCGAGTGATAGAGCATCTTCATCACGGTGAGCGGGTTGCGGATTTCATGGGCGACTTCGGCCGCCAGCAGGCCGAGCGCCGACAGCTTTTCGTTCTGGCGCAGTTGTTCTTCGACATCGACGACGCGCTCGTAAAGGCGGGCTTTCTCGATGGCAATGGCAGACAATTCAGCCAACGCGGAGAGGATCCGGGTTTCCTCGTTCGAGAAACTATAGGGCTGGCCGGTATAAACGCTCAGGGTGCCAATGGCCTGGTCCGCGAAAAGCAGAGGGACGCTCAGCAATGCCACCAAGCCCTCGCGCCGGGCCACTTCGACATTTTGATAACGTGTGGAGGTCTGGACATTCTCGAGCTGCAGCGGTTTCTTGCGCCGGACGACGACCCCCAACAGGCTCTCGTCAAGGCTCAGGCGGGGTTTGCGCAAATACGCGGCGCTGGCGCCATGGCTGGCCCGCAAATCGAGCCATTCCCGGGTTTCGTCGAGCAGCATCAGGGAGGCCATTTTGGCGTGCATCAAAACGCAGGCTTCGTGCGTGACGACATTCAGCGCGTCATCCAGGTTGAGGGTGGAATTGATAGTCTGGCTGACACTGGCGAGCGATTCAAAAAGGCGTGCCTTAAGGCGAAGCTGCTCATAAAGCCAGGTATTCTGGATAACCCTGGCGGCCTGGAGAGCGAGAGCTTCCAGCAGGTCCTGGTCATCCGCGCTGAAGGCCTCGAGCCGTTCCGAATCCACATTGAGCACGCCCCGCACCTGACCCTGTACCTCGAGGGGCACCGCCAGTTCAGAGCGGACCCCGGGCTGCAGCAGGACGTAGCGCGGGTCTTGGCTGACGTCGCCGACGCGGGCCGGCTTGCCATTGCGGGCGACCCAACCAGTGATGCCTTCGCCGACACGCAGCTTGAGCTCAGCCGCTTGCGGCGGGAGGCCTTGGGAGGCATGGATTTCCAAGAGACCGTTGGTGGGGTTGAGCAGGACGGCGGACCCGCTGGAGGCGCGCATAAGCCGGACGGCTTCCTTGATAATAAGTTGCAGGGCTTCCTGCGGTTCGAGGGTGGAGTGAATGACATTGCCGACCTGGTACAATAAATTGAGCCGGTCGTAGCGTGCTTTGAGGTCAGGTATCTCGTCCAAGGGGCGCCTGAGTTTTTCGGGCTTTCAATTCTTAATCTTTAGTTCAGAACCACAAGATTCAAAACTAAAAACTGAGAACTAAAAACTAAAAACTCATCGGACCCGGGCTGTCAGCCACAGGCCGGTCAGGCCGAACGCGAGATTGGGCAACCAGCCGCCCAGCCACGGCGGCACATAACTGCCGGTGCCCAAGGCCAGGCAAACCTGCTGCATAACCCAATAGGTAAAGAAAATGACCACGCTGCCAGCCACGCCGACATAGACGTTGCGCCGGCCTGAGGCCGCGCCAAAAGGAATCGCAATCAGGACGACCACCAGGCAAGTCCAGGGTGTGGCGAGGCGGCCTTGGAGTTTGGTGTCGAGCCAGGCGGAGTCGGAGCGCGATAGGTTAGAATGCAGGCGCCGGTAATTCAGGATCGCCAGAACCGGCACGTCGGTTTTTTTTGCCGCTTTAAGGGACATACTGCTGCTGATTTTAATTTCGCTATTGATCTGCTCTGGGGTTTCGGAGAACTCGGGCATGGCCAGGAGATTGGTTCGCAGCACCAGGACCGGCGGCGAGTTGGTGTGTGCCGCGCCCAGGTATTTGGAGGCGTTGTAAAAGGTCCAAACGCCATTGATGTAGGCCGCCCGGTCCGCCCGGAGGTAAACCTGCGAGCCGTCGGGCTGGGTCCAGAGAACATCCGGCTTGAGCATTTCGCCCGTCTTGGTGTTATAGACGGCAATATGCGGCCAATAGCGGTGACTGCCGGTATTATTAAAGCCCAGGTCGCGGATTTGATTGCGGCCCGGAGCGTCCGGCGCAGGGGGGACCCGCCGGTTGCGAATGGCCTCGGCTTGATCCGCGCTGTCCGGCACGTAAAACTCGTTCAACGCAAACGAGAGCAGACTGAGGCCAAACCCGACCACCACATACGGCAGGCACATCCGCCACAAGCTGACGCCGGCGGCGCGGATAGCGGTGATTTCGTGATGGCGCGCATGGTTGGTCAAGGTGTAGAGGAGAGCCAGCAGGAGCGCCATTGGCAGAATCATCACGAGAAATTCGGGCACCTGGACCAGGTAGAAAAGAGCAATATCCCCGGTGCGTAACATCTTCTCCTGCAGGCCGTGCAATTCGTTGACCAGGCGGCCGGCAAAGATCAAAAGCAAAAATCCGCTGAGACAATAGCCCAGCGGAACCAGCAGTTCGCGCAGCAAGTAACGGTCGAGCAGCCGCATGTCAGTGCAGGCTAGCCAGCCAAGTCTGGCAAAGCAAGTGGAGGGAAGGTGACGAGTGACGGGTGAGGGGAGAATGATGGATGATGGGGGACGGGTGATACGTGATGCGTGATGCGTGAAAGACTTACCGGTGGTGCAGGCAGGGGACCGGGGATTTCTCCCCGGTCCGTTTCCCACTATGTCCTTGGCCTAAAGGGGGAGGGTATGGGTTTGGGGTTTTCGCTGGCAGGTGGGCCGCTCGTCCACGGTGGTCAACGTGTAGCTGTCGGCGAAGGTCGTACCGCCAGCGGGACAGACGATTGAGTTTCGCAGATACGCGCTGATGTCCTGGTACGAAACGGCCTGCCCCGCATCCTTCTTCAAATCCAGCGCCCATTGTTGAAGGGCGCCATCGATTTGCCGAAGGTTGCTGATGCACGTAACTTTGTGTGCCGTCTCGCGAGACTTCGCGAAGTTGGGAATCGCAATGGTCGCCAACAAGCCGATGATAGCGACGACGATCATGATTTCCACCAGGGTGAAGCCCCCACTGCTGCAGGTGTTGTTTTTCATACTAACCTTTCTGTTGCGGCCGCGTGAACCCGGCAGCCAGCGGTTAATATAAGTACGACGATGGTTCACGAATTGCCGACTGCCACCGCCAAGGGATGAAACAACAGCGGCGGGGGTTAGTTGCGCGAGGGTGGCCAGGTAATCAGTGATCAGTGATCGGTAAATCAGTAATCAGTGATCGGCGTGACGGACGGAGCTAAAAGGGGAACAGTGAAAAAATGATAAATCGTGTGTGACCAGCAATGCGGACGACGACTGGTTACCGACTTGATTACCGGCTCTACGCCGGCACCGGCTCTTCCCGGGTAATCCAGTCGTAGCCTTTTTCTTCCAGATCAAGCGCGAGTTGTTTGCCGCCGGTGCGAACGATGCGGCCGTCCACCAGTACATGGACGAAATCGGGAATGATATAGTTGAGCAGCCGTTGATAATGGGTGATGACCAGTTGGGCATTGTCGGGCCGGCGCAGTTTATTGACACCAGTCGAGACGATTCTCAAAGCGTCGATGTCCAGGCCGGAATCGGTTTCGTCCAAAATGGCCAGGCGGGGTTCGAGCACGGCCATCTGAAATATCTCGTTGCGCTTTTTCTCACCACCCGAGAAGCCTTCGTTGACGGAGCGGAGCAGCAGGTCTTCATTGAGGTCGAGGATTTTCATCTTTTCTTTCACCACGGCCAGGAATTCCCACGCGTCCAGCTCGGGCTGGCCTTTGTGTTTGCGGACCTGGTTGAGGGCGGAATTGAGGAAGTACTTGCTGTTCACGCCGGGGATTTCCACCGGGTATTGGAAGGCAAGGAAGAGCCCTTCGCGGGCGCGTTCCTCGGGGTCCATGTCCAGCAGATCCTTTCCTTCATAGAGGACCTGGCCGGCGGTGACTTCGTAGCCTTCCCGGCCGGCGAGGATCGCGGCCAGTGTGCTTTTGCCGCTGCCGTTGGGACCCATGATGGCATGAACCTCCCCCGGGGAGATACTCAGGTTGATGCCTTTGAGGATTTGCTTCCCCTCAACCCCGGCGGTGAGGTCTTTGATTTCCAATATCGGTTGTTTCATTAGAGGTTTTACCGCGGATTACGCGGATAAGCAGGTTGCCGCGCCGCGTTTTGTGAGGAGGTAACCATGTAACATTCTTCAAGGCGCGGAGGCGGAGACACGTCATCCGACGCTGCCTTCGAGGCTCACGCCGAGGAGTTTCTGCGCTTCAACGGCGAATTCCATCGGCAACTCCCGGAAGACTTCCTTGCAGAACCCATTGACGATCATGTTGACGGCGTCCTGGGTCTCCAACCCGCGCTGGTTGCAATAGAAAATTTGGTCCTCGCCGATCTTTGAGGTGGAGGCCTCGTGCTCGACGCGCGAGGAGGTGTTCTTGACCTCGATGTAGGGGAAAGTGTGCGCGCCGCAGTTGTTGCCGATGAGGAGTGAATCGCACTGGGAGAAGTTGCGCGCGTTGACGGCGCTTTTCTGCACCTTCACGAGCCCACGATAGCTGTTCTGGCCGTGCCCGGCGGCAATGCCTTTGGAGACAATCGTGCTGCGAGTGTTCTTGCCGATGTGGACCATCTTGGTCCCGGTATCGGCCTGTTGATAATTGTTCGTCACCGCCACCGAATAGAATTCGCCGACGGAATTCTCTCCTTGCAGGATGCAACTGGGATATTTCCAGGTGATCGCCGAACCGGTCTCGACCTGGGTCCAGGAAATCTTCGAGTTTTTGCCTTTGCAGAGGCCGCGCTTGGTAACGAAATTATAGATGCCGCCGCGCCCCTGCTCATCGCCCGGATACCAGTTCTGGACCGTCGAGTATTTGATCTGGGCACTATCCAGCGCGATCAGTTCGACGACCGCGGCATGCAACTGATGTTCGTCGCGCATCGGTGCGGTGCAGCCTTCGAGGTAGCTGACCGAGGCGCCCTCCTCGGCAATGATGAGCGTGCGCTCGAACTGGCCGGTATTGGCGGCGTTGATGCGGAAGTAGGTGGACAGCTCCATCGGACAGCGCACACCCTTGGGGATGAAACAGAACGAGCCGTCGCTGAAAACCGCCGAGTTGAGCGCGGCGAAGTAATTGTCCGTGTACGGCACCACCATCCCGAGGTATTTCTTCACCAGGTCCGGATGGTCGTGAACGGCGTCGCTGAACGAGCAAAAAATGATGCCCTTTTCGCCCAGCTTTTCTTTGAAGGTGGTGCCGACCGATACGCTGTCAAACACCGCATCGACAGCGACGCCTGCCAGCCGCTCGCGTTCCTTGAGCGGGATACCCAGTTTCTCATAAGTCTCGAGGAGCTTCGGATCGACCTCGTCCAGGCTTTTGGGCCCGTCTCCCTTTTTCTTGGGGGCAGAATAATAGACCGATTCCTGGTAGGCGATCGGGGGATAATGGACGTGCGGCCAAGCCGGCTCCTTCATGGTCAGCCAATGGCGATAGGCCTTGAGCCGCCAGTCCAGCATGAATTGCGGCTCTTTCTTCTTGGCGGAGATGAGGCGAATAATGTCCTCGTTCAGCCCCGGGGGCGCGGCGTCTGCCTCGACGTCGGTGTAGAAGCCGTATTTGTACTCCTGTTTGACTAAGCCCTCAATGGTCTCGGTAGCTGTGCTCATCTTTGCTTGGGAAATCCGTTGAATTATTTTTTGCCGTTCGAGCAAGCCGGGCACCGCCCGTGAATGGTGATGTCATACCGCTCTGCCCGAAAGCCGTTGGGCAGCGGGACTCCGGCCTCCGGCAATAGCGGGATGTCATAGACCCCGGTGCAACTGTCGCAATAAAAATGGCAATGTTCCTGCATATTCGGACAAAACCGGGCCGCGCCCCGTTCGACCGTCACCTGGCGCACCAAGCCGCATTGGACCAGTGCGTCCAGGCAGTTATAGACCGTCGCCATCGAGATGTCCGGCATGTTGTGCTTGGCCCGGATAAAGACTTCCTCGGCCGTGGGGTGGTCGCGTTTGCGCAGCAGCACCGCATAGACGTGCTCGCGGTGCGGCGTAAAGCGGAACCCGCTCGTGGCCAGCCGCTGGCTCAAACGGTCGTTGAGCCGCCTTTTTTCGATGACACCCATCTCAGGGGCAATGTAGCCCAGGGGCGCCGCATGTCAATATTTGGAATAATTCTAAAAACTACGCCCGGAAGCAAAACCGGTCCAAGTGAATCCCCGGGACCGTTTTCCGGGGCACCCTGGATTGCGAGTCACCGGAAGGCGTGGGAGCCTCTATGCAGTTCAGGCGCTGAACGCGAACGATTAACAAAATATGCTTGGCTCAATCAGCGGTTCGATCGGTGATCCGGTGTTAGGAATCATGGCTCTGCTGTCGGTGGCCTGCACCGGCTATCTGGCGCTGGAGTATCTCCGCGAGATTCAAAAACAGCGGAAAGTGCTGCGAGTTCGGGCGCGTCTGCGGCGGAAATATCCCCGTCACGAGTAAGCCGCTTTACTGCTTCACGACCTCCACGGTGCCGGCATTGGCATCATAGACGAGCTTCGAGCCGAACGGCGCGGCGGGCAGTTGCGGCATATACTTTTTCTCTACGAGTTCCTGCAAGTCCTTGGGATTGCGTCCCTGGTCCACATTGAACAACTCGATGGCTTTCTTCAGCGAGGTCACATCCACCGTCTTGACGGCGGACTGTTTGCCGTCGGCAATCGCCTTCAGATAGTTTCCCGGCGCATCCAAAGGGTTACCAGTGGAGGCGGAGTTAGTCGAGGCGGCGGGAGTGGTCGCGGATTTCTCGCCGCAGCCGGCAAGGAAGAGCGAAGTGGCCAAAGCCAGACAAAAAGGTCTGTTCATGACGTTAATGTAGCTGCCGCGCCGGAAAATGAAAGAGCCGGGCAAAAAACCCATGCCCGGCTTGAATGACATTCCCAAATTGATTGGAAGAAATGTCCTACTTCGTAGCTGGTGCGTTGGTGCTAGGCGGTGCCGGAGCATTCGTTGCCGTGGGGGTCGATGTGTCGGAGCCGCCGGAGCAACCTGCCAGCACGCCTGCAGTGAGGCCCAATAGTACGATAAGGGTGAATAGCCGTTTCATAGTAGGCGTAACTTTTACCAAAAGGCCAAAAAGGACAAGCAAAAAATATTACTAATTTTTGGGCTGTTTCAGGCCGTTTTTGCCGTATTCAGCCTATGAATTGGACCTTGAGCTGTCTGGGAGAGGATCAAAACGGCCAATTCTCGGGCTTGCTCGATGAGGGCCAAATCGGTCGCCAAATCGCCGAAACGGAACCTGGGCAGGCCGCTTTGTTGCTGGCCCAACAGTTCTCCCGGCCCGCGCAGTTTGAGGTCCGCTTCAGCAATACGGAACCCGTCGGTGGTTTCTTCCAGAATCTGCAACCGCTGCCGCGATTGTTTGCTCTTGGCGGCGGCGACCAGGATGCAATAGGAATCATGAGCGCCCCGGCCGATGCGTCCGCGCAGTTGATGGAGCTGCGCCAGGCCGAACTGTTCCGCATTCTCAATAAGCATCACCGTCGCGTTGGGCACATCAACGCCGACTTCAATCAAAGAGGTCGCCAGCAGCACTTGCAGACGGTTGGCCCGAAAGCCGGCCATGACGGTTTCCTTCTCCCGGGATTTGAGCCGGCCATGCACCAACCCTACGCGAAAGGGCGCCAAGGCGTGGCGCAGGTTATCAAATTCTTTGGTGACAGCCTTGGTTTCACCCTGGCCGTCTTCCTCGACGCGCGGGTAAACGACATAGGCCTGCCGCCCCTCGGCCAGTTTGCTGCGGATGAAATCCCAAACTTTTGGCAGCTTGTCGGCGGCGCGCACGAAGGTCCGAATCTGCCCGCGGCCGGGTGGTAACTCATCGATGACCGAGACATCCAGCTCGCCATAGAGCGTCAGCCCGAGGGTGCGCGGAATGGGCGTCGCAGTCATGACCAGGAGGTGCGGGTAATGGCCTTTGCGCAGGAGCTGTTCGCGTTGAGCGACGCCAAATTTGTGTTGCTCGTCGATGATGACGAGGCCGAGGTGGTCGGTGGCAAAGCCGGACTCAATGAGGGCGTGGGTACCGATGAAGAGGGTGAGGGGTGCCGGGTGGCGAGTGACGAGGGTTGGCCCCGTCGGTCCCTTGTCACTCGTCACCCGGGACCCCTCACCTGTTTTCCGGCTGCCGGTCTGGAGTTCGACGGCGACGCCTAGCGGTTCGAGCCCGTTCGAGAAATTCAGGAAATGTTGTTCGGCCAGGATTTCGGTTGGGGCCATCAGCGCGACGTGGTAGCCGCTTTCCAACGCCATCAAGGCGCAGCAAGCGGCTACGGCGGTTTTGCCTGAGCCGACGTCGCCCTGGAGGAGCCGACGCATCGGGTGCGGGCCCGACATATCCTTGCGCAATTGGCGCAGCACCTTGGTTTGCGCCCCGGTGAGCTTGAATCCGAGGCGGGCCAGGAACGGTTTAAGCAGATGGTTGTCGCCGCCGCAGGGCAACGCCCTGGCTTTGACCTGGAAATTCTTTCGGCGGAGCTGAATCTGCCGTTGCAACTCGATGAACTCGTCCAGGGCCAACCGGCGGCGGGCAGTCTCCGGTTCGTCTTCCGTTTCCGGGAAGTGGAGCAGGTGAATGGCCTTAGCGCGGGAGGGGAAAGCCGTTGAAGGTTGGGCGTGGTCGGTTCCTGCGGTATTGGGAACCTTCAACTTGCAACTTTCAACCTGGAACTGAAACGGCTCGGGGATTTGCAATTCGAAGGACTGTAACGTCCGCCAAATAAGCGACCGGAGCCATCGTTGGGGCAGGCCCTCGGTGAGAGGGTAAATCGGAGTGATGCGGTTGAGGTGAATCGAGATTTCTTCGCCGGCCTCGAGCACCTCGGTTTCCGCGTGGTCGATGGTGCGGGGCTTGAGGTTCAGAGGTTTGCCGAAAACGACCACTTCATTGCCGACCGCAAAATATTTTTCCATGTAGGGCAGGTTCCACCAGCGGCAATGCAGACGTCCGGTGCCGTCCTCCAGGACGATCTCGAAAATGGATTTGGTATGGTGGTTGAACCATTTGGTGCCGAGCGCGATGATTTTGCCATGCGTGATCGCCGGCTCGTGGAGCTGAAGTTCGCCGATGGCGCGCATTTTCTTGCGGTCTTCGTAGCGCCGCGGCCGGTGCAGGAGCAAGTCTTCGATAGTGCGGATTTCCAGCCGGGCGAGTTGGGCGGCGCGTTCGGGGCCGACGCCGTATAAGGTGGTCACTGGCCTGGCCAGAGGCGAGGTTTGTTGGTGGGGAGCGGCCGCCGTCATCCGTCTGCACGTTACAAATGCGCCGCCTTGGCTTCAATGGGAAAAGCGCTCGCCGACTAATTCCTCACTCATGGGCGTTCACGAAAGCCTTACCTCCAAGGTAAAGCTCTCCAATGCTTCGAACAGCGCGGTCGTATCCGCCAAATGGGTATATCCACCGCCGCGCTTCACCAAGCCGAAACCAGCCCCGTAGGCCGGACCATTCGCGACGCACGCATCCGTCTGGCATTCGGCGTTTTGCTTTTCGGCCAACTCGATTACACTGGGGCGGTCGCCTTCCACTTCGTACTTCCACCCTACCAGCCGCGCTCGGGGATACCAATGGCGCAGCTCGGCAATGATTTTCGGCGTGGGCACGAGCTCCGCCAGCAAAGTTCCCTGGCGGGTGGAAATCTTGCCGGAGCTAATCTCTGTCAAATCGCCTGCCGCCGAGCGCGCCGAGATTTTGCCGAAGGCAAAGTCACTCACCGCCGCGGCGTGGAAAACAGCGTCTACCGATTCCGCGGCCAGCGACCGCAGACCCTCGCGCAGGCTGGCAGTGGTGGTGAACGTCTGGAGTCGGCGAGCATGACGTTCGCCGCGCCAGGTCGCCTGCTGCCCAATCAGCAGCGTTACTTCATGCCCGCGTGCCGCGAGGAAATTGACGAGTTCCGAGCCAAGCCGGCCGGTGGAAAAATTAGTGAGCCGCCGGACCTGATCCAGCGGTTCGTAAGTAGGACCGGCAGTGACGATACAGCGCATAGCGCCCGAGAATTGTTAAATGAGTTAAATGTGTTAAATAGGTTGAATGAGCGCGGCGACCGTTCGCCCCTATTCAACTCATTTAACTGTTTTAACTTATTTAACCGATTTAACCGGCAGCTCACAATGGACAAAATCGTAGGAATCGATCTCGGCACTACCAACTCGCTGGTGGCCACCGTGGATGCCGGCATCCCCTTCGTCATCGCCGATGCGGAAGGACGGCGGCTGACGCCCTCAGTTGTTCATTTTCCAGGGGCTGACGCCGAGCCGCTGGTCGGCTATCCGGCGAACCGAGTGCGCGTGCTCAAACCGGCGGAGACAATTTACTCAGTGAAACGGTTTATGGGGCGGCGCGGGGCGGACATTTCACACGAGGAAATGCTGGTCACTTATCCGGTCAAGGGCGAAGGCGCGGGGCCGGTCACCATTGACATTCATGGCCACACCTACACTCCGGAGCAGATTTCGGCTGCGGTCTTGAAAAAGTTAAAGGGAGATGCCGAGGCCAGCTTCGGTGAGCCGGTCACGCGCGCCGTTATCACCGTGCCGGCCTATTTCAACGACGCCCAGCGCAACGCCACTAAAAAGGCCGGTGAACTGGCCGGGTTCACCGTTGAGCGCATCCTCAATGAACCGACGGCGGCGGCGCTGGCGTACGGTTTGGACAAACTCAAGGAGCACGCGAAGATCGCAGTTTATGATCTGGGCGGCGGCACGTTTGACCTTTCCATTCTCGAATTGAACGAAGGCGTTTTTCAGGTGCTGGCCACCAACGGCAATACGCGCCTGGGCGGTGATGACCTGGACAAACGAGTGGTCGATTTGCTGATCGAGAGAATTGTGGCTGCTGGCGGTCCCGATCTCCGTGCCGGGGAAGCCCGTCCTCACGATGAAGCCTTGCCCCTGCTCGCGCGCGTTCGCGAAGCGGCCGAGGAGGCGAAAATCCGGCTTTCAACCGAACAGGAGGTCGAACTAGTCCTTCCTTTTCTCACCCCGCAATTCAGCTTCAGTTACAAACTGACGCGCAACGAACTTGAACATCTCACTCGCGACATCATTGCGCGCACGCGCGCGCATTGTCTGCGTTCGCTCGCGGACTCGAAACTGGAGACGAATGACCTCGACCAGGTGATCCTGGTGGGCGGCCAAACCCGCATGCCGCTGGTGCGCCAGTTCGTCGGCGAGCTGTTTGGTTGTGCGGAGTTCGAAGAAACCCGCGGCGGCCTGCGTCTGGGGACCGAGTATCATCGGCCGGGCGGACCGCAACTCAACACCTCGCAGAACCCGGACGAGGCCGTCGCGCTCGGCGCGGCGATCCAGGCGGAGATTCTGTGTGGAGGCTTCCGAAACGTCCTGCTGCTGGATGTTACGCCGCTATCGTTAGGTCTGGAGACCTTCGGCGGCCTGATGAACGTGATCATCCCCCGCAACTCGACTATTCCGCTCAAAGCCGGCGAGTTATTCACTACGGCCGTCGATCATCAGCGCGAGATGCTGATCCACGTGTTGCAAGGCGAGCGCGAGCGGGCGCAGGACAACTGGAGCCTGGGCCGCTTTACTTTGGAATTTGTGCCGGCGCCCCGGGGAGTGCCTCGCGTAGGGGTGCAGTTTGAAATCGACGCCAATGGCATTTTGCACGTGCTGGCCCGCGACACCAAAAGCGGCAGAGAAAAAGTGCTCGAAATGACCTCGGCGGTGGATGTTGATGATGCGGCGGTGCAGAAAATGGTTGAGGAATCAGTCGAACACGCGTTCGAAGACCTGGCGGCGCGACGCTGGGTTGAAGCGAAGCTCAAGGCCACCGAGTTGATAGCTGCGACTCGCCAAGGCCTGATGGACTGCGCCAGTGAACTCGAACCGGGCTATCGAGCGCAGGTGGAGAGCGCCTTGCGCCAGGTGGAAGCCGCGCTGGCGGGTGAGCGTTCCGAAACCGGCACCGGGGACACCAAACAACTCCAGGCGGCATGCGCGGCGCTCGATGAAACCACCAAGCCGATGGCGGAGATCCTGATGGACAGGGCCATGGAAGTGCTGTTGCGGAAGAAGGGAGTAATTGGGTAAGACCGTTTGGGCGAATCCTCCGACCCCACGGGTTCCGAGTTCGCGACAATTAAGATCGCAGCTGCGTATTTTATTGTCGCGACATTCAAATACGCAGCCGCGATTCTAATTGTCGCGGTGCGCAGCTACGGGTCCCAGACGGCAATGGTTCTGATCAAGTTTTAACGATGCGATCCCAGGTTAGGGACCGTCAGCAGGTACATCAGCAAGGCGACAAAAGTCATGGCCGCGAGCACGCAAACCACGACGAAGACATGCAATCCGTGCTTGCGACTAAACTGGCGCCACCTTCTGCCAAGTTCCCAGTGTTCGCGCATGGCCGTATGGTAAGAGGGCGAGGCGACGCGGCAAGGCAGTTTTGTGGGGGCGCGGCTCGTCCGCTTCCTCGTTCTCGTCCTCCGGATCGAGGAAGAGGGAGCGAGAGAAAGAACAAGGAAACGCGCCTACATCGCCGGGGAATAAGGCATCCCGTGGGCCCCGGCGACAGCTTGCTGGGTGAGTTTGCCGTTTCTCACATTGATGCCGCTCAACAGCGCTGGTTGACGTTGGCAGGCCTCCGCAAGGCCCCAGTCGGCTAGCATCTCGATGTAGCGATAAGTAACGTTGGTCAAGGCCTGGGTGGCGGTGCGGGCATAGGCGCCGGGCATATTCGCAACGCAGTAATGCGTCACCCCTTCTTCCACGAACACCGGCTTATCGTGGGTAGTGGGCCGGGAGGTCTCCGCGCAGCCGCCCTGGTCAATGGCGATGTCCACCAGGACGCTGCCGGGGCGCATTCGCCGCAACATATCACGGTTGATCAGTTTCGGCGCCCGCGCGCCCGGGAGCAACACGGCGCCGATCAGCAGGTCCACTGAAGGCAGCAACTCGAGCAGGTGCGCTTCGCTCGAATAAAGCGTGTGGGCCGTGTGCAGGGTTATATCGAGGAACCGCATCCGCTCGAGGTCCACTTCCAGAATGGTTACATCGGCGCCGAGACCTTGGGCCATGCGTGCTGCGTTGATGCCCGAAGTGCCGCCGCCCAGCACCACGACCCGGCCGGGCAGCACGCCCGGGACACCGCCCAGCAAAACCCCACTGCCGCCGAAATGCTTGGCCAGAAAAAAACCCCCAACCAAAATAGACATGCGCCCGGCAATCTCGCTCATCGGCTCGAGCAACGGCAGGCGTCGATTCACTTCGATGGTCTCGTACGCCAGGGCGGTCACTCCGGATTTCATCAAGGTTTCAGTCAGGTGCCGGTCGGCCGCCAGGTGCAGATAGGTGAACAGAATCTGGCTGGGCCGCAGCAGATTGTATTCGGCCGGCAGCGGCTCTTTGACTTTAACGATCAGTTCAGCTTTTTCGAATATCGCTGCATGATCATCGACCAGGGTCGCGCCAGCTTGCTGGTAGTCGGCGTCGGGATAGCCGGCGCCGGCGCCGGCCTCGCGTTCGACCAGCACCTGATGGCCGCGCTTAATCAGTTGATAGGCCGCCGAGGGTAGTAAAGCGACGCGATGTTCCTGTTCTTTGATTTCTTTAGGGACGCCGATAAGCATGGGAGGAGGGATGGTGGAGTATTGGGGGCCTGATCGTCAACATTACTCCATCACTCCGTCAGTTCCCTGCTTGCGCCTGCCCGGCTGGCGAGAGCCAGCAGGGTCACGGACGCGGCGGCGTGGCGCTCGGCTTCCAGAATCCGCTGGAACTCGCCATAGACCTCGGCGCGGGCTGGTTCGTCACGAGTGGCGAGTTCCTGTCCCTGGCTGGCGCGCAGGGCCAGCAGGATATCGTGGCAGGTGATGTTTTCCAACGGCCGAGCCGGCACGTAGCCGCTGTCACCATTGGCAGTCTCCACGACCAACCGCACGGCGCAAAGAGGCTCCATAATCTGCTGGATTAGCCGCGTCGGAACGCACAAGGCCTCCGCCAATTCCGGCACTTCGGGTGGCGGTTGGCCCCGCAAAAAACGCTGGCCGACCAGGGTCATCAGCCGCAAGGCGATGAATTCGCGCCCGCGCTGATTGATGAGCTCGACCTGTTTTTCTTCGAGATAGCTGCTCCGGTTCTGATAGGCATAGGCGACCTGCGCGCCAAACAGCAGGATCAGCCAGCAAAAATAGAGTCCAATCATGAACACCGGCACCAGGCCGAGGCTGCCGTAAATTTTGCTGTTGGAGACCACGCGCGAAACGTAGAGCACGCTGATGACGTTGTTTAAATGAAACAGCAGGCCGGCCACTGCCCCCCCCGCCAGCGCCGCGCGCCAATAGACCTTGGTATTGGGCATCAGCATGTAAAAGGCGGCGAAGGTCAGGCACAACACCAGCACCGGCAGCAGCTCGAAACCGAAATGGAAGATAAAACTGCCGATCAAAGGCAAATTACCCAGAAACTGCCTGGTCGCCTCCAGGTGAGGTCCGGTGGTCAAGCCGAGCGCCACCACCAACAGCAGCGGCGCCAGGGTCAACACGCTCCAATAAAGCACAATCCGCATGAACCAACTGCGTCCACGCGCGACGCCCCAGATGTCGTTGAAGGTCGTTTCAATCTGGCTCAGCAGCGAGAGGGCGGCGAAGATCAGCACCACACTGCCGGTCAGGCCGAGCGCGCCACTGCGAGTATTCTGGATAAACTGGTTGATGCTGCGCGCAATCGCCCGCCGCGTGGCGGTTGCGTGCTGGTCCTGGTCAGCAGCGCCGGGGGCAGTTTGGGTGGCGGCCGCATCTCCGGCGGAGGTTTCTGGCGCGGTGCCGGCTTCTGCCGGCGCGTTGGTCGAGCGCGAGTTGGCAGAGGGGGACAAGTTGGTCGTGACGCTGATGAGATTCGCCGTTGCCGCCGCCGGCGGCGTGACGCTGGCGACCATGTGGTCGATGAATTTTTCGATGCCCTCTTCCCCTCGTTTTTTCAGGAACGTGCTGGTCACACTCATCACTACCACCAGCATCGGGATGAGCGCCAGCAGCGTCGCATAAGCAAGCGCAGAGGCACGCACCGGACAGCGGTTGCGCGAAAAGCTTTGGGCCACCAAGACCCAGAAATGGACGAACCGTTGCCATTTCGAGGCTTCCTCACGCGGCACGCGTCCTTCGAGTAAGGCCCGCGCATCGTCGCGCATTTTTCGCAGTCGAGAAGGTTTTTTTGTCGTCGGCACCCAAAGGCACGCTAACAGAGCACGGAGCTAAGTCAATTGAGGGACGTGAAGGGTGATGAGCTGCAGCGTCTGCCGGCCCACCCACAATTAAGGTTCACGTTTCACGTTTTGCGTCCGCAGTTGCAATTGGTTCGTCGCCCCATAAGCTGCACTACGACGGACATGCTGACGTTGCTTGAATTTCACAAAACCCTGGGCGCTTCTTTTGGCACGGTCAACGGCGTTGAGGTCGTCACGCATTACGGCGACAAGCTGGCCGAGCACGCTGTATTGTGCCGGGGCGCCGGCGCCCTGGATTTGAGCTTTCGCGGCCGGCTTTGTCTGACCGGCACCGAGCGCGCGCGGTTCCTGCACGGGCAGGTGACTAATGACATCAATGGTCTTGCGGTAGGCGAGGGCTGTTACGCCGCGCTGGTCACCGCCAAAGGCCGGATGCAGAGCGATCTCAACATCTATCGTCTGGCTGACGAGCTGCTGCTGGATTTCGAGCCGGGCCTGAACGGAAAGGTTTCCCAGCGCCTGGAGCAGTTTATCGTGGCCGATGACGTGCAAGTAGTAGAGGTCGCGCCGCATTATGGTTTGCTGAGCGTTCAAGGCCCGAAGGCCGAGGAGGCGGTGTGGGGCCTTGAGATGTTCAAGGCGCTTCCGGCCAAGCCGTTCAATTCCGTCGCCGTTGATGACCCGATTCTGGGTGAGCTGTACCTGATGAACCAGCCGCGGTTTGGAACCCGGGGCTATGATATTTTTGTTCCCACCGGCGCGATGCGCGCCGTTGCTGACAAATTGTTGGCCTCTCTTAAAGTCCTCGGCGGCCGCGCTTGTGGCTGGGAAGCCTTGGAAATAGCGCGCATCGAGGCAGGCGTGCCGCGCTTCGACGCCGACATGGACGAAACAAATCTGCCGCTGGAGTGCGGCATCGAGCGGCGGGCGGTCAGTTACACCAAAGGTTGCTACCTGGGCCAGGAAATCATCAACCGCGTCCACACCCAGGGCCATGTTAACAAGGAAGTGCGCGGCTTGCGGTTTGCCGATGACCTCCAGTCCGTTCCCAGCAAAGGCGACAAACTTTTCCACACCGGAAAAGAGGTCGGTTATATCACCAGCGCGGTCTGGTCGCCCGCTTTCAAAGCCAGCATTGCTTTGGGCTATGTTCGCCGGGAAGCGAACGCGCCGGGCACGAAGTTGGTCGTGCGCACTACTGCGGGAGAGCGCCAGGCGACGGTGACGGCACTAGCCTGAGCAGCCGCATCACCAAAACCCGCAGGCCGAGATCCGAAGGCCGAAAGAAATGCGAGACCCGAACTCGAAGGCATCCAAATAACCGGGCCACGGGGTTCGGATTTCGGATTTCGGCCTTCTTTAGGGTTTCGGCCGTCGGATTTGTTTTGGGCCGGCGTCTGGCTCTTGGTCCTATGTCTTTTGAAACCTCCCGTACCTCAGCGCCAGGGTCGGCAACACCAGCAGATTGAGCACCGTCGATGTGAGGAGGCCGCCCAGAATGACGATGGCCATCGGCCCTTCGATTTCGCGGCCGGCTTCGCCGCTGCCGATGGCCAGAGGGAGAAGGCCCAATCCGGTGACGGTGGCGGTCATGAGGATCGGCATCAACCGCTCGGAAGCGCCCCGCATCGCCGCCTCCGGTCCCCATGTCATTCCTTCCTGGTTTATCAGATGTTCGAAATGGGAAATCATCATGATGGAATTGCGCGTGGTAATGCCGAAGAGGGTCACAAATCCGACCAGTGAACCGATGGTGAGTGAACTCTGACCCGGCGCCAACACGCCGGTCAGCCAGACGGCCAGCACGCCGCCGACCAGGGCGAAGGGGACGTTGACCAGGATGAGCATCAGGTTGCGCCAGTTGTGGAAGACAATCGAAAGCAACAGCAGAATTCCGACGGCGGCAATGCCCGAGTGGAGCAGCAACTCCCGTTGGGCTTTCTGCTTGGCCTCGGCGGCCCCGGTGAAGGCGGTGTAGCTGCCGGGTGGGAAGTTTACTTTTGCGGCGACCTGCTTCCTCGCTTCATCCACGAACGAGGTAACATCGCGCCCCGTTGCGGCGCAGGTCACGGTCTGACGGCGGCGCGCCCCTTCGTGAAGGATAGAGGGGCGGCCCGTCGTGGGGTAGATGTCGGCTAGCTCCCGAAGGGGCAGGCGGGTGGCTTGAGCGCTGGCCAGCAACAACGAACCGATGGCCTCCGGGTCTTGTCGATCGGTTGGATCGAGAATGACCGCGACGTCGGCGGTCTGGTTGCCACGGTGAGTCTGGGCTACGACCGTCCCCCGGTAGGCGGTTTGGAGCGCTTCCAGCACATCCACTGGACGAAAGCCAAATTGCGTCAACCGCTCCGGACGGAGGCGAATGGCTACCCGGGGTGAGCCGGGCGGGGCTTTGACTTTCACATCGGCGTTACCGGGCACGGTCATGAGCACGTTGGCGACTTCTCGCGCCTTTGCGTCGATTACATCCAGGTCGTCGCCAAAAATGTTGACCGCGACCGGAGCGGTTTCTCCGGTGATGGTCTCGCCGATACGGTCACCGAGGAAAGTCGTCACCTCGGATTGCAACCCGGGAAACTGCTTGAGGATGTCGCGAATCTCATCGGCCATTTTTTCCATTTCCTGGCCCGAGATCGGCTTGAGTTCGACGTGGAATTCGCAGCGTTCGGGGCCCCAGGGATCCTCGCCCAGTTCGGCGCGGCCCACCTGCTGTTCGACAGTGGCGATGTTCTTGTTGTGAAGCAATTGAGCGGAAATTTGGCCGCCCACACGCAGCGTTTCCTGCAGGGAAGTGCCCGGGGCGCCAAAGACCTGGAGGACAAAATGGCCCTCGCGGAATTCTGGCAGGAACTCGCCGCCTTGCATAAGGAAAACGGGCACGGCGGTGACGATACAGAGCACCACCACCGCGGCGATGACCGCGCGCGGCCAACGGGCGACGATACTAAGCACATGCCGATAACCTCCCTTAAGCCATCCCTGCAGGCGCGGGTCTTCGGTCTTGCGGACGCCTTTTCCAAAAAGCAGATACGCTAACGCGGGTGTAATCGTTAGCGCGACCAGCAACGAAGCCAGGATAGCCAGGATGTAGCTCAGGGCCAGCGGCGCGAAGAAGCTGCCTTGGAGCCCGGTGAGGGTCAGCACCGGCAGAAACACCAGCACGACGGTGAACGTGGCAAAGATAACGGCGCTCCGGACTTCCAGGGAAGCATCCAGCACCACTTGAAACAATGGCCGGGGCTGCGGCAGGTTTTTATTCTCGCGCAGCCGGCGGAAGATGTTCTCCACATCGATAATGGAGTCATCCACTACCTCACCCAGGGCGATGGCCAGGCCGCCCAGGGTTATGGTGTTGAGGGTGATACCGAACTTCTGCATTACGATGACCGCCGTGAGCAGGGAGAGCGGGATAGCGGTGAGCGAAATGCAAGCGGTGCGGACGCTGCCCAACAACAGGAATAACACGATCGCCACGAGAATGCCGCCCAGGGCCAGCGAGTGTTTCATGTTGTGGAGGGCTGCCTCGATGAAGGTCGCGGGCCGGTGAAGGCGCGGGTAGAGTTTGATGCCTTGCTTATCGAGAACCGGCTTCATTTCGGCTAGAGCGCCCTCCAGCAATTTGGTCACCTCCATCGTGTTGGCCCCGTACTGGCTGGACATGGTCATGAGGACCCCCGCGCCACCCTGGATGAGAGTGTCGCCGAATTTCGGCTCGGCGCCTTCCACAACGCGGGCGACGTCTTTAAGCCGCACACTGAATCCGTTGGTATGGGCGACGACGACTTCCCCGAGAGCTTCAGGGGTGAGCGCCTGGCCTTCGGTCTGGAGAGTAATCCGTTGGTTGCGGGTCTCGATGAAACCCGCCCCCATCACTCCTGTGGAAACTCGCGCAGCCGCCAGCACTTCCGAGAGCGTCAGGTCGTAGGCCAGCAAGCGGTCCGGCAGGATCTGGATTTGGAGCTGGCGCACTTCGCCGCCAAAAGTACTGCACTTGGCGACACCCGGCACCGAGAGCAGGCGCGGTTTGAGGGTCCAATCCGCGAAGGTCCTCAGCTCCATGGGAGTCAGCTTGTCGGTGGCCAAACCAATTTTGAGCAGGTCCATCGTCGAGGAGGTCAGCGGCGTCATGCGCGGCGTTTTGACAGTCGAGGGCAATTCGCCGGCGGTCTCAGCCAGTTGCTCAGCCAGCACCTGGCGCGCGCGGAACACGTCGGTTCCTTCCTTGAACACGACGGTGATAATGGAGAGTCCTTCAATGGACTCGGAGCGGAGCGATTCCATATCACCCAGGCCGTTGACCGTTGTTTCAATTGGGACCGTGACGAGTAATTCGACCTGCTCCGGCGCCAGGCCGGGGCACTCGGTTTGGATAACGACCTGGGGCTGGACGAAGTTGGGGAAGACATCGAGCTTGGCATTGGCGGTGATGTAGAGGCCGTAACCGAGCAACACGCAGGTCAGCACGACGACCACGCCGCAGTATTTAAGGGAGAATCTGACGAGAGCTTGAAGCATGGGTCAGGAAAAGGCCGAAGACCGAAGACCGAAATTCGAAATCCGAAAAGCTTCGGCGTTCGGATTTCGGCCTTCTTTCGGCCTTCGGATTTCGGGTTTCGGATTTGTCATTCGCCTCCTTGCCCCTTGAGTTCCAGCGAGAGCAATTGCTGCGCCCCGGTGACTACGACGTAATCGTTCGCCGTTACCCCTTTCGTGATAAACCAGCCCGCCTCCGTGGGATGCTTCAGAGCGATCTCGATTCGGGCAAAACCTTCGCCACCCGGGTTGAGGCGATAAACCCACCCCGCGCCTTCGGCCCGCACGACCGCTTCTCGGGGCATGATGACTCCGGGGACCGGCTCTCCTGGAAGCTTCAGATAAGCCGTCACAGCCTCGCCGGGCGCCAGGCGGGATTTGTTGGGTTTCACGAGAAAGAGAAACCCCCGGCCTTGCATTTGCGGGTCCACGTTGGACGCATGGCCGAGAAAGGTTGCCTCCAGAGAATCGCCGGAAACGGTGATCAGCCGCGCTCCGACGGGCGGTGCAGGCAATGTTTCGCCCATCGGCACATCAACACGTACCAGCACCGTTTCCAGAGAGGTGACGGATTGGATAAAGGTTGGCAAGTCCGGTTGCTCGGTTACGGCCTTGCCCCAGGCCAGCGACAGACGGTCCGTGCCGGACTGCACGGAGAGCTGATCACGCTGGGCTGCGGCTTCGACCGCTTGCAACGCGCGAGCCGAAGCATTGCCTTGTCCCGCCAACGTTTTGAGACGGGCCAGTTCGTTGCTCGAGGCGGTGTACGCGGCACGCGCTGCAGCCAGTTCGTTCAGCAGGGCCGCCAGGGGCGCGGGATCCAGCGCGCGGCCAAATGCCTTCACCTCCGGGCTCATTTGGAATGGCTCGGGCTTTTTCACCACCAGCCCAAGTTGCCCCTGGGCCTCGTCACTGATGGTGATAATGACCTGGCCATCGGCACCACGCGAAACGTGCGGTCCGGCCTCCTCCTCGGCCGGTGGTGCTTTGTCAGGAGCCGCGACAGCAGGGGCATCCTTGCTGCTCTGGGAACAGCCGGCGAGCAGGAGCGCCAGCAGAGGTGCAATTAGAAGGAGGGAAAGCCTGGGTTTCATAAATTCGATGTTAACGCGCATCGGTTCGCTTGGATTCAAAAATTTCCTGGGGCAATTCAAAGGGGCGCTGTACCGCATCCTCCAGCGCGCCCACCGCCTGTTGCAGTTTGACCTGGCCTTCGAGCCGGGCTTGCTCGGCGGAGTTGAGCTCCAATTCGGAGGCCAGCATCTCGAGTTGGTCCACCGCACCAGCTCGGAATTGTTGCTGGGTGGAGATCTGCAGCGCCGTTGCAGCGGCCAGTAACACGGTCAGCGCCGCGGCGTTGGTCTGGCTGGCGCGAAGCGAGGCTATGGCGCTGTCGAACTCGCCGATAACTTTGACCTGCAGCGCGCGGAATCGGGCGGCGCTGGCCTCCCGTCGGGCGGCCGCCTCGGCAATCGGGCCGTGGTGGCGGTTCAATATCGGCAGGTCCACCGTAGCTCCGATTTGCCAATCATGCTCCCCGACACTACCCGCGTTCCACGAGTAGCCCGGCGCAAGGTGAATATCAGGATATTGCTTGGCAGCTTCCAACTGCAACGCGGATTGGCTGGCGGCATAATCGGCCAGCGCGCCCAGGATATCGGCGCGCCCCAAAAGTGCCAGCCGGCGGATCTCGGCGGTGGTGAGTTCCTCCACCCCCCTGGGCGCTGCCAGCTCGAATTCGAACTCTAACCCGTCCACCGCGCGGGCCGACACGCCCAGGGCCCCCGCCAGTTTCGGGCGCGCCTCGCCCAGCAGACGCTGGGCGTCGGCCTGGTCGGCGCGCGCGCGGATCAGGGCCAGGCGCGCGGAGTTGAGTTCGATGGTAGAGATCGCTCCAGCCTGGAGTTGACTCTGGAGCCGGGAGACGAGGTCCTCGCGCAACGAGACCTGGTGCTGCAGTATTGCGAGCCTTTGCCTGGCAGCGATGAAATCGACCAGGCCGGCGCGAAGCTGGCTGCGCACCTGCCACGCGGTTGAGGCCAGATTGAGGCGGGCGGACTCGGCGAGATGCCGTGCTTGTTCAGTCCGAAGGCGGCGTTTGCCGGCGGTCTCGATGGGCAGGTCAAAGAGCACGGACGGAATCCAGGGGGCGGGGGCGTCAGGAACGGGTTCGTGGAGGCCCGACACGGTTACAGTAGGATTGGGACGCTCCTGGGCCGTTTCGATACCACCGGCCGCGACGCGCCAATCGGCCCGAGCGACTTCGAGGTTGGGATTGTAGTAGAAAGCGGCCAGCGTCAGCATATCGAGATCCCATGCTGTGGGAGGCCAGTGGGTAAGGTCGCCGTGAAGGTTTTTTTCGAAAAAGACCCTAAGACCCGCATTAGTCAACGAGCGGGCTTCCAGGCTGGCGGCCGTTTCCGTTGGCGAGAGCGGCTGCGAATGAAAGTGGACGCAACCGACGAGCAGGAGGGCGCCCAGACCACAGAGCAGCGCTGCAGGCTGCGGGTTGCGGGTTGCGGTTTTTTTGCCGGGAACGCAAGCAAGCGCCAACCCGCAACTTTCAACCTGCAACGGGGAGTTTGGGCCGCTCATGCGGGTCGGTTCTCCCGCGCGAGCGGCAATCGGACGGTTACAGTTGTTGATTTCGAAGGCACAGACGCGATGCAAATGGTGCCGTTATGCACCGAAACAATCCACTGCGCAATACTCAACCCCAGGCCGCAGCCTTCCACCTCGTGGTTATGGGCGGGATCGCCGCGATAAAAGCGGTCGAACACGCGCGGCAACGACTCCGGCGCAATCCCCGGGCCGGTGTTGGCGATGGTGTATTCAGCGGTCCCGTCCACGCGACGCAGAGCCATGGAAATCGTGCCACCGGGTCGATTGTATTTGACAGCGTTGTCGGCCAGGTTCAGCAGCAATTGACGTAGACGGTGCGCGTCGCCGCGTATGGTCATTTCTTCACAAGCGGTTAATTCCAGGCTTAAGCCGGAAGCCTGGCCCAGGAGTTTGGTGTCCGCAAAGCTGTCGCGGACCAGTTCGGCCAGAGAAAGCGGCCTCGGATTGAGGTTCACGAGGCCCGCATCGGCTTTGGTCAGGAGGCTGAGACCGTCCACGATTTTGCTGAGGCGCTGGACCTCATCCAACTCGCTCTTCAGCCTCTCCCTTTGGCCCTCTGTGAGCGTTTCTTCCGCCAAGGCAGTTTCCAATTCCCCGTGCATAACGGTCAATGGCGTCTTTAACTCGTGCGAGGCGTGGAGGCTGAACTCGCGGATACGTTGGAACGATTGCTCCAGCCGAACGGTCATGGCGTTGAAAACCTCCGTCAGGCGGTCGAATTCATCGCCACTGCCGGTCCGGGGCAAACGCTCTCCGAGGTGATGTTCGCTGATCCGCCCGGCTGCTTGCGTGAGCGCTGCGACCGGTTCCAGCGCCTTGCGCATCATCCACCACCCCCCGCCTAACGAGAGGGCCAGGGCCGGCAAACCGCACCAGGCCAGGACGCCGGCGATATCCTCGAGGCCGTTTTCGTCCATTTCTTCTTTAGCGGTTGTCTCTCCCCGGTGAACCTTGTTACGCGGTTCAGCCACCAACTCGAAATACGACAACACGGCCATCGCCAATAGGGCGACAAAGAGAATGCCGCTGAACCACAGCGTCAGGCGAGTGCGGATGGTCATAGTGAACGCACTTAGCGGGTGGCCGTTTCCCGCAGCACGTAGCCGGTACCTCGGACCGTGTGGAGCAATTTGGGTTCGAAATCGGCGTCGATTTTTTCCCGCAGCCGTTTGATATAGACATCGACGAGGTTCGTTCCGGGATCAAAGTCGTAGTCCCAGACTTTTTCCAGGAGCATCATCCGGCCGCAGAGCCGACCGGCCGAGCGCATCAGGAACTCCAACAGCCGATATTCACGCGCCGTCAGTTCGATTTCCTTGCTGCCGCGCTGCGCCAGGTGCGTGACCGTGTCCAGGGTCAGGTCGGCGGCGCGCAGGACCGAAGATTTATTCTCGCTCCCGCGTCGGGTCAGCGCGCGCACGCGGGCGGCCAGTTCAACCAGGGCGAAGGGCTTGGGCAGATAATCATCCGCGCCGGCGTCCAGGCCCTCGACGCGTTCGTCTAACTCTCCCCGGGCGGACAGCAGCAGGACAGGGGTGGCATTGTGCTGTTTGCGCCATTGGCGGAGGATGCTCAGGCCGTCTCTTCCGGGCAGCATGATATCCAGCACGATGGCGTCATAAGGAGTGGCGCTGGGGGCCGCCAGGGCTTCGTCGCCTCGATGGCAGACATCCACCGCGAAGCCTTCGGCCTGGAGCGCCTTGCGAATGAACGAGGCGGTTTTCTTTTCGTCTTCCACGACCAGCACGCGCATGGGGCAAAGTTTATATCCCAACCAGCCCGCCAAGTGCGAGAAATCTTTGCCGAGAGGAGCGTTCGGCGGCGCAGCTTGGCGCTTGGGTGAACCGCATCGTTGGGGCGTAGTCCAGCATATTTCCGTGACGGAACCATGAATTCCCGATGACAGTTTTGTCATCCAGCAAGGCGGTCCGGGCCAGATCGACAACCAGGTTCAACCCTACCAGCCCGAAGGCGAAAAAAAGAATCCTCCCGATTGGACAGGTAAACCGATTTATGATATAGATAAGCCCGAAACATCTCTGATAGGCCACTGAGCGGGGCGGCTGTGTACGCCATCCCCTTGCGAGACTGTCCGGTTTCCCAGCCGCGAGGTCCTTTCAGAGGCGGTGTCCTTGGTTGTCAGAAAGGGTATGAGCCCCGGGACGACAGGCAATAAATGTCGATATCTTAGGCGGAAGCCATGGACCGAGCGTTTGCGAGCGTTGGCTCTGGTCTTTGGTTTGATAGCCGGTTTTGAAGCGCCCGGCGCAACCTGCACAACCGCCCCTGCGGGCATGGTCGGTTGGTGGCCGGGCGATGGAGACTCGACGGACCTGGCCAGCACCAACAATGGCATCCTTCATAGCGGCGCGACGGCGACCGCGACGGGAATCGTCGCACAGGCTTTCAGTTTCGATGGAACAAATGGCTATGTTCAAGTCCCCGACTCCCCCGTCCTGCACCCAACCAACCTCACCGTAGAAACCTGGGTGCGTTTCGATTCGCTGGACTCGGCCGGCTCGGGCGCCTCCCCGGCGGGTGATCAATACCTGGTTTTCAAACAAAACAGCCGCAGCAGCGGTTTCGAGGGTTTCGATTTGAGCAAGACCCGCGTCACCGGCGGGGACGTTTTCCGGTTCCTGGTTTCCTCCGCCTCTGGCCTGTCAGTCGAACTGCACTCGGTGACTCAAGTGGCCACCGGCGTTTGGTACCACGTGGCCGGCGTGCGCGGCTCAAACTTCACACAGGTCTATGTCAACGGCCAACTGGAGCGCCAAACCAATGTGACCTTTGCGCAAAACTACACCAACTCGCCACTGTACTTCGGCACCTCAGGCCAATCTTCCTGGGACCACAAGCTAAAAGGCCGGCTCGACGAGGTTTCGCTTTATAATCGGGACCTTGCCGCCAGCGAAATCAACGCGATCTACGCCGCTGGCACGAACGGCAAATGCAAACCCCCTAAGCCGGCTACCATCACGGCTCAGCCGCAGAGCCAGACCGACCCGGCAGGAACCAATGCGCTATTCACGCTGGCGGCCTCGGGCACCGCACCCCTCAGTTACCAGTGGCTCAGGAACGGCGTCGCCCTCACCAATGGCGGCAACGTGTCTGGGGCGGCGGGGCCGTCCTTGATGGTGGCCAACGTCCAAACCAATGATGACGGCAATTATATGGCGGTGGTGACCAACGTGGCAGGTGCGGCTACGAGCACCGTGGCCGTCTTGACGGTCTTTGTGCCGCCTCCCACTTTTCCCTGGGAAACCTCCGACATCGGCGCGGTCTGGTCCGACAATTTCGACCGGGCTGCGCTCGGCACCAATTGGGTCATTCTGGGAAACGCCAATGCCACTATCGTCAGCAACCAACTTCAGTTTGCTCAAAACAACCTGGATGTCACCCGCCAGGTTTATTACCAGCCCTGGCTGCTCTGTTCGGACTCCTGGACGCTGCGCTGGACCGAACAGTTCGCCGTGTTGAATTCGGGCAGTCTGGGCGTGGGCCTTGGGCTCAAGAACTTTCAGGCGGCCTCCGGAAGCGATGATCGCGGATGGAACGCCTTGCTCAGCGGGGCAGGCGCCAGCCTGGGCAAGATGCAGATCGAACGTTTTGACGGCAGCGTTCAAAACCTGACCGCCTCCGGGCCGGCGCTGGCGGTGGCGGCGGGCGATGTGGTCGATTGTTGGCTGACGCGCTCCGGCTGGACCATGACGGCTATGGCCAGCAACCGCGCCAACGGTCAAGTCTCTCTGGTCTGGACCAACTTTTCCCACACCAACAATTTGCCAGCCCCCTCAATCTCCCGTATCTGCTGCTATCCCCTGGGCGGAACGACCTACGTCGATGACGTGTCCTACACCATTAAACATCGCAAGCCGGCGCGGTTCATTCTCATCGGGGCTTCGACCATGGAGGGTTACAACGCCACGGCGGTCTCGCGACGGGCGATCAATATCATGCAAACCAACTTCGTCGAGGCGGTTTGCAACGATTCCTCCTCCTGGAACTCCACCAGCAATGCCGTCAGCGCCTTGCCGGAGATTCTGGCCCACCAACCGTACACCGCCATCCTGGAAATCGGTGGGAATGACATTCTTTACGGCTACCCGGCCAGCCAATGGCAGACTAATTACGCGAATCTGGTGGGCCAGTTGCAGGCCAACGGCGTGAGAGTAAAGCACTGCCTGGGACCACCCCGCACCCCCACAGACGTCAGACCGCTGAAGGATTGGATTTCAACCAACTATCCCCCCGGCGACCTGATCGACCTGTGGACTCCGATGGTAACGGGCGCTTTTTCGCTTCAAACCGCCTACGACGACGGCGATGGTGTGCACCTCAATGATGCCGGACAACTCCTGCTCGCCCAGATTATCGTCTCTAACCTGCCGCCAGGTATTTGGATCCAACCTCAAACCCAGACCGCCCCGGCCGGAAGCAATGTGAACTTCACGGTGACCGCCACTTCTGAACGCCCCCCCCTGACTTATCATTGGTTCTTCAACGGCACCAACGCGCTCAGTGACGGCGGGAAGGTAAGCGGCTCGGCCACTACAGCGTTGACGATCAGCAATGCGCTGGGCGCAGACGCTGGTGCCTATTGGGTGGTGGTCGGGAATCCGGCCGGCAACACCACCGGCTGGCCCCCGGCGCTGTTGACCGTGAATGATCCTATTATCACCAATCAACCGGTGAGCCAGACGAATGTGGCGGGAACAACGGCACTTTTCAGCGTCGGGGCCTACGGGACGGCCCCGGCGTATCAATGGCTCAAAGACGGAGCGCCGCTCATCGACGCCACCAACGTGACGCTAACCCTGTCGGCGATTTCGGGCACAGATGCGGCTAGTTACAGTGTAGTTGTGAGCAATAGCTATGGAAACCCCACCAGCGGCCCGGCTGTCCTGGTGGTTGTGCCTGCACCTCAAATCGGCTCAGTGCTGGTTAGCAATGCGGTAATCAGCTTGACCTGGAATTCTCTGGCGGGCCAGAAGTACCGGCTGCAGTACAAGCAGGACCTGAGTGACCCGGTCTGGCAGGATATTCCGCCAGATGTGATCGCCACCGGTAACACGCTCACTGCCACGAATGCTCTCGGCGGTTCACCTCAGGGATTTTATCGCGTCTTCCTCGTGCCCTGACCGCTACTCAATTCACCGATCGGGTGGTGTGCGATTTGAGCACCACGTCTCCCGCTTCGGGCATTTCCCGGATGCAACCTACACCTTTGGCGAAGTACTTATATTCGATCTTGCCATCGGGGAGGGTCTCTTTAATTTTCACGCAATCGTGATACGTCCCGGTCGGAACTGTCACGGTCTCGGACAAAGACACCACCTCGTCATCCTCGAACAGGGTCTTGGACACGTCCTCCGAGCGGAACTTGTCGCCAACCTGGGGGTTGCCGGGCATCAGCGGGGTCAACTTTTTCGTATCCTTCCCGTACATCCAGGCGCCCTCGTGGCTGACGACTTTGCCATCCTTGAACTCGTCGACTTCTTCACCTAGATAGTACACCGTGCTATCATCTGCCTGCGCGAAATAATCAATCGCGACCTCGGCCAGCTCGCCGTTTTCAGTTTCGCGGTCCTCAACCACTAGCGCTTCGACCGATTGTTTGCCAATCTTGAACGTTTTGTGCCGGTCCGGTTTCGAGGTCCTTTCGATGTGCACCGTGTTGCCGGCTTCCTTGCCCTCGAGAATGTCCTGCTTCAACGAGGCTAGCGGCAGATAGAGATTCGTGATCTCGCGCGGATGCGTGAACGTCGGCGCGGCCGAAGGTTTCTTCGCGCGGGTGACCTGCTCCGCCGCTTTATCGGCCGCATCGTCAGTTTTGGTTTCGACGAGCTTGCCGTCTTCGGTCACCACCAGGTCCGACACATGGCCGTCTTTGTCTTTGACTGGGGCTTCATAGATCGCCTTGCCGTGAATTTTTCCTCCCTCGATATCCACCGGACCACCGACTTTTCCGCCTTGGGCGAGAATGGTCGCCCGCACGGCTTCGGGAACCTGCTCCCACTTTTGGCTTTGTCCAGCGAACGCGCTGGCTGCCAGGGCGCAGCCCAAGGCTGCGACCGCCCTCGGACCTGCCAACTGCTTCAAACCCGCTACTTTAATCATAATTCCTCCGTTCATTTGCCGGCGAACAGCCGTCGCCGGGAAACCGGCGGCGGCTGTACCGATCAGCGTTGCACCCCTTACTTCTTCTCGCTCTTCTCGTCGTCTTCTTTTTCTTTCTTTTTCTCCTTGGCTTCGTCGCCGGGGGTTTCCTTATCCACCGCAACCACTTCGCCGGTGATGGCATCGACCGCCACTTCGGTGATGTCCTTAGTCCCGGGCGTAGCGATGTCAAATGACCAGATCAACTTGCCCTTTTCCTTCTCGATGCCGCCTTCTTTAATCGTGCCGTTGGGGACTTTAGCCAGCGCGATTTTCTCCGCGTCGCCTTTGGTGACTTTGGCCTGCGCCTGGAGTTTGGCTGTGTCCTCGCCGCGCTCGCCCTTTTCGGAGGCGCAGCCGGCGAACAAACCGATAACCAGTGCTGAACAGATGATATTTCGTAGTTTCATGTTTTGTTTGTATTTCACGAACCCGATAGGGGTTGCCTCCTGAATGAGACTGAAAGGGAATGAATTCATCATGAAGCATTCATGACAATGTTGTCATTCGCCAGTAGCAGAAAACTGCCACGTAACCGCGCGCCGCCCAATGCTCGCCGAGAAATGCGCTGCCCGTGCGCGAACCACCCAGGCCGTGGCTGAATAAAACTACGGGCGCCGACGCCGCCTTCACCGGCAGATAAACGCGGAGGGGAATCCCGCGGTGGCGCGTAACGTCCTGAACGGTCAAATCCACGTTCGAAGGCCGCGCGGTTGCCTCCGCCGCCAGCGGGTCGTAAGCGTTTGCCCTCATCTCCCCTGCAAACACCAAAGTCAGCGGCAAGCTCATCGCCGTTAGCCGCGAAAGCCGGGATGAAAATATTCTCATGACGGAACGTCCTATTCCCTGTCTTTCAAAAAGTCCACCATCGCTTTGGCGAAGGGCGCCAGGTCGCGCGGGGTGCGGCTCGAAATCAAATTACCGTCCACGACAACCGGTTCGTTGACCCACGTAGCTCCGGCGTTTTCCAAGTCGTCCTTGATGCCGAGCGAGCCCGTGGCGCGCTTGCCGCGGAGGATTTTCGCCGAGATCGGAATCCAGCCCCCGTGGCAAATGAAGGCAACCAATTTGCCCTGCTCGAAGAACTCCCGCGTGAGTGAAAGGACTTTCGCATCACGGCGCAGCTTGTCGGGCATGAACCCGCCAGGGATGAGTAACCCGCAGAAATCCTGGCTGCGGGCGTCTTGGAGCACCAGGTCGCTCGCGGCCGGGTAACCGTGCTTGCCGGCGTAGCTGCGAAACTCGGGCGCGGCCAGGCGCATGGCGTAGCCCGCCTCTTGCAAGCGGAGCAGCGGATACCACAGTTCCAAATCCTCGTAGATATCCTCCACAAACGTCAGCAGTGTCTTTGGCATGAGTGAAACTATTGCCCATTCCCTCGAAACGGCAAGGGAGCAGGCAGGCGAAAGGAGCCAAAGACTTAACAGGAGCAAGCGAAGCAAACAGAGAAGAAGATCGGAATCTCTGCTTGCTCCGGTACCTCCGGTTCAACCTCCCCGCAAGGTATTCACGCAGGTACGGGCGCGGGGCTATATTGTTTCAGGCGTTCTGCCAATTTGGCGTGTAACCCTTCAACATCGATTCCCGCCCGCCCGCGCACCAACCGCTCGAGCTCCGCTTTCGAGAGTCCATTGTTTCGCCGAAACTCTGCTTTGGTCCGCTGCAGATTATCCTGGAACCGGCGCACCTCTTCCATCCCTTTCAGCTTGATCGGCTCGACGCCCGGGCTCTTCGCCAGAAAATCAGTCACCTGCTTTTGGTGTGCCTCGCGTATCGCATCCCATGAGGCTTCGGCCGGTAGATGCAGCGCGTGGATGCTCGGCGGCGAATCGAACACCCCCGCTTGCGCGGCATTGCTGGTGCAGACAAATTGCCGGTTCGAAAACCAGGTCTCCAAATCCAACACTTTCGAATCTTTGCCGCTCGCCTTCCGCGCTTTGACATGGTACAGGAACGCGACCACGGTTTGTTCCCGGCTGACCAGCAGGCGTAAAAAGTTGCGCTCGCCTGACTGTTTTCGGAGAGTGACGTTTTCCTCATCCGCCAAAAAGCTGTAGCCGCGTTCCTCCAGGTGCCGGCGCGCGTTGTCGTAAAAAGCCAGGTCCAGGTGCCCGAACTCCTGCGCGCGCACGGGCGCGTAGTCGAAACGCTCCACCATCAGGGGCTTCAGGTGCCCCTCGATCTTCTCAGCCAAATCATCCATCTCCGAGGACCGGTTTCTGGTTACCCACAGGAACACGGCGCCCGCGAGAACAACCAGTCCGAACAGCAAATTACCGTACCGCAAATCGACGGTCTGACCGGCGGCACATACGGTCGGGTCTTCAGCCAGGTAGTATGCTTTGACGGCGCTGCCAACCTGTGCGGTGGTGAAGGTGTCCTGGCCTACCTTGACCTCCTTGGTCACGGCGCTGCCGCCGGGCGTCTCGAAAGCAATCGTCAGGTAGTACGCGTGCCGCCGCAGCCGGCCGCTGACCGTTTCCCGAAGGTCAACCACTCGCGCCTGCGCAGCCTTGCCATGGTCGGCCAACCGCTTCGAATTGATGAGTTCCCTGGTTCCATAGACGGCCAGCCAGCCACCCATGACCAGCCCGATGGCGATGCAGAATATCCGTTTGATTTTGTCGCTCATAACTCAAAACACGTTGTATTCCAGCCTTTTTAAGCACTTTCAATGCCACAGGAGACCTTCCAGGCATGAGTCTCGAGCTCTCGTTTTCAACGGTTTCCCGCAACGCCCGCAGCCAAGGATTTAAATGAGGAACTCGTGCTTTGCCGGCGCAAGAGAATGGCCCGGTCTGGCCAGTTTTGCTGGCGGCTTGCCCTTCGCAGGCTTGAGGGTTAAAACTTGGCGAACGAACACGCATAGGCTCGTGGCGGTAGGAGCCTTGTTGCGCCTGCATCAACGTTCAAACCACTTGTAATTAAGTACTGGAGCGATGAAGACGCCGCGACTGGAGGAATTAAATTTCGAATCGTTGGCCCGGCTGGTGAAGACAAGATTTCGGGTGTGGGTTGGGCCCAACGACTTGGTTGAATTGGAATTGTATGAAGCCACGCCGCCGCGCGTCACTCCGGCAGGCGTCGGGACGAAGGCCGTTTACGAGGGTTTTTCGCTGTTGTTTCTCGGCCCGGCTGACCGGTTGCTGCCGCAACGAATTTATCCCTTCGAATGTGAGCAACTGGGAAGGTTCGAGTTGTTCATCGTCCCTATCGGTCGGGACGAGAACGGCGCCAGATACGAAGCCGCGTTCAACCGTCTGCTTAAACCGGCCGGTGCGGAAGGTCAGGCGTGAGAGCTCCCCTTAACCTGCCGGGCGCCACTCTAACTCGTCATACACCTCCGCCTCCGCGTTCTTGGTGAATCCGAGACGTTCATACCACCGAACGGCGCGGCTGTTTTTGAGGACGGACAAGCGCACCGGTTTTCCGGCCTTCGCAGCTTCCGCGCAGACTTGGCGCATGAGAAACGTTCCAATCCCGCCGCTCCGATGCGCCGGCAACAGGGCCAGGTCGATCACCCGAATCTCGCCCGCGGTCCGGTTGAGAACCATTCGGCCAACCGCTCGCCCACCCAGGGCAATGATCAAAAACTCTCCGGCCGGGTACATGCCGGCATACCCCCTCCTCATCGCCGCAAACTGCATGTCCAAAAATGCGCCGCGGGTATTCGGGTCCCAGTTGGTGCGAGCCAATTCCTCCTCGCGCGTGCTGGCATAGACTTCGTGTAGAAACGCCTCATCCCCCGGTTGCTCGGGCCGCAGGGAAACGGGGCCGGGCGTGCCTTCAGCGCCTGGAGTCGTGGAACTATTCATCCCCTGGAAGGTTGCCCTTCGGTGGCCCGGAGACAAGACCCGACTTTATGGCCCTTTCATTAAACTTCCTTGACAAGGGCATTTCTTGTCCTAAAGTAGTTGCGTGTTCGAACTGCCGCCGTTACAAAGTTCAGTCCCTCAGGGTCATCAAGCGTTCATCTAGAAGTATCACCCCGCACCATGCCCACTCGCCGCCAGTTCCTCCGGGATTTTTCCCTGGTCGCGAGTGCGGCCTCCTTAACGCCTGCCGCCGTCCTGGCCCGGAACTCAACCTGGCGCGGGCGCGCCCCGGAGCGGCTTCTCTTCCAGCTCTTCGCGGAGCGATTGAACACTTTCTTCAACGTCCAGGCGGGCCCGGCGACTGTCGGGTTGCTGTTGGTGCAAGCCAGCCGCTTGCCGCCTTCGGCGCCGAATGCCCAGGACGCTCGCAATGAACGGTTTTCCCTGTTGTTTCGCGGGCCCTTGCCTCAGCCGTTGTCCCAGGATACTTATCTCTTCGAACACCCGGGCCTTGGGCGTCTCGGCATTTTTATCGTTCCCACAATTTGCGAACCGGATACCGCCCACTGCTACTATGAGGCGGTCTTCAATTATCCGGTCCACCCGGCTGATATCGCGGCGCAACTCTCGCGGGCGCCACTACCGTTACGGGAATCCTGAATAGCCACTGTCAAGAAAGCTTATGTCGAATCCATACGTTGGGGAAATCCGGATGTTCGCCGGCAATTTCGCGCCACAGGGTTGGGCATTCTGCGATGGCTCCCTCATGGCCATCTCAAACAATACTACTCTCTTCCAACTCATCGGCACGACGTACGGCGGCGACGGCCAGAGCACGTTCGCTCTGCCGGACTTGCGAGGCCGGGCCCCCGTCCACCAAGGCCCCGATCCTGCCACCGGCACCAACTTCGTGATTGGCGAACTCACCGGCGTCGAGGCGGTCACGTTAACTGTCAACCAAATCCCGGTCCACACTCACGTGCCGCTGGCCGCAGCCGCCGGAAGCGGCAACCCCGTCAATTCGCCCTCAGGCAGCGTCTGGTCGGGCTGGACCGGCGGACAATTCAATGGGGCCTCCTCCCCTGGGGTGTTCATGAGTGCCGCGGCGATTGGTATCGTTGGCGGGTCCCAGCCGCACGACAATATGCCGCCGTTCCTGGTGATCAATTTCATTATCTCCCTGTTCGGGATTTTCCCGTCCCAGACCTGATCAGCCTGACCATGATAACGAACTAACCGGAAGAAACCATGGCGCAACCATTTCTTGGAGAAATCCGTCTTTTTTCCTTTAACTTCCCTCCAAAAGGATGGGCGATGTGCAACGGGCAATTGCTGCCCATCAACCAGAACCAGGCGCTCTTCTCAATCCTCGGGACCACCTACGGCGGCAACGGCCAGACTACCTTCGCCTTGCCTGACCTTCGAGGGCGGATGCCGCTGCATGTCGGGAACGGCATCATACTCGGCCAGCGGGGTGGCGAGGAGTCGCATACCCTGATTATGCAGGAAATGCCGGCGCACACCCACCCGGCCCTTGGAAGTTCCACACCTGCCAACCTGGGTGCTCCCACGGGAAACCTTTGGGCCGCAGGGAATGCGGCTTACAGCCCCGCGCCCAATACGAACATGAACCCCGCTTGCCTCCAAAATGTGGGCGGTAGCCAACCTCATCAGAATATGTCGCCCTGCCTGACCATCGAGTTCTGCATTGCCTTGCAGGGAATTTTCCCCTCACACAGCTAAAAATCATCACCAAACCAAATGGCCGATCAATTCCTTGCCGAAATCAGGATTTTCGCGGGCAACTTCGCCCCGACCGGCTGGGCGTTATGCGACGGGCAGTTGATGCCTATCAGCCAGAACACCGCGCTCTTTTCGCTAATCGGGACATACTACGGCGGAGACGGGAGAAGCACTTTCGCTTTGCCCAACCTCCAGGGCTCCGTCCCGCTGGGAACCGGCCAGGGACCAGGCTTAAGCCTTCGGGATATTGGTGAGACCGGAGGCGAGCAGACCGTCACCCTCCTGGATACCGAAATGCCGCAGCACACCCACACCGTGCAAGCCTCCACCAACGGAGGAACCGACTCGCCTGCAAACGCATTCTGGGGGGAATCAAAGCTCGGTAAGACGCCCTTGCCCGTTTACGCCGCCAGCGGCCCCAATAATATCAACATGAGCCCCAACGCAATTTCGATTGCCGGCTCAAGTTTCCCGCACAATAACCTGCCGCCCTATTTGTGCCTGACGTTCATCATCGCCTTGCAGGGAATTTTCCCGCCGCGGAGTTGAACCGCAAATGATAAACAAGCTATTTTCCGCCCCGCGACCGAATGCCAAAGTGTTCGCCGCGTTGGGTTTGTTGCTCGGTTTTGCGCTGTCGGCGCGTGCGGCGGGGCCGTTTACCGTCAACACCATCAGTGACTCTCACGCCGTCAGTCCCGCCACCTCGCCGAATGACAGCGGCGGGTTCATCTCCCTGCGTTCGGCCATCGAGGCGGCTAACGTGCAATCCGGCGCAACCACGATCAACCTTCCGGCCGGCGCCTATAACCTGACCCTCGGCGAACTCGCCGTTGCCCCAAACGGCGGCGAGACCAACACCATCCTCGGCGCCGGCGCGGGCATCACCTTCGTCACCCAGACCGACCCGACCAACCGCGTCTTCAACATCGATATCAATTCGCTCGGCAGCACGGTAGTGACCCTCTCGGGCATCACTATCCAGGGCGGACACGATGGGGCGGACAAACTCGGCGGCGCCGGCGTCCTGGCGGGCAGTTTAACTTCAACTAACAAAGATGCGCTCACCCTGAACAATTGCGTTGTCCAGGACAACCATTGCCTGGCGAATACCACCCAGGAACCGGGCGGCGGCGTTCAAATGGCCGGTGGCGATTTGACCCTGACCGCCTGCACCTTCAGCAACAACACCTCCGGGCAAAGTTTCGGTGGCGCGGTCTTCATGTTGGCGCAATCGGTCGTTTCCTCGCTAAACGTGACCAATTCAACTTTCGTCAACAACAGCATGACCAACAATTCCGGCGCCGGCCCCGATGGCGGCGGCGCGCTCCTCATCGAGACGCCGACCAATTCGGTCCACAATATTGTGGGCTCCACTTTTGCCGGGAACCGCGTCATCGGCAATTCCGGCAAAACCTACGGCGGTGCCATCCAAATTAATGGCGGAATACTCAACATCCTCAACTCGACCTTCGTTACCAACTCCGTCACGGCTTCCGCCGGACAAGGCGGGCTGGGTGGCGCGTTGTACGTCGATTCCGGGACCGTTAATCTCAGTTTCTGTCGCCTCGCCGGCAACACCGCAACATTCGGTGGCGGCGCAATTTATAACCATGGCAGCAATGGAGCCAAAACCACCGCGACCAACAACTGGTGGGGTTGCAGCGGCGGCCCGGGCGCCACAGGCTGCGACGTCGTCGGGAGCGATGGCGGCACGATGCTTTTCAATCCTTGGATTATCCTCACCAACACCGCCAGTCCGGCTACCATCGGTCTCGGCCAATCCACGACCTTGACGGCCAGTGTGCTCAACAATTCGAGCGGCCAACCCTTGACCCCCGCCCAGGTGTCGGTGCTGCTCGGGCTGCCCCTTATTTGGAATGGCGCGGTCCATGGCACCCTTTCGGCCGCCCAGACCACCATCCAGCCCAACGGCCGGGCCACCGCAACATTCACCAACGACGGCACGTGCAACACCGGTAGCGCCAACGTGACCTTGGACAGCGGCACCGCCACCGCCACGGTGCTCATTCTATGTCCCGACCTGACCATCACCAAAACGAATAATGTCGGCGGCACAACGTCTGTGGGCAATAATTGGACCTGGACCATTCATGTGGCCAACGCCGGCTCCTCTCCCGCCACTTTCACCAACGCGAGCACGATTCTCCTGGATAATATGCCAGGCTCGAGTATCGGCTACGGCGCGCCAACCATCGCCAACGCCAGCGGCATTACCGGCTCGCTCATCCCCAGCGTGGACGGCAGTGCCAATCTCATGGTGACAGCCTCCGGCACTGTCACGCTCAATCCTGGTGCCTCCTTTGACACCCTGCTTACCGCCATCCCGAGCGCCCCCAACACGTTCAGCAACCCCCGGAGCGGCGGTGTCTGCGCCGTGGACCCGAACAACAGCGTCCTCGAATCCAACAAGGGGAATAACAGCGCTGCCGATTCGGTCATCGTCACTTGCCCGGCAATTACCGGCACGGTCGGCGGCGGCGGAACGATTTGTTCCGGTGGCTCGGCCACCGTCACCGTCTCGCTCAGTGGAGGCGCCCCTCCTTACACCGTGACGCTCAATAACGGCGGCGGGACAATGACCGGGACCGGGCCGCTTCTTTTCTCTGTCAGCCCGGCGGCGACGACCACCTATCAAGTCGGCTCGGGAAATGATTCCCTTGGGTGCCCGGTAAGCAACAACGGTAGCGCCACCGTGACGGTTAGCTCGGTTCCGAACCCGACTATCAACGTGACGCCCGCCAGCGTCTTCGCCAACTCAGGTGGTAACCAGGCCAGCGGCCCGGGCGGTTTTGCTGCCTACGCCTGGACTATCAGCAACGGCCTCATCACCAGCCCCACAAACCAGCCAACCATCACCTACGTGGCCGGCGGCTCGAACCGGGTCACCCTTGGATTGACGGTATTCAATGGCTTCGGATGCAGCGCCGCCGATGTAGCCGGCGTGCCGGTCGTCACCGGGTTCTCCATCCATACCAATGTGGCGTTCACCGATGTCTTGACTGCCACCTTGACGGGGATCGCCTTCGATGGAACCAACTACTGGTCCTGCTCGGGCGGCAACGCCGCCGGTGTTCGGCTCGCCCGCTATTCTTCTGCCGGGGCCTTGGTCGCGAGTTATTCTCCCGGATTGGATTTCCGCTCCGTCTTCGCCCGGGCGGACGGCACTGTCCTGGCTCGCGCCTACAATAGCGGCGTGATTTATCAACAGACCAGTCCTGGTGTTTTCGCCAGTTCCGGCATCACGCTGACCGGCGGCACGCTCGACCCGCAATCCTCCGTTGTGCTCAACGGCGACGGAACCGAGTACCAGGCCATGAGCGCCGGAGTCGTTTCGCGCTGGGGCACCAACGGCACGTATTTGGGCAGCGTCGCCTTGTCAGGCTTCGGCTCCGTCAGCGGAGAAAACGTCTCGCCGCAAAGTCGCGGCCTGGCTGTTTCGGGTAACTTGTGGCTCTCCTACAACGGCAACGGGATTCTCTCCGTTTGGGACACGAACGGAAACCGCATCGTGCAAGCCGCGCTGCCCGGGGAGGGCACGAGTTCCTTTTCCGCTTGGGGTTTCAGTTTCTGCAATGGCAAGGTCTTCCTTATCGATGCAATTGGTAGCCAATGGAGAGGATTCGATCTTTACAGCGGCGCGCGCGTCGCTGTTTATGGTTCGCCCGCGAGTCCCGCCTGGAACACCGACGTGCAAAACAAGATTCTCGGAACCGGCTTGATTCCCCAGGTGGATGCGTTTCTGGTCAACACCGGCTATCCCGTTCCCGCGCCCTCCGACCTCCGCGGTTACCAGGCGGTCCTGGTCTATTCCGATCAGGGCTTCAACGACAACACGAACCTGGGCAATGCCCTCGCCGATTATGTCGACCAGGGCGGCGGAGTCGCGCTGGCTACCTTCGTTTTTTGGAATTCGCAGGGGCTGTCAATCCAGGGACGTCTGGTCACCGGCGGCTATCTGCCTTTTACCACCGGGACCCAGACCAACGAGACCGATTTGACCTTGGTGAAAGACCTGCCGCTCCATCCCCTGCTCGATGGTGTGGCTTCCTTTGACGGAGGTGCGGCAAGCTTCCATAACAGTCCGATCGCTACCGCCGCCGGCGCCACGCTCGTCGCGCATTGGTCCGATGGTCAACCACTCGTAGCCGCCAAAGACATCGCGCCCGGCCGGTGTCCTGGCCTGAACTTCTACCCGCCCTCCAATGATGCGGCCGGCGGCTTCTGGCTCCCCGGCACCGATGGCGCGCGCCTCATGGCTGATGCCCTCTTGTGGTCGGGTAGAATCCCGCCCACCATCCTCGCCGCCCCTTCCGACCAGGTCCGGCCTGTCGGCAGCACCGCGACCTTCACGGTGAATGCTGCCGGCACCTCCCCCTTGAGTTACCAGTGGCGGCTCAACGGGGCCAATATTGCTTCGGCCACCACCAGCACCCTGAGCTTCGTGGTCCTAAGCAGCAGTTCGGGCGCCTACAGCGTCGTCGTCTCCAATCTCTACGGCGCCACCACCAGCCTGGGCGCCACGCTCAATCCCCAACTCCGCTTCCTGACGCCCGCTCCGTCCGGCGGCGCCTTCTCCCTCTTCCTGGTGGACGCCGATGGCAGTCCGGTGGTGAGCAACCGCGCGCCCAGGGTTCGCATCTACTCGGCTACCAACGTCAGCCTGCCGTTTTTCAACTGGACTTTGCTGGCGAACCCCGTGGTGCCGAGCAACGGGCAATTGCGGGTGGATGGCTTCAATGTTACCAATCCGCCACAGCAATTCTTCCGCGCCGTTGAGGCGCCCTGACGGTTGTCTAACGGTTCTGTCCCCTCTGCTCCGGTTGCGCCTTCGCGCCTTTGCGCCCTTGCGTTAAAAGCCTGCCAAAAAAAATCCGAAAATCCCTGAGCCCTTTTTGCCCCGGATTTCGCATTGTCTGGCGGAACGTGTGAAATCGCCGCATCCAACGGTAAAGCAAAAGGCTATTATGAAAAAAATGATCGTGGCAGTCATCGGATTGAGCGTGTTGACCGGGTTGGGATTCTACGTCAATCGTCCCAAACCCCTGCCGGTTTTGCCGGTGGAACCTGTGGCTGAAGTTGCTCCTCCGGCGGCGGCCGAGGAACCACAGGCCGTTCAGCCCGTGGCCGCACTACCCGAACCAGCGGTACAACCCGCACTTGCGCCTAATGTTCCCAAACCAATCTCGCGCCCAGTCGCTGCGGCGGCCAACTCTGAGTTGGACGCTGCTTTCCTTGGCCGGACGGTCGATGTACTGGTCTCACCCCAAGCCAGCCACCAGCAGAAGCGCGATGCCTGGAAACAATTGCGCGAAACCGGCAAGCTCGACCAGGCGATCGCCGAGCTGGAACACCGAACCGCCAACGACCCGCGCAGCGCGGAACTCCCGGCAGCCCTGGGCCAGGCCTACCTGCAAAAATGTGGCACCATAAAGGACTTGCGCGAACAGGGCATCCTGGCCATGCAAGCCGATAAAGTGTTCGACTCGGCCTTAAGCATCGACCCTTCCAATTGGGAGGCCCGTTTCACCAAGGCGGTTGCCTTGTCCTATTGGCCGCCGATGCTCAACAAAAGCGACGAGGTCATCCAGCATTTCCAGACCCTCATTCAACAACAGGAACTCCAACCGCAGCAACCCCAGTTCGCCGAAACCTACTCCTGGCTCGGCGATCAGTATCAAAAAGTCGGCCGCGGCGATGACGCCCGCGCGGTCTGGCAACGCGGAGCTGCCCTGTTCCCTGCGGACGAGAAATTGCAGAAGAAGCTCGCCCCGGCTCCATGACGGCGCACCGCCTTATGCTCCTTTTCCTGACACTTTGTCGCGCGTTTTGTCCGAACCGACCACTTAAATCTCCCTTTTCCTGACACTTTGTCGCACACTTTGTCGGAACTAAACCCGTGAATTCTGGGGACAACGTGAAAGATAACGTGAAAGACAAAGCTTCGACAGAACCTCCCCCCGAACCGCGCCGCGAGGAGGTCATCTTCGATTCCGTCATCGGCCTGCCGCCCGACCAGCGCCCGGCCTACCTCAACCGGGTTTGCGCCGGCGATGCCCAACTGCGCCAGCGTATCGACGTGCTGATCAAATCTCACGACCGCGCCGGCGCATTCCTTCAGCCTGAACAACCCGCCGGCAAAGGCGGTACCTTGGTGGTTCCCACTACGCCAGCCGAGCAGCCGGGTGATGTCATCGGACATTACAAAATCCGCGAGAAACTCGGCGAAGGCGGCTGCGGCGCCGTCTATGTCGCCGAGCAGACTGAACCGGTCCGCCGCCGCGTCGCCCTCAAGGTGATCAAGCTCGGCATGGACACCCGGAGCGTCATCGCCCGGTTCGAGGCCGAGCGCCAGGCCCTGGCCATGATGGACCATCCCAACATCGCCCGGGTCCTCGATGCCGGCGCGACCGCAACGGGCCGTCCTTATTTCGTGATGGAACTGGTGCGCGGAATCAAAATCACCGACTACTGCGACCAGAACCAGCTCAACACAACGCAGCGCCTCGAGTTGTTCGTCCAGGTCTGCCATGCAATCCAGCATGCCCATCAAAAGGCCATCATCCACCGCGACATCAAACCCTCGAACATCCTGGTCACCCTTCACGACGGCGTGCCCGTGCCCAAGGTCATCGATTTCGGCATCGCCAAGGCAACCGAAGGACGGTTGACGGACCTGACAGTCTATACTGAGCTGCGCCAGTTTATCGGCACGCCGGCGTACATGAGCCCCGAGCAGGCCGAGATGAGCGGATTGGACATTGATACCCGTAGCGACATCTACAGCCTGGGCGTGCTGCTCTACGAATTGCTCACCGGCCACACTCCCTTCGAGGCCCAGGAACTGATTCGGTTCGGACTTGAGCAAATGCGCCGCACTATCCGCGAGAAAGAACCGGAGCGGCCCTCGACCCGCTTGAGCACGATGCTCGATGCCGATCTGAGCGCGGTCGCCAAACGCCACAGCGCCGAACCCCCCAAACTGGTCCACTTCATCCGCGGCGACCTGGACTGGATCGTCATGAAGGCCCTCGAAAAGGACCGGACGCGCCGGTTCGAATCCGCCAGCACCCTGGCGCTCGATGTTCAGCGTTTCCTTAAAAGCGAGCCCATCGAAGCCCGACCCCCGAGCGGTCTTTACCGTTTTCAGAAATTGGTGCGCCGGAACAAAACCGCCGTCGCCGCCGCTGCCGCGGTTATCGCCGCGTTGGTCTTGGGCCTTGGCTTGTCCCTCTATTTGTTTATCCAGGAAAGACACGCGCTCCGGCGAGCCGTCGCCGCCGAGCGTCGGCAGGCCGAATTACGGCAGCAGGCCGAAAACGGCTTGGCCCTCGAACGACGCATGCGCGAAATGGCCCCCATCACCGAAAAATTTACCGCGGCGGGACGCCTTTTGAGCCAGGGCCGGATGGAAGAGGCGGAGCAGGTGATCAGCGATATTCCGCTGAATATCCCGCAAGGCTCGATCTTCTACAATGCCCTCGGCGAGGTGTACGCGCGGCAGGGTAACTGGGCGGGGGCCATCCGGAACTTCAACCGCTCGATCACCGCTGACCCCACCAACCATTACGCCTACCATTACCTTGCGCCCTTGCTGCTTCAAACCGGAGACTTGGCTGGCTACCGAGCACACCGCGAGCGGGTCTTGAGCCGGTTCGGCGAAACCGCCGACCCATTGATCGCCGAGCGAATCGCCAAGGATTGCCTGGTGCTTCCTCCACCCGCCGCCAGCCGGGAAAAGCTTGCGAAGATGGCGGACACCGCTGTGGCGGCAGGCCCAGGCCTCAAAGCATGGCCTTATTTCGAATTCGTCAAGGGGTTGGCCGAATATCGACTGGGCCATTTCACCGGCGCCCTGGAATGGCTGCGGAAAGTTGCCGCAGATGAAGGCGTGCCCGCTCGGACCGCGCAGGCCTATGCGACCCAGGCCATGGCCGAATACCAATTGGGCCAAACCAACGCCGCCCGTGCAACCTTGGCCAACGGCGTCAAAATTGCCGAAACGAAGCTGACGCAACCCGGCCGCATCGACTGGAACGATACTATCATCGCGCAGATCCTGCTGCGCGAGGCCGGCGGGCTCATTGCCGGAGCCCCGGCACCGGCCGGCAACGGCAAATGAGCGACGTGACTCAGCTCCTGAATGCCATCGAGCAAGGCGACCCCAAAGCGGCCGGCCAATTACTGCCGTTGGTCTATAACGAACTGCGCAAACTCGCGGCCTGCAAGATGGCCAACGAAGCGCCAGGCCAAACCCTGCAGCCCACCGCGCTCGTTCATGAGGCCTGGTTGCGGCTGGGCGGCCGCGAAGACCAGGCCTGGGACAGCCGCGCCCATTTCTTCGGCGCTGCCGCCGAAGCGATGCGCCGCATCCTGATCGAAAACGCCCGCCGCAAAAAGGCGCTCCGTCACGGCGGCGGCCAGGCTCAGTTCGATGTGCAGAAACTCGAAGTCGCCGCCCCGGCTCCCGACGACCAAATGCTGGCCGTCGATGAAGCGCTCAACAAGCTGGCCGAGCTCGACAAGGATAAAGCCGAACTCGTGAAGCTGCGTTATTTCGCCGGCCTGACCATCGAGGAGGCCGCGCGTCTGCTGGGGATTTCCGAGGCCACCGCCAAGCGGTGGTGGACCTACGCCCGCGCCTGGCTCTACGCCGAGATCGCGCCCAACGGCTAAAAGCACAAACCACAGAGGCACGGAGGCACAGAGGAGCCGCAAGCAAAGAGTTAAATAGGTTAAAAAAGTTAAATAGGTTTAGTTTTCCCTCTGTGCCTCCGTGCCTCTGTGGTTAAAAACAACAAAAAACAACAAATCAGATGAACAACACAAACATTGAGTCGCAGCGCCAAAAACTGAACGAACTGAGTGGCAAAGTCATTGGCTTTTGCATCGAGATTCATCGCGAGCTTGGGCCAGGATTGCTGGAAAGCGCGTATGAAGAATGCCTCGCGTATGAACTGTCGAAATCCGGCCTTCGCTTCGAGCGCCAAAGGGCGCTGCCGGTGCGTTACAAGGAGGTGCAACTGGATTGCGGCTACCGTCTGGATTTTGTGATCGAAGACGCTTTGATCGTCGAACTCAAAGCCGTGGCGGAATTACATCCGATTCATGATGCGCAGTTGCTGACTTACCTCAAGTTGGACAAGAAGTCCCTGGGACTGCTAATCAATTTCAACGTGCCGGTCCTTAAGCAGGGCGTGAAGCGGGTCGCGTGTGGCAGCTTGTTCAGGGAAGAAACTGGCGGACGCGGCTTTGCTACCCGTATCCTGTCCCTTCTCTGTGCCTCCGTGTCCCTGTGGTTTAAATAAAGTTGGACGAGCAGGGCGTGAAACGGGTCGCCTGTGGTGGCTTGTTTAGAGGTGAGACTCGCGGCCACAGCTTTCCCCGCCCCTCCTATCTCTTCTCCGTGCCTCCGTGCCTCCGTGGTTCAAATAAAAACGAGACCAAGATCTTCCTCCGTGCCTCCGTGGTTCAAATAAGTCAGATAACCAGAACTGCACCCTTCCGCTCCCCCTTCCTTTGCGGTATACTTCCTCCCTGCACCGCATGCACCTCAACGTGACACCTTCGAGACCATGGCCTGCCTCCATCTCGGTGTTTCTGCTCGCCGCGCGCCTTGCCCAGGCCGCTCCTTCCATTACCGCTGTGCCCGCTGGCAATCAGGGTTTCGACGTCTATGCCGATGGTGCATTGGTGGCCCCTATCCGGCTGGCGGCCAACGGTGCCATCATGGCGGATAATGTCGTCAGCAATGCCGCAGGCATTACGCTTTCCGGCCTGCGCGCGCAAGATTCTCTTGCGGTCACCTTCGCCGCCGACGATTTTGTCAGCATCAGTGTGCCCCCGCCGCCGGCGGGAACCAATGCGCCCACCGGTTGGCAGCCCATTGTCCGCTTCAAACTGACTCCGGCCAATTTCAACACGAACCACTGGCTCGCCATGCTCCCGGACGGCCCGGCCCCATTCCACTTTCTGGTTTGTTCCATGCCCACTGCCCAGGTCTGGCACCAGCGCGGCTGGCTCAATGCCACACCCTTTGCCGATCCCTTCCCGCTCTTGCAGGATGTCCACACCGGTTCTCCCGAAATCTCCTGCCTCTGGAATCGTAACTGGAGTTATATCTGTCCCTTGGGCGGCCATCCTATCCCCATGATTGGGCTGTGGGACCCGGCGGCCGGCCTTTACGTCGGGTACGATTTCCAGGGGGCCAGGGCCACCGACCAATCCGAACGCTTCATCGCCACTGCCTATTGCTGGAGCCAGTCCGGCCTGACGAACTTCATCGCCCTGGCCTATCCCTACGGCGGGCTTCGTTACGGCCAACAGGTCTACCCCCAGGGCGGCGAGGTGCTCGCGTCGTGGTTCAACCTGCAAATCGACACCGACCTTGCCCCCACGGAAGACCCCAACGAACGCTTCCATACCCGCCTCTTCGCCCAATACACCAACACCCTGCCCCGGGTTCCGGCGATGAACGATCTCTTGTGGATTCCCGGCCAGGCTCGCCTCAGCGATTTCTCCGGCCCCATCGGCCTGGGCCTCTACGGCCCGGGCGGTGAGACGACCTTCTATCCGGCGGGCACGCTGCTGCTCCAGAGCTGGGGCGGGCACATCGAGATGCCCATCGACACCGCGGTCCGTCGCGGCGACCTCGCGACCTTGAATGCGGGCCGGGGCCAGCTTGAATCGCTCCTCACCAACTACGCCATCAGTTTTATGGCTGGCGGTGATTCCTGCCTTTATTGGCAGAAACCTTTGACCGGCGCCTGGCTGACCAACTGGGGAGGACCGGCCGTGACGACCTTGCACAATTCCGAAGGTTGGTTCCCCGCCCGGGTTCTCGTCGAATTATATCGTTATGACCGCACGAATAACCAGGTCAGGCCTTCGTACTTGCCGGCCATTGACGGCCTCTTTAACTGGGCCAGGCACCTCGTCTGGAGCCGCAATGAATTCGCCGATGTCCCCTCCTCCCCTTTTGCCATCGGCAGCACGTTGTGTTCGGCGTTTCTCCTGGATTATTATTTTACTTTCCGCGGCGACCCCCAGCGCGGAACCAATGCCACCTTGGCCTTGCACCTGGCCGATACCATCACCTGGCGATACTTGCACCCCTGGGCCATGGACTCCGACCGCTTCGACGGGGCCCTCGACAGCGCTTTTCTGGCCGAGCCAAACAGCGGGCGAGACTGGGCCGGCCTGGGCTGCGCCAACGAAGTGAATTGGAACATTGACTCGCTCACACAGGTCTATGTCCACACGGGCGACCCGCGCATGCGCTATTACCTGCGCGGCATGCTCCAGCGCTGGCCTGTCCTCTACCAGCCCAATTACGAGGATTCCCTGGCCCAATACAATACCAGCGAAGCCTTGACCGAAGGCTTGGGAGTCTTCGACGGCTCGGGCCCCGGACGCGGCCTGCGCTACCCCTATGGCTTCTCCCCTTCGCTGCCGCTCAACGAGCCGGTTGGCTCTTCCACCATGCGGGTCGTCGCCGGCGCCCAGGCCTGCATTGCTTTCGACAAGAACGGCATGACCTCCGATGTCGCCGATTACCGCACCGGCGGCGACGGCTCGTGCACCTTCCGGATCGTCTCCAGCAATTCCACCGTGTTCGATGTCACCTTTTCCTATCCATTTTTCGATATCCACGCCTCGACCGTTACCCGGGTCCGGAACGGAGTAACTAATGTTCTCGGGATTGGCCAGGTGGAACGCCCCTTGCAATCCCCCAGTTCGTTCTATTTCTCCCAACTGCAGAACGGCGACATCATCACCATCGGCACCGTGCCGGCCAATGCCCCAATCATTAACTTCGACACCTCGCTGGTTTACTCCCCAACCAACGTTGTCGCGGCGACCAACGGTTTGTTTACCACCTTGCCGCTTCCGGCGAACACCAATCTCGTGCAGGACTGGAATAACCTGAGTTCGTTTGCTGGAATCGTTCCCGGCCGGCACTGGAACTACGGCATCCCTGCTCAGCAAGGATTGCAGGCGCTGAACAATGTCGCGCCGGTCAGCGCTCCCGGGGCCGGCGTGCTTTTGGTGACCTATTCTCCGCCCGTGGCCCAGACGCTGACGGCCGCGCCGAATCTGCTCCTCGACAATGGCACCAACTTGCCCCTCAGCGGCAACCCGGTGCTGGCCTGGCGCGCCTGGCCGATTATCTTCACTCAGAAAGTGTTGATGGATTACGCCGTCGTGCCGGCTGGCCGCACCCTTGCCCAGGTCAACCCCAACGGCACCCTCGTCATGGGCCTTACCGCGTTCACCGGCACCCAAACCGATTGGCTGCCCTTCCAGGCCACGCTCGCCGCGGCCTCCTCCAATTTCGTTCAGCAGGAAACTCAGGAGCTGGCGGTTTTGGCCCTTCAGGCCAGCTATGCGCTGTTGCCCACCGGCAAAATCGCCCTGCTGCCTTTGAACACCGCCGGCCCCGGCGCGAATTTCGCCGCCGCCACCGGCCTGCGCAAGAAATGGGATGCCCTCACCGAAACCCAATTCGTGGATACCAATACCTTTAACCCGGCGCGCTACCCGTTGGCCTTTTACCTCGGCAGCGAGAATTACGTCAAAACCGTCCTCACCAACGGTGACGGCAAGGCCGCCATCACGAAGTACCTTGCCGGCGGCGGAACTCTCGTCCTGCTCGCGACGGGGCCCTACCCCTTTTACTATGGTTACGGGCCGGCCGATGCTGCGGGTCCGGCCGATCCGCTCTTGCCCACCTATGGCATGTCATTGCAGGGCTTCGAGCAAGCGCCCGCCGGCATCTTCATGCAGCTCTACACCAACCAGACCATCCTCCATTCCGTCCCGCAGCAATTCGCCTTTCCACCCGGCGACCCCCGCCTGCGCGCGCTCATCGGCTCGTCCGTAAGCACCTTGAATCGTTACCAGCCTTTTCTCAAGGCGTTGGATGGACAAGGCACCTACTACGGCGATGCGGTCCTCTTCATTGCCTTTGGCACCGGACCCGCCAAAGGCGGCCGGATATTGTATGTCTGGGACACGCTCCTCTCCGGGCCCCAGGGACAATCGATTATGATCGATACCGTCACTTGGATTCTCAATGCGGTCCTGCGACCTCCTCCCGCGCGCTTCGATTCGATCCAGATGCCCGACCCAACCCATGTCCTCCTGAGCTTCTCGGCCACCTCGAATCTCGACTACGTCCTCCAATACCAAAACACCCTCGGTTCAGGTGCCTGGGCCACTTGGCTGGACTGCTTGAGCGCGCCGACCAATCGCTCCCTTCGGCTCACCCTTCCGCTCACCGGAACCTCCCGCTTCTATCGATTATCCGTCGGACCCTAGCACCCCCCATTCGATGAAACCTGGCAACCCACACATCCTGACGATCAACGGCGGTTCCTCGAGCATCAAGTTCGCGCTGTTCGAGGTCGCTGCGCCGCTCCGGCGGATGCTGGAGGGCAGGGTCGAGCGGATTGGACTGCCCGACGCGAACTTGCGGGTGAAAGGCTTGAGCCAGGCGGACAACTTCTCGCGACCGCTGGCCGCGCCGGACCACACAGCGGCGGTCGGCGCGCTGATGGATTGGCTCGAAGAACGCCTCGGTCAAGAGGCGCTGACCGCGGTGGGACATCGTGTGGTTCATGGAGGACCCAAGTACAGCGAGCCGCAGTTAATCACTAAAGAAATGGTCGAGGAGTTGCATCAGCTCACCCCCTTCGATCCCCAACATTTGCCTGAAGAAATCCTGTTGACCGAAGCGTTTCACCAGCGCTTTCCGGCACTGCCGCAGGTGGCGTGTTTCGACACGGCTTTTCACCATGACCTGCCGCGCGTGGCCCGGCTGTTGCCAATTCCGCGCCGCTACGAAGCCCAGGGGGTGCGGCGGTACGGCTTTCACGGCTTGTCCTACGCGTTTCTGATGGGAGAACTGGCTCGCCTGGCCGGACCTGAAGCCGCAGAAGGCCGGGTAATCCTCGCTCACCTCGGCAACGGCGCGAGCCTGGCCGCTGTCCATCACGGCAAAGCCGTCGATACGAGCATGGGTTTCACCCCGACGGCCGGGGTGCCCATGAGCACCCGCTCCGGCGACCTCGATCCCGGGCTGGTCTGGTACCTGGCGCACACCGAAAACATGAGCTCCCAGCAATTCAACGAGATGGTCAATTTCAAATCTGGCTTGCTCGGGATATCCGAGACCAGTTCCGACATGCGCGACTTGCTTGAGCGCGAAACCCAGGACGCGCGGGCGGCCGAGGCGGTCGCTTTGTTTTGTTACCAGGCGAAAAAATGGGTCGGCGCGTTCGCGGCGGCGCTCGCGGGCCTGGACACGCTGGTCTTCGCCGGCGGCATCGGGGAAAAGGCGCCGCAAATTCGCACCCGGATTTGCGAGGGGCTGGGATTTCTTGGAATCGAACTGAACGCGGCGCGTAACGCGGCTAACGCCGCAGTGATTTCCTCGGACACCAGCCGAGTCTCCGTGCGCGTTATTTGTACTGACGAGGAGTGGATGATTGCAAAGACTGTGTGTCGTGTTTTGGGCCTGGGTGTTGGCACAGCTTGAAAATAGTATTATTCCGGCGCGGAACGCTTTTGGCCAGACGGACGAGCTGCCCGACTTTGCGGATTTTCTCCGCGAAGGGCTCACGCGCCAGCTTTTTCCGCATTTCCAGCTTCATGGCAATTTCAGGTTATAGCGTTGGAGGATGTTTTGCAACCGGACTGTGTCCAGGTCGGCCTGTTGAAGGAATTGCTCGATACGAGCTTTGTCCTTTTGGCGTCCAACGCTGGCCGCGATGGCGACGATGTGTTCGGCGCGGAAAACTTTCGCCGGCACGCCCTCTAACTCAATGTGCTCGGCCTCGCGCACAGCTTCCTCGGTCAAACCCTGCGCGGCGAGAAACTGCACCGGGAATCCGCGCACAAGCAGATGTTCACTCTCCACCTGCCAGCCCTGCCCCTGAAGGTGCGCGTAAATGGCTGGAAGGCCGGCGGTCAGCCCCTTGTCGGCGGGGATGAAGAAAATATCAGCGTCGTAGGTGGCGAAAGGTTCGACATAATAAATCGCAGCGAGCGCGCCCCCCAACGCGTAGTCCTCAATCAATCCTGCCGAGGCCAATCCATTCGCGGCCCGCAATACATCTGCCAGCGGAATGTTCGAGGATTGCTCGTTGGCCGGCACGACAGGCGTTTACCAGATTTACCTCTCCACGGTCAAGCCGCGTGAGCGGCTCGCGGCCAATCCGGCGACTTCGGAACTCGGGTTTGGGGTTTCTTTCGGTCTTTGGGATTTCGGCCTTCGGAATTACACTCGCCTTGGGTTTCGGAAATATTCTCTCCCTTGCCCGCCCTTGAGTTTTTGGCGACAATCCACCTGCAATGGAACTCTCATGAAAACGAAAGAGACCAACCTCACGAATAAGCCGCTGACCTCCGATCTGCTGCGTCAGATGAACGCCTATTGGCGCGCCGCCAATTATCTGTCCGTCGGCCAGATTTATCTCTACGACAATGCGCTCTTGAAGAAACCACTCAAGCGGGAGCACATCAAGCCCCGGCTCCTCGGCCACTGGGGCACCACGCCCGGCTTGAATTTCATCTACGTTCACCTGAACCGCGTCATCAAGGAACACGACCTGAACATGATCTACATCACCGGGCCGGGTCACGGCGGCCCGGGGTTGGTGGCCAACGCCTACTTGGAGGGGACTTACAGCGAAGTTTATCCCAACATCTCCCCCGACGAGGAAGGAATCAGGCGGCTGTTCAAGCAGTTCTCTTTCCCGGGAGGAATCCCGAGCCACGTGGCGCCGGAGACGCCCGGGTCGATTCACGAGGGCGGCGAGCTGGGTTATTCGCTGTCCCACGCCTGCGGCGCCGCCTTTGACAACCCCGACCTGCTCGTTGCGTGCGTCGTCGGCGATGGCGAAGCCGAGACCGGCCCGCTGGCCACCAGTTGGCACTCGAACAAGTTCCTCAACCCGGTCCACGACGGCGCGGTCCTGCCCATCCTGCACTTGAACGGCTACAAGATCGCCGGCCCCACCGTGCTGGCACGCATCCCCCGCGACGAACTGGAAGCGCTCTTCTGCGGATACGGTTACCAGCCGTATTTCGTCGAAGGCGACGAGCCGATGGCGATGCACCAGCTCATGGCTGCCACGCTCGACACCGTAGTCGCCGAGATCCGGCGCATTCAAAAGGACGCTCGCGCGAACGGATTCAAGGCCCGCCCGCGCTGGCCCATGATCATCCTGCGCTCACCGAAAGGCTGGACCGGCCCCAAGGTGGTCGATGGCAAGCCCACCGAGGGCACGTTCCGCTCGCACCAGGTGCCGATGGGCGAGATGAGCCGTCCGGGACATCGCAAGATTCTGGAGAAGTGGATGCGGAGCTATCGCCCGCAGGAATTGTTCGATAAAACCGGCAGGCTGCGGTCCGAACTCGCCGAGCTGGCCCCCAAAGGCGAGCGCCGCATGAGCGCCAATCCGCACGCCAACGGCGGCCTGCTGCTGCGCTCCTTGCGCCTGCCGGACTTCTCCGATTACGCCGTTAAAGTCCCCAAGCCCGGTGCCGTGGATGCCGAAGCCACGCGCGTCCAGGGCCAGTTCATCCGCGATGCGCTCAAACTCAACCCCGCCAACTTTCGCGTGTTCAGCCCGGACGAGACGACCTCGAACCGCTGGGGCGCCGTCTTCGAGGTCACGAACCGATGCTCGACGGCGGAAATTATTCCCGGCGACGAGCACGTCGCTCCCGATGGCCGCGTGGTGGAGATGTTGAGCGAGCACCAGTGCGAAGGTTGGCTCGAAGGCTACCTGCTGACGGGCCGGCATGGCTTTTTTTCATGCTACGAAGCGTTCATTCACATCGTGGATTCGATGTTCAACCAGCACGCCAAGTGGCTCAAGGTGGCTAATCATATTCCCTGGCGGCGGCCGATTGCGTCCCTGAACTACCTGCTCTCATCGCACGTCTGGCGCCAGGACCACAACGGGTTCAGCCATCAGGACCCCGGGTTCATCGACCATGTGGCGAACAAGAAAGCGGAAATTATCCGTGTCTATTTGCCTCCCGACGCCAACACCCTGCTCTCGGTAACGGACCACTGCTTGCGCAGCCGCAATTACGTCAACGTGATCGTCGCCGGCAAGCAACCCGCACCGCAGTGGCTCGACATGGACGCCGCCATTAAACATTGCACCGCCGGCATCGGCATCTGGCCGTGGGCCAGCAACGACCAGGGCGGCGAGCCCGATGTCGTCATGGCGTGCTGCGGTGACGTGCCCACGCTCGAAACCCTGGCCGCAGTGCAATTGCTCCGGAAACATTTTCCCGCCTTGAAAGTCCGCGTGATTAACGTTGTCGATTTGATGAAGCTCCAGCCGCCAGGCGAACACCCGCACGGCTTAAGTGACAAAGACTTCGATGTCCTTTTCACCAAAGACAAGCCCATCATCTTCGCCTATCACGGCTATCCCTGGCTGATTCATCGCCTGACTTATCGTCGCACCAACCATCCGAATCTCCACGTGCGCGGCTACAAAGAGGAAGGCACGACCACCACGCCATTCGACATGACGGTGATGAACGACCTGGACCGCTTTCATCTCGCCGCCGACGTCATCGACCGCGTGCCGACGCTCGGCCCCCGCGCCGCCTACGCCAAACAGGCCCTGCGCGACAAACTCCTCGATCACCAGCAGTATATCTGCCGGCATGGCGAAGACCTGCCGGAGATTCGCCACTGGAAATGGAGCGCGTGATCCGGACGGCCACCCGCCAGCCTGATGAATTTCCAATGCCGGCGCGCTTAGTCCCGTCGAAGTGTCCAGGTGTTGCCCAGCCCCGGCAGGGCGCAATGTTTATAGTAAAACGCCCGCTGGAAGAATGGCTTAAGCCCCAGCGGGGCGCGATGTTCAGCACGACCGATAGCAGAAAGGTTATATGTCAAAGCTTAAAGAGCACGTCGAGTCGCTGCTGCTTGAAACGGCCGAGCCGATAGAGCTTTTCAAAAGAGCGTTCAAAACGGACGACGCTGTATTCCTTCGGAAATTGCTCGAACGTTTTCCGCAAATGAAGGCCAGCGTCAACGAACCGGTCGCCGCATTCGACTCCCCCGCGATTATACATGTGCGCAGCCCGGAAATGCTCGACGCGTTGCTCGAAGCCGGCGCGGACATAAATGGCCGGAGCCGCTGGTGGGCCGGCGGATTCGGGTTGCTGGACTGCGCCAGGCCCGAGCTGGCCGCCTACGCCATTAAGCGGGGCGCAGTGGTGACTGCGCACGCCGCGGCGCGGCTGGGAATGACCGACCAGCTCCGCGCGCTGATTACCGCCGAGCCCAATCTCGTCCACACTCGAGGCGGAGATGGCCAAACCCCGCTTCATTTCGCCAGCACGGTTGAAATCGCCGGCCTGCTTCTCCAGCACGGCGCAGACATTGACGCGCGCGATATCGACCACGAATCCACCCCCGCTCAATGGATGCTCCGCGAGCGCCAGGACGTTGCCCGCTATCTCGTTCAGCGCGGCTGCAAAACCGATATTCTTATGGCCGCAGCGCTCGGTGATGCGGAACTCGTCCGCCAGCATTTAGCGGCTGAGCCTGATTCGATTCACACGCGCGTCAGCGGCGAGTACTTTCCGATGATCAATCCCAGGGCCGGCGGGACTATCTACCAGTGGACACTCGGCTGGTATGTCTCACCCCACGATGTCGCCAAACAATTCGGACACGAAGACGTTTTTCGCCTGCTCATGGAGTGCAGTCCGGATGATGTCAGGCTGATTGCGGCATGTTGGAGCGCCGACGAATCCGGCGTCAAAAAACTGCTCGCGCAAAACTCCGCGCTCGTCACGCAGCTTTCTGAAGCGTACCGGCGGCAGGTCGCCCACGCCGCGCGCAATAATAATCTCGCTGCCGTGCGCCTTATGCTGGCTGCCGGTCTTCCCGTGGACGAGCTTGGCCAGCATCGGGCGACCCCATTGCACTGGGCGGCCTTTCACGGAAATTCCGAGATGGCTAGCGAGATTTTGCGCTATCATCCGCCACTCGAGAAAACAGACGCGGACTTCAACAGCACACCGCTCGGCTGGGCTATTCATGGCTCCGAAAATGGCTGGCATTCCGCGACGGGAAACTATGCCGGCACCGTGGAAGCATTGCTGAAAGCCGGGGCCAAACTTCCACGGAAGCTTGGGGGAACAGAAGCCGTGAAAGAAGTTTTGCGGGGCTACGGAGTCAAGGAAGCCGAGTAATTACAGTTTCAATCCCGGGCCAAGAACGGCAACAAAAACAAATGCAACCAGCACCCCGGCAGCCACCCAACCCAATGGCGAGGGATTGCTACCGGCGCGCTGGACGAAACCAGCCAATGCGGATCACGAAGCAGTTGCGGACCCCACGCCAAACCGCTCATGCCGCCCAGGGAAGCGGCGACCGCCGAGATGAGAATCAGCGCTTTCGCTTGCGGGTTAAGCAGACCGGCGCTCAAGCTCAAAACCGCGCCGGCGAAGTAAGGAATCAGCATCAGCACATTGGCGCGCCGATAACGAACCGCAGGGTCTCCGCCGGTCAACGGCCCGGCCATCGACAGCATCATCCTCACGCAAAGGTAATAACTGGTTCCTCCGATCAAAATCAGCAACCCGCGCCAGAGCCAGGTGGCCGGCAGGCCGGAAATGAAATTTGCCCAATCACCAATGTTGCTCACACCGGAATACAGGAAGTAGCCCGTACCGACGTAAAGGTTCACGGCGGCGAATAGCCACAAAAAGTAATAGAAGTGAGCAGTGAACCGAGGTCGTCGAAACAAGGCCAGGGCGAGAGCGCCCGCCAATAAATTTGCAATCGTTCCTCCGGCGAACACTACTCTGAGAGCCGAACGCGGAAACCCGTGCTCGTCCCAGACAAAGTTCATCGAAGTGAGCAGGCTGGGTTTGCCGCCCACCAGCAGGCAAGCGCCGCCGTGCCCCAAACCCTCATGAATGAAATCGGCCTGCGCCCCAGCCAGCAACCCAATGCAAGTGATGGTTAGGGGATCGCAGGATGGTAATGAATTCCTGGTGTTTTCGTGTTCCACAATGCCGAGCTCAGGGAAATCGTAGCACGCAGGCCTTTGACCGCTAGTCAGAGCAAGTGCAAGTGTGCCGCTCCGCCCGAGCCGGTGCTTGGTTTATGCGTCTGAACGGATCTTAAATACGCTGGCGGATGGCCGTGTGGTTAAAATGCCGGCACCACAACGTTGATGTCCTGCGCTTGTTTGTAGCTGGCGGCTGTGGCGTGGCCGTCGCCGTATTGGACCTCCGCTGTGCCGCATGGTCAGCGTGTCGGATTTGCCATAGTATGGCACCGGAAACCGTAGCCTGAACGGTGACCACTGCCCATCGTTAATGATCGCTGAATATCCCGGCGGCATCTCTCCTGGTTTATGGCCCAGCCGGGATACACCTCGTTGTTTTCCATCGCATATAACACCACTGCGACCCCAATCTGCTTGAGGTTGCTCATGCACCGCACTTGGGCCGCCTTGAGCTTGGCCCTGGAAAGGGCTGGAAGCAGCATTGCCGCCAGAATGGCGATAATGGCAATGACGACCAGCAATTCAATCAATGTAAAAGCCCGCACCGCGCCCCTGGCAGGACGCCCCTTTCTTCGTTGACTCCAACGCGGAACCCACGGTGCAATCTGGCCAACGCTGTGGTTCATAGGACAAGAATTCCTGGATTTGAGCTTGCTGATTTTATAGTTCAAACTTTGTGCCCCTGGCAAGTGTGCGTTCCAATGCACACCAAAGATATGAGTTGGCTGAGATTATCCGAACCTGCAAAGGAGCGTTTAGCCGGGCTGGCGACTTTGCTCGTAGTTCTGCCGATGCTCGGGCTGGGACAGCAGACCTGGATGTTTCTGCATGCGGTCTGGACGGATCACTGGATTCGGGCGGACGCGCGGCCGGTCACGGCGATTGTCACACACGTCGGGCCGAAACGCATCCTGGAGTATCGGTACGCTCTTGATGGAAAAGAGTATGCCGGAAAGGACAGCCGCGATTGGGAAGTGGAGCGGGATTACCCGCTGAACGTGGGCGATCACGTCACGGCGCGCGCATCGGCGTCACATCCCTGGCTGTCGGCCCTGGGCAACACGGGACGGGCATGACTACCCCTTCTAACTTTTGGGATGCGCTGGCACCGCACCACTCAAAGATTGAAAACAGCTATCTCGATTTGCCAAGCATCCGTCGAATTATACACGACATCCACCAGCCCGCATTGGTGGTTGGTGCGGGCCAGGGCCTGATCGTGGCCGAGCTGCTGAGAAAGGGGATCCAATGTGACGGCGTTGATCTGAGTTCCGAAATGCTCCGATACGCCAAGATTCGGCGTGGGCTTGATTTGGTTCAGGCTGACGCCGGCGCCATGCCTTAGCCGCCTCATTGATGCTGCAATTGTCGCGCACGCTGGTTCAGGGTTGATGGGGAGGGGCGAAGGTGAAATTGGACAAACTGAGGCGAAAGCATTTATCGTATTCACGAATGGCTTGTCGCACCCCCATCCCCCATCACCTCCCCTTACCTAAATTGGCCCGCCAAATGCTGCTTTCTTAAGCTGGCTATGCGCATGACCCCATCGCCTGAGTCTCCCCTGCTTCCCCTTCCCCACATGCGTACCTACGAAGAGGCCGTCGCCGGCGATTACTTCTTCCTGTGCGCTTTCATGCTCACCGATTGGATACATAACCTGATCGCCGAAACCATCCTCGCCTACCACACCGCCGATTCTTGCCCATCCGCTTTCTTGCAGGATGGCCAGGCTTTTGACGGGTTCTGCCAAATTTTTGACCAGCTCACCGATGACCAATTCCATTTCTCCCTGCACGATATGTTCCGCTTCACCCGATACGACACCCGTTACGCCACCACTCTAGCCCGCGCCCTGGTCCCGTTGGCCATCGAGGAACGTCTCACCGGCCGTCCCCTGGTCCTTCAGCGCGGCCAGTCTCCACGCCTCCTCCGCCGCACCGCCCGGTTCTGGTGCGATTGGCTCGACGCCACCATTCAGCTCGAAGTCCATCGCGCGTTCTGGTGGACCTACACTGGCCCTGGCTCAGCTCACGTCGAGGACATCGCCATCGCCGCCTTTGGCCATCCCATGTGCCGGCACCCATCGGTCGCACAAGTCCAGCGCCGCCGGCGTCGCCCTCGCAAACCCGCCCACACGGCTAAAACCGCCGATACCTGGGACCGGCTCGACCATCCCCCCTTTCCGGGCGACGAAATTGAAACCGTCCTCATTGCCCTCCAACCGTTGGCCCGGCGTTACCAATGGACCGCCGGCGACGTGTTCGATGTCATGGTCCCAATCGTCCATCGTGCCGAACCCCACTTCTGCTGGTCGATATACGACCTCGAGAATTATCGACGCGATAACCTCGGTCTGCCGGACCTGGAAAGCTGCGACCGCCAATTGCCCGCGCCCCCGGCTGGCTTGGCTCTCGCCGCGAACATTTGTCCGCCCGTCCTGTCCGGGGTGACCTCGTAACGATATCCTGCGTCCTCCGCGCTCTTGTCTATCCCCGCCTTATCTTTTTCTCTCCATTTTTCTGCCTCAACCCGGCAGTTGCGGATCGTTACCTGTGTTTTCATGAAGTTCAAGATGGCTTAGCTCGCCCGCGTCCACGGTTTCCTCCGCTCCTTTCGCCTTTGAGATTTGGCGCCGTGCCCGCAGGTACTCGATGTCAATTCGGCCATCCCGGAGTGCCAGCAATAGCATGTTCATGGAGCGAGAGGGACGAGCTCGACCGGTTTCCCAGCGCGTTAGGGTTTTTGCACCGAGTTGCAAGAGTCCCGAAAGCCCTTCCTGCGTTAGGTTTAGTCCCTCGCGTAATGCCTTAATCTCGTCGGGCAGGAGCAGTCCTATGAGGCGAGCTTTCGTTTTCTCAATTAATTCCAGCGACTCCGGGGTAAGGACCTCCTCGCCCGTATCACTATCCCGGATGATCTCCACTTCGAGAGGTACAACCTCAGCAACACCCTCTCCATTCAAGCTCGGAATATGGACCTCGAAGGTTCGTTTTTTAACAGCGCCACGTTTCATTTTCAAAGGTTTGGCCGCTCGGCCCGGTGAGCGGACAGAATCAGAATTCTTTTCCTGTCCTTCCCAAGGGCGATCTTGCCGTACATCGGGCTTGATTTGTATTTGAAAAGGAATTCGTAGGTTCCTGCCTGACCAGGCATCGAGGTGGTTTCATTTCCCTGCACTCCCGAATCTTGAAGCGCCGCAATCATCAAATCGTAGGCCTCCGCCTCCCAACCTTCACCGAAAGTGTCGGCGTCCCAGCGTTGACGTGCGGGCAGGGTCCAGTCAATGAGTCGCCGATCCGCAGTCTGCAAGATTCGGATGACGTCTTTACGCCAAGCGTCGGGTATTGGTTGAGGCATGTTAGGGATTTTGCCTGCACCAGTTAAGGTATCAATTGATACCAAGGGTGTCAATCCCCTCTTTGTGCTCTTTTGTGGCCAATCTTACTAGAGGGCGAGTTTTGTTGCTCTCTTCTTTGCGCGCTTCGTGTTCTTTTGTGGCTAATCCCATCCGCGTAAATCCGCGCCATCCGCGGTTAATTCCCTCACTTCGCCTTCCATTCCTCAATCACCCACTGCGGGCAGCCCGCCTCCATCTTCCCGATCTCCTCCAGTTTCCGGTTCAGCCTCTTCCGGCAGTTTGTCACCTCCCCCACACTGATCCCGAGCTTCGCCGCGATCTCCCGCCGCTTCACCACCCCGTCGCGCAAACAACCAAACAATTTCTCCACCGCCTCATCTTCCCCGCGCAGCTTTTCCGCAATGAGCAGTTCAGCCTCTTTCCTCTCCTTGTCCCGCGCCTGGAATCGCGCCTCATCCACTCCGTTCCTGGGCCAACTCCCAACCTTCCCCTCCATCTTCTCGAACACGCTCCGCGGTTGCTCGTTTGCATCCGCCGGCAGTATCTCCCACTCACTCCGTATCCGCCCGGCTTCCTGTAGCTTGTGCAGCCGTCTTACCTCGTTGCTCACCTTCCGCTCCAGCTCCCGCATCAGCCGGTCTCGCGTCCAGCCCGGCGCCAGCCGCGCTTTGCCTTCCAGCGCCGACGTAATCACTTCTGACGCCACACTGTTGGCGTCGTAACCCTCCGGTAGCACCCCCGACCTTTGGCCCCGCCACCGCCGCCGTCGAATCTCCCGCTTGGCAAACGCAGCCAGTTCCAGCAGCAAGCTCCCCCAGTCTTCCCAGCGCAACCGGCTCTGCACCCACTCCTCTGGCGTCACTTTTGCCTCATATTCCCTCGCCAGCTCCTCCAGCTTCTCTAAATACGACTTTTTTGCACCCATAGGAATGCTTAGAGCCGCTTATGCCGTGCCAGTTCTATGGTATAAGTTAAGTATTTCTGACCCATATTGCCCACCCTCATCGCCCTCAAAAAACCACGAAAACCGCTGTTTTGTGCCGATATCCCCCGGGACGGCAAATTTTGGGCCTGACGTTCCTTACATATATAGAGCATTGAACGAAAACAGGCGCGTGCACCATGCCCGCGCCGCAACAGAAAGGAGCAGCGCCACCGACGAATCCAGCCCCGAAACCCGCTTTTGCGGCTACCCCGTCATTCTGCCTCCACCGGGACGGCAAATTTTGGGCCTGACGTTCCTTACATATATAGAGCCATCGAGTGTCCGAAGTCCCCAAACCAAACATCAAAACATCAAACATCAAAATCAAACGAATGAAAACCACCGCCAGTAATCCTCAACCCTCCGCCCGCAGCATCAACACAAGCTTCCACCAGCTTGCGTTCCTGCTTAATTTCATCATCGGCCATCGTTGCCCCGACCTGTCATTGGCCGAAGTGCGCGCCGCCGCTCGCGATGACCACCTGCTTGCTCTCCTGGTTGCGCGTTATGGCCACGAGGTCGACTTCTATTACCTCATCCACAAGCCCTCCATCCTCGAACAACTCGAAGCCGCCCTGTCCGACGCCGCCAAAAACCTCCGTTGGGGTGAATCCAGCCGAATCGGCATCTCCTCCAGCGGCCTCTGCCTGGCCCTGGCCATCGTCCTCGAAGCCGTCCAGCAGCAGTTCCATCATCCAGCTCCTGCACGGCAAACCGGCGCCAGCAACCGCATCTGACCAAATCTGAGTACATCTGACTAAATCTGAGTAATTTTTTCACTCATATGAACTCCGACACCCCTATCCCCACATCCGAGAACCCGCCTCCGACACCCCAACCATCAACCTGCGGCACGCCACCTCTCACCCCGTTCAACTTTCGGGGTAACGGCAAAGTCTCTCGCCTCCCCAAATCGATCCGCGACCAAATCAATCAATGGATGCTCGATGGCGTCTCCTACCCCGACATCATCGAACGCCTGGGCGAGCACGGTAAAGACCTCAAACCCGACAACTTGTCCCAATGGAAAAAACGCGGCCACCAGGATTGGCTCCTTGAACAGGCCTGGTTGGCCCAGACCCGCGCTCGCCAGGAACCCGGCGTCGCTCTCTCCGCCGACTTCGACGCCACCCAACTCAATCACGCTGCCCTTCAACTCGGCACCCTCCATATGTTCGAGGCCCTCCGCGACCTCAACTCCCCTCACCCGGCGTACCGGAGCGACAGCAACGTTGAGGGCGGTGGGAATGGACAGGACCAGGGAGAACCGGAACCCGTTCCGGTTCCCTCTCCTTGGGGAGAGGGCCAGGGTGAGGGGAATGGCTCCGCCCTTACTCCCACAGCCTCCGCACCTCAGGTCCCCCCGCCAAATCAAAAATCGAAAATCAAAAATCAAAAATCCGCCCTGGACCTCCGCCTCGGCGGCGATTCCTCCGCCTTCGTTCGCCTCATGAATGCCCTGGCCCGCGCCAGCCGCGAAACCCCAAGCGCAAACTCACTGAAGACGAACGCCGGCACCTCGTTCTCCAAGTCGACGAAATCCTCGGCCTTCCCGCCGACGACGACGATGACACCGAACCCGAGTCCCCCTCCTCGTTCTCCTCGTCCTCCTCGTCCTCGCCACCAAACGAACCGCCACCCCTCGCCTCCGCCGCCTAACCAAATCAAGAATCCCCCCTGTTCTTCCCTCTCCTTGGGGAGAGGGCCAGGGTGAGGGGGAACAGACCGCACTTCAGCATTCCGTCTCCCCAATCCAAAATCGAAAATCAAAAATCAAAAATTCAAATCAATATGCACTTCCTCCGTAACCTCACGCTCGACTCAAACTCCAAACTCGCCAAGCATTTCATGCCTCACCAGGTCGCCTGGATTCAGGCCGAAAAAGCCGTTCACAAACAACGCAAACAAGCCGTCGCTCTCGCCGAAAAATCCGTCCGCATCGGCTGGACCTACGCCGACGCGTTCAAAAACGTCCGCAAACGGCTCTGGTTCAAGGACCGCGATTACCTGTTCGCGACCAAAGATTATCCCAGCGCGCT
>DATMQA010000127.1:0-21454 GCA_035566895.1 Binatia bacterium
CTGTGCAGGTCGATTCCTGCGATTAATTTATCTATAGGTCTTCTCATGGTTTTTTGCGTTGTTTGCTGACTGCTAACTCACGAACAACGTTTTACCGTGGGGAGACCTTCGTCTCAACCGCCCTTAATGTTTATCAACCCAACGCTTTGAACGGCACCGCAACGTCCGTCACGATTCCCGCAGGCACCCTGCCGGCAAACTCAACCAACCATCCCCTTCCTCGCTTTCTATCACATCGTTCTCTCGACCAACAATGGAGTCATCAGCGAGGCCTTTGTTGGCAGCGCGACCCTGTTCACCATCATCACGAAGGCGACCGTGGCGCGGCTGTTGTTAAACATCAGTCATTCCGGAACCAATGTCCTGGTGGAGTGGCCGACCAATGCGACAGGATTTACCCTGGAATTTTCAACCAACCTGGCCTCGGCGGTCTGGAGCAGCAATTTGCCGGCACCGGTGGTTGTCAACACGAACCAGGTAGTGACCAACGGCATCTCCGGCACACAGAAGTATTACCGGTTAATCCAGTGACGGCCCAAGGAGAGCCTCGTCCCCATTTTGAAATGATGGCAAGGACCAAAGTAATTTCCGCACCATGGCTATCCTATTGACGCAACCGACCCCAAGGGGTTGCGGTTGGTTGGAGAATTCCACTCGTGATGATCTACGGGTTGCGAGAGGTTTCGTGAATAGGATATGCGATCGCATAAACCCGAAATCGGTCGGAAATTGGGTTTTGGCCATCGTGGCTGGTGAGAGCGAAGCTATGGAGCAAGGAAAAGGCTGATTGCGTAGGCAAGAATGCAGGAAGAGCCTGATTTTACGGGGGTTTGTCCGCGTTAGTCCCTGAGGGGGAAAATGGGTCCCGGAAGCTGGGTCTTTTTGCGAACGAGACGCTCTACCAACTGAGCTACGGCCCCGACCAACGCTCCTGACTCTAACGCAAAACTGGTGCCGTACAAGGGAAAACGAACAGACGTTGGACGTCCAATCCGATACAGAGCGCCCAAACTATCCTGGTCCTGAATCGCTACACCCCCGCGGACTTTGGCGTGCACACGGTGGTTAATCGCCAAAGCCCGCGTCTCTTCATACGAAGAGAAATAATCGCGTCAGAAAACGCCGCTCGACAACCGAGTCTAGCGCTGGAGGTAGCCACCGACCTGGACGCTTTGCTCTGCGTAGTTACCGGCTGAATAGATATCGTTGCATCCCGCAGCGTAGTTGATCTCGGCCTTAATGTATTGCGTTCCTGGGAAAGCGCCGCACCCAACCTGGTAGTTGTTCACAGGTATCTCGTGGTACTGCCCGGGCGGAATCTGACCGGTCCAACCGTTAGACAGGCCCAGATTGGCTGCCCAGTTTCCGGCACCCGAGTAGAGGCCGATGCCACTGATAAAGCAGACGTTATCCGATAGGGTGTTGCCTGCATTGGTCGCTCGCACTACCCAGTCCGTCGTGGTGCACGGGTGAACCGCAGAGGGTGCGGTCTCGATCGAGAAATGCAAGTCCCAGTAAGGCACGGCGATCCCGGCTTGCTCGGTCCGGCAGTTGTTCGTTGGCGTGGCGTCAACCCAACCGTTCAAACAAGCGGTCACCGCGAAATAGTTCGTTTGGCCACCGATGCCGGTGGATGCCGGCGTTGGGAGACTGACGGCAAGCGTGATCGTCGCTCCACTGGCCATGTTTAGGGGGCCGGTGTCCCGGCAAGCTGTTGCCAGACAAGTTCGAACCCAGACGTTCGACGCGGGGTCGCAACCGTCGTTGTGCACCGTGACATAATACGTACGGGGTCCGACTCCGCCAACAAGGTCTGCGGGGACTTCAATACCGGTGATGTCGAGGTCCGCGCCGCAGATGCTGATCGGCTTATCGATCTGGTTGCCCGCCGGGCACACGTCCAGGCAGCCGTTGAAGGTATCAACCCCAGCCTTGATGAACTGGTTGGTCGCGGCTCCGGGTGGGATCACGGCGCTAAACGGGAGCGTTACTGAGTCGCCCGGTGCCAACGGCGGTGAGTTGAAGAGCTGCAGACTTCCGCTGACCAGATTGAGGTAATCATCGCCCTCGTTCAACCCAATGCCGGTTCGCGAACAGACGACCGGAGAAGCCATATTGCCCGCGTTGCGCACCGTCACGGTCCAGCCTACTGTGTCGCCAACGTGAGCGTTGATCGGCCCGGTGATATCGTAACGAAGATCGAAATATGGAACCGCGATTGCCACAATGGCAGCCTGACAGTTGTTGCTCGGATTCGGGTCGAAGGGAAGGTTGGCACAGGCCGTCACCGGAAAGTAGTTAGTGGCGTTCACGCAAATCGGCCCGACTGATGGCGGCGTTGGCACGTATACGGTCCCTGTTGCTTCACCCCCTCTCGGAACGCTTACGATTCCGTCCTGCCACGTTAACGCCGGATTGCCGACGCTGACTCGAAACGGGATCTGCATCATGTCAATTCCAACATTGTTGCGTCCAACACGAACCTGGTAGGCGCCTGCCACCCCGGCGCCAACCAGCCCTGCGGGCGGCTGAACCCACACCACGTAGGCATCCGCCCTGGTGGTGCGGATTGGGACGCCGGCGAAATTGTTCATTTCGCTGGATTCGCAAATCAGACCGGCGCCGCCCAGGCTGGGGGGCACGTCCACCGTCACGAACAGGGTCTGTTGGCCCTCCAAAGCGCCCGGTGCGGGGCCGAGATTGCTGAGGGTGAACCACTGTGCCTCACCCACGCCGATCGAGCCGCCCGCAAAGCTGAAGAACTGTGGCAGTCCAATTCCCACATTATTCGCGCTTGTATACACCCCGTCGGCAGACAGTGAGACACCGACCCAGACACCGCCGAGGGCGGGCGCATGGCCAATGTTCTTCACGAGCACTCGCGCGTCGAACGGGAAATTGACATCTACGGCATCCGGGACCTGGATGCTGGCCACTGTCAGGTCGGGCCGGCCGAACGGAGGCGTCAGGGAGAGATAAAAAGTGACGTACCCGTTTTGCCACGAAGCTCGGACGAGCGAGAGGGTCACACCGCCGAGATGCGGCAAATTGAACTCGCGACTAAAGCCGGCAAGCTGGGTCATCATGCCTTGCAAGACGGTGCTCATGAGCCGCGTCACCACTGTTTCGTGGGCGCAAACGTGGTTCTCGGTCACTACGAGGTTTCGGAGGCTGTTGGTGGCAAATCCAAGGTCGAAGGTCAGAGCGCTTTTTGAGGAATCGAAACCGAAATTCACGCAAGCGCCAAGGTCCAAAACAAAGGCAAGGGCAGTCTTTTCCTGCCCTCCGGCAAGGTCCACAAGCTCGACCATCAGTTGGTCCATCTCAACGGTTTGCTCGCCACAGGAGCTTGTCTGGTCATTGACGAACATGGGCGGCAATGTCGGCTTCAGGCGCAACAGGAAAGGGCTCTGTGGGTCTTCGCCCCGAAGCGACGGAAAAAAAAGCGACAGCAATCCAGCCGTCAACGGCAGTCTCTGGGTTCCGAAGTCAAGCTCGGTGAGGTCCTTCTGCAACGGAATGAGATCAGAGCGCGCCACCAGGAACTGATTGAGCGTTTCGAGCGATACTCCCACGGCGAAATCGTACGGTCTGCCTTGGGCCGGGTCAAAGGACGTAAACTGCATCGGTTGCGTCGGAAAGGCATAGGTCTGGGTGGCGGGTGTGTTCGTGCCCGCCAGCCCGACCTCGAAGCCGAGGTCAACTTGGCCTTGCCGCATCGAGATGGTCTGGATATTTCCGCCGACGGAAACGCCAAGAGAGTTTCCAAGGGCGCCGCTGATGGAAACCGAGGCGAGGATCCGCTGCAACTCCTTGGCCAGCCTTTGGTTGGTACCGGAGCCCAGGTGGTTGCTAATGGCGTTGCGGACGTCCTGCTCAACATTTCCGGCCATGTCGTTGATGGCACTGTCCAGGTCGAAACCGAAAAAGGAGAGGAAATCGTCGAGGTCGCATTGGTACACCAGATGTTGGAAGTTCACCAGTTCAAATTGGATCTCGGAAAGAGGCGTGACGACGACTTCGCCGGGGCTGCCCGAAGTGGATGGCTGGAGCGCAACATCGAGGTAAGCGTGAAAGTTTCCGACATACAAACCACCATCGCAATCGAACCCAGGGTCCGGCAGGTCGTCGAGCCAGGCATGGAGGTGGTAGTTCACCAGAATATCGTGAAGTGAGAAACGCAGTCGGACATAACCGGCGTGAGGCTCGGCATCCACAGTGAAACAGGAATAACTTATGGAACTGGGTTGGACGACAGCATAAGCCGGGTCTGCATCAATGAACTTGAGCGGGTTGGGAATGAACGGAGCCAGGTTAATGGCGCCGGATTCCGTTAGGTCTGCCGTGATCACATCGCGAATGGCCGAGACGCCGTTGGTGTTTAGCGAGGCGACGACTGCGTCGGGCACGATGTCACCCTGCTGCAGCGACGCGCCTTGGAACACCACGATGCGATCACGAGCGAGGACCCGATTACCGGCGACCAACTCAGCGACAATCGGGTTCGCCACATCTCCAGAATTAAGGTTGACGATGAATGTGAAACTACCATCGCTTGCTGTGGTGACGCTCGTGCCATTCACATGCACGATGGCGCCGGGGGGTAACCCACTGCAAGTGCCGCTGATTTGAATCGTGGAGTTAGTAGTGAATTCGCCATTGGACGTGGTTATTTTGACGCCAGGGAGATTTGTGGGGTTCAAAGCGCAGGCTGAAGGAAGCGGCAAGCCTCCGGTTTGCAAGGCCGCCAACGCGCCTTGCGCCAGAAGCCGGTGCGCTGCGGTGGTCGGATGGCGGTCATCCCAAAAAAGGTAATTGGCAGGCGCCGGGCAGGGTGGGTTGGTGTCATTGAGCCAGCAAGCCATGGTGCCGTTGGTCAGGCCGAAGCTCGCCGGGTTGTTCCTGACGGCTTCGTAGAGTGAGAACACGTCGTAAAGAACGATGTTGAGATGCCGGCGGGAAGCCAAATCCCCCAGCAGCCATGCCAGATTCTCATTGAAACCAATCGTTCCGAGGGTGGCGATCTCCGCGACCTTGGGATCGTTGGAGATCTCCACATGTGGAATTTTTCCCAAATCCGGGAGGTTCGCTACCAGGAACCTCTGCGCCCCAAGGTCTGCCAGGCTTTCGATCGCCTGTTGGACGTTTTCTATGGCGCCGGCCACGAGAATATCCGGGCTGTGGTTGGTGTAGGCATGAGTCTCGCTCCAGATCTCGAAATCGTTAGCTCCGATCCACAGCACATATAGGGCGTTGGTATCCACATTGTCCTGGCAGGTGATGTCGGAGCGGTAGCTGTCTACTTCATCGAGCAACCCTGGGGCACCGTCCCGGCCCGAGTTGTCGTGCCCGGAGGCAGCGCCTCCCACTGCGTAGTTCACATATTGGTTTGGGGAAAAGCCCAAATCAGTGGCCAGATACTCGACCCAAACCGGTCCGTCAGAATAGCGACCGTTGAAGTACGGCGGGGCCGGGGTTCCATACCAGGCGAGGTGCCTGCCGGTGTCAGATAAGCTGTCCCCAAAAACGATCATCCTGGGAGTCTCAACCGCCCCAATGGCGGCGCGCACACGCAGCATTTCCATTTGCCTTGACGGCAACATATGGAAGGTCACGGAACTGCCCGAACCGTCGAGCCGCTCCACCGCCCGGGGTGCCCAAGGCCCATATTTGAGGCCGGGTCGGCCCTCGAGTGTGGCGCATCTGGCGCCCACCGGGATTTGCGCTGTTACCACGATGTTCGTTCCGTCAAACTGAAGCGCGGTGATTGACGGCGGCGGCAATTGCGCGTGGGAGGGGGTGTTCCTCAACCCAAATGCCAGGACCAAAAGTTGGATGAGGCAGCTGATCTTGATGGTTGCGATAGAAGATTTCATAATTTCGTTTAGTTGTGTTTGTTCACTCCTTTCAAACCAAGCAGCCGGGAAATGTTAGGATAAAATCGTAGGTACATGTTAGCGCGTCACTTGTGTCCGTGATTGAAACGAATCTCTCGGATGCGGGCTTGGTCTGAAGTGCAGCGCTGGGTATAGGCGCCTTTGTGGTGCGATTGGGCGCGAAGGGTGTCAGGACAGGGACACCGATTCCAAGGGGGACCCAACGCAGGAATCGCTGTCAACAAGGGCTAAGGCGAGGCCTTATTCTGCGGGAGGAGAGTTTTGCGCGCCTGTTCTATCCGTGCTTCCTGCTCACGGTTCCCGGCGGCCAACTGCTTCGCTTCAGCAAGAGATTCGACCGTGTTCTGCTCAATCAGGTTTTCAATGTATTCGGAAACCGTAATTTTAGAGAAGGGGGAGACGGTTCTCTTGGAAGGGTCGGCCAAATACCAGCCGCCCCAAATGGTCCAATCGTGGCTGTCTGATGCGTGGCTTAGCCGCTCTCGAATCTGCTCGATGGTTTCAGTGGTATTGAGTTGCGTCGGTTCCAAGATACCCTGGTCGTTGAGCTTCTGGCCGCAAATCACTTCGGAAAGTTGAGGAAGCCACGAAGGGCACATGCCCTTGGCTGGAGCGATATCGTAGAGACGGGCGGGGCCTTCTTGAGAGTACGTGAGGATGCGGTTTCCCTCGGGTCTAAACTCTGCGTAGTTTTGATCCGGATAGTATTCGAACGAGTCAGCAAGCAACTGGCCGCTTTCCGTATCCCAAACGCGTGCACCAGCGCCCTCGGAAGCCGTCAGGAACCACCTTCCCTCAGGGCTGAATTCCGCTGAGCCGATAGTTCCACCGCACCATAAAGGTCCTTTAATCAGTCGGCCCGTCTGGGCATCCCACAGCCGCACGGCATTATCCGCTGAGGCCGTTAGGATCTTCGTCCCATCAGGGCTGAACTGCGCCGAGGTCACCGCTCCACCGTGTATCAAAGGACTGGTGAGCGGCTGGCCAGTCCCAGCATTCCACACCCGTGCGATATTATTGGAAAAGACGACCACACGTCTCTCGTCAGGACTAAATTGCGTCGAGGGGATCGGTCCGCGCGGAATGTTGTTCGACCAGCTCGTAGTGATCCATCTGGTCTCCCGGCTTAACTTAACGGCCTGCAAAAAACCTCCCACAAGCTCCGTTTGTGGCAGTCGGTCGCGCCAGACGCGCAGAACATTGTCTGCTGAGATTGTGGCGATTTGCCTCCTGTTCGGCATAAATCGCACTGCCGCAACGTTGTCGGTCGTCCTGAGGGGCTCCGTTACTGGGTGGCCGCTCGCGGGATCCCATACACGCACTACTTTATCTCTGCAGACCGTGACCAATCTCCGGCTATCCGGACTGAACTCTGCCAGATACACCGCGTCGTGGTGCCTCAGCGGGTCTGTAAGCGGTCTGCCTGTGCGCACCTCCCAAACCCGCGCGGTCTTATCTTCGGAAACCGTAACAATCCATTTCCCATCAGGACTGAACCGCGCCAATAAGACAGGGCCGCTGTGTCTCAAAAACGCAATCCCTGCCGGTGCTGGTGCCTCTCTGGATTCTCCTATTAACCTCAAGCTAAGAGGGGGCTTTGGTTCATTTCCGACTGCCATTCCGTTGGTACTGGACGGTAGTGGCTGCGCCGCCCCGTAATGGTGGGGAGGGTCGTTTGGAAGTTGGCCGCCGCGCAAGTCCCACAGGTGTGCCTCATAATCATCATTCCCACCGCCCGCGGTAGTGACGAGCCATTTGCCATCCGGACTGAACCGCGCCGACGTGACGATGGCGCCATGCTCCAATGGCCCGGCAAGTTGCAGTCCGGTGGCGACATCCCACACGCGCGCGACAGTGTACGATGGTCCCTTGAGTTCCAACCCATTCGCGCTATTACTAAATCCCAGCACAGCTGCAGAGAACACCAATTTTAACCCGTTCGTGCCATTAGCATTAGTATATCCCAGCGAAACTGCACCCACGCTCCTGTTTGGCTCTTCATTACCAGAAATCGTCACGATCTGCCCCCCATCCGGACTGAACTCGACTGCCTCAGCCAATGGCCGTCCAGTGGCCACGTCCGCAAATATCGGTTCTGTAAGTGGCTGCCCAGTCTCAATATCCCATGCACGAGCGGTTCGGTCCTCTGCCACTGTAACCATACGCTTCCCGTCAGGACTAAACCGTGCTAACAATACCGGGCTGCTGCCGATCGAAAAAAACTCGATCTGGAGTCGCCCAGACGGTACCTCCCACACTCTCGCGGTATTGTCCTCCGAAATCGTGAGGATCGAATTTCCATCCGAGCTGAATTGCGCGACCCGGACTTTGCTTGCGTGGGTTAATGGCGGTATCAGCGGCTGGTCGGTCTTTGTGTCCCAGACGTGAACGCTATTGTCATCGGAAACGGTGAGGAGCCGTTCGCAGTCAGGACTAAACTGAAGCAACTGAGCCGGGCCGTTGTGTTTGAACATACGCGTCGGTTGCATCCAGGCGTGATAGGTCAACAGGGTCGCCAGACGAGTTGCAGCCGCGTAATTTTCAGGATTTGCCGACAAGCTGCGTTGGAGATAAGCCAACGCCTCGCTCGCTCGGTCTTCTGAAACAAGGTGGACTGCTTCGAAAAAATCTGATCTGGACAAAGTCGTCTTTGCCTCTAATGCGGCAGTTTCGGCGTTACTTTGGTTCGCCTGGGCTTGTTCCCGAGCTGCCTTTTCCCGAGAAGACGCCGACTTGGCGAAGAGCCACGAGTAGGTGGTTGCTCCTAAACCGATTAACAAGGCCGTGGCTACCACCGTTACAGAAGCGAAAACCAACTTGTTCCGCCGGACAAGCTTCTGGAAGCGATAGGCTTTGCTGGGTGGCCCGGCCACAACCGGCTCGTCGTTCAGGTGCCTGTGAATGTCCTGTGCGAGGCCGTTGGCAGTCTCGTAGCGACGGTTTCGCTCCTTTTCCAGCGCCTTCATCACTATCCAATCCAGATCCCCCCGCAAAACACGGGTTAGACGGGCCGGCTCGACCCTGCGTCGCGCCGAGATGCTCGCCAGTTCTTCACGGGTCTCACTCAAGCGGGTGCTGGGCCGCGGAGGCTCTTCCTGGCGGATGCGGCGGAGGACTTCATCAAAGGCGGCTTGCCTTAGCGTCCGGCGCGTCAGGGGCGTAGTGCCGGTCAAAAGTTCGTAGAGCAGGATTCCCAGCGCGTAGATATCCGACCGGGTGTCAATGTCCACCTGGTTCAGGTCCGCTTGCTCGGGAGACATATATTCAAGGGTGCCAACCAGAGCGCCGATTTCTGTCGCCACCGTCTCCCGGGTGAGCCGGGGACCGATGGCCTTGGCCACTCCAAAATCAATGACCTTCGGGATGGCCTTGCCGTCTTGCACCGTCACCAGCACATTGGCGGGCTTGAGGTCGCGATGGATGATTCCTTTTTGGTGCGCGTGCTGGACCGCCTGGCAAACGAGCATGAATAATTCCAGCCGCTCTTCAATCGAAAGTCGCTGCTCGTCACAAAAGCGTGTGAGGGGGACTCCTTCGACCAATTCCATGGCAAAATAAGGATGGCCGGCGGGGGTGGTGCCCGCATCGAAAACGCGCGCGATGTTCGGATGCTCCATCAGCGCCAACGCCTGGCGCTCCGCCTCAAAGCGAGCCAGCACCCGCACCGAATCCATGCCCGGCTTAATGACTTTAAGGGCGACCAAACGGTCGAGGCTCAATTGCCTGGCTTTATAGACCACGCCCATGCCGCCGACACCAATCCTTTCCAAAGCCTCATAGTCGCCAAATCGAAGCGGGGCGGTTGCCGGGTCGTGAACGTCGTCGCGGGCGACTTCCACCGCGAGTTCAATAAGGCACCGCGTGCAGTGCATGGCTCCAGTCGGTAGTTCGGCACCACAGGTCGGACAAATTTTCGTGCTGGCCATATCGTGAACGGTTAGCTGTTCACACGGATCAAACCAGACCGGCGGCGATTGTTAGCGACCTTCGCCGGAAGTGGCACGGTTCGCGCCCCAGAGCGACAATAAATAGCGCAGTTCCTCCTCCGTATCCTCTTGACGAGCAATCGTGTTCGCGACCTCGGCCCGCAGAAGTTGCCCAAATCGGCGGCGCAACTGGTGCGTGGCGACCCGCAACGCTCCTTCACTCATCTGGAGTTCGGTCGCCAGGGTCGCATAGACTCCCTCAGCCGCCCGCCCGGTCAGCCATGGGCTGAGCCGGTCGTACAAGACCGCCTTGCCTGCGCTGCCATATTCCTCTCGCAGCGACGACAGGGCGTTTTCGGCCAACGTGTTGGCCCAGACTACGTCGAAGCCATATTCCGCCGTACAGTCTCCAAGAGGAATCCACGCACCGACGCCCGCGGCTTGCTCAAGTTCCTCGGGCGGAATCAGCAGTTCTTTAGTTGCTGAGCGGTCCCAGTCTTTGCAGAGAAACCGTGTCAAGCAGGCCAGCAGGTACGTGCGAAATTTCCCCTTCTCGGGGCTGAGCGCGAGCTCGGGGAGCTTTCGAGTAAACTCGGCGAAAAACCCCTGGGTCAGGTCTTCTGCTTTGTGCGGCGAGTGTTGTGTCCACTTGCGCCGGATGAACGCATAGACAGGCCGCCAGTATCTCCGGCAGAGTCGATTGAGCGCTTCGGTCGAGGTAGGTGAAGACCCTTGAGCTGCCAAAACCGTACTCCAGTGCGTTTGGCTGAAGCCGGCACCTTGAGCGGAGTCGTCGCTCAGAAATCCTGTGCGAGGCGCATCGCTTCTCATAGGTCATTAGCGCTGGGGATCGACGGGATCATGATGGTGCAAGAGGACACGGATCGCAAGGCCGGTTTCTCCCGGCGGTGGCCTTCGTTCTTTTCACGCGGCATCCGTCGGGCAACATTTTTTCTTCCGAAGAAATGAGGCATGTTTTGGCGGCTGTACCGAATCGCCCCAAGGTCCGGCCAGGCCAAACGCGACCAGAAACCGACCCGGCCGATCTGCGAACCGAGTTGCTCGAAACGGGTCTGCTCGCTAAAGAGAAGGCTTGCGAAAGGCCACGAGCGGCAAAGGCGGCCCTTTTTGGGAAAGGCAAGACCGGCACCTCAAATCTGATACTGCGATCTGATACTACTCGTCGATTTTTGGGTCTTTTTGGGTCCTTGTCGGTCCCGATTTCGAGAGCCGAGAAGTGAAGGATCTATCGGTGGGTCCGTATGATTCCTCGCGTGTCCAAATGGGGGGGGCAGAAACGACTCTCGGCTTAGAAGGCAGATGCTCTATCCAACTGAGCCCTACGGGCGCAACTACAAGAAACTAACGGGCGAAATCCGTCGCCGCAAGTGCGTGGTCGGTAACAGCGTGCCGTTCACGATTCAAGAACGATTTTGAGATTCTTGGCAACGACTCCGGTTAACTCATTTCAGGGCGCGCTGAGGACTGCGTAATGGCGGCGTAGTGAGCTCGGGAGGTTGCCGACTTCACATTTTGACGGGGAACCCCTTTTTTGGCCCGGGCAGTGCTACCTTTAAGCGAGCATATCACTGAGGAGTTCCCGGACCACTGGCCAAAGGTGTCTCGTTGGTCTCGTTCGACCCTGCTGCCAGTTTTGAAGCGTTTTCCTGCTCACGCCGAGTTTTTCTGCCAAATCTGCTTGGGTAAGGCCTGATACGGCGCGTTGCTCCACCAGGAGTTGACCGAGTGGTCTGCCCATGACGGCATAAGGTGGCGAATCGACCCTTATGGCCCGGAACATGAGTTGGCAAAATGGGAGCATAAACACTCCCTTCCGCCAATTTGGGCCTCAGCACCGCATACCAGAAGGGGTGGAAATTAACGTTCAGCGGCCCAAGTATTGACCGGTCAGTTCTTCAAGCCGTCCCGCGCTAGACTCCTTAACCGCTCCGATACCACCAGCATGGCCCGTCCCTGGTGATAGCATTCCGTCCAGCTATCGCTCTTGACCTTACTGGCTGGCTGGCCGTCAGCCTGGACAGTGGGATACCAACCGCCTCGCTCATGATCGACCTGGTACTGCGAGATGAAGTTCCACTGTTTGAGAAATGCCTCCCAGTATTTGTCGGTCTGGGGGCCAAAGCGCCCGTGCAGCAGCAGCAGGGCATTCAGTTGCTCCGCTTCCACCCACCAGATTTTCTCTTTGCGTAAGCCGCCCGTGACCATGCCCTGCGCATCCACCGCGGCCGCGTCATAAAGCCCGCCTCGCTGGTCGTCCCACCCATATTCGAGGGCATGGTCAACGAGGTGTCGGGCCGCGCTCCAGGCCCGCGCATCTTCCGGCCTTCCGAGCGCCTCCGCCGCTTCGACCATCAGGAAACCAGCCTCGACATCGTGGCCGAAGGAATCCGGGCCCGGAACCCGGCGCCAGTCGGCGGTCAAGAATTGGGTCAGCAGACCGGGTTCGGAATAGATTTTGTCGCGGCACAGCTCAAAGACCTCTTGAACTCGGGCGCGGACGACAGGGTCGGGCCAGACTCGGTAAAGCGTCGTCAGCGATTCCAGCAAGTGGATATGGGTATTCATGGACTTCTGACCGGCCTTGGCGCCAATCGGGTTGTCCCCACCGGTTGCCGGGCTGCCATCGAGGGCGACGGATTCAAAATAGCCTTTGTTCTGCTGGTCGTGCGCGTGGGCCTCGAGCCAGCGAAAGCATTCCCTGGCTAACTCCAGGCTGCCCTGGTCTTTGGTAACCGGGTAGCTGCCCGCCAAGGCGTAAAGCCCGAAGGAAACCCCATAGATGTGTTTCGGGGTTTTGTTCGGTTGTCCGGTCGCATCAGTGGACCAGTAGAAACCGCCGTGTTCTTTGTCCCAGAGCTTAGAGGTCAGGCACGCCACCCCCCTTCGGGTCATCGCCAGGTAAAAGGCCGAGCTTTCCGGGAAGCGCTTGGCTGCCTGGGCGGCCGTCCAGGTCAGCCGGCTCTGGAAAACGATGCTCTTGTTGTGGCCGGGCTGTCGGACCCAGTCCAGGCTAAAGTTTTCAAAAAAGCCGCCATTCTGTTCGTCAACAGCGGCAGGAAACCAACGGCTCAGAATCTCCGTTTGGAGATTGGTCTCCATCTCACTGGCAAGGCGCAGATAGTCTGCTTTATCCGGGTGGACGGCCGGAGTGGAATCAGCCGCGCTGGTTGCGCCAACCCAGAGGGGAAGAAACACCATGAACAGGAATCGAGTTTTCATCGGAGAATTCGCTGGTCTGGCGCGTTAATTAATGGACCTGGAGGCTCACTTATCCCGGATGTGCTCGTAGACATTCAGGTAATGCTGGCCGGGGTAGTTCCAGGAAAAGTCGTAGCGCATGCCGTTGTGCATCAGCTCGCGGAAGTACTTCGGATAGGAATACCACATGCCAATGGCGCGGTGGAGGGCCGACTCGATGCCCGGCGGGTTGAAATCATTGAAGACATAGCCGTTGCGTTCGTGGTAGGGCCGCTCGGCAAAGTTCGCATCGAAGACGGTGTCGGCCAGGCCGCCGGTGTTGCGCACGATGGGGACGGTGCCGTATTTGAGGCCGATCATCTGGGTCAGGCCGCAGGGTTCGAACAGGCTCGGCACGAGGATCAGGTCCGCGCCGGCATAAATGAGATGGGAGAGTTCCTCGTTGAAACCGAGTTCAAGGTGGCAATCGGGGTTGTCATTGTATTGCTGTTTGAGGCCCCAGAAATGCTGGCCGATGCGGGCGTCCGGACTGGAGCCCAGCAGCACGAATTGGCAGCCGTTGTGCAGGCAATAGTGAATGGCGTGAGTGATGAGCGGGACGCCCTTCTGGTGGTCCAGCCGGCCGACGTAGCAAACGATGGGTTTGAGGGCGTCTTGCAACCAAAACCGCTGACGCAGGGAGGCTTTATTCTGGTATTTATCATCGAGCGAAGCGGGGCCGTAGCGGCGCGGGATGTGGGAATCGATCTCGGGGTTCCAGACGTCGTAATCAACGCCGTTTAGAATTCCGCCGAGCTTATTACGATGAGTGTGCAGGGTGTGGCCCAGGCCGAAGCTGGAGCTGGTCTGCATGATTTCCCAGGCATAGTGCGGCGAAACGGTGGTGACGAAGTTGGAATACACGATGCCGCCCTTCATGAGGTTGATGGCGGAGCGATTAAAATTGTCCTGGAGACGGTCCTGATGGAAATAGTAATCGTGCCGGTTGAGGCCGGTGGCGCGGAGGATGTGTTCGCCAGTGACGCCCTGGTGCTGGAGATTGTGGAGGGTGTAGCAGACGCGCGGATGGCCCATGCCGATGAATTTGTAGATTTCGTAAAGGAGCACGGGGACCAGACCGGTTTGCCAGTCGTGGCAATGAATCACGTCCGGGTGCTTATTGCTCTTGAGCATGAACTCGAGGGCTGCGCGGCAGAAGAAGGCAAAGCGCTGGTCGTCGTCGGTCTGGCCGTAAAAGGTCCCGCGATGGAAAAACCGATGGTCGGAATGGGGTTCGATGAAGAAGCATTTGCGGCCGTGGACGAAGCCGAAATAGACACTGCACTGGATGGCCTGGTTGTACCACGGCACCCAGAGGTCGCGGTAGGCCAGTTGCAGGCCGTAGATATGATTGTAGCGGAGGCAATCGTATTTGGGCAGGATGATTTCGACGGAGTTGCCGCGGACCTCCAGTTCCCGGCTGAGGCCAAAGACGACATCGCCGAGGCCCCCGACCTTGGCCACGGGGGCGCATTCCGATGCGATCATGACTATGTACATTGGCGGTGCCTTATCCTCTTAACCACAGATGGACACAGATGCCTGGAGGGTTGTTTCAGCGTGCCATGACAAAGTCCATTGGTGTCTATGGGTATCCATCTGTGGTTTCGGTTCAGATGTTCATCTTCCCTTTGGCGGTGTCCAGCAGGAAATAGGTCTGCTCGAGGTCGTCAAAGGAGCGATGGACCCAGCGGCTGCCCCAGTAAAAGTTGCAACTCGTCTCGGCGCACAAGAGGTGGTCGTAAGCACGCGCTACCAGGTGGCGAACCTCCTCGGCATTGGGCAGAGCCGACTCGCCCTGGTCGATAGATTTCTTTACCTCCCAATAGTAATCGCTGGCGCGGCGCATTTCGTCCCACCCTTTCTTCTGCAAGAGGGAACCGGTCCATTGGGTAAAGTCGCCGCCCCAATGGTGGTCGGTGTTCCACGCGCCACGATGCACCTCGACCTCTTCGGTTGGGGGAAACCGGCGCAGATAATCGCTGATGTGGATAGGCGAAAAGCCAAGCGTCCCAGCCCGGGCGCGCTCAAGCAGGGGCCGGTAGAAAAAGCCCCAGAAACCGCTTTCGACCTTCGCGGTGCGAAACCAGCCGCCATTCTCGCCATCGGTCCAGGTGGTGACCAGCGCGGGAAAATCGCACCACTTGGTCCGCTCGAGGACCTCGTGCTGGAACCAGCCGGGGTCGGCGCCTGATAATTGAGCATTCGAGAGCTCGCGGTCGCGCGGGACCACGACGATTTCTGCGCCGCCATAACGGGCAAGGTATGGGCGGTAACGAAGTTCTTCCCAGCGCATTTCGTGTTTGGGTTTGATGAAGATGGAATCGACCAGCACGTATTTGTAGCCGTGGCGCTGGAGCATGGGAATCATTTCCATGCAAAAGCCCATCTCAGGCGGCCAAAATCCGGGAAAGCTTTGCTGGCCGAGAAGCGAGCGGCCCAGTCCCTGCCACCATTCGGTCTGCGCGTCCCAATCGGCCTCGGGGCAGAGGGGATAGACAGGATGAAAAAGGCCGCTGCCCACAAACTCGATGCCCGCGCGCTTGTAGCGGTTGAGGAAGTCGGGGATATCGACCACGTCGCCGAAGGTCTGGCGGACGCCAAAGTCTTCGAGTTGTTTGAGCAGCGTGCCGGAGAAGCTCATGTGGAGGCGGGCGACATCCTGGTAGCCTTCGAGCATGCGGGTGGGGCGGTCGTAGCACCAGAGGATCTGTTTGGCTTCCCAGCTCTGGCCGGAATTGTGGAGGGCAATCAAATTGCCCAATGGCTGATGCATGTGCAGGCCCAGAGCATGATAGACCTCAGCCATAGCCGGGGGAAGTTGTTGACTGGGTTAAGGGAGTTAACTGGGTCAATTGGGTTAATTGAGTCAAAAAGGCGACTGCACCGACCCCGATTAATCCGCGGTTTTTTCGAACGCCTTGCTCGGAAAAGACGCGCACTTTAAGAGGTGGCGATTTGCGATGTTTGCCTCGGCGCGAGGTCTTTGCCCTCATTTAACTCAGTTAACCCATTTAACTCTTTGGGCGCCGGTTTTTCCGGCTTGAAGGCGATCAGGCTCAACGGTGGCAAGGTGAATTGAGCCGAGAAAGGCTGGCCATGGCATTTCTGCGCTTCGGCCATCACGCCGCCAAGGTTGCCTACATTGCTGCCACCATAGGTAGCCGCGTCACTGTTGACCAGCTCAAGCCATTTGCCCGGGCGAGGCAGGCCGATCCGGTAACCATACCGCGCCACCGGCGTCAGGTTAAGGATGACCACCACGGAGTTGAGACCCGCCGGGTCGTGCCGTGCAAAGGAGAGCACACTGCTGTTGTGGTCGGAGCAATCAATCCAATTGAAGCCTTTTGGGTCGTAGTCGCCTTGCCAGAGAGCAGGTTCCCGCACATAAAGCTGATTCAAATCCTGCACAAAACGCTGGAGACCACGATGGTAAGGGCCGGCCTCGAGCAGTGACCAATTGAGCTGGTCATTGGCATTCCACTCGCCGCTCTGGCCGAATTCGCCGCCCATAAACAGCAGCATCTTGCCGGGGAAAAACCATTGGTAACCCAGCAGGGTGCGCAGGTTGGCAAATTTCCTCCAATCGTCACCCGGCATCCTGGCCAGCAACGAGCCTTTGCCGTGCACCACTTCATCGTGCGAGAGCGGCAGGATGAAATTCTCGTGGTGATGATAAATCATCGCAAAGGTGAGATCGTTCTGGTGGTGTTTCCGGTAGATGGGATCGCGGCTGAAGTAATTCAGCGTGTCATGCATCCAGCCCATGTTCCACTTGAACGAGAAGCCCAGTCCGCCCAGATAGGGGGGGCGCGTCACTTGCGGCCAGGCGGTGGATTCTTCTGCGATGGTCATCACTCCAGGGAACTCGGTCAGGGTCACGTGATTGAACCGGCGCAGGAACTCGATGGCTTCGAGATTTTCGCGGCCGCCGTATTGGTTGGGAATCCACTGCCCCGGCTTGCGCGAATAATCGAGGTAAAGCATGGAGGCGACGGCATCGACGCGCAGGCCGTCGATGTGAAAGCGGTCGCACCAGAAGAGCGCGTTGGCCAGTAGAAAATTGACGACCTCGTGGCGGCCATAATTGAAAATCAAAGTGCCCCAATCCTGGTGGGCTCCCTTGCGCGGGTCGGCGTGCTCGTAAAGAGCGGTGCCGTCGAACTGCGCCAGCGCCCAGTCATCGCGCGGGAAATGGGCCGGAACCCAATCCACGATGACGCCGATGCCCGCTTCATGGAGCGCATTGACCAGGAACTGAAAATCCTCGGGGGAGCCATAGCGGCTCGTCGGCGCGTAAAAACCCGTCACCTGGTAGCCCCAGGAGGGGTAAAACGCATGTTCGGCCACCGGCATAAACTCGACGTGGGTGAAGCCCATTTGTTTCACATACTCGACCAATGGCCCGGCCAGCTCGCGATAGCTCAGCGATTGGCCCATCGACTTCTTCCGCCATGAACCGATGTGGACCTCATAGACGCTCATCGGCGAGCGCAATGCGTTGTGCTGCTTCCGCTGTTCGAGCCAAGCCTGGTCCGACCACTTGAACTTGCAATTGTTCCACACGATGGAGGCGTTCTTGGGCGGGACCTCGAAGAAGAAGCCGTACGGGTCGGTCTTCAACATGATTTTGCCCTGCTGGTTGCGCACTTCATATTTGTAGTGGGCGCCTTCGCCGACGCCCGGAATGAAAATTTCCCAAACGCCAGAGGAGCCCAGCGAGCGCATCTGGTGAACGTGCCCGTCCCAGTTGTTGAAATCGCCGACAACACTGATGCGCTGGGCGTTGGGCGCCCAGACAGCGAAGCTCGTGCCAGCCACACCGTCAATGGTCCGCAATTGCGCGCCGAGCTTTTCATAAATGCGGCGTTCATCGCCCTTGCCAAAGAGGTAGAGGTCCTTCTCGCCGAGTGTAGGCAGGAATGAATAGGGGTCGCGCGTGCCGCGGACTTGGCCCGCCCGGTCCGTAATGACCAAGTCATAGGCATAAACGCGATTGGCATCCTTAGTGACGCCTTCGAAGACATCCGTTTTAGGGATGCGTTCGAGGAGGACGGTCGGTTTATCTTCTTCGTGGACGGGCTGCAACTCGACCTTCTCGGCGTTGGGCACCAGCGCGCGGGCGACCAACCCGGCGCCGTTTGGTAACTCGTGCATGCCCAGCAGTTCGTGGGGTGCGCGGCTTTTTAACTCGACCAGGGATTGCAGTTCTTTTTGGGTGATGACCATCGAAAGCAAAAGTAGCAGGCACCGTGGGAAATGCAAAAGGTAGTTTCCTGCCTGAAAACAGGGCCGCCGGACTGGAAAACCAGCCCGGCGGCCTGCCTCAACTCTCCATGTGCCCAACCCCAATCGGGCGCGCGGAAGTCCGGTTACGGAGTATTGGTGGGATAATACATCCGGTAAAAAACGCTGCCGTTGGCAGGATTGATTGGCATGAAGACCTGGTTGGTGGCCGTGGCGCCGGCGACCTCGACCCAATTGGTGGTCAGGCCTATCCCTACGAGATCCTTCCGGACCGACCGATTCATGGGGGAATTTATGACAGAACGCGCGCGGTGCTGCTATCGAACATTCGTTCTAGCTAGGGTAGGTGTCAGCGTTCCATAGGCCTAAAAATCGTTGTGCCCGTGTCAGTTTATCCCCAACATTTCGCCGTGCGTGACGTGGACGCAAGAATCATAAAGAGAATCCTATGGCAATCCTGAACATTAAACCCGCCGGCTCGTGCGCCTACGACCTGCTCGCGCTTGGGGAAATCATGCTCCGCTTTGATCCTGGCGAGGGACGCGTGCGCACCGCTCGCGCCTTCAAGGTTTGGGAAGGGGGCGGCGAATACAATGTCGCTCGGGGATTGCGTCGCTGCTTTGGCCTCAAGACGGCGGTCTGCACGGCCTTTGCCGATAATGACGTGGGCCACCTGCTCGAGGATTTCATTCTCCAGGGCGGTGTTGCCACCGACTTTATCAAATGGGCGCCCTACGATGGCGTGGGCCGCACCGTGCGCAACGGGCTGAATTTCACCGAACGCGGCTTCGGCGTACGCGGTGCGGTGGGTATTCCGGACCGTGGCCAGACGGCCGCCAGCCAGCTCAAGCCCGGCGATTTCGATTGGGACCACATCTTCGGTAAGCTCGGCGTCCGCTGGCTGCATACCGGCGGCATCTTCGCTGCGCTGAGCGAGACCACGCCCCAGCTCGTTGTGGAAGCGGTCCAGGCCGCGCGCAAACATGGGACGATTGTCTCATACGATCTCAATTATCGTCCCTCCCTGTGGAAGAGCATCGGCGGGCCAAAACGGGCGCAAGCGGTCAACCAGGAAATCGCCAGATATGTTGACGTCATGCTTGGCAACGAAGAAGACTTCACCGCCTGCCTTGGGTTTGAGGTCGAAGGCTTGGACGAGCACCTTTCCAAAATCGAAGTGACCGCCTTCGAGAAGATGATCGAGAAAGCTGTCCGCGCTTATCCGAATTTCAAAGTCGCGGCCACCACCCTTCGCGCGGTCAAATCGGCGACGCGCAACGATTGGGGTGCTATCTGCTGGGCCGACGGAAAGTTTTACGAAGCGCCGAATCGCACTGACCTGGAAATTCTCGACCGCGTCGGTGGGGGCGACAGCTTTGCCAGTGGGTTAATCTACGGTTTCCTCCAGTTCAACGACCCGCAAAAGGCGGTTGAGTACGGCGCCGCCCACGGCGCTTTGGCGATGACAACACCCGGAGATACCTCAATGGCCTTGGTCAAGGAAGTGGAGGCACTCGTCAAAGGTGGCAGTGCCAGGGTGCAGCGTTGATGGTGTAAAAGTTAAATGAGTTAAACGAGGTGAGGCAGTAGTCCTCAGTGAAAACAGGCCCAGAGTGCGCTGGGGGTGGGCGCAAGCCAAGCCCACCACTGACCGGTTACGCGAGCCAAGGTTTTTTCGAATGCCGTCATTTGCCCGCACGGATGACCAGCACCCAATCCCCCGGGTCAGGCGTGGGGAACTGGCAGGTCCGCCCGCCGACCACTGCGACGGCTGGGCTGTTGTCCCCGGTACGCGGGTTGAACCAGGAGACGGTAGGAGAGGTGGGAAGCTCTTCCAACGAAAGCTCGACCGTCCGGTCTTCGGGCACATAAATCAGCGCGTGATCCTTGCCCTCGGTTGCAGCCGAAACAATGTAGCGGCGTGGCGAGAGGTCGCCGGGCTGCGTGGGGACCAGCTTCGGTTCGGGATGCAGCCGCCAAAAATCAACTGAAGTAAGGAGCTTTCCCAGGTGGCCCATCTGTTTGGCGGCGGGCATGAACATGGCCTTGAGCCAGAGGGGCAGGTCGGCCCCGGGACTCGTGTCGTTCCTGGCTCCGGTCGCGCTGTCCCAATTGATTACCCCCTGGCCGGCGTAGCTTACGCCCGCCGGCACCGTCATCAGCAGGCTGGCGTAGGCTGCGTGGCGGACGTCATTCGCGCTGAAGCGCTTTTGGGATTGGGGAGCGACGCTGTTCTCGCACGGTACGAAAGGAATCAGCGGACGCGTCGGCTCTTTGGTCCATTCCTTGACGAAGGGCCCGGCCAAAGTCCATTTCCAGGCGTCGTCGGTGACATCGGTGACGGTCTGGTAGCCGAAAATATCCACCCAGGACTGATCGCGGAAGTTGTCCAACAACCATTGTGTTTCACCCGTATAGAGAACAACGGGCGCGTGTGGCGCCATGCCAAAAACCGCCTGGCCGATGGCTTTCCAGCGGCTGGCCTTTTTGCCGTTGCTATCGCCGTCAAAGGCCAGCAGCCATACCACCGGGTCGGCACCCCACCGGGCGACCACGTAACGCGTCAGCAAAATCGCCTGGTCATCCGCCAGGGCGAGGCCCGGCTCCTTTTGGGATGCCAGCTCGGCCAACGGCACGATCGCGTTCAGAAGGCCCGCTTGGCTCAGCCGGTCAATTTTCTCATCGAGCCGCTTGAAAAAATCCGGATTGATGCCGATGCGCTCGGCAAAGCCGGTGAGGGCACTCTGCCGTTTCACATCTTCGCCTGGCGCAACCGCCCATTGGACAACACTAAACTTTTGCGACAGGCGAACTTGCGCATATAGATCCCAGTTTTTGGGATCGGAAGCGCGGGCGCCGTTCCACGTGGTGTCCGCCAGCCAGAAGAAGGGTGTGCCGTCGGCGTGCTCGAGGTGTCGGTGGTCGCGCGCGACGCGCACCGGGCCGTGCTGGTGAAAGAGGTTTGTGCCGACCACCGCGCTGCAGAGGAACTCGCCCTGCTGCTGCAGACCCGTGTTTTTCGGGTCGGAGCACGACGTGCGGAAGGTCCAACGGCCGGGTTGGTCAGGCGAGAAGCGCACCCGCCAGGTTCTGCCCGCGTCCCAGAACCCAAAGACCTGGCGGGTT
>DATMQA010000128.1:0-37676 GCA_035566895.1 Binatia bacterium
GACCACGCGGATGATGGCGCTATCGGTGGTGTCCAGGACCATAAGCGCCAGGACATGGACGTTGTGCGTGCCGAGCGAACGAATCAGATCGTGCAGACGCCCGAGCCGGTTGGGTGTGAACACCGAGAATTGCATCACGGGGTCTGTACGCGGGGCCTTTGTGGTCTCTGTCGCCATAATACCGCAATTTAACACAAATACCCGTGCCTGCATGGTTCTGCCCTGACGATTTTGGCCTATTTGAGTTGCTCCAAGGTTGCTATCGCGACAAAATGCGGAAAGTTACCAACATGAGTACCGCTACCCTGACTCGCGTCCCTGGCGATGCGCCTGCGGCCGCCGATACCACCGGCAGCGATGTTTTGCAACCGGTCGCGCGGCCCCGGACCCACGCTTGGCAGCTCTTCCGTGACGTGTTGGACCACGGCGGGCCGGGTTACCTCCAATTTGCGATCACTAACATCTGCAACGCCAAGTGCGATTTTTGCGGATTTGCCGTGGACCGGTTTGATCCCAAAAAGCGCCGCAGCGTCACGCTGGCAGAAGCCCGCGACGTGATCGACATCTGTGTTAAGAACCACATTGGCTATTTGCTCTTTGTCGGCGGCGAACCACTGGTCCACAAAGACCTCCGGGCGATGACGCGCTATGCCGCCCAACGCGGCATTCACCCGATGGTCTGCACCAACGGTTCGCTCTGGACCGAACAGAACATGCGCCAACTGACCGCCGACGGGCTGAGCAGCGTGATTATGTCGATCGACGCGCACGACGTCGCCAAACACGAGAAGAACCGCGGGCTGCCGGAAGTCTGCCGCAAGATCCAGCGTGCCAACGAGGTTTTTGGCGAGTTGGGCGTCCAAACCACCGCCAGCGTCACGGCCAGCCGGCTGATCGATGATTATGATAAGCTGCCCGGTTTCCTGACTCAGTTAGGCTTTAAAAGCTGCACTTTCAGCTACCCGCTCACCAGCCTGGCGTCGAGCTATTTGAGCTTCAGCGATTCGACCCTGGTCAGTTATAAAACCGAGGAGCTGCTCCAGGTCTTCGAGAAAATCAAGCTGATGAAGAAGCGCAGCGGTTTTCCGGTGGTCAACCCGACTGAGTCCCTCACCGAAATGCAGCGCCACCTGCGCCGGCAACCGGAGAAATTCGGCTGCCTCGGCGGCCACAAGTATTTCTACCTGGATTGGAACCTCGATCTCTACCGCTGCCATTTCTGGGAGAAACCGATGTGCAACATTTACGAGTTCGATCAGTCCAAACTCATCCGCGACGGTTGTACCCGCTGCATGATCGACTGCTATCGCGATCCGAGCGTGATCCAATTTGCCGCCATCAGCGCCAGCGACGCGTGGCACAACCTCAAACGCGGCAAACTGCTGGCCGCCGCTAAAAACGTCTTCGATTCCCGCAACCTGACCTCACTCAAAGCCGTTTGGGAAGACCGAAAATGGATCGGCGGAGTCTGAGCGGCAGGAATACCGTAAACCACCAAATACAACAGGCACACTAAAGGAAAGATTTCGCGTGCTTCGTGTATTTCGTGGTTTCGACTTCCCCTTCGCTTTCGCCAATGTGTATCCTCCGCCCGCATGAATGCGTTGCTGCTCACCGGGGGACGGGTCATCGATCCGGCCAATGGCCTCGATTCGCTGGCCGACGTTTTAATCAGCGACGGAAGAGTTGCCGCGGTCGGCCCCAATGCGGGATCCCAAGCGCCGGCTGAGGTGGAACGCCTGGATGTGCGCGGGCTCGTGGTCTGCCCGGGCCTGATTGATCTTCATGTCCATCTGCGTGAACCGGGACAAACTGCCAAGGAAACCATCGCGACCGGCACCGCCGCCGCAGCGCGCGGCGGGTTCACTTCAATTGTTTGCATGCCCAACACCTCGCCCGCTATCGACAACGCCGGGACCGTCGCCTTGATTGACGAGGTCGCGGCCGAACAAGGCAGGGTCAATGTCTTTATTGCGGGCGCCATCACCAAAAACATCGCCGGTGAGGAAATGGCGCCGATTGGTTCGCTCAAAAAAGCGGGCGTGGTGGCGATTACCGATGATGGTCACTGCGTCCAAAATAACGAGCTAATGCGACGGGCGCTGGAGTATGCCAGGATGTTCGAGCTGCCGGTCCTGGACCATTGTCAGGATTATTCATTGGTGACTGATGGAGTCATGCACGAGGGCTACTGGAGCACAATGCTGGGCTTGCGCGGCTGGCCCGCCGCGGGCGAGGAGATGATAGTGGCCCGCAACATCCTGCTGGCGGAAACGACCGGTGCGCCCGTGCATTGCCAGCACCTGAGCGCTGCCGGAAGCGTGCGACTGCTCCGCGACGCAAGGAAACGCGGCGTACCGATTTCCGGTGAGGCGTGCCCGCATCATTTCACGCTGACCGACGCGGCGGTCGCCGGCAGTGAAAAATTCTGGAACGCCGACGGCCGGGCCCTTTTTGGGGGTACCTCCGAGCTGAAACAACGCCCCGAGTGGCCCGCCTACGACACCAATTTCAAGATGAACCCGCCGCTGCGCTCCGCCGCCGACCGGGAGGCCATTCTGGAAGGCCTGGCTGATGGCACGATTGAAATCCTCTGCAGCGACCACGCGCCCCATTGCGATTACGAAAAGGAGGTCGAGTTCGATTACGCCCCGTTCGGCATTACCGGGCTTGCGACTGAACTGGCCCTGGCGCTGATGCAACTTTACCATACCAGGCGGCTGGGCCTCCCGGACCTCCTGGCCAAATACACTGTGGCGCCCGCCCGGCTGTTGCGGTTGCCCAAAGGGACTTTGAGCGTGGGGGCCGATGCCGACGTAACGGTGCTGGACCTGAACCGCGAATGGGTATTTGACAGGAAAGCCGGCCCGGGCAAGTCTATCAACAGTCCTTTTCACGATTGGCCGCTCAAGGGAAAAGCGGTCGCGACGCTCGTGGGAGGCAGAAAAGAGTGGGTTGAACAAACCCAACTGGCCGCCGTCTAACGGCGAATGACGGAGACTGTATTATGAAAAAGATAACGATCGGATTAGTCGTCTGCTGGGCGCTGCTGCAAGCCGCCCGGGCCGATGAGGCCTGGCTGACGGATCTCGCTAAGGCGCAGGCAAAAGCTAAAGCTGAAAGCAAAATGGTCCTCATGGATTTCAATGGGTCCGACTGGTGTCCCCCTTGCAAGCTGCTGCGCAAAAACGTCCTCTCCTCACCGGAGTTCCTCGAATATGCAACCAAGAACCTGGTGCTTGTCGATGTGGATTTTCCCCGTGGCAAGACCCAGAGTGAGCAGTTAAAAAAGGCCAACCAGGAATTAGCCCAGAAGTTTCACATCGAAGGCTTTCCCAGCATAGTCGTGCTGAGCAGCGACGGGAAGGAATTACGGAAAGACGTAGGATATGATGGACAGGATGCCAAGGACTTCATCGCCAAGTTGAATAAACTCAAAAACAAAAGTTGAGCTGACTCTATGTCCTGCCTGATCCTGATGAGGTTCGGATGAAAGCCATCCTGGCTCTGGAAGACGGGTCCCTGTTTCACGGCGAAGGATTTGGCGCCCGCGCCTCAGCCTGCGGCGAGGTTTGCTTCAATACCTCGATGACCGGTTACCAGGAAATCCTGACGGACCCTTCCTACAAAGGCCAGATTGTTACCATGACCTACCCGCTCATCGGGAATTATGGCGTCAATAAACAGGATGTGGAATCCTGGCGGCCTCACGTCGCCGGCTTTGTCATCCGCGAGTTATCGCCCGTCGTCAGCAACTGGCGGGCGGATTATTGCCTGGCCGATTACTTGCAGCAAAACGGCATCCCCGGGATCCAGGGTCTCGACACCCGCGCGTTGACCAAGAAACTCCGGGTCCGTGGGGCGCTCAACGGCTTTATTTCCACGGAGGAGGTCTCGGATGCCGAGGCGCTCAAACAGGCCAGGCAATGGCCGGGGCTGCTGGGGGTCGATTACGTAAAAGAGGTTACCCATCGAGAGGCGTTTGTCTGGGACCAACAAGACTGCCAGAGCGCCGATTTCAAGCTCATCCAGGGCGGTGCCGAGCGGACCGAGCGCCAGAACGCCTGCCAACCGCTGCCCCCGGCGGATATTCCAATCGTCGCCTACGATTACGGGATGAAGTACAATATCCTGCGGCGGTTGCGCCAGCACGGGTTCAAGGTCCACGTCGTGCCAGCCACCACCCCGGCGGCGGAAGCCCTCAAACACAAACCTGCGGGCATTTTCCTTTCCAACGGGCCAGGCGATCCCGCTGCGCTGGGCTACGCCGTCCAGGCGGTCAGCGACTTGGTCCAGTCCGGGATTCCTATCTTCGGCATCTGCCTGGGCCACCAGATTCTGGGTCAGGCCTTCGGCGGCCGGACCTTCAAGCTCAAGTTCGGCCATCGTGGCGGCAATCAGCCGGTCAAAGACCTTACGTCCGGGCGGGTCGAAATCACCTCCCAAAACCACGGGTTCGCCGTGGACCCGCAGTCCCTTCCCGCAGACGTTCTGGTGGACAGGATCAACCTCAACGACCAGACCGTCGAGGGGTTGCGCCACAAACGCAAACCTATCTTTTGCGTGCAATACCACCCCGAGGCCTCTCCGGGTCCGCACGATTCAACCCCTTTATTCGCACAGTTCCGGGCGATGATTAAGAAGGCCTGATGCGTGAAAGTGAACGTGAAATAAGAAACGTGAAACGTGAAGCGTGAAGAGCCGGGAACGTTGATCTTTCACGTTCTCGCACGCATATTTCCGTTTGACTTGCATCGGCCCACCGCCATAATCGCGATACTGAACTGATTTATGGCCAAACTTGTTGTCCTGAGTGCAGGAATGACCGGTCGCACCCATGAGCTGAAGGCGGACAAGACCACCATCGGCCGTGTCGAGGACAACACCTTCCAAATCGCCGAACCTTCCGTCTCGAGTCATCATTGCGAAGTGTTTCTGCGCGGTAACGACGTCATCGTGAAGGACCTTGGTTCCACCAACGGCACTTTTATCAATGGCGAAAAGGTCTCCGAGAGCCCGCTCAAACCCGGTCAAATCCTCCGCCTCGGCCAGATCGAAATCCGGCTCGAAACCGACACCCCCCCGGCGCCGCAGTCAAAGAAACCCGCCACTCAGACGATGGTCATGCAACGGGGCGTCAACCTGAGCGAACTGGAGACCGGCGCGCGAGCTCCGGGCTTCGACACCAAAGGCACCGGCTTCTCCAAAAAGGACAACAAGGCCAACAAAATCATCGTCGGCGCCGCTGTCGGTCTGGGGGTGGTCATCGTCCTCCTCCTGCTTTACGTTTTTGCGATCGCCAAGTAAGCAGATCTTTCTGCTCATCCCTCCAGCCACCGGGCAACGTCCACCGCGGCGTAGGTAATTAAAATATCCGCCCCGGCACGGCGCATCGCCAGCAGGCTCTCCAGCGTTACCGCGCGTTCGTCGATCCAGCCCTGGGCGGCCGCCGCCTTGACCATCGAATATTCCGCGCTGACCGCGTAAGCCGCTGTCGGGTAACCGAACTCGGTCTTCACCCGATGCAGAATATCCAGGTAGGCCAGCGCCGGTTTAACCATCACGATGTCCGCCCCTTCCTGGATGTCCAGTGCCACTTCGCGCAACGCCTCCGAAGCATTCGCCGGGTCCATTTGGTAACTGCGCCGATCGCCAAACTGTGGGGCCGATTCCGCCGCTTCCCGGAACGGGCCGTAGTAGGCGGAAGCGAATTTCGCCGCGTAAGACATAATGGGGGTTTCCGTGAACCCCAGTTGATCGAGCTGTTCCCGGATCGCTCGCACCCGCCCGTCCATCATGTCGCTGGGGGCCACCATATCGGCCCCGGCCTCGACGTGGCTGGCAGCCGTCCGCGCCAGCAGCTTCAACGTGGGGTCGTTGAGGATGACCCCGCCCTTTTTGTCCCGGCGCACGATTCCGCAATGGCCGTGCGCCATGTATTCGCACAGGCAAACATCCGTGATGACCACCAAGCGCGGTAGCTCTTTCTTCAGCAGGCGCACCGCTTGCTGGACGATGCCACCGGCCGCATAAGCGCCTGAAGCCTTCGCATCCTTCCGGTCCGGAATTCCGAACAACAACACGGCGGGCACGCCCGCTTCAAAGGCCTGCCTGGCTTCACGCAGCAGTTCGTCCGGTGAGAGCTGGAACACCCCCGGCATGGCGGAAATCGCGCGGCGGACGCGGCGTCCGGTTCGAACAAACAGAGGCAGCACCAACTGGCCCGTCCGCAATTGGGTCTCGCTCACCAACTGGCGCAATGCCGGCGATTGCCGCAGCCGCCGCGGCCGATACGCGGGGAATTGCCCCACAGGATACAGACTCATGGGATTAGTCTATTCCTTCGCCTTAAGGTGCAAAGGCCAAAGTGCAGTGCGGGTGCGCAGAAGTCCGGGGTCGTTAGAAAGTGGATCGACGCGAACGAAAATCCAGGAAAATTCCCCGAAAAAGACTACTCACCGCGGACTTTGGCTGTCCGCTCATCCGTGGGACACTGCCTCATTTCGGGCCACCGCGGCGGGCTTCAGGCGCGCTCGGAAGCAGTCGAACCCGGGGAAAACCCGTTACTGCACACTCGACACTTTTTCCGCCACGTGGGTGATTTTCACCGGATGGGGGATGTCGGGCGGGGACTGCATGTCAACCCGGATGGTCCGTTTGCGCTTGCCGGCGACGCTCCGGGCGGAGCGGCCGTGCAGCAGGACGGGCTCAGGAGTTCGCCCCTGGGGCCGCCGATTGGTGATTTCGGCAAAGCCTCGGCTCTCCTGCAACAGCTTCATAATGTTAATTCGGGTCGCCATTCAATCTTGGAAACGTGAGTGCAAGTCACGTGCCACTATCAGAAGTGACGAGTGCCGAGTGCCTGGGTGAGCAGACGGCTGGCGCCTGGAGGCCGGTTCATGCGTTATGCGTCACGCGTCACACTTTTAGTTCCCGCTTGGCAGGGGATGGCGGTTTTGCTTAGCTCAGCCCGCCCGATGACACAACTGCGCATCATCTTTACGCTGGCCTGGCTTTGCGCGTTGTCCCTTCCACTCCAGGCGCAACAACTGCCCGAACCCGAATGGCTGGAAATCAGGCCGTTAAACGACAAGGGCGGGGTGGAGTACTATTACGATACCGGCACGTTCATGGCGACCAACGGAGTGGAGGTCAGCTACGGTGACGCGGTGCTCACCGCCGACCAGGTCTCGGGCAACAGCACCTCGCGCGAAGTCCTGGCCGATGGCTCCGCTCGCATCCAACAAGGGGACCAAATCTGGGTCAGCCAACACCTCCGCTATAACTTCGATACCCACCAGATCGAAGCCGCTCAGTTCCGCACCGGCCAGAGACCGATCTTTGCCGCCGGCCAGGGTTTGGGCGCCGACCTCACCAACCATCTTTATATCGCGACCAATGCGCTCTTCACCACGGACGACATTTCGCAGCCCGCGATGAAAATCCGCGCCCGGCGCATCAAAATCATTCCCGGCAAGAGAATCCAGGCCAGTGACGCCGTCCTTTACGTCGGGAACGTGCCGGTGTTTTACTTTCCTTATTACTCGCGCAATCTGGGCGAGCACGCGAATAATCTCAATCTCACGCCCGGGTACCGCAGCCTGTACGGGCCCTTCCTTCTGGGCAACTACACTTGGTACCTCAGCGACCAGCTCGACGGTGTCGTCCATTTGGACTATCGCCAAAAGCGGGGCCCCGGTGTTGGACCGGATGTAAATTATCACCTCGGCCCCTGGGGCCAGGGCACCCTCAAGTATTACTATACCCACGACAACGACCCCAACATCGATGGCCTGGGGGTGCCCGTTCCGGAAAACCGGCAACGAGTCTATTTCTCTTACCAGGCGAACCCCGCCACCAACTTTTATGTGAAGGGCCTGGCCCGTTACGAAAGTGATCTGGCGGTGGTGCGCGACTTTTTCGAGAACGAATACCGGCGCGAACCGCAGCCCAACTCCTTCCTTGAGGCCAACAAATTCTGGTCCAATTTCAGTCTCGATGCCTATGCCGAGCCGCGCCTGAATAATTTCCTGGAAACCGTCGAGCGTCTCCCGGACGTCCGGTTGACCGGCTACCGGCAGCAGCTCGGCGCTTCACCGCTCTACTACGAAAGCGAAAGCTCCGCGGGCTACTATCGCCGGCGCTTCGCGGTCAACCCCGGCACCAATAACCCGACCGCCACGAATCAGCCCCTGCCGGTTATTGCCGGCCTCAATTACGAAGCCGCTCGCGCCGATACCTACCACCAGGTTGTGCTGCCCGAGACCTTCTTTGGCTGGCTGAACGTGACCCCGCGCGTCGGCGGCCGCTTCACCTATTACAGCGAGGCCTCCGGTCCGGGCGGTGTCACCGGCGAAGAGTACCGGGGTGTGTTCAATACCGGGGCCGAAATCTCGTTCAAGGTTTCGCGCTTGTGGCCGGGGGTGCAAAACCAGCTCTTCGAGGTCGATGGCCTGCGTCATATCATGGAGCCCTCAGCCAATTATGTGTTTGTCCCCGCTCCCTCCACGCCGCCCCGGCAGTTGCCGAAGTTCGACTACGAATTGCCCAGCCTTCGCCTGCTCCCCATCGAATACCCGGACTACAACGCGATTGACTCGGTTGACAGCCAGAACGTGATCCGCTGGGGGCTGCGCAACAAACTCCAGACCAAACGCGACGGTCAGCTCGCCAACCTCGTCAACTGGGACCTCTACACCGATTGGCGGCTCCAGCCCCGCCCGGACCAGACCACCTTTGCCGACCTCTATTCTGACCTCACGTTCAAGCCGCGGTCCTGGCTTAGTCTCGAATCCCTCACCCGCTACGACCTCGACAGCGGCCATTTTCGGATGTCTTACCACACTCTGACTCTGATTCCCAACCAGGTCTGGAGCTGGAGCATCGGGCATTATTATCTGCGCGACGATCTAAGCAGCTCGCCGACCGCCCTCGGCCCGGGTAATAACGTGCTCACCAGCACCCTTACTTACCGCCTCAATGAAAACTGGGGGTGGCAGATGAGCCATTATTTCAACGCCGGCATTGGCCGTTTGCAGGAACAGGCCTATACCATTTTCCGCGACCTGCGAAGTTGGACTGTGGCGCTGAGCTTCATTACCCGCGACAACCCCCTCGGCCCCGAGGATTACACCGTCGCCTTCACCTTCTCGCTCAAGGCCTACCCGCGCTACGGCGTCGGCTCCGACGTCGGTGGACCCACAGGCCTGCTGGGACGCTGATCGGCGCAACCCCTCATGCAGCGCGGCCCATGTAACTATGTCACCATGCAACCATGTAACTATTTAACCATGTAACCATTTAACCCTGTCCCCCGTCCCCTGTCACCACCACCCGTTAACAATAACCCCTCACGCACCCGGCGCTTCGGATATCCCCCCATCATAGTTGCTGAAATTTGAAGTCCCGGGTGCCGGTTCTGTCCCGAAGGGACATCCGAAAATAGCCCCCCGTTTCAACGGGGGGAAGAAGGCATCAGCAACGTCAAGTCCCGCCAGGGACGGCAGACAGCGGTGTTGTAGGCCGGGTGCTGCCGGGTGCGCCCACCCGGCGCTTCTGCAGGTTTTTCAGCAATCTGATTAACTCATTGAGCTCGTGTAACCATGTAACCCTTTTAACTGAGTTAACCCTTTTAACCCATTTAACTCATTATCAGTGCAGCACGGCCCATGTAACTATGTCACCATGCAACCATGTAACTATTTAACCCTGCCCCCCATCACCCGTCACGCGCCACCCCGTCACCCCTCACCTTCCAACCGATGCAATTGAAACTTCACCGGTTCCCGGGCCTCGAGGTTTAGCTTGGCTGTGAGGTAGCCACCGTCCTTCAACAGTTGGATTCCCGCTAGCGCCGGACAGAGCCGCACCTTGAATGGGCGCCAGTGCCGGGCCTCGCGCAATGCGGCGCTGAGCCGACGGACGGTGTGCCCCAGGAAACAGATCCTGGGCATCCCCGCCAGCCAACGGCTCTTCCACAAAATCAGGTTGGAGTGCAAATGGCCGATGACCGTCTGCTCGATTTGCGGCAGCTTCGCCCGCACAGCTTCTTCCCGCCAAAGAAACGGCAGGGCGGTCGGATCATGGCAAAAAAGCAACACGCGCTGCTCCGGGCTTAGCGCGCCAAAGGCCCGGCTGATTTCCGCCATATGCCCCGCCCGCAGCCGCTCCCATTGGGCCCGCTCCTCCGGCAGAGTGTCAGCCTCGAATACGGGCAGCCCCACCAGGGAGGAGACCACGCCCATCAGCACGTAGTTGCCAAGCGTCAACTGCCAGAACGGTTCCAGCTTCAATTCCTGCCGGGCGCGCTCCCAGCTCGCCAGCCGCATGCCGCCGTATCCACCAAAGAAACTGATTTTACCCAATTCATGATCTCCGTAAATGGCCTGCAGCCGGGCGCCGAACCTGGCGCGGAGTTGCTCCAGGCAGGCTTTGGCGCTCTGGCAGGCCGCCTCGTCGCTGACGCCGATGAACACCGAGTTGCAGGAATAATCCCCGTTGGCGATGACATAATCGGGTTCACCCGCCTGCTGCAAAAAACGGTCCAGCAGATGATTCTGGTGCAGTGGCTCGCGCAGCCAGAGGTAGCGGCGATGAAACCGAACCAGGGCGCGCAGCATGGGGTTTGCGAGCCCCCGGATTTCATAGTCGTTGCCGCGCGCCTGTTCGGCGGCGCTGGCATAGTGAATGTCGCTCAGGATGGCGAGCGTGACGGTTTCAGCCATGAGGGGAAGGTAATGTCAGACGAAATATGGAATCTGCCTTATCTGAGGGCAACCAACCTCGTGTCGGATTGCGGATTCCCTCAAACCGCCTCTTCCAACAGCGGCAGGAGGATCTGAAACGTCGTCCCCTCCCCGTTGTGGCTCTCGACGGTGACTTCGCCGAGATGTTCCTGGACGATTCGCTGGGTAATGGCAAGCCCCAGGCCGGTCCCGTTGGGTTTGGTTGTAAAGAACGGTTCGAACAGCCGTTCCAGGTTCTCCGCGGGGATGCCCACGCCCGTGTCCGTGACGCAAATGCGAATTTGGCGCGGCTCAGCCGTGTCGCTGAGCCCACCGGCACCAACCCCGCTCGAAAGCGCCTGGCCGTTGGCTTTGAGCCGTCCGTGGACCTCACCCTCTGCCCTGAGGGCTGCGCGTTCCCCGCTGCCTGCTCCGCAAGGTTCGAGGTTTTCTGTGGCGACCGTCAGGCTGCCGCCGGCGCCCATGGCTTCCACGGCGTTGAGCAACAGGTTCACGAAGGCCTGCTGCAACTCGTAATCATCGCCGTTGACCTGGTCGGGCGCCGCCTGGAAGCTGCGCTGCAGCGAAATCCCGCCGGCATCCAGTTGCGGCTGGACCAGCCGTAAGGAATGCTCGAGCACCTCGTGCAGGCTGAGGGGCGAAAAAGCCAGCCGCCCCGGTCCCGCGAACCGCAGCATCCGGCTGACGATCGCATCGATGCGGCTCAACTCACGGCGCACCACATCGACCAGTTCGGCCTCTTGATTCTTTTCCAGCAGCAAATCGATAAAGGTCTTTCCGGCGACCAGCGCATTTTTGATTTCGTGGGCCATGCTGGCGGCCAGCGTGCCGATATCGGCCAGGCGATCCAATTGCTGAACATGTTCTTGCATGCGGCGGGCGGAGCTCAGGTCATTGAGCACGAGCAGGACGCCCGGGGCGTTTTTTCCGGGCTGCACCGGCGTGGCGGTGACGCGCAACGTCAGGGGTCCGCGGCGATTGGGCTTAAGTTCCACTTTTCGCGCTGTCAGCGGCCGGCCGGAGGACAGAGCTTCACGCGCAATCTTCTGCAATGGGACGGGCAAGGCCTCAAAGGGAAAAGTGCGGGGGGGAGCGGGCTCCAGTCCCAGGATTTGTTGGGCTTCCGGGGTGAGCAGGGTGATGTTGTGTCCGCCATCAATCAGGATGACGCCCGAGACAAGGCAATCGCGCAAGGCATCGGCGAAACTCAACCCTTCCTGGCCCTGTCCTGACCGGCCTGCCTGGTTCATTGACATAAAGGCTTGGTGCTGGGCTCAGCATTGACACCGTGCGAAACAGAGAAGCCAGGCGAGTAACCGGCGTCGCTCTCCGTTCGGTCGCAAGGTGTTTCAGCCACGCATTGCTACGGAATGCCGCAGGATAACCCGGCCGTTTTGGTGAAGGCAACAGAAAAGCACACAAAAGCGACTTCTGCCTCCTATAAGTTACTAACGGACTGAGTTGCAAACCGTGATCCTGCGCCGTGCCACCATCAGCAAACATCCGCGCGCCTCGCCGCGCCAGCCAGCCCCGGCAAAGACCACGTTGGCATCAAGGACGACGTGCGCGACTCAGCTCCGTTCTGATCCGGCGCTGGGTTTTTACTATCTCGGCCACCTCCTTCTCAGGCGAACGGGCGAATTCTGCCAGCTCCAGGTTCAGAGAGCGTGTCGAGGCTTGCCAATCACGCAATCAACCCCAACGCCTTAGCATTTCCGCCAGTCCACGGGCCGACTTCAACGGGCTGACCAGCGCCAGGTTTAGCCGTTCGGGCCGGAAGAAGTCCCGCGCCACGGCGCGGACCTCCGTGGCGGTCACCTGCCCCAGGCGCCGTTTCACTTTCTCCGGCGCAAAGACGCGGCCGTAACCCAGCCATTGTTCGCCTACCCAGTTCATCTGGTTTTCCGCGCTTTCCTGCCCTAGCTCGATTTGGCCGATGACATAATCCCGGGCCCGACGCAATTCGACCACGCCGGGAGGCGATTCAATAAAACGGCGCAATTCGCGGAGGATGAGCCGGAGCACCCGCGGCAGTTTATCGGTGTCCAGCCCCGCGGAAATGACCAGATCGCCGGTATCTGCAAAAAAGCTGGGCGTGCTATAAATCGAGTACGCCAAACCCCGGTCTTCGCGGACGACTTGGAAGAGGCGCGAACTCATGTTCTCCCCGAGGATGGTATTCAACAGGCGAAGCGCATAACGGCGTTCGTCATGCCGCGAGCAGATGCGGATGCCCAGCGCCATTTGAGTTTGTTCGGTCCTTTTAGTGAACAGTCGGACGCGTGGGGCTGGCTGGTCGTTGCGGGCTGGCTGGAAACTCGGGCGCCGGCCCCTCGGAACGGAGCGCGCGTAGCGCGCGGTCGCGCGGACTACCCGGCGGTGGTCCACATTCCCCGCGGCCACCAACAAAGCGCTGCCGGAAACGTAATTGTCGTGAAGGTAACTCAGCAAGCGGGACCGGTTCAAGCCATCCAGCGTTTGGTTGGTGCCGGTGATGGGCCGGCCCAGCGGTTGCTCGGGCCAGAGAGTCGCGTTGAGCAACTCCTGCACGTGATGCTGCGGTTCGTCCAGGTACATTGCCATTTCTTCTTTGATGACCTGGCGTTCTTTGGCGATTTCCGCTGGGGCGAACTTCGAGTTGAGCAACATGTCCATCAGCACGTCGAGCAGCTCCTCGAACCGGTCGGCGCAGGCCCGCGCATGAAAACAAGTCGTCTCTTCGCTGGTGAAGGCGTTGAGGTAGCCACCGATGCCTTCGACCGCCTGGGAAATTTCTTTGGCCGAACGTCTGCGCGTGCCTTTGAACAGCAGGTGCTCGATAAAATGGCAGGCGCCGTTGAGCGCGGGCGGTTCGTACCGCGAGCCGACACCGAGCCACAGCCCGACGCTGACGCTGCGCATGTGCGGCATGGCCGCAGTCGCGACGGTCAGCCCATTGGGCAAAGCGCTGATTCGATACATAATTTCATGCGAACGCCTTCGGCATAATTTCAGGCGGGCCTACGCGCCGCTCGTAATCGAGAATCAGGTTGATCGCCTCCTGCGGATCATCGGTAACCGTGAATAGGTCCAGATCGCCGGGGCTGATAAATTCCGAGCCTTCCAGCCGCCCCTTCATCCAGCGGAGCAACCCTTTCCAGTGCTCTTTCCCGAAGAGGATCAGCGGGAACTCAGGGATCCGCTGGGTTTGCACCAGCGTCAGGACCTCGAAGAATTCGTCCAGGGTCCCGAATCCTCCGGGCATGAAAACAAAGGCGATGCTGTACTTGACGAAACAGACCTTGCGCGAAAAGAAATAGTGAAAATTGATGGGGATGTTCGCGTACCGGTTGCCCTTTTGTTCGTGCGGCAGCTCGATATTCAGCCCGACGGATTTGCCCTTGGCGAGGCCTGCGCCTTTGTTGGCCGCCTCCATAATGCCGGGGCCGCCGCCGGTGATGATGGCCAGGTTGTGTTTGGCCAGCCCCTTGGCCAGTTCGACGGCGGCCTGGTAATGCGGGTCGCCCGGCAACATTCGCGCCGAGCCGAAGATCGTCACGCCGGGACCGACCTGGGAGAGGGTCTCGAAGGAATCGACGAACTCGGCCATGATCCGAAAAATGCGCCAGGGGTCTTCCTTGATGAAGGTCAGTTTCGTGTCGTTGTTCACAGGCTCAGGATAGCAACGGTGGACAGCGACACAAGCGGTTCAGCGCGCTGGATACGTGACACCTTGACTCCGGGAACAAACTTGCCTTGCACCCGCTCTCACCTTACGTTGGCTAACAGACTCACTGGAAGCAAATGATTAAGCCTTCGACGCCCCCGGCGCTTTGTGAGCTCGAGAAAGTTGAGGGGCCCGCCCCGGGAATGCTGAACCCGCCCGGTCAAACGCGCGCGCTCGTCCGAACCGGCGACCTTATTGGCTCTGCAGAGTTCTTGCTGGTCACGCTGGCGGCCACTCTGATCCCGGTTAGTTTGCTTTGGGATTTCTCCTGGGAATCCACCATCGGCGTGGATCGCTTCTGGTCGCCGCCCCATTTGGCGACGCACATCGGGGTCTGGTTGAGCGGGCTTCTCGCTGTCCGGCTCATCTTTGTCTTCACCGCCGCCCGGCGTCAGGACGGCGCGCTTGCAGGCGTGCACATCGGGCCCCTGTGCGGGCCCGCGGGTGTATGGATTCTCTTCTGGGCTGCCGCTACCTTGCAGGCGGCCCTTCTGTTGGATAACTGGTGGCAACGCGCCTATGGCTTGGGCGCTGGACTGTGGCATCCCCCGCAAATTCTGAAAGCGGTCGGCTTCTTCGCCCTCCTGTTTGGCGGCGTGATGCTCGGCGCCGGCAATCTCTCTAAGGTTTCGGCCCGGACCGGTGCGGGCGCGGCATTTCTGGCCTGGCACGGCGGGCTGTTGCTGACGATGTGCGCCCTGGTCCTCATGATGACCAATTATCCCAACCTGCAGCATACCGCGACCTTTTACCTCGTTTCCTCCGCCATTTACCCGGCCGTGCTGCTCGGTGTCGGACGGCCCAGCCACCCGCGGTGGGGGGCCACGGGCGTCGCCCTTGTCTATACTGCCATCCTCGGCGCGATGGTCTGGCTGTTGCCGAGATTCCCCGCGCATCCGCTCACACCCCCGATTCACAATCCGGCCGACCACATGATGCCCCCGCCTTTTCCATTGCTGTTGGTCCTGCCGGCACTGGTCCTGGACCGGCTGGTTGCGCGACCGGTTGCCGGGAGATCTTTCCTGGGACAGTTGCTGCTGGCAGGCGCGGCTGGCGTTGCCTTCCTCGCCACGTTTCTTCCTTCGCAATGGTTCTTCGCCAGGTTCCTGTTGTCGCCAGCGGCCGACAACTGGTTTTTCGCCGGGGGCGGCCGGCACTGGCCATTCTTTCTTAAGATTGATCAGGCCCGGATCATGTTTTGGGGCATGAAACAGGACCCATTAACCTTCGGGATGGCGTTGCTCGCCGCCTTGGCAGCAGCGGCCTCCGCCTGGATTGGCCTGCGGGTCGCCGCATGGTTGACGGGGTTGCGCCGATGAAACGAGTGCTTCTGCCATTTTGGTTCTTGATGGCCTCGGCGCCGCTTGTTTTTGCACACGTGGGCAGTCCAAATGTGTTCTTCGAGGGCCGGGCCGGCGCGTACTCGGTCTATGCCGTCATTCGCCCGCCGTCCGCGCTCCCTGGTGCGGCGCAGGTCAGCCTGCGGGTCGAGCAATCGGACGTCCGCTCTGTGACTTTGCTGCCGGTCATGTTCCCGGCAGGCCGGAACGGTTCCCCGCGCCCGGTGACGGCCCACCGCGTACTCGGAGAAACAAACCTTTGGAGCGGTGAAGTGTGGTTCCTGCGCCCGGGCTCCTACTCCCTCCAGATCGGCCTCGAAGGCACTCACGGTTCGGGCGAGGCCTCCGTGCCGGTGAACGGACTCGGGATGCAAAACCAGCAAATGAACCTCGGGTTAAAGGCCGTCTTGCTCGGGTTTGGATTCGTTTTGCTGATCAGTGCGGTGGGAATTGTTTGCGCGATCGCGTGCCAGGGCGGGTTGGAACCAGCTGCCCAGCCGACCCGTCGGGATGTCATCCGTGGACGCCGAGTCGCGATTATCGCCGGGTTTTTGTTGGCTGCTGGAATCGCCGCCTGGGCCGTTCGCTGGCGGAACATGGATCTAGCCTATCGCACCTACGGAATCCAGAAGCCCGAGCCCGTGGCCACAGTCGTGCGTACCGAAGCCGAGCGCGCGATTCTTGAAATGCGGCCGGCCGAGCAATCGGCGGTAGGGCTATCATGGGCCTCCCTGGTTCCCGACCACGGTAAGCTCATGCATCTTTTTTTGATTCGCCAGCCCGGCCTTGACGCGTTTGCTCACCTGCACCCATTGCGCCGCGATGAAGAGACCTTTGCTGTCGAACTGCCGGCCTTGCCGGCTGGCGACTACCAACTTTACGGCGAGCTCACTTATGAGAACGGCCTTAACCAGACCCTGGTTGCCCAAGTCTCCCTGTCCCAGCCAGTTGGACTGGAGCTGGGTTTGCCACCTATCCTAACCAACCTCAATAATGAGGTCATCTGCGGCTTCCCGGCCCGTGTTCTCCCGCTCACTGGACAAACCGGCCGCGACCCGGACGATTCGTGGCACATAGGGCAGCAGGGCGGCCAAAGCGGTCCTGCAAGCCTCGCTCCTGGGACCGGTGCCCCACGTGTTCTCCTCAGCCGGCTTATGGGCGGCTATACATTGCTGTTCGAAAACGCGGGCCCGGTCGCCGCAGGCCGCGATTTAACCTTGCGTTTTGCCGCATTCGGTTCCGACGGCAGCAAGGTCGCGCTTCAGCCGTACATGGGAATGCTGGGACATGCCGCCGTGCGCCGGAGTGATGGTTCGGTCTTTGCACACCTGCACCCTTCAGGCAGTTTCTCGATGGCGTCGCAGGAGATGTTCTGGCAACGGGAGCGCGAAACCGAAACCTCCAGCGGCACGACCGTCGCGAACCCTCCGGCGGCTCTCGACGGGTTGCAGCCCAACCAGGTTTCGTTTCCCTACCAGTTTCCTAAGTCAGGCAGCTATCGGCTCTGGATCCAGGTCCGAATCGCCGGGCGCGTGCTCACGGGGGTTTATGACCTGGAGTGTTCCCCGGATGGTGGCAAGACGTTCCCCGCTCCGGGGATCGTTGCTTTCGTCACTTGCGAATTTTAGAAAATCGGGAACATTACCTCTGCTCAACCCTCTTAACTACAGGCGACGCATGGTGGCGCACTTAAATAACAAGACCAGATACTATGAACTCTAGCTCTCGGACTGCGGCGGGCCGTTCTGCTCGACAACCGTTACGGCCACGGCAAAGCGTTTCTTTGTGGGCTACCCTGGGCCTGGCAATTCTGCTCTCGATGAATGCCGCTCAGGCCGCGTTTCATTTTTGGGGCGTCACTGAAATATACTCCAGCCCTGATGGCTCGGTGCAATTTGTCAAATTAGCCACCTCTTCCACCTTCCAGAATGCGACGGCTGGACATGTCATCAACTGCACTGGGCCACAGGGAACCCATAGCTTCACGTTCCCAGCCGGTCTCTCCTCTTCGGCCACAGCCGGTAAAACGTTCTTAATCGGCACCAGCAATCTTGTGTCAGTGCCGGGCGGTGTGACCCCGGACTACTTCTTTACAAATTCTACGCCATTTCTCTTCCTGAATGGCAGCAGTGCTATCACGGTCGGCATCGTAGGTTCATTCGTGGCTCCCGCCTCATATACCAACCTGCCCACCGATGGCCAATCCTCCCTGGCCGGCTCGGGCAGCAGCCTTGTGGTGGTTACCAACGCGCCAAAAAACTTCAATGACCAATCCAACAGCATCGTCCCGGTCAAGTTTTCGACTGCCCAAAAGGTCAACACCAACTTTGTCATGACCTTCCGCACCGCTACCGGCGTGAATGCCTCAGCCGGCCCCACCTACACGGTTGAGTATAAGAACCTGCTGACAAACTCAAGCTGGACGCCCCTCACCAGAGTCCCCGGCGATGGAACCACCAAATCCGTCTCCAACGCCATCGCCTCCGCCAACCAACGCTTCTTCCGCTTGAACGTGCCCTGAGCGCCAGGCTCGGCCTTTGGAGTGGAACGCAGCGGCCTCTGGGCTCCGCGCGTCGTGGAGCCCGCCTCAGGCCATATCGGCTCGTGCGCACAACCCTTACCGAAGAGCCGTTTCCTCTACTGGGTCACACGCTCGCGCACCCATTGCATCGCATGCAGCATCAGCTCGGTGGAATTCTTCAACTGGAGCTTTTCTTTGATGCGATTGCGAAACGAATGGATGGTGGGAATCGTCAGCTCCAATTCCTCGGCGATCTGCCGCGTCGGTTTTCCCTCGCCCATCATCTGGAAAACCTCCAGCTCACGGTCGCTTAACTGCTCGATCGGCGAAACCGGGTGCTCCGGTTTGCCGCGCATCAATTTGGCGAGAACGGAGGTGGACATTTTCTCGCTCAGAAAAATATCACCGCCTAATACTTTATGGATGGCCGCTTTGACCGTTCGGGCCGGCTCGTTCTTCATCACATACCCCAGGGCGCCGGCCCGCAACGCCCGTTCGGCATAAAGCGACTCATCGTGCATGGAAATGACCAGGACGGGCAACTCGTCGTATTTGGCTTTGAGGGTTTTTACCAGGTCGATGCCGCTGCCGCCTTCCAGGGAGATGTCCACCAGAACCAGGTCCGGTTTGAGGTCGGCGACGGCGCGCATGGCGCCTGGCGCGTCAGGCACCTGGCCGCAGACCACCAGCGAGGCGTTGCGGTCAATCATCTGGCGCAATCCCTCGCGAAACAGCGGATGGTCATCGACAATCAGGATGCGGCTCTTTTCGGGCTGCGGTTTGGCCATAAAATCAGTTCCGCGTTCTCTCCGCGCGGACCGGTTCTTCAGGGTCGGCCTGGGAATGGCCGTTGGACGGCGATTCACGGGAGATCGGCAGAAAGAGGCACGACACTGTCGTGCCGGAACCCGGCCGGCTCTGCAAGTTCAAAGTGGCCGCAATGACCCGGGCACGATAGTGCATGATGCGCAGGCCCATGCCGGTTTGAGTTTTGCCATCGGTCGAGAAACCGGTGCCATCATCGCGCACGGTCAGCAGGTAGCGGTCCGCCATGGGCTCCAGGCTGATCACTACGTTGGCGGCGCCGCCGTGTTTGGAGGCATTGGCAACCGCCTCGAGCACGATATAATACAGGTGCAAAGCGATCGCGTTCTCGACCACCGCGGGCGGGGTCTCCGAGACAAAGCGGCAGTTGATCTTAAAGAGTTCGCTGGCGTTGGCCGCTAATTCCTCGAGCGCAACCACCAGGCCCCTCTCTTCGAGGCGGACCGGGAACAGCCCCCGCGCCACCCCGCGAGTCTGCTCGATGACTTCATTGAGCAGCGTGCTGATCTTTTCTGCTTCGGCGGACTGCGAGACGCCTTTCTCCTCCAATTCATCGGCGAGCGTCGATGTCATGAACGCAAGCCCCGCCAGTTGCTGGCAGACGCCATCGTGCAGGTCGTGGCCGATGCGGCGTTGTTCGCGGTTGCTGATCTCGAGGACTTCGCGCTCGAGACGCTTGCGTTCGGTGATATCGCGCGCGATCCCTTCCACCTCGAAGAATCGCCCGCCCTGCTCGATCAGCCGGGTGCTGATTTCCAGCTTCACGCGCTGGCCGGATGCCGCGACAAAATCCCACTCGCCGGTGGGCGAAGCGGTCCCTTTGACGACATGCTCCAGCCACTGGCGCGCGGCCGCTTGCTGGTCGGGAGCGACAAATTCAACTAGGTTGCGCGAAAGTATCGCTTCGCGGGATTTTTGGAGAAGCCGTTCTCCGGTTTGATTGATGGATGTGAGCCGGCCCTCGCGATCGTGCGTGTAAACGATGTCATTGGCGTTTTCAAACAGGTTCCGATACCGTTCCTCCAGGGCCGCCTCGTCCTGGAGCTTCTGCCGGATGAGCGCCGTCTGGGTCCGGACCTGCCGGCGTAACAGTGCGACCCAGGCTGAAGTGATGACGATGGCCAGCATCATTCCCCCGGCCAGGGCCAGCGCGTGCCTGGAGGTCCACCAGGGCGTGGTCTCCAGCAACTGAATATCTTCGGGCCGGCGAAGCAGTAGCCGGAAGGTCGCCGGTTCATGGCGTTCACCCCCTTGGATGGAACAAACTCCCATCAAACGCAGCAGGTTGCCGGATTGAAAGGCTGGCACCTCCGTACGCCGGGTCTGGGATTCCACATGCGCCGTAAAGATGATCGGCCCATCCTGAAGTACCAATTGCGGGTTGGCCGAGCGCGGCACGTTTTGCAATAGGCGCGCCTTGAGCACGACCACCTGGGCGTCATTGGTCCCATGGAGCATGATTTGCTCGGCGGTGGTTTGCTGTGGTACCGGCAAAGACCCTGACCCCGTTTGGCGAAAGGTTGCCTCCTCGAGATAAGGCGAAAAATCGCCAATTGCAGGAAAACCAAGCACATCGACCGCGTCCCCCAGTTGAACTTCGTTGGTCTGGCGCGTCAGGACCCGCAGGCCGCCCGAGGTGTCCTGGAGAATGAAACCCTGGCCGGGCATTTTCAGCGTGACCACGCCCTGAATTTTGACCCGGCGTCCGGCCAGCCGGCTCGGGTCGAACGTAGCGACCGCCTCAATCGGAGTGCCGCTAATCGCGAACGGATCGGCGGAGGGGGCTTCAAAAATTTTGACCTGGTCGAGGCTGGGCACGTGCAAGGTGATCCCGCTCAATTGGCGCCGAACGTTCAATTCCGACGTGCAGGCCCCCTGGACACTGACTAAGGCATCGATGAGATGGGTCGGCAGCGGCCGGTTCTCAAAACCAGGGATGATCACGTTGAACCGGCCCTTGGGTGTCATCAAACTGAGGCTGGCATGGCCCGATTGTTCGTCCACTCGCCGCACCACGCCCTCCATCTCCACCCAGTGGGCGTCCAGATGCCCGTTGGCCAGGTCTTCAAGGTCCACTCGCGCGGGGTTGGGCAGGTTCGTGGTTCCCAGCATTTGAATGCTGGAGCTGAGAACCTCGGGGGCAAAGCCGCCAGGACTGGTCTGACCGGTTAGCTCCACCCACTGGCCCGATTGAATGCCCTTCTGATTTTGGTCGAGATACACGTAAATCGCGTCGCTTTGCTCCTGGATGAAGCCGTTGCGCCATTCCGGATCGGCGTAGGTGATGACTCCTCTCAGGCGTACCGGAAGATGTTGCGAGGCTTCCTCCCGGCGCAACTTCAGAATGTCCGAGACATGAGTGAGGACTTCGTGGACCTGGTTCGTGCGGACAGCCGGCGGAGCCGGGACCACAACCGTGAAGTCTTGGGCCGGCGGGTGCGCCACCTCGAAATAGGCATTGTTGAGAAAGGTCGCGTCCGCCGTCACCTCGAGGAAGCCCCAGACATCGACCCGTTCGTCGCCGCGAATATCGGTCAATTGAATGGCCTGAGCACGAATGACACCCGTAGGGTCTTTGACCACCAGCGATTGCCCTGGTTGATACGAAACGACCAACCCGTTGATGTGAACCCACTGGTTGGTCCAGGAACCCAACTCACGGTTCAGCAGGCTCCCAATCGAGACAACCGGAATGACCGGTTTGGCCGTTGCCGGCTCCAGTATCGTGAGTTGGTTGAGGCCCGAGGCGAACACCAGCCCGGACTCCAGACGGTCGCCATTGGCCTTGCTGGCATTAATCCCGCGGACCTGCACCCGGCAATCCAGGTACCGTTTGAAATCGGCTGGGGGCGCCGCTCCCAGCAAATACACGAGGCAGTTTTGTCCTTTTTCATGCAGCAGCAGGGCCAGGCGTCCCCGGCTGGTTTCAGCCGACAGCACGTGGCCGCTCATTTCAATCCACTCGCCGTGGTCGCTGGCCAATTCGGCCAACGCTAGCCGCTTGGCGGCAGGCAGAGTCACCTGGCCCAGAATCGCCAGATGAGCCGCCTCCAGCGTGTTGGTGCCCCGCGCGCGCCCGGTGAGCTCGACCGATTGCCCCACCTCAGGCTGGCTCGCGAAGTCGTCAGCATTGAAATACAGCGTTTCGCGCCCGTCGTGTAAGTAAAGTTGGTGCCAGCCTGCATCGTAGCAAACCACAACACCCTTCAGGCGCACTGGGGTCCCTTCGCTCGCCTGTTGAGCCGTCAGGTTTTTCAACTGCCTTAGGGTGACGATCTCCTCGGTCCCGGCAGCCTGCGCATAGGCCAGGCAGAGCGCACTCAAGAAGAGAACGGCACCAGCGGCCGGACGAAGGCTGTCCCCAAATTCGGAGAGCGCGCGCGCGTAAATCTTATTCCGGGCCCTCATTTGGCGCTGCTGGATTCTCCCGGCGCGGGGTGCGGGTGGCGATAGTTTACTCCGAATTGCTCGAGGCGAACGTAATGGAGTTGCAGCCGGCGGGCGAAATTTTCCCAGTCGCGCGCGGGTTTGGGCGACCAGACGACTTCGGCCAGCGCGCACAGGCGCGGAAAGACCATGTACTCAACATGTTTGAGGGAAGGCATGTATTCGGTCCAGACGTTGGCTTGTGCGCCAAGAATATGGTTCTCGTATTGCGGCGGCAGTTTCCCGGGTATCGGTTCGAACGCATAAACCTGGCGCAACGGCAGATACCCACCGATGGCATAAGGTTCAGTCGAATGGTCCTCGGATTGGTAATGGTCAAAATAGCAGTCCGCCAGGGGTGACATCACCACATCATGGCCCGCGCTGGCGGCCTCGACCGCCCCCCCCGCCCAATCCATCACGACGGCGTTCTCGGCCAGCCCGCCTTCCCGAATCTCGCTCCAGCCGATCAGATTGCGCCGGTGCGCGTTGATAAATTTTTCCATGCGGCGAATGAAGTAGCCTTCCAGGTCCATCTCTTTTCCCAAGCCTTCCTGTTTCATGCGGGCCTGGCACTTCGCGCAATGTGTCCAATTGGTCGTCGAGACCTCATCGCCGCCAATGTGGACATATTTCCCAGGGAAAAGGTCGAAAACTTCGGAGAGGATGCCCTGCAAGAAGCTGAACGCTTCATCATTGCCGGCACAGTAAACGCCGTCAAAAACGCCCCCGGGCAGGTCGGTAGTGAAAGGACCGCCGGTGCAACTGTATTGTGGGTAGGCCATGAGCGCGGCGCCGGCGTGGCCCGGCATTTCAATCTCCGGCACAATCGTGATATGCCGCGACTGGGCATAAGCGACCACCTCCCGAACGTCAGCCTGGCTATAATAGCCGCCGTAGCGGCCGTCCGGGCCATACGCGGTGGCTGCCTTGGGCTCCAGCCCGAAACCAATGCTTCTGCGCCAGGCGCCGACCTGGGTCAGGCGCGGATATTTTTTGATCTCGATGCGCCAGCCCTGGTCATCCGTCAGATGCCAGTGGAACGTATTGAGTTTGTAGCGCGCCATCGCGTCGAGAAGCTGCTTGATTTCGTCCTTGGAAAAAAAGTGGCGGCTGACATCCAGCATCATACCCCGCCACTTGAACCGTGGCCGGTCTTCGATATGGACGCAGGGAATCTGCCGGTCCCCTTCGGTCGAGGAAACAGCCATTGACGACCGCGGGGGGAAAAGTTGCAGCAGTGACTGGACGCCATAAAAAACCCCTGCGGAATCATGTCCGCGGATCGCAACTGAGTCCGTAGCCACCGACAATTCGTAGCCTTCAGGCCCGAGTCCAGGTTGCCCGTGTTTGGTCGAGAGCAAAATGTCGCCCTTGACCATCGCGCCGGCCGCAGCGCGGGCAACCTGCAACTCCCTGCCCGCGCACTGGCGAAGCTCGGTCGCAAGATAATGTCCGGTCTCCTCAGAAGCAGCATCGACCAGAATCCTGGTCGCCGGCCGGAGTTCGTATGTCCAGGAACGGCATTCCAACGTTTGCGGCTGTGGAATAATCGCGGGCCCGGTCGTTTGGCCTGCAGCGGTCGCCTCCAGCCCCAGGGCTCCTTGGCCGGCTGCCAGGCACCATCCCAGACGGAACAACTCGACAGTCCGTTTGGTTTTTCCCTGGTTCTTTCTCTGGTTCATCATCGTGTTTCCGCCTTAAAAATTAGTCAGGTCATTTTGGGAAACCGCTTTCGCTGGCTCCGGCAGGCGTTCCCCATTCTGTGAGTTATCCTCCCGGGACCACAGCCTGCGAATCACGTAGAGCAGCACCGAGCCGCTGGCGACCGAGACCGCCAGGAGTGCAATGGCATACGGCCACCGGCCGTAAAGGAGATTGCCGATCGCGAACAGCGACGACCAGATCACCGCGCAACCCGAAATCCAGCCCAGCGTCGCGATTCCCATGTGGTCGCCGTGCAACGCCGCTTCGGCCTCACTGACGCCGGCTTCTTTGCGGACCTTCGTCCAACCAGGCCCGGCGGGATGCACTTTCTTGTAAAAGGCAATCAAACGCTCTCGGCTGGTGGGCGAGCTGAAAAAAGCCGTGAGCATCCAGCAGAGAGTCGTGAAGGCGACCGAATACAGGACCGCATGTGCGAAAGGCAACGCGTGCCCCGTCTTTTTCAGGGAAAAGAACACGACGGAAATGAGAAAGGAACTGGCCATCGCCACCACCTCGCACCAGGCGTTGATGCGCCACCAGAACCACCGCAGCAGATAAAGCAGGCCCGTGCCCGCGCCAATGGAAATAAGTACCTCGAAGGCATCCTGCGCTGAATTCAGCACCAGGCTCAATAGCGCGGCCGAGACGTAAAGCAACACGGTGCAAGCACGGCCCACATTCACATAGTGCTTCTCGCCGGCACTCGGCGTAATGAATCGCCGGTAAAAGTCGTGGACTAAATAGGAAGAACCCCAGTTGAGGTGCGTCAGGATCGTGGAAGAATTAGCGGCGATCAGGCCGCCGACCATCAGCCCAACAAAACCACGCGGGAGAAATTTCAGCATGGCGGGAAACGCGCTGTCATGGCCGATCAGCCTGGGGTCGGCCGCTGGAAACGCGGCCTGGATATCCTTCAATTCCGGAAAAATGATAATCGAACACAAAGCGGTGATGATCCAGGGCCAGGGACGCAGCACGTAATGCGCGAGGTTGAAGAACAGCGTCCCCCCCAGCGAATCCTTCTCGGACTTGGAAGCCAGCATGCGCTGGGCAATGTAGCTGCCGCCCCCCGGTTCGGCGCCCGGATACCAGTTGGCCCACCAACCGATGGCAATCGGCACGATGAAGATCATCAGGGCCAGCTCTCCCATCGAGAAATTCGGCAGGATGTCGAGGATCGGCTGCCCATGACCGTCAATCACTGACCTCACCGGCTGCGCTCCCTCCCCGAGGGTGACCTGTTGAGAACCGAGCGTCGCCACTAGCTTCCGAAGCCCCGCAATCGCGCTCTCGCCCACCCCCGTGCGCCGCGCCACTTCTTTCAAACTGAAATACGCGGCCGCGATGACCGCCGTCATTTTAATGAAAAACTGCACCATATCAATGACCAGCACTCCCCACAATCCGGAGTGCGCGGCGAAGACCACGTTGAGCAGCCCGCAAATGAGAATGGTTTCCCAGGGGGGCATTCCAAACAGGATGTTGGCGATCTTGCACGCGGCCAGCGTCACCATTCCCATAATGAAGCAATTGAAGAACAGCCCTAGATACACCGCGCGAAAGCCGCGCACCACGCTCGCCGCTCGGCCCGAATAGCGGATTTCGTAGAATTCGAGATCGGTCATCGCGCCGGACCGCCGCCATAACCGGGCAAAAAAGAACACCGTCGAAACCCCGGTCAGCACAAATGCCCACCACTGCCAGTTCCCGGCCACCCCATACTGGCGCACCTGCTGCGTCACCCAATTGGGCGTGTCGCTGCTGAAGGTCGTCGCCACCATCGACAACCCGGCCAGCCACCAGGGCACCGACCGCCCCGACACAAAAAACTCCGCCGTGCTCTTGCCCGCCCGTCGGGCAAAAAACAGTGCCGGGGCGAAACACACCGCAATGCAAAGCAAAGCTATGATCCAGTCTATGGGGTGTAAATGCATGCGGGTGCTTTATTAGTCATGCTCACTTCAAGCTATGCCAACGACAAAAAAGGGGCAAGATTATTTTGTAATAATTTTTATTGCAAAGTAGTATCCTTGTGCTAAAATCTCAAAAACATCAACCAAGCGACCGGCATTACCGTGCGGACTGGCGCTCGGCTGGAACCAGAAACCATAACAAAAATCGACCAATATGAAACTCCTCAGGAAACCATTAACGCCGACAATCCGATTTCTCACGTGCGCGGCCGGCCTCGCTCTAATCGGCCTTCCTGCCGCTCGCGCTGCCTACCCTGACGTGATCCTTGGCGACAATCCGTCCGCCTACTATCGCCTCGAAGAAACGGCGGGCACCACCGCCGCGGACTCTTCAGTCAACATGGTGAACGCCACCTATGTGCCCAATAGTCTCGCCAACGACCCCCAGTTGGGCCTGCCAGGTATTGATACCAATTCCATTCTTTTCAACGGTGGCGGTTTCTCCTCCGACGTCGGGTATGTTGATATCCCTGCCAGCGCACTGATCACGCCGCCAGGTGACTTCGGCACGAACGGCGGCCCCTTCTCCGCGGAGCTTTGGGTTCAGCCTACCGCCCAGCCGGCTACCTATTCAGTCCCCATTGAAATGGCTCAGTATCCGAACGGCTGGAACATTTACGTGTCGGGTGCAGACGCGAACGGAGGCATCAGCTACTTTTACTTAAACATGCCCAATGGGGTTCTGTTTCAAGGTGAACCTGACTTTCCCATCACTTTTCTCCGTTGGTATCACCTGGCCGTCACGTTCGATGGAACAAACGCCTTTTTCTACATCAATGGCGTGTCGCACGGGCCATACCATGTCCCGAATTACAAACCCGCCATCGGTTCCGATGCGCACGTTGGCAAAGGCTCGGGGGTCGGCTGGACCGCATTCATCGGCGGGATCGATGAAGTTGCTTTTTACACCAACGTCCTGACCTTCACCCAGGTTACCAACCATTATCGGATTGGCACTAACTCCTTCCGGGCGGTCCCAACCCCGCCGGCTATTCTGGCGGACCCCGCCACGACGACCAACTACTCGGGCCTGCCGGTGAGCTTCGCGGTCAGTGCCAGCGGAACGCTGCCGCTCCACTACAAGTGGCTGAAGAATGGAACTCACGTCGGTCCCGATTCCACTCCCTACACGTTCAACTGCCAGTACCCTGCTGATAACGGCGCAACGATACAGGTGGTCGTGACCAATAACTACGGCTCGGCCACGAGCGCGGTTGCCACGCTCACCGTTCTTACCAATCTAAACATCGTCGGCCCACCAGACTCGATCACCCGCAACGTCGGCAGCTACGCCGCGTTCCGCGTCCTTGCCAATGGCGCAGTGCCGATCACCTACCAGTGGTCCGCCAGCACCGATGGGGGCACCACCTTCACCCCGATTTCAGGCGCCACAAACAGGATGTTCTGGCTCACCAACGTCCAAATGGTTGAGAACGGCTACGTCTATTCCGTTCAAGCCTCAGGTCCGTTCGAATCCGCAAGTGCCTCGGCAACCCTAACCGTCCAGGCCCGCGCCACCAACATTCCTCTCACCAAGTATGGCCAGGTCGTGGCATCGGATGGTCCAGTCGCGTACTGGCGACTGGATGAACCGGACGGCACCGGACCGGCAATCGATGCGGTCGGCAGCTTCAATGGCTCCTTCGACGGCACGCTGAGCGGCGGTGTCTTCGGCTTCCAGGCACCCACTGGTATCCCTCATGAGACGGACCCTGGTCTGTTCATGACGAACGGGGCGCAGGTCACGATTCCTTATGCGCCAGAACTCAACCCGGACGGCGCCTGGTCCGCGGAAGGCTGGTTTCAGCCCAATTCACAGGATGACTACCGGATCGTGCTTTCCTCAGAGTACAACAAGTACCCTAACCCCTACAACGGCTGGTACATCTATCAGCAGCCGAATATGACGCTCGCCTTTGTTCCGCAGCCCGGAAACGGGTTTATCGTTGCGGGCCCGGACGACCCGGCCCACGGTAATGTGCTCTTCCCAGGCAATTGGTACCACTTGGTCGTCGCCGACGACACCACTACCTTCTACGTTTACATCAACGGCGAACTGAGGAGCTCCTTCCCGGTTTCCGGCATCCCCTTCATTCCCAACGGCGGGGGAATTAACCCGGATGGCACCCCCGGCGTTACGGCGGGCTTGGGCGCGACCGTCCTCGGCCGCCGCACCGACGGCGCTTTTGGAGGTTTCTCGGGCACGATCGATGACGTGGCCTTCTACAACAAGGCGCTCACGGCCCAACAGGTCCAGGCGCACCACCTGGCTACAGTCAGGCTCACCATCGTTAAGTCCGGCAACAGCGTCATCCTTTCCTGGCCCTTTGGCACGCTGCAATCGGCGCCCGCGGTCGCAGGAACTTACGCGGACATTGTGTCGGCGACTTCGCCTTACACTAACGGCATCACTGCATTGCCCAAGTATTATCGTGTCAAGGCGTACTCAACGCCATGAGGTGAATCGTGGGGTTCATGGGTTTGGTCGGGTGGTGTAGCCACCCGACCATCGCCTCGCCACCACAAATACGTCCCATTGCTCAACCAAAACAAATCTGTGTAGCATGATACAAAGCAGATCTTCGACGGGAATTTCGCCTGGCGCAGCAGTGAACCCCCGTGGGAGCGGTTTCACCTTGATCGAGCTGCTCGTTGTCATCGCTATCATCGCCATCCTGGCGTCGATGCTGCTGCCGGCCCTCAGCCGGGCAAAGCTAAAGGCCTACGCCGCGCAGTGCCGCAGCAATCTCAAACAACTCCAGTTGGGAGCCATGATGTACAAAGACGACAACAACGGCTATCTGCTGCCCAATGCTCCGGCCGATTGGGGATTGCCAGGGGGAGCAAAATCATGGGTGGATGCCAACGGCGTGGAAGGCTGGGCGGCATTGGACGGTAATACCAACCGTTCGCTCTACACCTCGGCTCTCCTGGCGCCGTACTTGGCAAAACAAATCGGCGTTTACAAATGCCCTGCCGACATTATCCCCTCCGCCAACGGGCCCCGCTTGCGGAGCTATTCGATGAACGGCCAGATGGGCGCTGTTTACATCACGACCCACAACCTCGACATCGGCGCGCTCCAATACAGCAAAGAAAGCGAGATCATCCGCCCTGTCCCCACCGACGCATTCGTCTTCGCCGATGAGAATCCCGATTCGATTCAGGATGGCTACCTGGAGATCGACACCTTCTATGGCAATTTCCCTGACGTTCCCGCCGCCTACTTGAGCGGCGGGTGCGGCTTCTCTTTCGCCGATGGCCATGCGGAAATTCACAAATGGGTGACCTCGGCCCTCACCTCCATTCCGGTCGGTCCGCCGAGAGTGGTCCATAATCCCCAGGTGACGGGCGGTCCAAAGAATCTCGATTGGCTCTGGTTTTCCCAACATTCCGCGGCTGCCCCGTAGCACTGGCCACGCCGCGTCTCACCCCGATTCAGCGCAGTAATTCGAAGTAATTCGGAGTTCAAATGAAAGGCCTCTCATTTAACCCATTTAACTCTTCCGTTGCGGCTCCGCTGGCACTGTACTACTATCCGTCCACTTCGCACGATTCCGCGAGGATTTCTTGTGCGTTCGAAAAAGTCGTGTCCCTCATTTAACTCTTTTAACTTTTTTAACCCATTTAACTCTTTGGTTGCGGCGCAGCCGCGCTGTGTTCTTTTGTGGCCATTCCTTCCTGCACCCGATTCGCCGTGCCACCGTTGCTATCTTCTCCCGGCGGTGTTTAACCGTCGTGTGCGATCCACCCACCTTCCGGCCTATCTGGCGGTCGCTGTAGCCTTCCACCAATAACAGCAGTACCTGCCTTTCCGGAATCCCCAGCCGTTTCTTCAGCGCCTCCACTAGGTCCGCCATACTCGCTTCTTGAAACGGGTCTCCCTCCGCAATCAGGCAGCCCTCGACCGGACAATCGCCATCACCGAGCATCACCTCAATCGGACAGCCCAAACACCGGCGCTTGGGCGCGTCCAGGCTCCGGCCCTGCCCCAGGTAATCATGAACATAAAAGTCGCAGGCCTTGACATACCAGCTCTGCTTCTGCCCTGGGTTTTTAACCTCCAGCCGCGACACCCAAGCCATCGCCACCTGCACCAGTTCGTCGTGTAACCCCGCATCACTCGTCACCTTCCGCACCACCCCGGCAAGCTTCGCCTGGAACTGTCTATTTTCGCTCAGCATAGCTTCTGCAAAAAAAGAAGCCTCTATTCGCTAATACGGAGAAAATTGAAAAATCTTTCAAAGAAAATGATCTCACCGTCAAACAATGATCGAAAATCGCAAAATTTCGGTTTCCATTCCGCCTCGCTGATTCTTTGTATAGATAGAACCTAATACCGAAAGGAGCGCCGACCGTTTCGACCGCCGGCTGCACCGCTCGATTCCACTTGGTCCGTATTGGAGGCGAACAACCCGGCGGCCCGCCACGGATTCCGTGCTGGACCTCCCATCCCCCTTATCCTGTGCATATCGACGAACCCGAAACTTACGCGCGGCTTGCGAGGCTCATCCACACTCGGACAAAAGACCCGGCGTTACGTGAAGACCTCATGCAGGAGGCCCTCCTCCACCTCTGGCTGACTGAAAACGAAAACCCCGGCCACACTCTCAGTTGGTACGTCCAAAGCTGCCGGTTCCACATCGGGCATCTGCTCCAATCCGGGCGCAGCCTCGACTCCCCGAAACGCCGCCATCTCGGCTGCCAAATCACCAACGACCCGGATCAGGATAGCCCGTTGGACCATGTTCTGCGGTTTGATGCCAACACCCACGAATACGTCAGCGCCCAGGACCTGCTGGCTCAACTTTCAGCCACCCTCACACCCCGGAACCGCCTGATTCTTCATCACCTCACTTACGGCTGTGGAATCCGGGAAATTGCCCGGAAACTTGCTCTGACCCATCCCGCCGTTCTCAAACGCGTAAATAAAATCGCCTTCGAGGCCACTCAACTCGGTCTTGCTCGAGCAGCCTGACGCCGCCGAAAAATAGAATTCCTTTTCGGTTACCACCTCCGACCGGTTTTTCGTTCGTAGAGTATGTGAGCGCATTGTAGTCAACCGGCAGACGGAAGGTCATGCTGCAAAAGCACCCCTTCCGGGAAAATTTCGACAAGTGAATTGATACAAAAACCGAAGGCAAAACCATGCGAGAAATACAAACCGCAGAACTGGGCCTAAAAAATGATTCTCTCATCTCTTAACTTCAACTGCCGACCCTCATGAAAACGTCAATCACATTCACGAATTCTAAACACCACAACCACACCAGCCACCTATCTTCCCCTTCTTTGCGCTCTCTGTGTTCTTTCGTGGCCGCTCAATTTGTTCTGACCACACTCCTCCTCCAAACCGGCCTCGTGACGGCGGCCGAGCCCTCCGCGGACCTCGCGGCCCAAATTAGCGGGGCCTCCGTCCTCTACCAGCAACTCATGTGGGTCGGCGGCAACCCGCCTTCCGAAACTGAAAACCGAGCCCTTTTTCAGGAGGTAAGCAAGATGCGTGCGCACGGCGTCGAACCCAGCCTGCCCGCGCTCGAACAATTCATCGCCGACCACCCCGACTCCCCTTGGATTCCTTCCCTCCACGCCAACCTCGGCCGTTATTACCGCGAACACGGCCTCTACTCTCGGGCGCTCAAGCACTGGCAGGCTGCCTGGGATGCCACCCGCGCCGCCACCAATGGCCCCGCCAAGGACATCGCCGATTTCACCTTCGCCTACTGGACCAGCCTCCTGGCCAGTCTCGGCCGTGTGGACACCCTCACCGCTCTCTTTCATGAAACCCGAAACCGCATATTCGACGCCGGTCCGCTCCAGCAAATCATCGGCGAAACCAAAGAGGGCTACCACATGATGCTCTCCGACCCAGGCGTTTGCTATAAGTGCGGCACCCTCGCGCTGCACAATGTCGCCAAAGCCCTGAAAGGACCCCGGTTCGATACCACAGACTTGGATAGTATCCCCTCGCCCAAGAGCGGGTTCTGCATGACCAGATTATGCCAACTGGCCGAACACTTTAGCCTGGACCTCCTCCCGGCTGAGTGGGGCATGGAGAGGACAATCATCGTACCCTCCGTTGTGCATTGGAAGGAAAACCACTACGCCGCCATCATGGAGAAGAAAAATGACCGCTACCTGGTGCTCGACCCAACCTTCGGCAAACCTCGCTGGCTCAAAGAGAGCGATATCCAGGAAGAATCCTCGGGTCACTTCCTGGTCCCAAGAGACAAACTCCCAGATAACTGGAAGCTCCTGGCGGCTCTTGAGACCGACACCATTTTCGGTCGGGGTACTGCCGCCGGCATCACGGACCCCCACGATGGCTGCGGAAACGGAAGCGGTGGCCCTGGCGGCGGGCCCGGTGGCGGCCCGGGTGGCGGGCCCGGTGGCGGTTGCGGTGGCGGAGGGGGCGGACCCACCAAAGGGCCTCCAGGCGGAGGAACACTCGAGCCGCCAACGGGGGGTCCGCTTGATCCTCGGGGCGGCGGCCCCGGCGGCGGCGGTGGTTGCGGCGGAGGCGGAGGCGGCTCCGGCTCAGGCTCAGGTACGGGTGGCGCAGGTTCCGGCTGTTGCGACAACGGCAACTCCTCGAGTTCCGGCGGCTCCGGCGACGCGATCGCCAATGCGGAAGTCAAGCCCACGACTCCTGGCGGCGGCGGCGGTTCCAGTTGCGACAATTGCAACTCGTCCGATTCCGGCGGCTCTAGCAGCGCCCAACCCAAGGCTATCGCAAACGCTGTCGGCATGCCCATCTGGGAAGTCTCGGAGCCTTACATCAACGTCTGGCTCTATGACACCCCGATTACTTACCGGCCCGGGCTCGGGTACGGCGTCGCGTTCAAGCTCGCCTACAAGCAGCGCGAAACCAGAACCATCTCCGCCAATTTCTTCGGTATTGGCAAATTGTGGGACTGTTCCTGGCTTACCTACATCAGCGACGATAATCCTGGCTTGTCGGCAACAATGGAAGTGCCCGGGGGCGGAGAACGCACCTACAGGCCCGACAACAGCACAAAAGAGTACTTCAGCCACACTGTCCTGCAGCGTCTTACCTCCTCCACCAACTTGACAGGGTTCATTGTAACCTATCCAAATGGGGCCAAAGACTATTACACACTTGTCCCCACCAACCTGCTCAATGCCGAGCAGGTCGCTTTCCTCACCGCGCGAGTGGACCAGTCTGGCCACACCAACCAGTTCAGTTTCGATCAGAGTGCAAACATGGTCCGCCTGCAATACGTCATCGATGCCGATGGTCGCACCACCACTCTAACCTACACCAACACCTCTTTCCCTTCCCAAATCACTGGCGTTCAGGACCCCTTCGGCCGCATCGCCACGCTCAAATATGATTCCACCGGCATGCTCACCAACGTTGTCGATCCCGCCGGCCTGGGCAGTTCTTTTATTTATGATTCAAGCGGCTGGCTCACCAACCTCTCCACCCCCTATGGTACCACCACCTTCGGGCACTTCTTCGATACTCAGGACCCTACAAACGAGTTCGATAACCCAAATCCCTATGTCTTCATTCGGGCTGTCCGCGTCGTCGATGCCATGGGCGGCACCAATGTCTACATGCTCCGGCAGGATTCGAGCGAGGTTACAACTAACGGGAGCAATTACACTGTTTTCTTGGACTTATACTACCATCCGGACTCAGCGGTGCCGTTCTGGAACACCCTTCCACTCGACTCGTCCGGCCAACCGATCTTCAATGGTATTAGTAACATTGACAACGATTACATCCAATACCGCGAAAGCTTTCACTGGGGACCGCGGCAGGCGGCCAGCCTGCCTCTGAACCCCAGCCTTTTTGGAGTGCCGGATTTCGTCAAAGCCCGAATGCGCCACTGGCTCCATGAGGATACCACGGACGGAAAGGTCGGCCAGGTCTTCGACTTGCAGCAGGATCCAAGTCCGGATGGAGTCAATCCGGGTGAGGCCACTTGGTACACTTTCGACGGCAAAGGCGCGATCAATGTTCAGGGCATTTACCCCGAACCCTCCCTGATCGCACAAGTCCTCCCCGATGGCACCACCTGGTACACTTGGTACCGCCGCGACGAATGGGGGCGCGCCACCAACGTCGTCGAAACCTACTCCACTAGCTACGGCGGCACCCAACTCACCCGCACCAACCAGTACTTCTTCGCTGCCAACAACGTTGACCTCGCCACCGCCATCGGCCCCTTGGGCGAAACCACCGCCGCTTTCGGCTACGACTCTAGCCACCACGTCACCAGCTTCACCAATGCAGTCGGCGATGTCACCACTTGGACCTTCGATTCCCTGGGCCGCCTCACCAGCATGAAAACCCCGGCTGGGCTCACCCATAACAACGTCTATTTTGCCAGCGGCGATTACACCAACTGGGTCCAGACCTCGATCGACCTCGAAATCAACCGCACCAACTCCTTCACTTACACCAATGATCTGGTCGCCTCATCGACCAACGAGCTCGGCCTCGCCACCACCTATCAATACGATGCGCTCCGTCGCCTCACCAGCAGCACCGACTCGCGCGGAACTCTTTCCTACATTTACAACAATCTTGACCTTGCCCGGGTCATTGACCGGCTGGGGCTCACTAACAGCTTCGCCCATGACGCCCTTCGCCGGCTCACCGGGGTCACCAACGCTCTCGGGCGCTACACTCTCTACAATTATTGCTCGTGCGGCTCGCTCGATTCGATGAGCGATGCGCTTGGCAATTTCACCTATTTTTATTACGACAACGCTGGCTGGCTCACCAGCGTCCTCTCCCCGGACAGCTACTCAGTTTCATACCAATACAGCCTTCTGGGCCAGGCTACCAATGTCAGCGACACCGCGGGCTACAGTCTCACCAATTGGTTCGATAACCAGGGCCTGCTCTATGCCGACCAGGACGCCTCCGGCTTGCTTTATCTGCTCCTGCTCGATGCCGAAGATCGCGCCACCAACAGCATCGACGCCAACAACGTCGGCACCACCAACACCTTCGACCGCCTCGGCCGCCTCCTCGCCCGCCAATACCCGGACGGAGGCATTGAACAATTCGGCTATTCCGCTCGCGGCCTCACGGCTTATACAAACCAACTCAACCTCACCAATTTTTACACCTACGATGCGGCCCGGAGGAAAATCGGCGAAACCAACGCCAACCACGAGATCACTCGATTCACTTACGATCCGGCCGGGGACCTGCTGACCCTCACCGATGGTAAAACCAACACCACAACCTGGCACTACGATCACTTTGGGCGGGTCTCAAACAAGGTCGATGCCGCCAGCACGGTCATCTTCGTCTACGCGTACGATGGCAACGACAGGCTCACCAACCGCTGGACCCCGGCGAAGGGCTCGACGGCTTACGCTTACGATGCCGCCGGCAACCTCCTGACCCTCCATTATCCGGTTTCGGGCACCGTCACCTTCGCCTATGACGCCCTCAACCGCCGCACAAATATGCTGGACGGCGTGGGCACAACGAAATATAGTTATACTGCTGCGAGCCAGCTCCTCACCGAGGACGGCCCGTGGCCAAGTGACACAGTGACAAACAATTACTCGAACCGATTGCGCGTGGGCTTGAGTCTCCAGCACCCATCCGGCTCTTGGACCAATGGCTTCGCCTACGACGCCGCCAAACGGCTGACCAATGTCACCTCTTCCGACGGCGCTTTCGGGTACAGTTACGACCCTGTGCGCACGAGGCTCCCCGCGGAGCTGTTGCTGCCCAACACGGCATACATCACCAACGCCTACGATCCCCTCGCCCGGCTCCTTGCCACTCATCTCCGGACCAGTTCCGGTGTCCTGACCAACAAACACGAATACCAGTACGACCTGGCTGGTGAGCGTACTAACCAAACCCGCATCGACGGTATCACCATCGCCTACGGCTACGACAAGATCGGCCAGTTGCGGACCAACTACGCTAGCGACAGCACCCACGACATGTGGGCTTACGGCTACGACGCTGCCTGGAACCTGATCAAGCGCACTAACGGTAACAACGGCGTTTTTGTCACCACCTTCGCTTACAATAGTGTCAATGAACTCGCCTCCCCCAACGGCCCCGGCTATGACCAGAACGGCAACCTGACATCCTACAACGGGAATACCTACGTCTATGACGACGAAAATCGCCTGATCGAAATCCGCGACGACAACAATTGCACCCACAAGACCGATTTCACCTACGATGGCCAGGGCCGCCTCCGCGTCCGGGACGAATACACCGGCTACGTGGACCCGATTTACAGCAATTGCGATTGGACTTGGGCCTCCGAGACCCGCTACATTTATGACGGCTGGCGCGTGCTCGAGGAGCGCGATAACAGCAACGATCCCTTGGTCGCCTACACGCGCGGTCGCGACCTCAGCGGCACCTTCGAGGGCGCGGGCGGCATCGGCGGGCTCTTGGCGCGGACCGACGGCAACGGTTCAACATTCTACCACTCTGACGGCAGCGGCAACATCACCATGATGCTCGACACCAACCAGGCGATGGTTGCCAGCTACCGCTACAACGACCCGTACGGCTACAACGTCGCGGAAAGCGGCACCCTGGCCGATGCCAACGTTTACCGCTTCTCCAGTAAGGAATACGTAGGTGCGTGGGGGCTGTATTACTATGGCTATAGGTTCTATGATCCTGGAACGCAGAGGTGGATAAATAGGGATCCGGTGACCGACTTGGGCTTCTTAACCGCGGCGTTTGGCCGTACCGCGCAGTTGCCGTCTTCTTTGCTGCTTGGTGAGATTATCGGAGGGCCAAATCTCTACGGATTTGTTGATAACGATCCAGAATCTAACTTTGATCTTCTCGGGCTCGCCCCCCCTTATAAGGGTCCGCCATATCGCGGGGCTGGCCCGCACCCTGCGTGCAAAGGCAGCAAGTCAGATTGTCAATTTGGTTGTTCTCTTGTGGGCCTAGCTGCGGCTGGAGCGTGCAAGTTGGCTGGTGGCCCTGCGACGATTTGCGCAGCTGTAGCAGTGGCTACGGCTTACATGTGCGCCAAAGCAGCCAATTGCGCCAGTTATCCGCTTCCCTGACATTCATGAAAAACATTGATACGGCCGCAACTTTTTATCAAGCATTGGCACTCGTTCCAATTGTTTTTTTTGACTCATACTACTTGGGTAGCCACTTTCTACTACAGGGTCTTATATTCTTTGTTTCGTTCCTTGGCACCGACTGGTTGAAGCGTCGAATTGTTCGAAAGCTTGAAAATCGAGCAGGGTTGGATAAATAGAGAGCCGCTGGGGGATTAAAAGGACTAGCAAGTCTGTTGAACAGAAAGGGGTCACCCATTAGGGCGCCCATCAACAGAAAAAACGTTGTCCGCTCCGGTTTTTTCTCTTCCGGTTTACACTACGGCTTGAAATCGTAATCACAGGACTGATCCGAATCTGCGTTTTCGTTGGTTTTGGTTCCGTATC
>DATMQA010000129.1:0-31562 GCA_035566895.1 Binatia bacterium
GGCTTTTCGTCCGGCCTCGATTTCGAGACCAGAATCATGGTCAAGGAAGACGCATCGAAACTGCTGCGCGAGGAGCTTTCTTCTCCGAAGTGGAAACCGCAGGTCATCGCGATGAGCGGCGTAACCGATTGCTACCAGCCCATCGAACGGCGGCTCAAACTCACCCGTGGCTGCCTCGAAGTCCTGGCGGAATTCCGCAATCCGGTGGCCATTGTTACCAAGAATCTTCTGGTTACGCGGGATATCGATTTGCTCGCCACGTTGGCCAAACACAAGGCGGCGGCAGTTTACATCTCGCTCACAACCCTGGACCCGGAATTGCGGAAGGTGATGGAACCCCGCACTTCGCCTCCGGCTGGGCGTTTGGCCGCTATCGAAGCGCTTGCCAAAGCCGGCGTTCCAGTGGGCGTGCTGTTGGCGCCCATGATTCCCGGTCTGACGGACCATGAGATTCCTTCCCTGGTCGAAGCTGCCGCCGGGGCCGGGGCGCGCACTGCTGGTTACGTCATGCTGCGCTTGCCGCATGCGGTGGCGCCTTTATTTGAGCAGTGGCTGGCGACCCACTTTCCGGACCGGAAAGACAAGGTCCTGAATCGCGTTCGCGCGATGCGTCAGGGCAAACTCAACGAATCAGCCTTCGGCAAGCGTATGCGTGGGGAAGGCATCTTCGCCGACCAGGTGGGCTCGTTATTCGAGGTGGCTTGCCGCAAGCACAGCCTTGCGGAACGTCTTCCGGAACTTTCAACGGCCGCCTTTCGGCGCATTTCGAGAGGTCAACCTGAACTCGCCTTGGAATGAAGGGAAGCTTGCGAAATTGACGCGCGAAGCCCAAGCCGATAAAAGTATTTACATGCCGATATATCTGCCCCCGCTCTCCCGGCGCCAATTTCTGGCCCGCTCTCTTGCCGCTGCCGCAGGCCTTGCCCTCAGTCCCAACCTCCTGGCCGCCTCCAAACGCACCGACCCAAATGGCTGGGTTTTGCTGGCTGACACCCACCTGGATGCCGACCGCTCACTGGTTGCCCGCGCCGTCAACATGACGGAGCATTTCACGACTGTCGCGCGCGAATTGTTGGCCCTGCCCGGCCGGCCGGCCGGCGCTTTTCTCGTTGGCGATTGCGCTTATAACAGCGGCGAGAAAGGCGATTACGCGGTCGTGGCGGATTTACTGGCGCCAATCCGCCAGGATCAGGTCCCGGTTCATCTCGCATTGGGAAACCACGACAATCGCGAGCGCTTTTGGGAAGCCTTTGAAGAGGAAAAGGCGGCCAGACGGCCCTTGGCCGACAGACAAACCGGCCTTCTGCGCACACCCCGCGCGAACTGGTTTATTCTCGATTCACTTGAAACGACCCTTTCAACTCCTGGGCTGCTGGGCCACGATCAGTTGGCCTGGCTGGCCCAGGCGCTGGATGCAAACTCCAAAAAGCCCGCCATTGTTTTGATCCACCACAATCCCGGGCTCGACGGCAACATGGGCTTGAAGGACACACCCGCGCTGTACGATGTGATACGCCCGCGCAAACAGGTCAAGGCTTACATCTACGGCCATACTCACCACTGGAAAGTCGAGCAGGACCAAAGCGGCATTCACCTCATTAATTTGCCGCCGGTAGCCTATGTCTTTCAGCCAGGTGACCCTTCCGGCTGGGTGCATGCGACTTTGCAGCAAGATGGGTTGCGGCTCGAATTGCGGTGTGTCGACACCACTCACACAGCCCACGGCCAGGTCGTGGAACTAAAGTGGCGCGCATGAATCACGATCCGTTAAAAGAAGGCAACACCTCGCCGGAATGCGCTTTTCAGTAAGGTGTTCCACACTTCACGTTTCACGTTTCGCGGTTCACGTTTCAGACCTCACGGCTGATCGTTCCGACCGTGACCCCGCTCCCGTTCCTGTGCAGGAGGCGGGCCCGCACCTTTGCCGGGCGCTTCATGCGGAGGCGGACGCGATGGCAGAGGCGGGACTCCCTCACGCGGAAGCACAGGGACTTCGTTCCTGCCTCTTTCCCGGCCGGTCGGCGGCAAGATCGGTTGCGTTGGAACATCCGGCCGGCGCCGTTCCGGCACAGCTTGAGACGGAGTTACCGGGGCACGTGGCTGCTGCGGGACCACGTGCTCGGGAGTCCGTGAAGGCTGCCCAGGGGCTGGAGTTGGAGTTTTGGGCGCTTCACGATACATCCGCGGTTGCTCACGACCCGTGGGCGGCAATTGCGGTGACTCACGGTAGATACGTGGCTGTTCCCTGCCCGTTGTGGCAGGCGGCCGTTCCTGAACCGGCCGGGAGATGCCTCCCCTTTCCGCCGGCAAACGCCGAACGGTGTCCGGGACCGGTGTCTGGCTCACAATCTCGTGAATGGGCCGCGGAGTAAACCGGGCGCCGGTGGCCCGCTGGACTATATCCACCTTTGGCCCCTGGTTGATGACCACTCGCTGGCGAACGCCGCCGAAATCACGCGTTTCTCGAGTGAAATTGTTGATGACGGTGGTGTGCTGGATGATGACCGGGTCATTCATCACGACTAACCCCGGCCGGATGTGCTCGTGAAAGTGCCCAACGCCAACGAAGACGAAAAGCGACGGGGCCAGCACGACGCCACCGGGACCGCAGGGAGCCCAGCCGATATAATCCGGGCTTCCCCGCCAGGTGACCCAGGCGGGGGCCCACTCGGCACCCGGGATCCAAACCCACCCATAGGTTGGGTCCATTACCCAGGAACCGTAATGGTAACAAGCCCACGCCCACGGTTCATCGCTCACCCAGTACCAGCCGCAATCGGTCCATTCCCAGTGACCATTGCAATAAGGCCGCCAGCCGACGGCGACACCAACCGGCCGCCAGCAACGCCCATAGTGACCGACCTCGACCCAGGTGCCGCAAGGGGTCAGGGGTTCGTAAAAATCTACCGCGGAGTGAATTTCCAGGCCGGCGGAAAAGACTACCTCGCCCGTCGCGTCGGTCAGGCCCGCGCCCAAGCCAATAGTCAGAGCGGCCAATAGCATTCTCGTTCTCATGAAGAGAATATCCTATGCGGCCGAGAGGCAAACACCGTAGGCGAATTACCCAGTCTTGAGGAAAATTGGCCTCCGCTTGCAGGGCGGGAGAGACAGCGCCCGTTCCGCGCTGCGAATCCTCACGGCAATTCAATCACGCGATAGAATCGATAAGCGTAATTGCTCGCGCCAGGATCGACCAGGTTGAACACATTGGCCGTGAAAATCAGGGGCCTTTCAAAATCAGTGGAAAGTAGCGCAAATTGGTGCAAAGTAATGCTGTTTATGGAAAGGTTCTCCTTACTCCTTGTCCCACTGGTCAGTTCCGCGTGGCTGGCAGGGTTTCGGGCGGCCGCACAACCGGCAAACGAGCCGCTGGAGAAATGCGTCGTCACTGACGGCATCGTTAATGCCGTGGCCAAAAACGGCAACGTGCTTTACCTCGGCGGCACTTTCGGTCAGGCCGGTGTGCGTACGGGCGGCGGTGTCCCCGTATCCATCGTGAGCGGCCTGGCTGAGGCGGTGTTTCCAAGTGTGAATGGCGCTGTTTACGCCGCAATCTCTGACGGGCAGGGCGGCTGGTACGTCGGCGGAAGCTTTTCGGTAGTGGGAGGTTTTATCCGAACGAATCTGGCCCATATCAAGAGCGACCGGACGGTCGATCCAAACTTCTCTCCTGCACCGAGCGGCGGTTACGTGTTAACGCTGGCGCTCTCGGCCGGGACCGTCTATGTGGGCGGCACGTTTACTAACGCCAATGGGCAGACACGCAGCTACGCCGCCGCCTTTGACAGCTCGACCGCGACCCTGAACAATTGGAACCCAAACCTTAACGGCACCGTCCGGTCCATCGTGGTGTACGGGACCAATGTCTATCTCGGCGGCGAATATACGTCCGCGGGCGGCCAGACACGCAATCGTCTCGCCGCAGTGGACCAGGCGACCGGCCAGCTCACCGCCTGGAACCCCAACGCCAGCGATATTATCGAGACCATGGTCCTTTCCGCAGGGCACCTTTACGTCGGCGGCTATTTCGGCTCGATCATGTCGGCCACGCGGTCCCACGCTGCCGCTTTCGACCTTTCCACCGGCCTGCTGGACCCATGGGACCCAAACGTTAATGGGGCGGTCTTCGGCATGGCCGCCTCTGCGGGCACGATTTTTTTGGGCGGAAGCTTCAACATGGTGGGCACCAGTAACCGGCTACTCATCGCTTCGGTGGATGCCGTTTCCGGCCTGGCGACGAGTTGGGACGCCAAAAATACGGGGACTTTTCAAAATGTTTTCGCGCTCTGTGTTCATAGCAATGCGCTCTACGCTGGCGGCACCTTTAACAACCTCGGTGGCCAGCCCCGGATTGGGGCCGCCTCGCTCGACCTGACCACGGGCCACGCCAACTCCTGGGATCCGAAGGTCAACTATGTCGTCAATACCTTCTGCGGCTCGGGCGCGTCGATTTATTTGGGAGGCAATTTCGGGGCGGTGGGCTGCGTCGCGCGCAGCAACCTGGCGGCCTTCGACCTGCAGGCCGGCCAGGTCACCGCGTGGAACCCCGTAGTGATTGGCCGCGGCGGAAGCTCCTACCCGGTGCAAGCGCTGGCTATCGCCAGCAACCAGGTTTTCATCGGCGGTTTCTTCACCAACGTCGGGGGCGCCACCCGCACTAATCTAGCGTCGGTGGATTTGCAGACGGGGGCGGTGAGCAGTTGGGCGCCCAACCCGACGGCGACCATTGACGCGCTGGCGACCTGGAACGATCGGTTATTTGTCGGCGGCACGGCTTTCACCAACATCAGCGGACAGCCCCGAACAAATTTCGCCGAATATTATTTGGCGGACCTGACCCTGACGGCGTGGGACCCCCAGATTCGCTCCTTCGTCCAGGCCATGCTGGTGGATGGCGACACGCTCTACGCCGGCGGCGCGTTCACGAGCGTCAGCGGCCTGGCGCAGCGCAAGATTGCGGCGTTTGACCTGACCACCGACACCTTAACCTCGTGGAACCCGAACATCACGACCGGCACGTATGTCGATGCGATCGCCAAATACGGCAACCAGATTTACCTGGGCGGCACCTTCAGTGTGGTCAACGGATTTAACCGCACCAACTTCGTCGCCGTGGATGCGGCTACGGGCAGCGTCCTGCCGCTGGTCGCTAACGCGGATTCCTTCGTCTATGCGGTGGCGGCGACCTCCAACCAGGTGTTCATCGGCGGCAACTTCGGCAGTATCAACGGCCAGAAGCGTTCGGAATTGGCATCCCTGGACGTCAATTCCGGAGCCCTGACCACATGGAACCCGGGTGCTGCCAGTGCGTTCGTAATCCAGATGAACATTTTGGATGGTGTGCTCTACGCGGGGGGAGCTTTCTTTAGAGTCGGGGGCGAAACCACCACCGGCCTGGCGGCCTTCCCGCTTTCGCTGGTGGGCGCGCCGGCCATCATCACCAACTCCATGCAACTGCTCTCCGGCGGCGCGGTGCAATTTCGCGTGCGCGCGCTAGGTGTTCCGCAAGCGACGGTGCAGGCGGGCACGAATTTAGCCGACTGGCAGCCGCTGCAAACGGTTCCGCTGGTCGCCGGTAACGGGGTCTTTACCGATCCTGCCGCTCCGAATTATCCGTGGCGCTTTTACCGCTTGAGCGTGCCGTGAACAGCGGCCTGCCAACAGGCGCGGGCAAGTTCTGATCAAAATTGCTCGCGGAGAAAGTCTAGCGCAGCCGGTTGCGAGCCAGCCGAGTGAATTGCCCGGTCGGCCTTTGTTACTGCATCGAGTGCAGCCCAATCATGTTGCCTTCGGTGTCTACGAGCAAAGCGATGAACCCATATTGTCCAATGGAAAACTTATCGCGTTGGATTTTGCCGCCGTTTTTGGCAGCGCGGCTTGCCTCCACTGAGCAGTCACCGCAGGAGAAATATACAATTGTTCCTCCGATGCCGGAATCCTTGCCGCTCATTTTTACCAGGGCACCTGAGCACCCTGGGTTTTGGGGTTGCATCGCGAAAGCCCACATTTCCAGACCAGGACTTTCGAGGTGACTGAGAGTCACTTGAAATGTATTCTCATAGAAGGTTTTTGCCCGCTGCATGTCTTGAACGTAGATCTCGAACCAGCCGACCGGATTGCGCTTTGTGTCCATAATGGGCTTAAGGATAGCACGAATCTGATTTGTTGCACCAGGTGGCGCTGAACCCGCGGGTCATCGCCGGCTGGTTTCTACACCGTGGGATTTGGCGCGTCGCCGTCTTTGGAATGCTGCTTAAGCGCGGATCACGTCAATAATCCCTCGTGTTTACCGGCCTGTGACGAGTTTCAAATTCACAAAACCTCGTGTTTACCGGGTTGTGACGGGTTGTGACGAGTTGTGACGGATAGTGTGACGGGTCGGAACCTCACAAAGCACCCGTATTTACCGAGTCTGTTACGATGTGACGAGTTTAAGGGGGATACTATATGCATATATATATTATGTGTCCCGTCCCGTAGTTCGTAGTCCCTTGCTCAGCCCGCAACCAACCGGACAACCCGAGGTCAACTGCAACTGCGACTAACTGCCACCAACTGCGAGATACTGCGACCACCCCCCCACCACAGGCACTCCAATGTCCACTTCGAAGGTTGCGGAAGGTTGCGGAAGGTTGCGGAAGGTTCCCTGGGCCACCTCGCCCGCCCGAAGCAGCACGACTACAGCAATTCCCGGCCAATCGCGTCCTGTAAATCTCACTTCGAAAGAACTCTTTGATGACGGAAGGCCGGTGGCTATCCTGCGCGCATGCTCCACAGCACCTTGGCATTAGCGCTTGCAATCAGCCTCTTTGCCGTTCCCGCAGCCAGTGCGATGGAGCCGACCGACATTCCTGCTGATGCGCCTGATGACGCGGTCATGGCCAGCGCGACTGAGATTCGGGAGATTCAGGATTGGGCCGGCAGCGTGTTTGCCGGCAAGCGGTTTTCCGGCCGGGAACCGGCCATCCGGGTCGAACTCCGCCGCCAGGACCATAGTGTGCTGCGGTTCGGCCAATCGTGCATCGACACTCCCATCAAGCTCGGACAGCGGGAGTACCGGCATGGCCTGGGCACGCACGCCAACAGTGAAATCATCCTGCATCTGCCGCCCGGCGCCAAAGAATTTAAGGCGGTCGCAGGCATCGACAACAATTTCGATACCGGCGGCGTCCGGGGTTCGGTGCAGTTCAGTGTCAAAATCGGGGGCAAGGAAGTATTCCGCACGCCAACCTTGCGTGGCACCAACGAACCGGTTCTCGTTCGGGTCCCGCTGCCGTCGGATACGCGCGAACTCACGCTCAATGTCGATACCACTCCGGACGGCCCCGCGTACGACCAGGCCGACTGGGCTGATGCGTGCATCGTCACTTCCGCCGGGCAAATCCTGTGGGCCGACGAGGACACCCAGCCGTTTCTGAGCACAGGCACCCCCTTTTCGTTTCGGTACCAGGGCACCTTTTCATCGAACTTTCTTGCCGGCTGGCAACGCAGCGTTGAGACAAACGAGACTCCCTCGCGCCATCTCTCGCAGGTGCATTGGCAAGACCCCAGGACTGCCCTTCGCGTCACCGCATCGGTCACCGCGTTTAAGCGCTATCCGGCCGTTGAATGGATGGTGGAATTCGAAAACCTCGGCGCCCAGGTCACGCCGCTGCTCGAAGATATTCAGCCCCTGGACGCCCAACTGCGCACGGGTTACATCCGCAAACCGGTCCGTCTGCACCAACTGGTGGGAGATGTCTGCGGCGAAAGGTCCTTCCTGCCGACTGAAACAGAAGTCGAACCTGGAAAGACGGCAGTGCGAAGCGCGGAGGGAGGCCGCTCTTCCAACGGCGCCTTTCCGTTCTTTAACGTGCAGTATGGGGATGAAGGCATGCTGACGGCCATCGGGTGGTCCGGCCAATGGCGCGCGACGCTCAAACGCTCGGGCACGGGGCCGACCACTCTGCGCGCTGGCATGGAGAAGACCGCTTTGCGCCTTCAACCCTGGGAAAAGGTTCGCACGCCACGCATCCTGGTCCTGCCCTGGAAAGGCGACCGGCTAGCCGCCCACAACCGGTTTCGCCGCTTGATGCTCTTCGAATATGCGCCGCGGCAGCAGGGCAAGCCCGTTCGCCTGCCCATCGCGCTGCAATGCTTCGATCGCTACGTCGGCACGCGCCCGGATTGGGGCACTGAATCTTGCCAACTCCAGGCCGCCAAAGCCGCCCACGATTTGGGTTGTGACGCGCACTGGCTCGATGCCGCCTGGTTCGAAGGAGGTTTTCCTAATGGCGTGGGCAACTGGTTCTGTCCGCCGCAACGTTTTCCCAAGGGCCTCAGGCCCCTCAGCGAGGCCTGCCATCAGATGGGACTCAACCTCATCCTCTGGTTCGAACCCGAGCGCGTCGCCGCCGGAACGCAAATCGCGCGCGAGCACCCGGAGTTTGTTTTCGGCGGTGAAAAGGGCGGGCTGTTCAAGTTGAGCGACCCGGCGGCCCGGCACTGGCTGGCCGGCCTGCTCTCGAGCCGGATTTCTGAGTTTGGCGTCGATACTTACCGCAACGATTTCAACATCGACCCGCTGCCTTTCTGGCGCCAGGCCGACCTTCCGGAGCGCCAGGGCATTACCGAAATCCGTTACGTCGAGGGCCAGTACGCGCTTTGGGACGAATTGCTCGCCGGCCACCCCGGACTCACGATTGATAACTGCGCGAGCGGCGGCCGCCGGATCGATCTCGAAACCTGCAAACGGTCCATTCCTCTTTGGCACAGCGATACCGGATGCGCCCGCGGCCATGCCGACTGGAACCAAACCCAAAGCTACGGTCTGAATTTGTATGTGCCGTTGTTCGCCGGCTGTGCCTGGACCCCGGCGGCCTACGATGTCCGCAGCGCCGCCACCGCCGGACTCATCTGCCAGTTTGCCTTTCTCGACGCCGGCTTCTCCGTAGAAGCGGCCCGCGCGGCGTTGGCGGAAGTTAAAGAGAACCAGAAGTTCTGGTATGGCGATTTTTATCCGCTGACGCCTTGCACCCTGGGCCAGGGCGCAATGCTCGCGTGGCAATTCCACCGGAGCGATCTCGACAGCGGAATCGTCGTGGCCTTCCGCCGCGCCGAATGCCCTTACCCGGTTCTGCAAACCGGCTTGCGAGCCCTGCGCCCGGGTGGCCGATACAGCGTCGAGTTTGTCGATGAATCGCGTGCGAATACCCAACGCACGGTGCGCGGAAGGGAGCTAATGTCTGATTTCGAACTGCGGCTGCCGACGCGGGGAGTGAGTCTGTTGCTGCGCTACAAGCCGGCCGAGGGCGAGGGTTAACAGCGAAGACACGAAGGCGCGAAGAAAAGTTCACAGAGGTTACTTCAAAACCGATTGATCAGAGACTTCTTAAGTCGTCTCTTGCAATCGCCTAAAAATTCGTGTTGACACTGAAGATTAAACATGTAATCTCTAAACGATTACAAACGTAAGCGCTACCACATTATGAAAAAGGTCCCTCGCATTTCTGAAACGGAGTGGGAAGTGATGCAGGTGGTTTGGGCGCAGGCGCCTTGTTCCGCCGGGCAAATCATCGAGGCATTGACGCAGCGCGATCCGACCTGGCATCCCAAAACGGTGAAGGCGTTCCTCAACCGGCTGGTGCGAAAGGGAGCGCTGGCTTTCAAAAAGGAGCGCCGCGCCTATCTCTACCGGCCGGTGGCTAAACAGGAAGATTGTGTGGATGCGGCGAGCACGTCGTTCCTGGAACGGGTGTTTGGCGGGTCGATGAAGCCCATGCTCGCGCATTTTGTGGAGCACAAGAAACTCGCGCCGGAAGAAATTCGCGAGTTGCGGCGTCTGCTGAACAACGAGGAGTAACCTTTCGACGCCTATGCAAGACCTTATCGAATATCCTGTCCGTTCCCTGCTGAAGGCCTCCTGGCAGGGGGCGGTGCTGATCCTGCTGGTACTGGCAATACAATGGGCTTTTCGCGGGCGGCTGCACCCGCGCTGGCGTTACGCGCTCTGGCTACTGGTCCTTGTCCGGCTGGCCTTGCCCTGGACAGTGGCTTCACCAACGAGCTTGTTTAACCTGCTGAAACTCTCCATGCCGCCTGTGTTAGCCGGCGTCCGGGCAGCGCCAAACGACTCGGGTTCCCAAACAGCACAGCCAACCACGGCGGTTCAGATTGAAACGGCTGGCAAATCATTGGCACTTAGACCGCCAATCTGGGGGCGGACGTCAGCGTCGAGGCTCTCGGTCTGTGTTGGGGTTTGGGCGCTGGGCGTGTTGGGGCTGGCGAGCTGCCTGGTGGTCACCCATTTCCGGCTGGCGCGCAGAATCTCGCGGCAGCGGGCGGTGACTGACGCTGCGATGCTCGAACTCCTGGAGGACTGCAAGCAACAGATGGGTGTGCGCGTGCCGGTGACACTGGTTGAGACCAGGGAAGTGGGGAGTCCGTCCTTGTTCGGTTTCATGCGCCCGCGCCTGCTATTGCCGGCCGGGCTGACGCGGACTTTTTCGCTGGCAGAGTTGCGCTGCGTGTTTTTGCACGAACTGGGCCACGTCAAACGGCACGACATCCTGGTCGGCTGGCTGATGACGGGTTTGCAGCTTCTGCACTGGTTCAATCCGCTGGTCTGGCTGGCGTTTTACCGGATGCGGGTGGACCGGGAGCTGGCGTGCGACGCGCTGGCGCTGACCCATGCGCGGGAGGAGGAACAGCAACGCTATGGCCACACTATCATCAAGCTGCTGGAAAGCTTTGGCCGGCCGGCCTGGGCGCCGAGCCTGGCGGGAGCCGTGGAAAACAAAGACCAACTGAAAGAAAGGATCAAAATGATCGCGAACTTCAAACAAACGAACCGTGGACCGGCACTGGCGGTGGCTCTGGCGGCCGGTCTGGGACTCATCACGCTAACCGATGCGCAGCCGGCCACTTCGCAGCTCGGCAAAGAACTTATCGGAACGTGGATTATGGTCGGCCAGCCTGGGCAGGTCGGCGAGCCCCCGGCGGTGGGTGGCCGGATCAAGCTAGTGACCGACCAATCCTGGTCCGTTACGCAAACCGACCCGAAAACCGGCGCGGTCATTTTCCATCACGGTGGCACGTATGCGCTGAAAGCGAACGAGTATCTCGAAACGGTGGACTACGCCAACGACAGCACCAGGGAGATGGTTAAGAAAACCTTCAAATTCAACATCAAGATCGAAGGTGATACCCTCACTCTGATCGGCATTGGCAACCCCTGGACAGAGGTCTGGAAACGCGTGAAATCAGATTCCCCCAAACCGACAAAAGCGGAGCCGACAAGCCTGCAGGGGACCTGGCATGGGCGTGAAGAGGGGGTCGCCGGCATAAGCTCTCTCACGGTCCGAGGGTCGAGCCTGGAGTTTCACAGCGCCGATAGCAACGAATGGTACAAGGCTGCGATTTCAGTTTATGACACGACCCCAAAGCAACTAGTGGTCGCAATCACCGACTGTCCGGTTCGGCAGTATGTCGGCGTGACGGCCTACGCGATTTTCCAGTTACAGGACGGCACCCTGACTATCACCGGAAATGAGCCGGGCACTCCCGTAGCGCCCGCTGGTTTCGACGCCCCCGGCGCTCGCAAGCTGGTATTTAAGCAAGAGTGACAGAGCAACTGCCCCTTGCGTGCGCCGCCCCAGCCAGGATGCTCCGCCGATTCGCGTTGAAAACTGTTGAAAATGATTGGCCGTCCGCGTAAAATTAAGAAGATGCAAATGACCAGCAGACGTCCAACCAAATCATCTAAGCGCTATCGTCTTGAGAAGAGGCGCGCCGGAGGCGGAGAGAATGGACATGTCCATGTTATTAGTCCTGCAACCGCCTCGGAAATCCGAAGGGCGCTTCGCATCGGCAGCACCCAGGTGAGGAATATCCTCCGGGCATTCGATGCTGCCGGCGTGAAGGTCTGATCCCCTTTCCCCGTCCCATGAGATCACGGAGCGAACTCCGAAGGCGGAGTGTATTCCTGAACGTTCCTTTCGATAAACCTTACGAACCGCTATGCGCCGACGCTCGGTCTGAGCGGGACGGAGCCGGCATCTGAACGCCTGGTGGAATGGGGGGACGCGGAGAAAGCCCGGGAATTTGTGAAGTGGCTGCGCGATCAGTTGCCGCAAAGAGCGGCACCTGCCTATCAGGCGCGACGGGGTGTCGAGTCTTAAACTTGAGGACGTGTGGTTTCGAGAAAGACCAGTCGAGGTTTTTAGCCAGCCTTCAGCGGCAGTTGGCCCAATTCCCCTCTCCCCTTCTTTCTACCGGAGAATCGCAGCCCGTCTGAATCAAAAGCAAGCCGAAGTCTCCCTATCGGCCGTCATTTTGCCCGGCGCCAGCGAGAGCGAATCTTAGGAATTGCTGCGCTGGGGTCAGTCATGGGAAAGGAGGAGGACAAAGTGAATGAAAAAAGGTTTAGTTAGGGCTGCCACACAGCGCGCCAGAATTGGAGAGCGGCACCGGGAGGGACAGGGTTGGTGAAGCTCAGGGTGCTGGTGGAGAGGGTGTTGGTCGAGACGTTCAACCAGGCCGTCAGGTTGCTCGAGGACTGGAGCACATAGCGGACGTTGGGCTGGCCTTGGAGCTGGAGCACGGGTTGGCCGGCAGGTTGGGGCGGTGGGAGGACCGCCAGGGATGGCGGCGCGGGCGGCAGCGTGAAGAGGCTGAGGGACAAGGGCGGGGCGGTGTAATTGAAACTGGGGCTGGCGTTGACGCCGGCAAAGTTGTTGGTGGCGATGTCCTGCATTTGAATGGGGGCGTTGGTGCGCGCGGCGTCGTCCTGGGGTATGCCGTAGAAACGTAGCATAGCCGAAGAGTTGGCGAGGAAACCGGTGAGGGCAATCTGAGCATTGAAAGAGGTGGTGGTATCTTTGTTGAGGATGAGCAGAGAAAGGGCGCCGCTGGCGCGGCGGGCGGCGTAGGCGGACAGCAGGGAATACTCACTTGAGGCGCCCAGGATGGTGTCACCGGGCTGGGCGAAATACTGCATGAGCTTGGCGGCGTAAAAGGTGGGGTGGCGCGTGCTGAGCCCATTGATCATGCCCAGGTCGCCGTAGGTGCGCCAGCCATACAGGCTCGCATCGAACCAGCCATTGGTATCGGTGCCGTTGCGGAGGTCCCACCAGACGAAGGCGTTGAACTCAGTTAGCGCGAGCTGAGCAAAGCTGTCGGCGTAATAGAGGCCGTTGACCAGGCTGGTGGATTGTTTGCCCTGGGCGCCCGCATCGCTGTTGTTCTCGGTGACAACCAGTTCGAGGTTGGTCCCGGCCGGGTTGAAATAATCCGTGATTTGCTGGCGCAAATTAGCGGCGTCTCCGGCCCAGGCGGCGGAGGACTGGAGCAAGGCAGCATCATTATCCGAGCCGGCTGGATTGCCCGAGCCGGAGTATTCCGGATAGCGGTGATGGATGGCGAAATCAGGGGCAACGCCCGCGCTATTCAAGGTGGCAAGCAATACGGGGGTCCAACCGTAATGGGTCTGGCCGGTGCGCGGATTGAGGGCGGGATGATTCGTGTTGGCGTTGACGTAGCTGTCCTCGCCCGGAGAGACCACGATGCCGATTTTGATCGTGGGATCGACGGCTCGCATTTGCTGAAGGTAGCCGGCCGCGCGCGTGGCATACGTCCAGCCATCATGGGCGCGGAAGGGGGCGTTCGTGTTGGCGTCGGTTTCCCAGGTGCCGTGGCATTCGTTACCGATTTCCCAATATTTGAACCCGAAGGGCGCGGAGCGGGAGAGGCGTAGGAAGTTCTTGCCGTCGTCCTTGGCCAAAGGCGCAGCGGCGCGAACGGCCGCCCAATAGCCGGCGGTCTGCCAGTTAGCGCCGAATTGGTCCACGCCGAAGGAGCGGGTGTTGGTGACGGAACTGTTGGCATAGGCGACCCAGGCGGCGGCTTCGTTGCTCGAGCCGGTGCCGTAATTGACGGTGATGATGGCCTGCGCACCGACGTTGGTAGCGACATGGACGAAGTTGGCAAACGAAGTGGTCCAGCGCCAGGTGTTGGTGAGGTTTGTGTCGGTGCTCCAGTGGTATTCGTCGGAGAGCGAGCCGCCGGGGCAGCGTAGCAGGCGGGTGCCCAATTCGTTGAGCGACGAGATGGTCGTCGGTGTATCGAAGTTTCCGTCCCAGATGGCGGTATTGACGGCGAACCAGCGTGCGTCCACGGAGCGGACGGCCTGTGTGGCCTTGAGGCTGAGGTGGACCGGGTTTGGCGGGGGCGCGGGGTCCAACTGGATATCATCGACGTAGAAAGTGGGCTGTGCCGCATTGAGTCGATCTTGAATGACGAACCCAGTGAAGTTGTTGGTATTGGCGACGCCCAGGGAAGACAAGGGAACGGTGAACTGCTGCCAGACATTGGTTTGCAGGCTGCCCAGGGAATAATACTTGCCGGCGCTGGCGTTGTTGGTGCTGCCGATGTGGAGAAGACCGAAAAGCTGCAGTTTTTGGCCGCCGTTGGTGCCACCGTTCAACCAGAAGGTGAGGCTGCTGTAGGCGGCGCTATTGAGGTCGGAATGCCAGATTTGAAGTCCCTGGTAACCCGAGGAGGTGATGGTGACGGAAATGGAGCTGGTACCGGAGCGAACGGGCGGATTGGTATTCGCGTAATTGCGGGTGGCCCAGCCCCAGTCCTGGAAGCCATTGACAAGCTGGTCAGTATAGACCGGCAACGGGGCCAGGGCCGTTGCCCGCAGAGGGATGCACAAGAGAAGAGCGGCGATAAGCCAACGGGTCGTCAAAAAGTTGAAGGTTGAAAGTTGAAGGTTGAAAGCTCCACGGAGGAAACTGAACTGGCGCGAAGGGCGCGGTGTGGCGGGCGGGCGGGGGTCTGAACGGTTATGCATCGACGTAAAGCAGTATGGCACATTTGGCGGCCCGCCCGTTACCAAGGCCGCGGTTAAGGACACTTTGTAACATGAATCAGGCGCAGGGGCCTGTCGTTTATTCTCATGACGGGGAGGGCCAGGTGCTTCTTGCTCGTTCGCTCCTGAGGGAGAGGAAGGGGAGGAGAAAAAGCAGGGCGCCGCGTTTAAAACGCGGCGCCCTGGCGAGCTCCCCTAATGGGGGAGAGTTCCTTGGCCTAAATCACGGCGTCACGGTTGTGGCGGCGCTGGTGCCCGCGGCCACACTCGGGTTGGTCACGTCGCTGGCGGTGACGGTGAAGCTGCCCGGGGCAGTCTGGAAGAGGACGTAGGGCGTGGAGGTTGTGCCATTCACGAGCGCCACGGCGCTGGGGTACAGATAGGCGCTAATGTCAGTACAGCCGGTGAGTTGGACCTGGTCGGTGACAGATTTGACAATGGTCCAGCTATCATCGACGGCATTGATGGTCACGTAGGCCACGGTGCTGATGGGTTGCACGTCGGGCGTGCCGATCTTGCCGGTGAGTGTTCCGGGCGCGTTGGTTTCGCCGGGCATCAATACCTGGAGTTTGGTGGCCACCCGTTTGATCATTTTGAAGTAGCTGTGATTAGCGTCGGGCAACACCGTCCTGGGCACGACGACTTTCTTGGTCGCGCCAACTACGAGGGTGTTGGTGAGGCCCGGGTCCACCCAGGAGTTGTGTGCCAGGGTTGGGCTGGTGACCAGGCTGAAGCCCAGGTCCGGCAGGGTCCACGTCAGCCACCAGGCATCATCGGCGCCGATGATATAGAGGTCGTTCGGAGTATCACAAGCCACCCTCCAGTTGCTGGTATTGAGGTTGGGCCCCGGGAAGGCGTCGTCAATATCGGGACTGGTCGCGCCGGTGATCCGAGCGCGGCTGTAGGTCGAAATCTGGCCGGTATTGGCAGCCCCGTTTTTCTGTTGCCCAAAATAGACCGTCAGCGGATCGGCGAAGGCGGTTTGGACGGCCGCATCGTCCGGGAAGAAGAAGTTGGTGCTTTGTCCGGTAGGGGCGGTCATCGTGATGTTGGTGTTGTCGGTGAAACTCAGCGACCAGGTTCCTAATACGCCGTTGGAGGAGTTTACGTAGGCGAGGGTGCCGGGCCCCCACAACATGTTGTTGCCACCCGGTTGGTTGGTTTTGTACATGAACCTGCCGGTTGCCGTTCCGTCGGCATTATTCAAAATCTGGACAAACACGCAGTTAGGCTCGTTCCAGTCGGGGGCGGATTCGCCGCCGGGGTTGCTGACCAGGAAGAAGTGGGTTTGGAGGTACGGATGGTTGGTGCCAGGATAGTTGGTGATGGTCAGGGAATAGGTGACGGGCTGGCTGCCATGGTACACCCAGGAGTGATTGCCCCCTGCGGCAATGCTCTCGCGCGGGCCATCGCCGGAACCATTGGCGGCGATATTCAGGCCGGGTTTGTCCTTGATAGCGGCCAGGCTCAGCGTCGGGGGCTTGAGCGGCTTCGTCAGGTTGGTCTTCATGATGATATTATCAATCCAGAAGGTCTGGTCCGCCGTGATGGCACCCGGCTGCCAGGGATAGTACAAGGCAAAGCCGCTCATTTGGTCGATGCTGACGATAGCCGGGTCGATGTACGTATGAATGTGCGTCCAGCCTTCGTAGTTGAAGTGGGGGAAGTTCGTCAGCCAAATCTGATTAAAAGTAGGGCCGGCAACACCAAATTGCAGGCGGCCGTAATCACCGGCGGCCGTTTTCGCCGAGCCGGGATCGAACTTGATGTCAAAGTCCAGGTCGTAGAAGAACCCGCTGACCCGCTGGGAGGGATCGACCCAGTAATTCTGCGTGCCGTCAAACTCCTGCCAAAGGCAAAGTTGGTTCTGGACGGGGGCGGGCAGCCAGTGGACGGTGAACTTCATTGCGCCAGAGCCGGCGTTATTGGGCCCAAGCGTGGTGGGTGCGTTCTGGGTGCCATCCCAAACGGCTTCCCAGGTGGGGTCGCCCCACCATTGCGAGAAACTGTGGATTGCGCCGCAGCCGTCGCAGTCGAACTGGGCGAGAATGACATTGGTATAAGTCTGGGCCTGGCCCAAGGCCACCGAACCGGCAAACATCAAGCCGAGGGCGGCGGAGCGGAGCCAGGACTGCATTTCGGGGATCTGTTTCATTTGTTTTGTTCTCTCAGGGGGTTAAGGACCAGTCCGGTTTGGCGGGCGACAGTGGCCGCACGCCCACACCGCGCAGGCATCGCTGCAATGGATGGAACCTGTGGAGTGGAGCGTGCCGGGGTACCTGTCCCCCGACAACTGGATTATGTTTCATAACAACGAACCGTCAATCAAGTGCCAGATTAACAGGTCTATTTGTAAAGACATGTCATTAAAAGACAGGACTTACGGAATTGCGAGGTGAAGAACAATTAATGGTGAGTCTCCCCCAAACGGCTTGCGCAAAAGCTGAACTTTCGCCCCTGAGGAACCGCCAGGATTTTAATCCAGGAATGGTCTGTTCAGAAAGATGAATCCGTGCCCGACAGGGATTTCAATTCGCAGCACCACGTTGAGAGTCTGTGCGCGGACGGTCCGAGGGAACCTCCAGCCTGGTCGTAATGCCAATGGCCGTCACCTTACCTCTGGCGGTCAAATCCAATTCCCAGCCACCGCGCCAGACGGGCCGATACTGGGCCAGATGAAATTCGAGCGGAAACTCCCACCCGAGCATATTGGTTGAGAGCCGAACCCGGTATTGGAGTACAGGAAACGTGTTGGTAACGTAAAGCTCGACGTTCTTCGGAAGACCTAAGTCATCCTCGAAAGTAGTCGTCTTGTCGATGAACCCGGATGGAGCTGTTATGTATTCCTTCCAGATATCGCTCGGCGGGAAGAGCCGGCGGCCTTCGCGTCGGATGCTGGGTCCCGAGCAGAACGCCAGCCAGGCCATTCGGGCGCTCTGCATGGTCAAAAGGTCAGTCGTGCGAACTGGCCGGCCGGGGTTCCCATCAACGGAGTCATAAGAGCGGGTCGACTGCCTCTGGCTGCGCCCCTCGCTGGTCGGCTGGCTGAATGAACTGTAGTTGAAGAGATTAGTACCGGTAAACCACCATGTGTCCGTCAGGTTTTCGTAGGTGCTTTTCATAAGCCAGATGTTGGTGCCCACCACACAGTGATGGCTCCAGGTGCTGGCATGGACGCCGGGGGACTCCGTACCAGTCGTCGAGTCCCAAGAGACGGTTTCGATATTTGCCGTAAGCTCTACGAATTCCGCCGCTCCGCAGTGAAGAGGGAATAGCAGACAAAGCGCGGAAGCCCACATTCGTGCTTGGAGATATTTTCTCATCGGAACGGCTTTATCACACACCAATCGCTCGCGGTACCGCGAACGCCAAGCTTATTCCGCCACCACCTTCACACCGCGGCTTTGGGCGGCCCGTTTGCGCTGGCTTTCGTTGAGGATCTTCTTGCGCAAGCGCAGATGCTTCGGTGTCGCCTCGACGAATTCGTCCGGCCCGATGTATTCCAGGGCGCGTTCGAGCGACATTTTGAGGGGAGGATTGAGTTGGATGCCCTTGCCGTCTCCTTGCGACCGCATGTTGGTGAGCTTCTTGGCTTTGCAAGGATTGACCGGGATGTCGTTCTCGCGGGCGTTTTCGCCGACGATCATGCCGGCGTAAATCGGGTCGCCCGGCTCGACCATCAACCGTCCGCGTTCCTGGATCATGTTCAGCGCATAAGCCATCGCTTCGCCGCTTTCCATGCTGACGAGCGACCCGTTCTTTCGGGCGGCGATTTCTCCGCGGTCGGGGCCGTATTCATGGAACAGATGGCTCATGACCCCCAGGCCGCGGGTCTGGTTGACCAGGTCGGTCTCGAAACCGATCAAGCCGCGGGTCGGCACCAGCGCCTCGATGCTGACTTCGTTGCCGTGATGGTTCATCGTGGTGATCTCGCCTTTTCGGCTGGCGAGGTTTTCCAACACCGTGCCCATGTATTCCTTGGGGGTTTCCAGGAACAACTGTTCGATGGGTTCCATCAGGTTGCCTTTTTCGTCCTTGCGATAAATCACCTCCGGGCGTGACACCAGCACTTCGTGGCCTTCGCGGCGCATTTGTTCGACCAGGATGGCGATCTGCATTTCGCCGCGGCCGCTCACGTTGAAAATGTTGGGCGCGTCGGTCTGCTCGATGCGCAACGCGACATTGGTGCGGACTTCTTTGACGAGCCGCTCCCAGATATGGCGGGCGGTGACGAGCTGGCCATCGACGCCCGCCAGCGGGCCGTCGTTGACGGCGAACTGCATTTGAATGGTCGGCGGGTCGATCGGCACGAAGGGCAGGGGAGCGCGCTCTTCGGAATCGGTGATCGTTTCGCCGATGAAAACGTCCTCGAAACCGGTCAAGCCGACGACGTCGCCGGCGTGGGCCTCGGGGATTTCGATGCGCTTGAGGCCCTCGAAATGGAAGATGGCGGTGATTTTGGATTTGGTTTTGCGCCCATCGCCGTGGATGCAGATATAGGAGTCACCCAGCTTGACCTTGCCGCTGTAGATTTTGCCGAAGGCGATACGGCCCAGGTAATCCGAATAATCCAGGTTGGCCACCAGCAGCTTGAAACCCTCGCCGGCATGCGCGCGCGGCGGGGGGATATGCTTGATGATCGCATCGAAGAGCGGCTCCATCGTGCCGGTGACGTGTTTGAGATCGACCTTGGCGTAGCCCTCTTTGGCGCTGGCGTAGATCACGGGAAAATCCATCTGCTCGTCGGTGGCGTGGAGCGAGCCGAACAGGTCCCAGACGGCGTCGAGCACCTTGTGCGGGTCGGCATTATCGCGGTCCACCTTGTTGATGACCACGATGGGTTTGGCGCCGGCCTCCAGGGCCTTGCGCAGCACGAAGCGCGTTTGCGCCTGCGGACCGTCGGCCGCGTCCACCACCAGCAGCACGCCGTCGATCATGTTCATGATCCGCTCGACTTCCCCACCAAAATCCGCGTGCCCGGGGGTATCGACGATATTGATGTGGTAATCCTTGTATTTGAAGGCGGCGTTCTTGGCCCGGATGGTGATGCCCTTTTCGCGCTCGAGATCCATCGAGTCCATGATGCGCTCCTCGGTGGCGATGGCCTGGTTGGCGCGGAAGGTGCCGGACTGCTTGAGGAGGCAATCCACCAGCGTCGTCTTGCCGTGATCGACGTGGGCGATAATAGCGATATTGCGTATGTGCTGCATGATTTCGAAAAATGTAAAACGTGAAACGTGAAGGGCCTTTAGCGGCGCCTCATCTGCGGTCACATCCCACGATCCGAGCCGGGTAATGTGCCTTGCCCGCGCGAAAGGTCAAGGCTGGGTTTTAGGATTTTTGGGCGCTCTCGGGGTCCCTCTCCCCTTCATAAGGGCAGATGGCGGGGTGAGGGGGCTATCGGTGACTCACGTTCCGAGGATACTATGAGTCTTCTCGTGCACCGTGGTCGCACCAACCGCACGCGCCCTTCTGCTCTTCAGGGGGTTTGCACGCGGTAGAAGCGAGCGGGACCGTTGGGCGCCGTCACGAAGGTGTAGGAAACCCCCGGCACGTTCGTCGTGAGGACCCCCGCCGAATTGGTGGTCCAGGGACCGCCCGGTTGATCAGATTCCAGGAGGGTGAAGGACGGCACCGGGGCGCCGGCGAGGTTGAAGTCAATCTGGACATGGCTGGAGGTGACTTGCAGGCCGCTTAACTTTACCATGGTGCTGGTGACATACATGAAGTTGGGGCCGAGCAGCAGCACCGCGGGCGACTCCTGATGGAATGACGGGCTGCCGACCGTGTTGGTCGATTCGAAGGCTCCCAGGTAGGCGATATCGGGAGCAACGGTAAACGTGCCATTTTCCAGCCCACCTTGCGTCACCAGCCCAGGCCCATACCAAACGCCGTTGGTCCAGAAAGACCAGATATAATAGGTCTGGCCGGCTCGGAGGGTAAGAGGGGGAATCTGCTCGTAACTCGCCCAACTGAGGACCTTGCTGTTGCTGGTTATTATGGTTGAGGCTAACGAGACCCAGTTGGCATCTGACACGCCGACAGTGGCCGGCTGCGAGAACCCATCTCCATTATCGTAGCCGAGGGCTGTTATAGTGAGATCGGTATGGGGCGAGAACGTAAAACCAGCCCCACCCACCGCATAGCCGACAAAGCCGTGAGTATAGAACTGGTACGAGGGGATGGCTTCCAACGCCGAAGCCTGAAACCCATAGAGAAGCACACCGGCGGCGAGGACGGTAACCGATAGTTTCATACTTGTTGACAGCAGTTAACTTCTGATTCGTTACGCAGCCCTGGAGCCCCCGGGCTGGCGGGACACACCGAGTCAACCGATCCTGAATTGCTATCTAGCAGGCACGGTGCCACCCATCGGGACGCTGCAAACCGCGAGAAAATCCGAAGACTTCTCCAACCATGTCGGCTTTGCTACGCGTGGTTTTCACGCATTTGGCGTGATTTTCACGCACGCAAACCACGGTCTGCATCCTCGAATTGGCGGAACTCGGGCTTGGCCTTCCGCCGTTTCTTGGCGTTGGGGCGGGAACAAAATGAGACTGTGGGGGGCGAACAAAATGAGACTGTGTTCGTACTAACTACTATCCATCAAAGTTTGCGTTGCTCGGACAAATTTCTTGTGGCGAGTGCAAAAGTGATTTCCCTCATTTAACTCAGTTAACTCTTTTAACCCATTTAACTCTTTGCTTGGCTTGTCTTCCACGCGCGCCCTCGCATAGAATAGTCCCACAAAACCAAGCATCCGCTCAGAAGAACACATGGCCACCCTCGAAGTGCGGTCCCTGACGAAATGGTACGGCCCGGTCCGCGGGGTCGAGGAGGTGAGTTTTGCGCTCGAACGGGGCGAGATCTTTGGCTACCTGGGGCCGAACGGCGCCGGCAAGACCACTACCCTCCGCTGCATCATGGGCCTGCTCCGGCCGTGCGCCGGCGAAGTGCTGGCCCTGGGAGAACCGGTGCAGCCCGGTCGGGCAACCCGGCACGACCGGCTCGGCTACCTGCCGGGAGAGTTTCGCCTCTGGCCGGGAATTCGGGCGCGCACCTCTTTACGCGTCCTGGCTTCGCTCGGTGGAGGCGACCGCGCCCAATCCCGCCGCTCCGAATTGGCCGAACGCCTCGAGTTGGACCTGGACCGCCCGGTCGGTGAGCTCTCCAAGGGCAACCGCCAGAAGGTCGCCGTGATTTATGCCTTCCAGCACCGGCCGGAACTGCTGATTCTCGACGAACCAACCAGCGGCCTGGACCCGTTGGTCCGCCAGACCGTCCTGGACTTGATCCGCGAAGCCGCCCACGACGGCGCCACCGTCCTGCTCTCCTCGCACGACCTCAGCGAAGTCGGCGCGGTCTGCGGCCGAGCGGCGATTGTGCGCGCCGGGCGCCTGGTCGAAATGGGGCCCATCTCGAAACTCATCCAGCACGGCGAACACCGCCTGAGAGTATGGTTTGTCGATGCCACACTCGCGCCGCCGGTGCCGCTCGGCCAGTTGCCCGGCGTCCGCGTCATCGAGCAGCAACCCGGCCAGCTCCACCTGGCTTACCAGGGCGCGTGCGAAGCCGTCCTCCGCTGGGTCGCGCAGTTTCCCGTGGACCGCATCGCGACGCCCCAGACTTCGCTCGAAGAAGCGTTCATTCAGTATTACAAAACCGAACCGCCCGCGGCGCTGCGCGTGACGACAACGGCCGCGGTGGTGGCCGGCACTGGTTCGGCTCCGAAAGGAGACCAGTGATGCACGAACGTGTTCCTTTCCCGTTCGCGCTGCTCCGTTTTTGGGCCGGACGAATTCTGCCGATGTGGGCGTTCATTGGCCTCGTGATCTTTCTGATGCAAATCGCCATCTGCGCCATCGTGCATGACAATGCCAGCGTCCAAACCTTTCTCAAATTCCTCGACGTCCTGCCCGCCTTCATCAAGACCGCGCTGGGCGGCGAGATGTTGCGCGTGGACAATGTCTCCGGACTGATCCTGATCGGCTACCAACATCCTCTGGTCCTGTTTCTCTACCTGCTCTTTGCCGTCGGTGTTCCCACCACGCTGCTGACGGGCGAAGTGCAGAAGGGCGCCATGGAACTGATCCTGAGCCGGCCCGCGACCAAAACGCAGGTCTATCTCTGCGCCTGCCTGCTGACGCTGGCCGGCATGCTTGCCCTGGTCCTGGTCATGTTTCTCGGCACCGTGACGGCCACCCACCTGTACGACTTCGGCCAGCCCATCCACTTGGACCTCTTCTTCCGCATCGCCGTCAACGGCGGCTTGATGGCGTGCGCCTCGGCCTCCATCGCGCTGCTGGCGGCCGGGGCGCTGGCCGGGCGCAACCGCGCGGTCGGGGCGACCGTCGCTTTTCTCGTGCTGGATTACTTCGCTTGGATCGTCGCCCAATGGTGGCCGCGCCTCAGCTTCCTTAAACCGGCGACGTTGTTCTACTACTCCAGCAGTCCCAAGCTGGGCTACGGGTGGCCGGTGGGAAATATGGGCGTGTTGCTGGTGGTCATCCTGGCGGGGTCCATTATCGGCGGCGTGGTGTGGCAGCGCCGCGACCTGCCCTTCTGAGCACGATTTAAACCTAGGTTGACAACGGGACCACGGGACTTGCCTAGAACGCTGGAGATGTGGAGGACGGATTTGATGGTTGGGCAACGCTGGCGGCCCTCGGCGCGTTTTTGAAAAGCCCTTGGCCGCACATCTGCCCAGAGCCATCGCCCAGTTTGCTCTGAATTATCCGTGTAACTGCTTGTCTTACTTCTTCCGGGTAATTCTTCATGCAGAGGCACAAGTTCTTGAAGTTCAGATTGTGCAGGTTCTTGAAGGTCACCAGTGACTGCGGTTCGATACCTTTTCGGAGCGCCAGCCAGCAAAAATCGCAGAATGCCTGTTCGGCGGAGGCAGAGGTTGCGCCAGGAGGTTTATTGTAAATGCAGGATGGCACGCAGACGAATTGCACTTTGCCTGCAGGCGCGACACAGTTCTTCTGTCGGTTATGCCGGCGGCTCGTGAAACACGCGATCTCGGTGGGAACCTGCGTAACGACCTGGTTAAGGAACAGCGCGTAATGGCCTGTAATGTAGGCGCTCGAATCTATGGAGGCGATTATGGTTTCAGTTTCGACACCTTTTGGCAGTCCGTAGCGTCCGTGGGCGTACCGAGTGATGAGCCCGCGTTGAACCAAGCGGCCGAGCTCAGTGTTTACATTGTGGAGCGAAGTTTGCGAGACATTGGCGAGTTCGGCAACGGAGAAGATGACCTTCCCGTGCTGTTCGCGTTGTTCAGTAAAGAATTGTTGCCAAGCAAGTGTTCTCATCAGGGGCAAACGCGTTTGATGAATTTGAGACTATCGGCAAGCACGGTTCGTCCTCCGCCACCGGCGTTTATTTGTTCGGCGGCCGTTGGGTCAACTTGAGTTTCGATGATTTCCTGTATAGCTCTTGCGTGGTAATCCGCCTCTTCGTCGAAGTCTTGCAAGCTCTTGCGTACCGCTTCGGGGTCTATCCCAAGGGCAGTAATCTTCTGTTTTACCCGTTCAGGGGAATCGGGTCGAAGTCTGTCACCGTAAAGCCAGATATCAACGAAATCGCGGTGTTGCAGAAATGGGCGATTAAAAAGTGCCAGGATTTTTCCTTCAATTAGGTCTGCGTCAGACGGAGTCGCGTGAATTGTGCCATTTGCCGTTCGAACTGTTGGTGAGTCGAGACAGATGATTTTTGTGATATCGATTGGGATCTCCATGACGCGGGCGGGCTTCCAGAATCGCAGATCTACGGAAGCCACGTTTGGCGATTCTGCGTCTGGTCCTGTTCGCTTCGACGCTGATCCTTCATAGCCGAAAAGTCGTTTCACCTCCTTGAGAACTACACGTTCGCAGTAACTTAGCAGTTCCTCCTGTTTCCGGCCGAGGTCTCCATCCCAGTGGTAATCAATATCAACGGAGAACCGCTGGCTGTCGTCGAGCAAGCGATAACGAAAGCCTCCGATTAGAAGCAGTTTGACTCCAGCAGGACTCACCGCGATCAGCTTCGCGACGACTCGCTGGAGGTTGTCCGCTTCCTGCAACCCGTTGTGCATAGTCGAAACATACTACGTGATACACTATACACAACATAAATGTTGTATATCGTGTATGGTTGGTATAGGATCTGTATCATAAGTGTATGTATGATAATCATTTATGAATACATCACCGTTACATCCGTTTTTGAAACGTTATTTGTTATACATAATTTGCTTGCATATATTACAACATAAATGTTGTATATTGTGCTAGCGAGCTGAAAAGGTGGCGGGTCAGGCTGTCAAGTCCTGGCGGGGTGCGAGCCGCACTGGCGAGCGGGGCGGAAGGACATGGGCTTATGCGCCTCTGGCGCCGAATATCTCACCCTCTTTTGGCTTCTCTCATTAACACCGGCGCTTTAGCCCGGTGCAAACGCCTGCTCTCCTGCGTTCAACTGTTTCAACAGTTTGTCCTTCCATCGATGACCTGGCACTACAAACGCGTCCGGAAGGCCTGACAAGCTTCCACCAGACGACTCAGCTTCGCACGGGTGATGGCCAAAGGCACATGACCAAAGCCGCATTCGCTGGTCAGAATCAGCCGTTCGGGCGGAAAGAATTCCAGCGCTGGTTTTACCCGGGTCCAGATCGTTTCAATCGATTCCAATTCATCACTGCGTTGGTCAATGACTCCGAGCGCAAGATCGCCCTGAAAAGGCCAAAGCCGCCACAGCTCCATCAGATTATAACTTAAGGTGCAGTGTTCCAGCGAGACTTCATGAATTTTTGCCCGCCGAAAGGCAGGCGCCAAGTCTGTATATTTGGTGAAATAAACGCGTTTGCGGCGCGGATTACCCCCGCAAACATGCAGACCAATGCGCACCTTGGGCCCCAGTTCTTCGATCATTTCATTCAGAATGCCCGCAGCCCATTCGCTGTGCTCCGGCGACTCCGTCCACATGGGCTCGTCAAATTGAATAAAATCGCAGCCGGCAGCGACGACTTCGGTCAATTCAATCATCAATATTTTTGCCCACGCACGACATACCGCCTGGGCATCCGGATACAAATCGGGACGTTCATTAACGGTGAACCGCGTCAGAACGTGCGGCCCGGTCACGGTCTGTTTGACACGGGCTGAGGCCGGCGCAGCTTCGCGAGCCAGTTTCCAGTTATGCGCCAGGTTCAACCGCGGGTTTTTCAGCTCACTGATCAGGCGCGGACATTCGATACCGAAGCCGGTATCGCCGAAGTTTTGCTTCACCAGGCCATCGAAAGTCACGCCCTCGACACGCCTTTGATAAAAATAGAACATGTTTTCACGATAACCTTCACCATCGGTGATGACTTCCAGGCCGAGACTGGCCTGGTCCTTGGCTGCCCAGCGGATATATTCGTCCACTTCCTCCTGAGTCCAACTGGGCCGCTTCATGGTATCGGCGACCTGCTCCGCGCGAGGGTAACTTCCTACCACGGTATTGCGAAATGGTTTTCTCAAAATTGGATATTTGATTGGCCGTTATTCTCCTGGCATACCAAAATTGGTTTTAACACGGCCTGTTTTTCTGCATCTGCAAACGCCGTCAGGCCCTCTTTCAACGGGTAAGTGCGGACCAATTCGGATATGGGAATATCTCCTCGATGCAACATTTGTATGGCGCGCTGATAATTGGGAATATCGGATACATAACTGGTTTTGAGATTGATCTGATTGCGAACCAGCTTGGTCAGGTTTAAAGGCACATCATCAGCATACAGCCCTACCACGGTGATGTTCCCCAACGGCCGAACAGCGTCGGTGGCGCTGATCAGGGCCGCCGGAGCGCCAGAGGCCTCGATATGTTGATCCGCCAGACGTCCAAAACGTTCTTTTAATTGTTCTGCCAGCGTGGGTTTCTCAGGTCCGGTCACTAACGTCTCGAATCCTATTTTACGCGCCACGGGAAGACGCAAATGATTATCGGTTTGTGTGCCAACGACTGCCACTTCCGCGCCGCTGAGACGCGCTACCAGGGCGCAAAGGATTCCAATAATCCCGGGACCAGAAACCACTACCAGTTCCCCCTTTCCCGTCTTGGCACAATCGCTCACGCAATGATCCGCCACTGAAAGCGGCTCCGCCAGGGCGGCAGCCATCATGTCCATTCCTTCCGGCAATCGAATAAGATATTTCTGGTTTACGACCGAATATTCAGCCATGCCACCGTCCAGGTGAATGCCAATGATTTTCCGGCTGCGGCAAAGCTGTGAAAAACCAATGCTGCAATAAGGACAGCTCTTTTCGAGGCAGCCTTGCACCGAAACGACCACAGCGCGATCCCCCACCCGCCAGCCGCTGACTCCGGAGCCGGTATTTTGGATAATACCCGAAAATTCATGGCCGAAAGTAAATTGTTCCGGAATACCTTCATAACCACGGTGATTCAAAAAAGCGTGGAGATCCGAACCACAGACGCCGCAATGACCCACAGCCAACAAAACTTCGCCGGGTCCTGGAGAGGGCACCGGAACATCTTGAATCTCGGCAGCGCGCGCGGATCGACGCAATCTTCGAAGGGCTTTCACGGTCGCAGTGAACTGAAGTCTGCCGGCCGCGTCAAATGGAAATACAAACCGTGAGCTATTTCACGGGCGGGGTCAAAACCTGGTTTTGATGCCGCAAGCTCGCAGGAGACACCAGCCGCGCACCGCCTCGAAAACTGCCAAGCCGCCAGCGGCAACGAGCAGAAGCCCGAGCCAAATCGAGACGGGAAATGCGAGCCAGGCGCCGATAAAACAGGCCATGGCCCATCCGCCGCGAAAAACGCGGCCCTTATTACCGATGTTAGGTGAAAGAAACGCCTTCATACCGTTGCCCCACAGCGGCGCAACATACACCGTCAGCAGCGGTCCGCCAACAGGTCCAGCCGGTACCGCGGTGGGCAACGCTCATCTCCCAATGCACCACCGCGTCGGCCTGATAAAAAACGTGCTCCAGTCTGGGCAGATAATACTTGCGCGAGACCAAAGAGGTATTCGGCCGTATCGCCATCGCTGGCCAGTGTGAAACGTTGGCCAAAGCAACTCAAGCCTGGCCTTCAGCCAACCAACCCCCTCCCGTAGCAGCCGACGCCAGGAGGCTCTGATCTTTTCTTCCCTGCGGGTCCCCCCCTCCCCTTCATAAGAGCGGGGTGAGGGGTCTCTCTTTGACTCACGCTCCGAAAGCTGGCCTCTCGAGGGCCTATCGGTCAAAACCTGGTTTTGATGCCGCAAGCTCGCAGGAGACACCAGCCGCGCACCGCCTCGAAAACTGCCAGGCCGCCAGCGGCAACGAGCAAAAGCCCGAGCCAAATCGAGACGGGAAATGCGAACCAGGCGCCGATAAAACAGCCAATGGCCCATCCGCCGCGGAAAACGCGGCCCTTACTACCGATGTTAGGTGAAAGGAACGCCTTCATCCCGTTGCCCCACAGCGGTGCAACATACACCGTCAGCAGCGGTCGGCCAACAGGTCCAAATGCACTAACCTTCGGAATGCGAGTGCGTCAGTGCCACACCTCTTGGATGAAAATCCCAACGGGATTCCAGCACTCAGCCCAGGGTCGCGACGCTCCGCGGTCTGGCGTCGCCACCCTGGGTTGAATTCCCGTGATTTTCACCAACCCTGAAAGCGGTTGCATCATTTCCCGGTGTTTGGAAACCGTTTCACCCATCTGTTTTTGTAAGGGCCTCCAGCATGGAGCCACAAGGGTCACATCTCAACAATTGACAACTGGATGCCGCAGAATCGTCTTCAGCCGTTCTGGAGGAACACGCCGAGGATCGGAGAGGTAGATCTCATGATGCCGGCCATCGAATTTCGAGCTGTTCTTCTCCGCGTGAGCCTTCATCAAGGCGATCGTCTCATGCTCCCGTTCGTACGGGCCAACATGGAGCATTTGCACACAGAATCCCTCGACAAATGATTCCAGCCTGACTTCGCGAACTCTGGAACTCTTGCCGCGTTTGAGCAGCGCCGCGACAGCTTTGTTGAGTTCGTTCGCCTTCACGAAATCCGGCGTACGAATGAGAAGTTTCCAGCGCCACTCCTCTTTTGGAATGCTGGAAAAGTCCTCCTGGCCATCTGCCCACCATTGTCCCTCCAGCTTGCAGACCGCATAGTCCTGCTCGCCCGCGAACTTGCGCGTCATCTTAATGGTGAACGCCACCCCGTAGAGTGCACCGATCTTTTCTGTGAAAACTGCGCCGCCTGGTTCTCCCTGCCCGCTGATGGAAAGGTAAGTGGCCTCTTTGATCGTCAACCGGACAGGTTTCCTGGGCGTGACGTACTCGTCTTTGTGTAACCTGTAGAGGTCAAGCTTTGCTTTGGTCTTCATAATCAAACTCCCGGTTGTGCGAGCCTCGCGCGTGGCTGCAGCGGGGCGCAAAGGTCTGCGAGCAAATCTGCGGGTTCAGTGCTGTTCGGATCGTTCAAGTAAACTTCGAAGCAGGGCCCGGAGCGCAATTCGCGTCCGCTCCGCGGCAGCCATTGGCCGAGCAACTTCGCGTAGGTTTCTCCCATCCTGGCATACGGTCCGAAATGAGTCGCCACCGCGTACTCGCCGCCGGAGATCGTCTGCACGCCGATTTCGCCGCCGGGAACGAATTCTTCGTCCACCGTCACGCACGCGTCGTAGCGGATTTTTTCCGCAGGCGTCACATCCGGGTCATCGTGACAAACTCCGATGAATTCCGATTCGCCGCCGAGCAATCCCTCTTTGCCGAGCTCGGGAAGGAGCTTGTCCCACGTGGACGCGACTTGATTGTAGGGGCCGACGTGGCGCATGAACGCCACGCGCTTCGGTTCGATGCTGATGATTTTCACATTCATATTCTGGACTCTGCAACGATTGGTTTTGAAGTTTTTCACCGGTTTGCCTTCGCGGTAATGCACACCGGACGGAGCGGCGACGGCGGCGATGGGACTTCTCTTCACACGGAACTGGAGCGGCGAAACGCCGTACGTCGCCTTGAACACGCGGGTAAATGCCTCGTGTGCCTCGTAGCCGGCGTCCAGGGCGATTTGCGTCACGGACCGCCGGCTGAGCTTGAGTTGAATCGCCGCCCGCTCCAGCCGCAAGCGCCGAACGTGTTCCTTCAACGATTCACCCATCATGCCCGAAAAGATGTGATGGAAGTGGTAGCAGGAGAAGCAGGCCACCCGGGCCAACTCTTCTAGCGATACCTCGTCGTCGATGCGCTGGTGCAGATGCACAAGCACTCTCAAGATTCGCCGTTTGTAATCATCCAGAGTGGACGGCTTCATCGTTTGTCGTGAGCTGTGGGCTTAAGTTCAATCGCGCCGACATTTTCTCAGACCTGGGTGTTGCCTGGCAATGCAAGAGCCACCCGGCGCTGACGCTGATGATCGGGAAGGTGAAATATCCAAGACCGATGCCCTTTATGTATGTGCCCAGCGGCATCTCCATCGGTCCCGTGGAAAACATGAACAAGTCCAGGCCGAGGCTAATAAGCATCCAGATCGTTCCAACCAGAACGCCCTCCTTCAGGAAGCCACGGTTGATGCTCCTGAAGTACAGATGCGTGAAAAATACAGCGCAGAACACCACGACCAGCCCCATAATCGTCTCAAACAACGGGTCGCCAGCTTTCTTCAGCGGGAAGATGCTCACCGCGACGACGAATGGCACGAGCCAGGTTACGTATCCGAATCCAATTGCTTTCTTTAGCGATTTCATATTTTGCCTTTCGTAGATTTCGGGGGAATGAGTCCCGCGTTTTGACGAAAAGCTTACTTCGCCGCCCAAAACCGCGCTTGACAGTTCTTGCGAAGTTTGACGGCTCCCGATCGGGGCGCCGCAAAAAGACGCCAACGACGTCACTCACATTCCCGGACCGACAATGATTCCCCGGTAACCCTCGGGCCAGGCTTTGGATTCACCTGCTCTCATTTGCCTTCGGAACGATTCTGACTCTCGGGATGGAGCGGTTTCGAGAAGTTTCAAAATTCGGCAAGTACATGCCCGTGATCGAACCTCCGAATGAAAATGAATCGCCTGCCTGAGGCGGGGCGGAGCTGAGCAAGTCTTCCCGCCGCGCGATTGGCCGAATATCTCACCCTCTTTTGGCTTCTCTCATTAACACCGGGGCTTTAGCCCGGTGCAAACGCCTGCTCTCCTGCGTTCAACGGTTTCAACAGTTTGTCCTCTGCGCCTAGAAGTTGTTGGAACAACTCAGCCCAGGGTCAGGACCGCGCCCACTCCGCATTCCACATCCTGTACTATTCTGCACTCTGCACTCTGCATTCTGCACTTGAATGGCGCGGCTCGAACAATCCCGTCCCGATCTCCGCGCCGGCGAAAAATCAGAAGTCCTCTTCGCCGCGTCGGAGCTTTGGTTTCGCCCCCGCAATTCTGCATTCCTCACTCTGCACTCTGCATTTAAAGGACCCCCAGCCGACCAAACCGGCATAACCCGAAAACGGGTCCGGCTGGTTTATTCCTGGACCGACCATGATTCCCCGTTAGTCTTCGGGCCGGGTTTCGGATTCTCCATTTTTCTACGACCACTTTCCCCTTTTGTCCTCCGCAGCCTAGCCTGACTTTCGCAATTCAGCCAGGCAGTTTGCAGAAAGCCCTGATTTTTGGCGCATCTCGCCCGAAAGTCTTCACTACAGGCCCGAGGCGGACTGCGGCCTCTCTTTAGTCGAGCAACTGGCCTTTGACGCTGATT
>DATMQA010000130.1:0-2993 GCA_035566895.1 Binatia bacterium
AAATTTTTCAGTTCCAGTCAGAACCCGGCACCGTTTGAAATATCTGAGAGATAATTTTACCAGATTTTTGGCCTTAGAATCTAATCGTAATCCTAACGGCAATCCTCAAGTAAAACGTAAAACGTGAAACGTGATACGTGAATTCAGAACCCGATTTGGTGCGGCTTCACGCATCACGTTTCACGTTTCATGTTCTCGGCTTGACCTGCAACGTCGAAATCACCTCGCGCACGCCATCGGTCTCCATCGCCAGCAACATCGCTTTGCTAATCGCGTCAGTCGAGGGGACTGTGCCCGACAACGTCACGATTCCATCGGTGGTATTGACCGAAATGCTCAGTACTGACAGGTCGCGATTGGCCAGCAGTTTGCCTTTGATGGCCCCCGTGATCCGCGCATCCGCCGTGGCATCCGCGATGGCCTTGCCGGCCTCGCCCGCTTTGCGCCGAATTACCTGCCCGCCGCGGGCCAGCTCATCCTTGATGTCGTTGGTCCGCAAATCCAGCACGCGCAGCTTGTCTTCGATGGTGTCCCGGGCGGACCTCGCGGCATTCTCGATCTGGTTGGTGGCCGCCTGCAGGCGCGGACTGTTCTGGTGCGTGCTCAAATACCAGACCCCCGCCGCGCCAACGGCAATGCCAACAACCAAAGCCAGGAAAAGTCTCATAATCTTCGACTGCACCTTATTTACCTGGACCGCGAAAGTCAATGCACCCGCGTGACTAAAAAGGCTCTCGGCCCTTGTCAGCCGGCGGTTTGGAGGCAAATTGCCTTTATGGAATCGCACCTATGGACCTGAAACTCGAAAACAAACTGGCGCTGGTCAGCGGCTCCACCGCCGGTATCGGCTTCGCTACTGCCAAAGCGCTCGCGGCCGAGGGCGCTCGCGTCCTCATCAATGGCCGAAGCCGGGAACGCGTCACGAGTGCCATCTCGAGCATACGCGGCGGCCTGCCTGGTGCCAGGCTCGAACCACTGGCCTTGGATCTGTCCCGGCCTGAAGGGGCAGCCCAGGCGGTCAAAAGCTTTCCCGATGTCGAGATCCTGGTGAACAACCTGGGCGTGTATGAGCCCAAACCGTTCGAGGAAATCTCCGATGCCGACTGGCTGGCCATTATCGAAACGAATTTCCTCAGCGGGGTCCGGCTCTCGCGGCATTACTTGGCGCATATGAAGGCGAGGAATTGGGGCCGCATCCTCTTTATTTCCAGCGAGTCGGCGGTGAATATTCCCGTGGAAATGATCCACTACGGGGTGACCAAAACAATGCAGGTGGCCCTGGCGCGCGGCTTGGCCGAAACCACTGCCGGCACCGGCGTGACCGTCAACTCGATTCTCGCCGGTCCGACTCGTTCCGAAGGTGTCGAGGAATTCGTTGCCAACATGGCCAAGACCAGGAACATCTCCCCGGCGCAAGTGGAAAAGGAGTTTTTCCAGACGGTGCGCCCCAGTTCGCTATTGCAGCGGTTTGCGACGACCGACGAAGTAGCCGCGTTGGCGGCTTTCGTCGCCAGCCCGCTCTCCTCAGCCACAAACGGCGCCGCGCTTCGAGCCGAAGGCGGAGTGGTGCGATCGCTTTTTTAGGAAAGGTTGTCAAGGTTTACAAGGTTGACAACCTAGTCAAGCCGTGCCAAACTAGTATGGTTATGCCAGCAACACTTGAGAGACGACGCGGCAAAGTGAAGCTGCCGTCCAACGAGCAGGCGATGGTGGATGAATTCTCCGGTGTGCTCCGCAAACATCGGAATGCAGACCCAACCACCCTCGCGCGGCTGCTGACAGTCGCCTTCGACCGGTCCATTGGGTCGAGAGAATCGCGCGAGGACAAACTTGCGCGGGCGGTCGTGCGCGGGCTCGAAGCCCGCCAAAAACTGGCCGAGGCGGAGGGAGGCAGCCTGTCTTCGGAGGATGTGGCCCGGCTGCTCAGGATGTCTAAAACCGCCGTGCTGAAACGGCTCGAGGCCGGCCGGTTGCTGGCGTGGCGGGAGGAACGGCTGCAGGCGGCGCGGTTCCCGCGCTGGCAATTTGACCCGCACGGCCAGGTGCAGGCCGGTCTGGAGGAAGTGCTGGCCATCCTCAACGAGGATGAACGCCTCGGTGCCTGGGGGAAAATACTATTCTTTTTGCAGGAAAAAGACAGTCTGGGTGGCCGGCGGCCCCTGGACTTGCTGCGCGCGGGCAAGCTGAAGGAAGTACGCCTGGCTGCCCACGCGTATGCCGAGTAATCCCGGCCCGGCGCGGGCGCACTTCAAGCCCGGAGCGGATTTCAATCAACGGGTGATTCCGGTCACCCGCCAACCCAGGCGCATCTGGTTCCGGATCCATAAAACGGGCACTCCCGCGCTTCAGTTCGGGCGGTTCCCGCATCATCGCTTTTCACACCCGCACTGCCCCTTCTCACTGCTTTACCTCGGCGCGACTATTCAAACTTGCCTCTGGGAAGTCTTTGGTGATGGTGTGTTTCAGGGAAAACGGGCGATTCCGTCCGGGAAGTGGAATGGATGCTGCCTGAGCCAAATCGTTGTCCCCGAATTGAAGGTGTGTGCTGTCAGCCTGGAGCGAACTCGGGACGCCATGAGCGTGGACCGGGCCAGCCTGCTGGCGGCGGACCTGAGCATCCCACAAGCATGGAGCCTCGCGGTGCAGGAACACCCCGCGGGTTTCGAAGCGATCAAGTATGCGAGCCGGTTCCTGGACCAGCCGTGCCTGGCACTGTTCAACCGCGGTGGACTGCAATCCAAATTGCGGGTGCAGACCCTAGGCATGCTAAGCGACCTCGATGCCGCCGTGGCCTGGCTCGATGAGCGGAACGCGGCGTTGGTGTGAGGAGCGCTAGGGCAGAGCCATTCTTTCATAACCGTCCCGGACTTTTTCGGATTTCGGGTTTCGGGCTTCTTTCGGGTCTCGGTATTCAGTCTTCGGTCTTCTGCTCACTTTTCCCCTTTCCCCGTGACAACCCGCCTCGCCCGAGCTAACCATCCCAGCATCAAATC
>DATMQA010000131.1:0-72165 GCA_035566895.1 Binatia bacterium
AACAGCAGCGGCAGATATAAAATCGACACATAAAACAATTGCCGCGCACGCGCCACGGTCAACTGACGCCAGAAACGCACTGCATAGGAAGTAAACACGAGTCCGAGCGCCAGCGCGCCGAAGAAATAAACCGGCCCCGCCAGCTTCAACACAAACGGGCACAAGCTCAACGGCAGCAGGCACAAGGTATGGGCCACCGCCTGCCGGCCGGTGCGATGGCCCAGCGGATCCAGCACCGGCAGCATGCGGAAGCCGGCCTTGGCGTATTCTTCGCGATAAATCCAGGCGATCGCCATGAAGTGCGGCACCTGCCAAAGCGCCAGAATCCCGAACAGCGCCCAGCTTTCAGCGGTAAGCTGTCCGCGCGCGGCGGTCCAACCCATGAGGGGGGGCAGCCCGCCGGGAATGGCCCCGACGGCTGTGTTCAGCCAAGTGACACGCTTGAGAGGGGTATAGATGAACAGGTAGCTAAGCAACGAGCAGGCACCGATGGCGCTGGTAGTGAAATTGACTGCGGCCGCCAGATAAACCAGGCCCGCGACGGCACAGGTTACGCCGACCAGGAGCACGGTTTGGCTCTGTAACCGCCCGGACGGCAGTGGGCGGTCCTGCGTCCGGCGCATGGTGGCGTCGTAATCCTGTTCCAGCAACTGGTTGAGGGCCGAGGCGCCGGCGGCCACCAGGGCGGTGCCCAAAAGCGTGTGGACCAGCAACAGATAATCGATAGGCCCGCGCAGCCCGACGTAAAAGCCGACCAGCGTGGTCAGCAGCACCAGCGTGGTCAGCCGGGCCTTGAACAGGTCCGCGTAGACGGCAACCCAGCTCTTTTCGACGGGAACAGGCTGGGTCAAGGATTGGGCAGTGGCGCTCATGGGAGCTGCGGGGACGGATGATGGATGATGGGTGATGGATGAGGACATGGCTGATGGTGCGCTGGAGACACCGATTCGTCCGCCTGGCGCAACCAGATGAGACACTGGAGGGCTCCCACGGCCAGTGAGAGAGCCCCTACCAACACATGGGCGGTGGCGATGTCAGCAGCCTTTTTCGACCAAATCGTCGCCGCACCCAAGAGCACTTGTATCAAAATCAAGCCCAACCAAAACACAGCCATCTTGCCTAAAGGATTGCCGGGGGCCAGTTGCCGCCGCACCCGCCAGGCCCAGACGGCGACCGCGCCCATAATTGCTCCGGCGAGCAGCCGATGCGCCATCTGCAAGGCGATTTGACCGGCGGTGATCGGGTTCACCGCGGTCACCTCGAGGCGTTGTTGATTGTAAAAGGCCACCGAAGCCGCATCCATGGCCGGCCAGACTTTCCCGTAAGCGAGCGGAAAATCGGGAATCGCCAACCCGGCGTGCTGATGTCTCATGGCTGCGCCCAAAATGAGTTGAGCGAGGATGAGGAAGGTAGTTGCAAACAAGACATAATCGAGTCCTCTGCGGGCCTCAGGCCTTTCAAGGGCGGAATTCCCAGCGACGCCCATAAAACCTGAGTCGCTTGAACGTTGAGATTGCCACCAGCGGCTAGTGATCAGCGCAAGGGCGCACATCAAGACAAAGAAGACCTGTGCCAGCGTCGCGTGAAAAATTCCGAGCTGATCTTTATACAGCACCACGCGGAGCCCGCCCAGCAATCCTTGGATTTGAACACCCCAAAAAGCCAGCCATCCAAGCAGCGGCAGGGGCGTCGCCGCGGGCTCGTTCCGCGCCCAAACGGCTGCCCCCAGGAGCACCACGCCACCGATGCCCGATAAAAAGTGGCCGGCGCCTTGCCAGGCCGGACCAAGGCGAAGGAGCGCCAGTCCGCCCAGAACCTCTCCCAGGCCGATGAGCGCCAGCGGCAGCCGCGAAGGCCGCCCCCCCAACCAGCGCGTCAACCCAACCACCAGCACTCCCACGATCGAGGCTACCAAACGATGGGAATGTTCGTAAAAGATGCCTCCCACCCATTTCGAAAACGGGAAGAAAAACATGTTATAGCCATAGGTGGTCGGCCAGTCCGGCACGGCCATGCCGACCCCGCGGCTGGTCACCACCCCACCGATACCGACCAGCGCCAGGGTCGCCGCCGCCGTCAAGACAGCGTAGCGATGGAGCCAGGTTTGGGCGGAGCCGTGGGTCATGCTTGATGAGATCGAATCTCAGTCGCCAGACCGCTCGGCTCATGTCGCCCTCGCGGCCCTTTGAGTTGCTTCCTTATTTGGCTTCCAGGGTGAAGTCCGCCTTGGTCGGCGCCCCTTCCTTCACCTCGATTTCCTGAGTAGCCGTGCCCGCCTTGCGATGCGCGGCTTGCAGCTTGTACTTGCCGGCCGGCACATTTTCTATCTTGTAGGTGCCATCCGTCCCCGAGACGGCAAAATACGGATGATCAAAGACGCTCACCCACGCGAACATCCAGGGGTGTACGTCACACTTGAATCTGAGAAACATCTCGGGTTTCATGGCGACGTAGGTCTTTTCAGGCCCATTGGGGATCTGCGCCTCGTTGATCTCCTTGTTGCCGGAGGTTTCGGCGGGCGTGGCATGCACATTGTGCAGCGTCGGATCGGAGTTTTTGATCGTGATTTTTTGGCCCGTTTGCACGGCAAAAATCGAGGGAGCATATTCGCAGCCCTTTTGGTCGAGCACCACGGGCGGCGCGCCGGCCCCGGTGGATTTGCCGCTCACCCCCTCCAGAAAAACGACCACGTTGGCCAGTTCGCCCTTCGACCCGACGACGTAATGATGGGTCGTCCCTTTGGCGCCGCAATGCGCATCGGCGCCCTTATCAACCTCTTTTTCCGCCGGCGGAGTGCCCTTCAGCGTAATGGTGCCGGAGATCTCGCCCGCGGCGGCCAATTGCAACGCCGCGGCGATTCCAGTGACAGAGAGAAACACAGTAGTTTTGTTCATATTTGTCTTTTTTCGAAAAAATCCGTTGGAAAATAGCACTGGTGGAAAGAGGGCGCAAGCAGTTTTTAGGGTGAATAACAGTATAGATTAACAAATATTATTCTGTCGCATCACCTTGGCCATGGCGAGGGCGGTCCGGGCCGCTTCGGCGCCGCGGTTGTGCCGTTGGCCCAGGCAGCGTGCCCGGGCTTGCGCCTCGCTCTCCAGCAACAGCACTTCGTGAATCACCGGTATTTCGTGGCGCACCTGGATTTCCATCAGGGCCCGGCTCACTGCTTCCCCGATGTGGGCCGCGTGGACCGTCTCTCCGCGCAGAATGACGCCCAGACAGATGATCGCGGACAGAGGAGAGTCCTGCTGCGAGAGGTGTGGTCCAGAGCAACTCGTGCGGGCTAATCGAGCAGCGACCACCGGGATTTCATACGCGCCAGGAACGCGAATGAGCTGAATCTCTTTCGCTCCGGCACGCTTCAATTCGGTCCTGGCAGCCCGGAGCATGGCGTCCACATAGCGAGCGTTGTATTGCGAGGCCACAATGGCAAACCGCGCGCCACGCGCCGGCATCGAGCGGGCCCTCGCTCGTTTAATTGGCGTTAACATGGGAAGGGGAGTAGTGGAGTGATGGGTCGATCAGTAAGTCCAAAGTCCAAAGTCGCGGGTGTCGTTCGACACGGCTGACTTTGGACGTTGGCCTTTGGATTGGTTTTCCCCTCGTTAAATGAGCGCACCACTCCATCACTCCGTTCATAAGAGATGTCCGAGTTTTTCGCGTTTTGTCTGCAGATACCGCAGATTATGCGGATTTGGTTTCACCCTGATTGGCACCTGCTCAACAATTTCCAGCCCGTAACCTTCCAGCCCGACCACTTTGCGTGGATTATTAGTCAACAACCGAATCGTCTTCAAGCCCAGGTCAGCGAGGATTTGCGCGCCTAGGCCGTATTCGCGCAGGTCCATATCAAAGCCGAGCTTTTGGTTGGCTTCGACGGTGTCGTAGCCCTGCTCCTGCAATTTGTAGGCCTTAATCTTGGGCGCCAGGCCGATACCGCGCCCTTCCTGCCGCATGTAAAGCACCACGCCGCAGCCGGCCTCCGCCACCTGACGCATCGCCTGGTGCAACTGGGGACCGCAATCGCACCGGCGCGAGCCAAACACATCGCCGGTCAAACATTCGCTGTGCACACGCACCAGGACGTTGGGTTGTTCGGCGACGTCCCCGCAGACCAGCGCCAGATGATGCTGGCCGTCCAGCTTTGACTTATAGAGGTACAAATTGAAATCGCCGTAATCGGTGGGCAGCTTCACGACCTCGATCCGCTCGACGAGTTTTTCGCGCGTGCGCCGGAACTGGATCAAATCGGCAATGGTGCAAATTTTCAGCCGATGTTTTTTGGCGAAGCGCACCAACTCAGGCAACCGCGCCATCGAGCCGTCGTCGCTCATGATCTCGCAAATGACGCCAATCGAGCGGCACCCGGCCAACCGCACCAGGTCCACCGCCGCTTCGGTGTGTCCGGCCCGCTGCAGCACGCCGCCCGGACGCGCCCGTAAGGGAAACACGTGGCCGGGTTGCACCAGATCCTCCGGCACTGCGGTCGGTTCGGCCATCGCCTGGATGGTCCGCGCGCGGTCGGCGGCGCTGATGCCGGTGGTGATGCCGCGGGCCGCATCGACGCTGGTCTGGAAATCGGTTTTGAAGGTTTCGCGATTCTGGCGCACCATCTGTTCGATGCCGAGCTGCTGCAGGCGCTCGGAAGTCGTCGGGACGCAGATCAGTCCGCGCCCATATTTCGCCATGAAATTGACCGCTTCGGGCGTGATAAATTGCGCCGCCATGATGAGGTCCCCCTCGTTTTCCCGGTCGGCATCATCGATGACGATGACCATTTTGCCCTTGCGGACATCGGCCACCACGTCTTCGATGGAATTGAACTGTTGCGCCATAGGCTGCCTCAAACTAGCGGCTGGCGCGGGAATTGCCAGTGCGGAATGGGGACACGGCCGGGCTTAACTCCCGAGCGGAACGCCTTCCTCGATCAGCATCACCGGAATTCCCCGGCGAATCGGGTAGAGAAACTTCCCATCGCCACGGACCAAACCATTCTCGAGCTTCTCTTTGATTGGCTGCCCGCCGCGGTTCTTCAACGCGCCGGTCTCAATCTGACGATTAAGCTGCTCCAAAGCAGCGGGCTCGGCCAAGCGCAGTGCCTGGTGCGTTTCAGGGCAACACAGGATTTTCAACAAGTCCGGGTCCAGCATGATGAGTTTAAGAATTAACGGCGAAGAAGGGAAGGAGCGAAGAAGACAAGGGGAGAGAAAAAGCGGGAAACCAGGAAACCGCCGGGTTGGTTTTCTCTATGCCTCCTTCGGGTCTTCGGGTCTTCGCGATTCTCAATTTTCGCTCTCATCATTGCGTCTTCGCGTCTTCGCGGTTCAACTCTTTGATCGCCGCTTGATAAACCGCTTTCAAAGGCGCTTTGGCCCGCTCGGCAACCTTTTTGCAGGATTCAAATTCCGGCGCCGCCTGCACCACCCGGCCATCAAGCCGCCCGAGTTTCACTGTCACCTCGCCGTACGGCGTCTTCACCTTTTTAAACTCTCGAGCCAGCTTCCGCCGCTCCATCAGATGCCGCCGCACGCCAAACGAGCTGGTCTCGCGTAACATCATGTCAGTGAATTTGTCCGCCTCGCTCTCCGCGCACAAGACTGTTAACAACACGCCAGGCCGGTTCTTCTTCATCTGAATGGGCGTGTAGAACACGTCGAGCGCGCCTGCGCCCAAGGCGGTTTCGACAAAGTGCCCCAAGAGCTCGGCCTCAATATCGTCAAGGTTGGTTTCCAGCACGGCGATTGTGTCCGTCTCCCAATCGTGGGCCGCAGCAGCACTGGCAGCCTCGCCTAAGACCGCCCGCAGCACATTGGGCCGGGTCCGGTGGTCCCGGGTGCCGAGGCCAAAACCGATCTTTGCCGCGACTAATTCGCGCATCGGGCCGACCGACTCGACAAATTCCGCCAGCATCGCCGCGCCGGTGGGTGTGACCAACTCGTGGGGCTCGTTGCACTGAGATACCGGAATACCCCTCGCGCCCAGGATTGCCAGCGTCGCCGGGGCGGGTATGGGGAACCGGCCATGGGCGCAATCGACCCACCCGGTCCCCTCGACCACCGGGCTGGCCTGCACGCGCGGTTTCCCCAGCAGTTCCAGGGCGATGCAACCGCCGACAATATCAACAATGGAATCCACGGCGCCGACTTCGTGGAAATGCACCTGCTCAGGCGGCAGGCCGTGAACTTTCCCTTCGGCTTGAGCAATCCGCTGGAAGACGGCTACCGCTTTCTCTTTCACCCAATCCGAGAGACGGCTCTGGGAGATGAGTTGCCGGATTTCGGAGAACGTGCGGCTATGCGAGTGGGCGTCAGCGCCTGAGGGGTGACTATGATGGTGAGTGGGTGAGTGCGAATGGGCGTGCGGATGGTCATGGCCGTGCTCGGGTGGGTAAGCGTGATGGTGGTCCTCGTGTTCATGATCCTCGGCCACGTGAACATCGAACTTGACGCCCTCGATGCTTCCCTTTTGCCGGCGCCCGACGTGCAGATGATAGCCTTCCAGGCCCAGCTTGCCCAGCTCGCGTTCCAATTGGCCGGCCTCGACGCCCAGATCCAGCAGGGCACCGATGAACATATCGCCGCTGATTCCGCTGACCAGGTCCAGATACAGAGTTCTCATTTCTAATCGGTTAGATTAAAAGGTTAAAAAGCTAAACAAGCGGCAATCTGATTATCACGCAACCTTTTGCCAGAAGCCCGGTCGCGGCGTTTCGCCCATTTAACCCTCTTAACATAGTTAACTCTTTTGGCGCATCGGCGCTGCCAGCGCATTGATTTGGCTCGCGGCATAGCCCGCGCCAAAGCCATTGTCAATATTCACTACCGTCATGCCGCTGGCGCAACTGTTCAACATTCCCAGCAGGGCCGCCAGACCGCCGAAACTGGCCCCATACCCGACGCTGGTCGGCACCGCGATCACTGGTTTGGAAACCAACCCGGCGACCACGCTGGGCAACGCCCCTTCCATTCCCGCCACGACGATGATCACATTCGCGCTCTGGATCCGGTCCATTTTGCCAAACAGCCGATGAACTCCCGCTACGCCCACATCCGAGATTCGCTCGACCCGGTTACCCATGATATCCGCGGTCAGGGCCGCCTCCTCGGCCACCGGCAAATCACTCGTGCCGGCGCATACCACGGCAATCGTCCCCGGCCGTTTGGCTAACGCCTGGCGCTCGATCGTAAGGCAGCGCGCCAATTGGTGGTGGACTGCGTCCTTGAATTTCTTGCGCACCGCCCTCGCATGTTCCTCGGTGACCCGGGTAACAAGGACCCGGCGCTCGTGTTCGAGCAATTTGCCGGCGATGGCGACTACCTGCGCCGGCGTTTTGCCCGCGCCGAAGATCACTTCCGGGAAGCCACGGCGCAGCGCCCGGTGGGTATCGACCTGGGCAAAGCCGAGATCGGCCACCGGGGCCGTCTGGAAGGCTTGAAGGACCTTTCCCCGGCCGAGTTTACCCGTACGAAATTTTTCCAACAGCTCAATGGCTTCCGTGGTGGTCACGCGCGGCCAAAATGCCACAGTTGCGACCACTGGTCACGCGGGAAAGTGAACCCTGTCGGGAAAGTGAACCCTCAGTAATCGGCCAATTTCGCGCGTAACACATTGCTGCGGACAGGAAAGTCCGGGCTCCGCCCGCCGTCGCTGAGCCAATTACAACCGTCAACGGTGGCGGTGATGGAACAACCGGTGGCGGTTCTCCAACAGATACCAGACAATGAGGATATTGAGGCCGAGAATCACGACCACAATCAGGGTGTTAGTGGACCGGCCTTCGTTTTGCGCGTTGCCTTGCTGCAACAGTTCGTAGATCTCGATGGGGATAAAAAAAGCGGATTCGCCTATGGCCAGCCAACCGGCCCAGCTAACGCGAAACAACAGCCCGATGCCTTCGACCAGGGAGAAAAGGCTATAGACGAGCGTGCCCGCGGCCGCCCATAAAACCTTCGCCTCGGTAAGCTTTCCGACTTGTCTGGCGAGGTCGGCCCAAAACCTCCGCTCGGGGTTCAAGCGCAAATGTTGGAGCGCATGCCTGTACTCAGCGGGCAAATCGTTATCGGATAAGGTGTAAGCGGCGATGGCCAGCCCCACGAAAAGCAATCCCTTCAGCAGCTTGATGACGATGATCGCATAAAGGGTCGGCGCGCGCTTTTTGACCAGCGCGGTGCCTGACCCGGTTTTGCCTTCGACGCCCACGAAACGCTCACTCCTTCAGCCTAACGCACTTTCTCTACGACGAGCGCGGGCAGTTCGTCAATTTTCACGCGCTCCTGTTTCATGCTGTCGCGGTCGCGCAACGTCACCGTGTCCTTCAACTCCGGCCCCTGCTCTCCCAGGGTTTCAAAATCAATCGTCACGCCGAATGGGGTGCCTGCTTCGTCCTGCCGCCGGTAGCGCCGACCAATCGCGCCGGCCTCGTCGTAGAAAACTGACAGGTGCGGCCGCAATAAATCACGCACCTCTTTGGCCTTCTGCACCAGCTCGGGTTTGTTCTTGAGCAGCGGAAACACCGCCACTTTGATCGGCGCGATGCGGGGATGGAACTTCATTACCACCCGCGTTTCCATCTTGCCTTTTTCGTCGGGCGCCTGGTCTTCACGGTAGGCGTTGCAAATCAGCGCCAGGGCCAGGCGGTCCACACCGGCTGAAGGTTCGATGACGTGGGGCACGTACTTCGCCTTGGCTTCCTCATCGAAATATTCCATGGATTTGCCGCTGAACTTCTGGTGCTGGCTCAGGTCAAAATTTCCCCGAGCGGCGATCCCCTCCAGTTCCTGAGTCCCAAACGGGAATTTGTAAAGAAGGTCCACGGTCGCCCGAGCGTAGTGCGCCAGCTCCTCTTTTTTCTGCCAGTACTCGACCAGGGTGTCGCGGCCCAGTCCGACACTTTGATACCACGCGAGGCGCTGCTCGACCCAGTACTTGTGCCAGAGTTCCCAGCCCCAATTTGCCGCCGGAGAGCCGAGCGCAGCCGGTGCGGTCCCGGACAACTGCGCCACCGAGCCGGTCATTTTTTGGACCACCTCATCCGGCCGGATGAAGTACTCCAGTTCCATCTGCTCGAACTCGCGTGAGCGGAAGGTGAAGTTGCGCGGATTGATTTCATTGCGAAAAGCTTTACCAATCTGGCAGATGCCGAAGGGAATTTTCTGGCGGGAGACCTCGATCACGTTTTTGAATTGGACGAAGATCGCTTGGGCCGTCTCGGGACGGAGGTAGGACTTGTTATCCTCGCTCTCGACGGGTCCCACATAGGTTTTCAGCATGAGGTTGAAGGGGCGCGGCTCGGTCAGCAAACTGCCGTTTTCGGGATTATAACGAGTGGTGTTTTCGACCGGTTCGGCGCGTTCGCCCAAGAGACTGGGATTGGCCATGCCTCGTTGTTGGTAAAACTGCTTTGCCGCTTTGCGGGCGCTTTCGGGAGGCTTTCCGCGCGGCACCAGGACGGAAAAGGCATCTTTGCATTGCTTGGCGTCGGGCTCATCGGTAGCCCCGGTGTAAGAATAGGCGGTGCCGCTCAGCGGCTCGATTTGGTCGGCCCGGAATCGTTTTTTGGTCAGCAGGCAATCGACCATCAGATCGCTAAAAGTGCTGGTGTGGCCGCTGGCCTCCCAGATGCGGGGATGCATGATAATCGAGGCGTCCAGACCCACCACATCATCGCGCCTCCGGGTCATGGCGCGCCACCAGCACTCCTTGATGTTGCGCTTCAGTTCGGCGCCGAGCGGGCCATAATCCCAAAACCCGTTGAGGCCGCCGTAGATTTCCGACGATTGGAAAATGAATCCGCGCCGTTTGCAGAGCGAAACGATTTTCTCCATCAACTCGCCGGTTTTTGGTTCAGCCATAGGCGGGGCAGTGTTCTCCACGGGGATCGGGATGTCAAGGTAACGGGTAGGGTGAGGTGGGAATTGGCGAGAACAAAACTCCAAACTCCACTCAACTTCGCTCTTGAATTACTCTGCCAGTTCAGGCGAAATGCCCCGGCGGAATGATTTTAACGCTATGGATTTAGGCGACATTCTAAGCAAAGAGCAAATCCTGACGGATTTGCGCGCTACGAATCGTTGGGAGGCAATCGATGAGTTAATCGATAACCTGGTGTCCACCGGCAAGATCAAACCCGAACATCACGACGCCATCGCCGCGGTGGTCAAGAAGCGCGAGTCCTCGATGAGCACCGGCATTGGCTTCGGCATCGGCATTCCGCACGCCTCGACCGATTTGATCTATGAGGTGGTCGGGTCCCTGGGCCGCTCGAAAAAAGGCGTCAACTTCGATGCCCTGGATAACCAACCGGTCAACCTAGTGATGCTCTTCCTGGTGCCCCAAGGCCAGTTTCAAAAACACCTCCACACCCTGGCCAATATCGCCAAACTGCTGCACAAGGCGGAATTCCGTCAAGCGCTCGAACGGGCGCCGGATGCCGACATCATGCTCCAGATCATCCGAGACCAGGGGAAGAAATAGTTTAGTCAGTTAAATCGGGTAATTGAGTTAATTTGGGGAAAACCGGTCGAGGATAACCTGGTCAACTCAATTAACTCCACCCATCGTGCTCCCCCACAAACACATCGAACACCGCCTCCAAGCGGCCGTCAAAGCGGTCCTGCCCGATGCCAATGTCGCCGCGGTTCTCGTGCGCCCCTGCCCGGACCCGAAGTTTGGGGATTATCAGACCAACGCGCTGATGCCGCTGGCCAAGGGGCGGAAAATGAACCCGCGCCAACTGGCCACCGAGGCGGTGGCCAGACTCGACGTGGCAGATTCGTGCGAGAAGGTGGAAATTGCGGGGGCAGGATTTTTGAACTTCCGCCTCAAGCCAGAAGTGCTGGCACAAACCTTGAACGCCGCGGCGCAAGGCGAGCACTTGTTTTTCGAGCCGGCAGCCCAACCGCGAACGGTTGTCGTTGACTTCAGCTCGCCCAATGTCGCCAAGCCGATGCACGTCGGTCACATCCGCTCGACTATTCTCGGCGATTCCCTAGCTCGCACCCTCCGGCTGCTAGGCCACCAGGTCATCACCGATAACCATATCGGCGATTGGGGCACCCAGTTTGGCAAATTGCTTGTCGGCTGGAAGCAGCACCTCGACCGTGCCGCGCTCCAGCGGGACCCCATTGGTGAAATGGAGCGTCTTTACAAGCTCGTCAACGCCGCCGGCGAGACAGACCCAGCCGTGCTGGAAGGCGCCCGGCAGGAGTTGGTGAGGCTACAGAGCGGCGACGAAGAAAACCTGCGCATTTGGCGCGAAATGCTCGCGCTTTCGCAGGTACAATTCGATACAATTTACGCCCGTTTGGGGGTCAAATTCGACTTCACCCTCGGCGAAAGTTTTTATAATCCTCGCCTTCAACCGCTGGTCGATGAATTGCGCCACAAGGGCATCGCGCGCGAAAGTGAAGGTGCGCTGGCGGCGTTCTTCGAAGACAGCCCACAATTGAAAGGCAGCCCGGCCTTGATTCAAAAGAGCGACGGCGCCTTCAATTACACCACGACAGACCTCGCTACCTTGCAATACCGGCTGGACACCTGGCAGCCCAATGAAATCGTTTATGTCACCGACGGACGACAGCAACTGCATTTTCAGCAGCTTTTCGCCATCTTCCGACGCTGGCATCCGGAAGCCACGGTGAATCTAGCTCATGTCTGGTTCGGGTCGATCCTGGGGGAGGACAACAAACCGTTCAAAACCCGCGCTGGTGAAACCATCCGCCTGGCAGACCTGCTGGATGAGGCGGAGGAACGCGCTTTAAAAGTCGTTTCCGAGAAGAACCCGGCCTTGCCCGAGGCTCAGCGGCGGGAAATTGCGCGCGTCGTAGGCATCGGGGCAGTCAAATACGCCGACCTGTCGCCCAACCGCCAGAGCGATTATGTTTTTAGTTGGGACAAGATGCTGGCGCTCAGCGGCAATACGGCGCCCTACCTGCAATATGCCTACGCGCGCATCCGCAGCATCTTCAGGAAGGCAGCGGATGGACCAAAAGCCAGCCAGCGGCTAAAGATTAGTCTCGTCGCGCCAGAGGAGATTGTCCTAGCCAAGCACCTGCTCAATTTCGGTCTGGTTATGGAGGCCGTCGCTGACGAGTATCGTCCGAATTTCCTGTGCAACTACCTTTTTGAGCTGGCGGGGCACTTCATGAGGTTCTTCGAGAACTGCCCCGTGCTCAAGTCCGAGACTGCACAGCGTGCGAGTCGCCTGCTGCTGTGCGACTTGACCGCTCGTGTGCTTAAACAAGGGTTGGAAGTGCTCGGAATTGAGACGCTGGAGCAGATGTGACCTTTTTAAGTCAGCCTCATCGGCATCACGACGTAAAGGAAGGGGCCGTTGATTTTGAGTACGCCGGGGCTGAGTTCATCGATTAACTCCAAAAAAACCTCGTCGTTAGCCAGCGCATTAAGCGGGTCGATCATATACTTGGGATTGAAGGCAATCGCCATCTCGGGACCTTTGTAATTGACCGCCAGCGTCTCCTTGGCTTCCCCTACCTCAGGCGAATTGGCTGTAATCTCCAGCCTGTTCTTGCCAAAACTCATTTTAACCGAGTTGGATTTTTCACTGGTCATTATCTCCGCTCGGCGCAGGGCGTGGAGGAACTCCTCACGCACCAGGGGAACACGCTCTTTTGTTTCTGCCGGAATCACTTGGCGGTAATTCGGGTAGTTCCCCTCGATCAGCTTGGTTACGATCAAAATGGAGGACCCTTTGTCATCTTTGAGGGTGAACGAGGCCTGGTTTTCCGCGTAGCGGAGTTCGACCTCGCCTTTGTCCGAGAGGAGGCGATTGAGTTCGTTCACGGTCTTGGCGGGAACGATGAACTCGCCCTGGCTCTTTTCCGAGACATCTACTTCCTCGTCCACGAGCGCCAAACGCCGACCATCGGTGGCGACCATGGTCATTTTGTGGTCCTTAAGGCTGATGAAAATGCCGTTGAGGACATACCGCGACTCGTCAGTCGAAATGGCAAAAGAGGTCTTTTTCATCATGCTTCTGACGGTTTCCTGCGGCAGGACGACTTTTTTATCCTCTTTAAAGGTTGGCACGGGCGGAAATTCATCCGCGCTCAAGCCGTTAATTTTATAAAAAGAGGAGCCGGCGCGGATGCTGCAGGTATTTTTTTCATCTACTTCCATCTCGATCTCAGTGTTGGTCAACTCCCGGACGATGCCAAACAACCTTTTTACCGGCACGGTCGAGGCGCCAGGTTTCTTAATCTTCGCTTCCACGGAACAGGCAATGGTCACGTCTAAATCCGTCGCCGTTAGGTGCAGTCGGTCTCCCTCAGCTCGCAGCAGCACGTTCGAGAGAATGGGCAGCGTCGTCCGGCTACTAACCACATTCTGGACTGCTTGCAAGCCATTGATGATTTGCTCCTTCGAGATGGTCAGGTTCATGTGTGCTTAATATATCTCTTCTGTACTCTGAAATAGTATCCGTATTAAGGGCTGTGAATAAGGCAAACACCCTTTGCTGTCAAGGGTACGACAATTACTTACAAAAGGAAAAAGAATCGAAATACTTGGACAAAGCCAGCGAAAAAAGAGGAACACGCGTCTTTATTCACCGTAACCACAATTCACTCACAAGGAAGCGGGGAGTTATTGGAACAGTTGTTCGCAGCGGAAACTCCGGCCAACCGTTTAGCTCGATAAATAATTTTCGGCACAACTTTCTCTGCATAGGCGACTTCTTCCAGCGTCGATTCCCGGCCCAGCGAAAAACGAACTAGCGAATTGGCCAACTCCTTCTCGACGCCAAGCGCGCTCACCACATGTGATGGTTCCAGCGAGCCCGCTGAGCAAGCCGAACCGCTGGAGGCGCAAATGCCTTCCATATCCAAACCTGCCAGCAGGACTATGCTGTCCGCGCCCCGCACCACGAAAGAGACCGTGTTGACAAGTCGATGCTCACGAGAACCAACAAACCGGACCCCTTCCAGCCCGTTGAGCATTTGAATGAGGCGCTCTCCCAGCGGCGACAGCCGTTCCCGCGCAAATACGGGCTGGCGCACAAAACGCTCCAGGGACTCCATCAGCCCAATAACTCCCGCCAGGTTCTCTGTGCCGGCCCGCCGTTCGTTCTCGTGTCCGCCGCCGAACAAAATCGGATCCGGATGAAGAGGCGACCTCACGAAAAGTGCGCCAGCGCCCTTCGGGCCGTGAATCTTGTGCGCGCAAATCGAGACCAGGTCCGCGTTAAACTGATGAATAGACTCAAAAGGTTCCTTACCAAGCCACTGAACCGCGTCCGTGTGAAATAGCACGCCCCGGTCACGGCAGGCTGTACCCAACTCGGCTACCGGCTGGAGCGTGCCGATCTCGTTGTTGCTTGCCATGACCGACACGAGGATGGTGTCAGCCCGGATAGCTTTGAGCAGAGACTCAACGGAAACCCGGCCGGTGCAGTCCACTGGGAGATAAGTGACTTCAAATCCCTCTTTCTTCTCCAGGTAATCACAGCAGTGCAGTACCGCGTGGTGCTCGACAGCCGAGGTAATCAAGTGGCGCCCTTTCGGCTTTAGCAGCCGCGCGGCGCCGAAAATGGCCAGATTAACACTTTCGGTGCCGCCGCTCGTGAAAACTATTTCGCTCGGTTTGCAGAGGAATACCTGCGCTGCCCGTTCTCGCGCCTCATCCAGCAGCGCGCGGGCCTGGCGGCCGACATGGTGGACGCTGGATGGGTTGCCCCAAACCCCGGACAGGAAGGGCAACATCGCCTCCCTCACGTGCGGGTCCAGAGGCGTCGTCGCGTTGTAATCGAAATAGACCGTTTTCATTTGCCCAGAGCGACAGGTTACTTCAACCAGAAACAGGTTGCCAGCAGGAGTGGAGTGCGCGCGCAAAGGTAAGTTCTTCTCCGGTTGACACCGCCCACACCGGTGGGAGAATCGAACCATGTTCAAACCGGCGGATTTATTCGACCTCAGCCAAACGGAGCACGCGGCGGTGTTTGAGGGCTGTCATTATGCTTGGGAGGCGCTGAAAAAGCTCCAGACGTACCTCGCGGCCAACCTTCGTCCCGGCTTGCACAACCGATGCGATGGCGTCGCGTTCATCGGCAAGTTGGTATTCATCGGCGAAGGCACCCTCGTCGAAGATGGAGTCATGATCAAAGGCCCGGCCATCATCGGCCGAAACTGTGAGCTGCGCCACAATGCTTACCTTCGCGAAAATGTCATCATTGGTGATGACTGTGTAGTGGGAAACGCCAGTGAGTTGAAGAATTCATTGCTTTTCAACCACGCCGCCGTGCCGCACTTCAATTACGTCGGAGATTCGATTCTCGGCTACAAAGCGCACCTGGGAGCCGGAGTGAAGATTTCCAACGTGAAACTCGTTCCCGGCGACGTTTTGGTCGAAGTGGACGGCAAGCCGCTCGACACCGGGTTGCGCAAATTCGGCGCCTTGCTCGGGGATGGCGCCGACATCGGCTGCAACGCGGTCTTGAACCCCGGCAGCATCATCGGCCGCGGCTCGGTAGTTTATCCCAACACCAACTGGCGCGGCGTCCTGCCGCCCAATACCATCGCCAAAAACAAGACCACCCAAGAGGTGGTGGCGCGCAGATGATCAGCGCGATCGAATCCCAACCCGCCGGTGCCGGCACCGGGCTCTTGAAGCAGGTCGAGCAAGTCTTCTCGCCCACGGGGGTGTTGTCCCGCTCGCCCAATTTCGAGTTTCGTCCGCAACAGCAGCAAATGGCCGTTGCGGTCGCCCGTGCGCTAGAAAACCACGAGCACCTCGCCGTCGAAGCCGGCACCGGCGTCGGCAAAAGCCTGGCCTATCTTGTCCCCGCCATCCTGTTCGCCGTCGCCCACAAAAAGAAGGCGGTCGTCTCGACCCACACCATCAATTTGCAGGAGCAGCTCACCCAAAAAGACCTCCCGATGCTCCAGCAGATTCTGCCGGTGAAGTTCAGCTTTACCATGCTGAAGGGCCGAGGCAATTACCTCTGCACGCGACGCCTGCAAAAGTCCATGCAGCAGGCCCAAAGCCTCTTCACCTCCTCCGAAGCTGAGGAATTGCAGCGCATCTATGAATGGTCCAAAAGGACCACTGACGGCAGCCTGTCGGATTTCGAGGCCGAGCCGGACCCCAAGGTGTGGGCGCAGGTGTGTTCCGAGCGTGGGCTTTGCTCTCCCAAGATGTGCGGCTACCCGTCGGAATTCGCCAAACAGAGCGAGGTCTGCTTTTTCCAGCGCGCCCGCAACCGTATCCTTTCCTCGGATGTCCTGGTCTTGAACCACACCCTGTTTTTCACCTTGCTTGGGGGGCTGGCGGAAGAACTCGAGGGCGGCATCCTGTTTCGCAACGATTTCGTGGTTTTCGACGAGGCGCATCAGATGGAACACGTCGCCTCCAAACACATCGGGCTGAGCGTTTCCAGCGGTCAAATGCGGTATGCCTTGCAGCGGCTCTGGAACCCCCGCACCCAAAAGGGTTTGCTGGGCACCTTGCGCAAAGGCGCCGATGTTAAACTCGTCGGCGACCTGTTGCAGGAGGCGGATGAGTTCTTCTCGAACGTCGAAACGGCGTGCGACGAAATCCAACGGGAAGCGAAAAAGCAAAGTTTAGGCGGCGGCGAAGCTACCGTGGCGCGCCGGCGCGAGTGGACCGAGCTGCGCATTCGCAAACCGGAGCTGGTCAAAGACAATGTCACCCTTCCCATCCAACGCCTGCGGGAAGCCATCAGCGACTTAGTCAAGTTGAGCGAAGACAACGACATCGGCCAGGAACTGGTCGAGTGTAACCGGCGCCTGGCCGAATTGCGCGAGGAAGTCGCGTTGTTCCTGAGCCAGGAGGCGGACAACCATGTTTATTGGGTCGAACGCAGCGGCAAAGCCCAGCGGACCATCGCCCTTAACGCCGCCCCGATCGATGTTGCCGGATACCTCCGCCAGCGCCTCTTTGGCAGCGAGACCTCGATCATCATGACCAGCGCGACTCTTTCGGTAACGAACGGCGTCCCCGCTGCGGGTTCCGCTCACGATGCTGCCTCACACACAACACGCAGCACCCAACAGGGCGCTTCTCAACGGGACAGTTCGGGTCTGAATTACTTCGCGCATCGAATCGGCGCCGAGTCGGCCATCCTGCTCCAGGCCGGCACGCCGTTTGATTATGAGCGCCAAATGAAGCTGTTCGTCGCGCGTAAAATGCCCGACCCCCGCGATGACGGCTATCGTGACGCGCTGATCCATTGGATCGAGCATTTCATCAAGCTGACGCACGGCAAGGCCTTTGTGCTGTTTACCAATTTCAGGCTGATGCTCGAAGTCGGCGAGCTGATGCAGCCCTTTTTCGACAAACTCGGCCTCGCCTGCTTCGTCCAGGGCACCGGCACTCCGCGCTCTCTTATGCTGGAAAAATTCAAGGACGACGTGGACTCCGTGCTTTTTGGCACTGACAGTTTTTGGCAGGGCGTCGATGTGCCGGGCGAGGCCCTCTCCAATGTGATCATTACCCGGTTGCCCTTTGCCGTCCCGGACCATCCTCTCATTGAGGCCCGCATTGAGGCCATCGAAGCCCGCGGCGGCAATTCGTTCAGTGAATTTTCGCTGCCAGAAGCGATTTTGAAATTCCGCCAGGGCGTCGGCCGGCTCATCCGCACGAAAACCGATACCGGTATTATCGTTGTGCTCGACAACCGCATCCTGGTCAAGCAGTACGGCCGCTCGTTTCTCCAAGCGCTCCCCAAATGCCCTGTCGAAGTTGTGTAACCGACCTGGCGAAGCGTCTGAGAGTGCGCCTGTGCCGGCGTTTGGCCGTCAGCATTCGAAAGGAGCAAGCAGAAGGATCAGATGCCGTCCCTTTCGCCGGTAAACCAAAAAATCGCGGTCGGTGGCAAATACCTGGCAGGTCACCAGACTTCCACCGGCCCCTTCGGAACCGGAATGTGCCCCGGCTGCACCGCGCCCGCCTCCTGCATGAATGAAGCCACCAGCGGGGCCGGTCGAAAGCGCGGTTTCAATTCGCCAGCCTCATCGACAAACTGCGCCCGCCAGCGGCGATAGGAATCGAGGATTTCGTAAAATTGGGCGCGACTGGAGACCAGCACGACGCATTTGTTGAATTGGTTGGCTGGTCCAAACCGTTTAGCATACCAAGGCGCCACCTTGCGGAACATGCGGCAGCCATGTTCTTCACCAAAGACTTCGAGCATCCTCTCGAAATGGCGGCACATTACCTGCACCCGCTCTTCGAACGCGGGCTCCGGCAACAGCTCGCCCGTTTGCAGGTAATGCAGCGTGTGCCTGAATATCCAAGGGTTATAAAAAGCGCCGCGGCCGATACTGACGCCGGCGCAGCCGGTCTCTTGGAGCAGCCTCTCGGCGGCTTGCGGAGTAGTCACATCGCCGTTCCCGATTACCGGGATGCGGGTCACGGCCTTTACCACCGCGCCAATCCCAGCCAGATTGATCGTGCCCGAAAAGCCCTGCTGCCGCGTTCGCCCATGGATGAAGACGGCCGCCACCCCCGCGTCCTCGAGCGCCCGTGCCAGGTCCGGGGCGGTGATGTTCTCGTCATCCCATCCCAGGCGCATCTTGGCCGTAACTGGAATCCTAACCGCCTCCGCCATGCCTTTGACCAACCGCGCGGTTTTCGGCAACTCCGTCATCATCGCGGAGCCACCGCCCACCCGGCAGACCTTCCGCACTGGGCAACCCATGTTGATGTCCACGGCCGCGATTCCCAGGGACTCGACGTACAGTGCCGCATCCCGCATCTCCTCGGGCACGGAGCCAAACAACTGGACCGCCAGCGGTTGATCGGCGGGCGCCGACTCGGTGAGCTTCAGGGCCTTGGCTTTCATCTCCAAGAGCGAGCGAGCGTTGACCAGGTCGGTGGTGGCCAGCCCCAGGCCGCCCAACTCGCGGACGGTCAGCCGGAACGGCAAGTTAGTGTAACCCGCCAAGGGCGAGAGGAACAGATTCGAGGAGAGTGTCAGCCGACCCAAATGCATCAGGAGGAAGTATAGCGGAGGGATTTGCGGGACGCGAGAGTTTGGGAAGCAAACATAGCGGAATTATTTTGAACCGCGTTGCGCCTGACGGGGATCAGCGCGTGAGCTTCTTCCGCGCCGACCTTCAAAGGACGACTCAGCGGCCTTACATCCATCTCGTGAGGCAATTTGGTGGCAGGGCACGCCGAAAGACAGTGTGTTTCAGGTTGCAGTTATCTGCGGCAGCCATAAACTTTGTTTCAAGTGCAACCCAGGCCTGACTGGTTTCGATGACCGACTGGAATATTCAATCACGCGCCCACGCTTGTGAAGCGTGCAGCCGGCCTTTTGCCGATAAAGAGGCCTATCACACCCTCCTGTTTGATGAGAAAGCAGCCTTTCGGCGCATCGATATTTGCCAGAGTTGCTGGCAACGGGATTACAGCGACGGCGCGCGCGACAGGAAAGGGTTCGTTTCTTATTGGCAAGGCGTTTATGAGGCCCCGGCGCCCCGCACTGACGCCATTCAAAAGGACACAGCCGAATCGCTTCTCCGCAAGCTCATCGAACTGAACGAGCCCCGATTTATTCCGGCCGCCTTTATCCTTGCGGTGATGCTGGAGCGTAAACGGCTGCTCAAAATCAAAGAGCAAATCGAGCGAGAGGGGCACCGGGTCTTTATTTACGAGCAGGTCGGAACCGGAGATGTCTTCACTATAATCGATCCCAAATTGCAACTGAACCAACTCGAAACCGTCCAACATGATGTCGCAGCGCTCCTCGAACACGGGCTGCACCCGCCGGCCCCGTCCATTCCGGGTGAGCCTGCCGTTGTGGCCGCCACGGCCGAGGAGTGCGCTCTAACGGCGAAACCGGCGACCCAGGCGCCGACGGTCCCAGAAGCGCTCCAGGCTGAGCGCGGTTCCAGGCGGTAAATCGTAAATCCTTCCCCGTGTCCGAAAACGACGAAATTCAAACCCAACTTGGTTATACATTCAGGGACACAGCCCTGTTGCGCCTGGCCCTGACGCATCCTTCCGTTGCGCACGAGCAGGGACTGCCCCTTCAGACAAATCAACGCCTCGAATTTCTGGGGGACGCCGTCCTGCAACTCGCCCTCACGCGCGAGCTCTACGAAAAATTTCCCGGCTTTGGCGAAGGCCCGCTCACCAAAGCTCGCGCCAAACTGGTTAACCGCCGCAGTCTGGCCGAACGCGCCCGGCAGCTTGGCCTGGGCCGGCGCCTGATACTCAGCCGCGGCGAGGAAATCTCCGGCGGGCGGGAACGGCCCTCGGCGCTGGCTGATACCTTCGAGGCGCTGCTCGGCGCTATCTTCCTGGACGGCGGTTTTGAGGCGGCGCGGGAGTTTATCCTGAGGCAATTTTTCAGCGCTTTCGGTGAACTCTCTGTTATTCCCATCCTCGAAAATCCCAAAGGGGAACTGCAGGAACTACTCCAGGCTTTCTCCTCCGAAGCGCCCCGCTACCATGTCGTCGCGGCCACCGGTCCGGACCACGACCGGGTCTTTGAGTGCACTGTCCATCACGCCGGAAAAGAATTAGCGCGCGGCCAGGGGAAGAGTAAAAAAGCCGCCGAGAGTGAAGCAGCGCTGGCCGCGCTGCTCGCACTCCGACAGAGCAAAGAGCAGAATCCTGAGGCGAGCGCACATCAAAAGAAGGCGTCGCTCACGAAACCCGCGACCAGCGCAGACTAGCGACGGAGAAAAAGGAATTTTCGCAAAACCGGGTGAATCGTAAATTCCCATTCTAGTCTCTGGCTTGTGAAAAATCTCTTCAGCGCAGCCTCCAAGCTCCTGGTTGGGGTGGTCCACCTCCGGCCTTTGCCTGGCTCACCCCGCTGGCGGGGTAAACTCCAGGGCGTGCTGGACGCCGCGGTCGCGGACGCCCGAGCCTATCAACGTGGCGGTGCAAACGCCCTGTTCATAGAAAATTTCGGCGATGTCCCTTTCACCAAAACCAAGGTCGGTCCCGAAACGGTCGCCGCCATGACCGCGGCCGGCTGCGCGGTACGCGCGGCAGTGGGCCTGCCGCTCGGTTTCAACGTCCTTCGCAACGACGCCTGCGCGGCGCTAGCGTTGTGCGCCGCCTGCGGCGGCAGCTTCATCCGCGTTAATGTCCACACCGGGGTGATGCTCACGGACCAGGGTCTCCTGGAGGGAGATGCCTACGCCACGGTGCGTTACCGGCGCCAAATTTGTCCCGACGCCCGGATTTTTGCCGATGTCCACGTCAAACATGCCGTGCCGCTCGGCGATTGGGCGATTGGCGATTCGGCCCGCGACACGAGCGAGCGCGGGCTGGCCGACGCCCTGATCATCTCTGGCGCAGGCACCGGTTTGGCAGCAGAGGCTGCCGATCTGCAACGCGTGCGCGCCGCCTGTGGCTCCGCCAGAATCCTCCTCGGCAGCGGCGTAACCGTTCAGAACATCCGCGAGTATCTACCGCTGGCTGATGGTTTCATTGTTGGCACTGCCCTCAAACTCGACGGCAGAATATCAAATCCCGTCGATCCCAAACGGGTTGCGGCATTGAGCCGGAGGATTAAGGAATTCAAGCCGGTTCGGAAACGGTGATGGGCAAACCGGGAAGCCCGCAGTTGGCTTAAAGCCGCAGCCCGGGCGAACGGGGCCAGAGGAAATTCTTCAGCGCGAAAAGTTCCAGCGCAAAGGGAATATAGCCTCCATAACCGAGCAGCGGCATTTCGAAAATGTGCAGGAACTGCGCGCCCGGCGTGTGGTAAACCCATTTTGGATCCGAATAATAATTCCACATCTCCCAAAAAAAACCGCAGATTAACGCGCCAACCGCAAGAGAAAGCACGGGACGCCAGTCGCCGCGTTGGAGGTCTTGCAACAGCGAACGACGGCCCAACCAGGAGTTGACAGGTTCCAGCATGAGTACCAAGGAAGACCACACAAATGGGTAGCAGTAGCGGGGCCAACCCAGCGCTAGGGCGAGCATCGCCGCCCCGCTGAGGAACATAGCCCATTTGAGCAACTGCGCGGATGAAATACGGGAGCCCGGCGGGACGCGCTCGAGCCACCGGAAAGTTCGTGCCAGCTCCGCCGTTTCAAACACCGCCGACATGACGGTCGAGAAAGAAATCGTGCAAAGCAGGTAGTACTGAGCCTCAGTGAATTTGGCAGTGCCAAGGTATTCCCAATTGTTGGTCCGTTGGTTGATGATCTCAAAAAGCCACCAAACGGGTGAGGAGGCCACAAAGAGCAGCACAAAATCACGCCGGGAACGGCTCCAGAGGGAAGAGCCCGTCCGGCTCAGGACGAGCGCATCCACGACCAGGACGTAGCCGAGCCAGAGCGGGAAAAACAAGTAGGCAGTGCCGCCTCGCACGGTCCAATTCAAAGGCCAGCAGACCGCCAGTAACAACACTCCCAGCCACCACTGTGGCACCCAGACCACCGAGTGTTTAGCGCAACCGGTTCCGTTCATGCTCCTCAATCTTGAATGGAAGCCGAGAGTTTTCAAGCGCAGCGCCGGCGGATTAAATGGGTAAAAAAATTAAGATGAGTTTCATGAGGGCAGCAGTTATTTTGTGTCTCCTGACCAGCAAGCATTATAGTCAAACTTAGCGCTATGAACGATTGGGCCCTCATCACCGGCGCAACCGCGGGTATCGGTTACGAACTGGCCAAGCTCTTCGCCGCCGACCATTTCAACCTCGTGCTGGTCGCGCGCAACGAAAAGCGCCTGAACGAACTGGCGGCTGAGCTGAAACACAAACACAGCATCGAAATTGAAGTCTTGCCCAAAGACCTGGCCGTTCCCGAGGCCGCCCGCGAGATCTCCGAAGCTCTCCGCGATACGCCGATTTCCGTGTTGGTCAACAACGCCGGTTTCGGCAGCTACGGTCCATTTGCTGAGACAGACCTCGCCCTTCAAGTCGGCATGGTGCAGGTGAACGTTGTCGCCCTGATGCAATTGACTCATCTCTTCCTCAAGCCCATGCTCAACCGTCACAACGGCCGCATTCTTAATGTTGCTTCCACTGCGGCGTTTCAGCCGGGACCGACCATGAATGTCTATTACGCCACCAAGGCTTTCGTTTATTCGTTCTCTTACGCTTTGTCAGACGAGCTGGCCGGCACCGGGATTACGGTCACCACGCTTTGTCCAGGCCTGACCCGCACCGAGTTCCAGGCCCGCGCCCGGCTGAAACCGAGCGGCAGTTGGCCGGCCATGGAGGCGCGGACCGTGGCGGAAATCGGCTACCGTGGTTTCATGAAAGGCAAGCGCGTGGTTATTCCCGGGTTGGCCAATCAAATCGCCTCTTTCTTTGCCAGACGCGTGCCGCAGCGTCTCACCTCTGCCATGGTGCGCCGGGTTCACGCCCACGCTGGGTAAGGTGGTTAACAGCATCATTTTGTCCCAATGATTTTGCCTTCCAGGGTCTAGCTTTGTAACTTGCAGCCATGCGAACAGGACTTTCCTCCACCCATCGAATGGAAACGCAAACCTCTGTTTTGTGGCTGATGTCAGGTCTGGCCGGGTGTCTGCTTTCAGCCGGCGGCTGCGCTCATTCCCATGATGATGAACTCCGCGGCGGGGGCTTTACCAGAGTATTTACCCCGCAACCGCCCACTTTCCTCAGTGGGCCGATGGCCGTTCTGCTGACCAATGCCTCCGGCTTCAGCGCTCGCGTCGAGGTGGAAAACGAACCGCTGGGGGGCGTGGAACCGGCCCAGTCGGGCCAACTCCTCAGTTACGGCAGCAAGGTGGTCTTCGCCCCTGAGCCCGACAAAAAGGCTGAAAAGCAACTCGGCACCGGCGGCTTCAGCTTCCTCTGGGACGTGGCGGAAAACCGCGGTTTTGTGCTCAGCGAAGCCCTGCAAGGCTACGCGCCCGCCGCGGCAAATGTCCATCCTACCAACCTGGTGACCGGCAACATTGCGGCCACGCCCCAAAGCGTGGCGGGACATTCTTGCCAGCCCGCCGATGCCACCGTCCAGATGAGCGACGGTTCCACAGCGATCTTCCGGTTGTTCCGCGCCGGCGACCTGAACGGTTTCCCGGTCCGCCTCATCTCCGCGACCAATCCCCTTCCCCTCACCCTCACGTTTTCTAAAATTCGGCTTCAGCCCCTGCCGGCGGATTTGTTCACCGTGCCGGATGGCTTCACTCAATATGCCACCCCAGAGGCTATGGCCGATGAACTCGCTGTCCGTCGGCACCACCTCAAGAATAAAATTCCCGAGGCCGCTGAACCCTTCGACCGAACAACCCCTCAACCGCCACGGCGCTATTAGCCGACGCTCCCAACTCGTCGCAATATGAAGGCTTGGGTCCTTGACGCGCTGACCGGCATCGAGCACCTGCACGTGGCCGAGGCCCCCGACCCAGTCCCACAGCCGGGCGAAGCCATTGTCGAAGTCCATTTTGCTGCCCTTAATCCGGCCGACCGTTACCTGGCCGAAAATCAATATCCGGCGAAACCGCCACTGCCCCATATCCTTGGCCGCGATGGCATGGGGACCGTCCTTCAAGTGGGCAGTGGAATTAGCGACCTTCGCAGCGGAGACCGGCGGGTTGTCTTGCGCGGCGAGGTCGGAGGGAACCGCTGGGGCACCTTTGCACAGCGCGTCGCTGTTTCGGCTGAAAATCTTATCGAGATTCCTGCCGGCTGGAGCGAGCAGGAAGCGGCCGGCGCTGCGCTCGTTTATCTTACCGCTTATCAGGCGTTAATGATGTGGGAGCCATTGCCGCCGCAATCCGTCGTGCTGGTCACCGGCGCCTCTGGCGGTGTCGGCGTGGCCGCTGTCCAACTCGCTGCGGCGATGGGCCACACGGTTCTCGCGCTGTCGCGCAACCCGGAGAAATGCCGCCGACTCGAACAGCTTGGCGCAACCGGCACTTTCAATCCCCAGGAACCGCAGTGGCGGCAAGCCGTCAAAGCCGCCATCGCCCCGCGCCGCGTCCAACTGGGCATCGACAACATCGGCGGCAAGCTCCTTTCCGAGGTCATCGACACCCTTGGCGAGTTGGGCAAGGTCAGCCTGGTCGGCCGGCTCGCTGGTCCGGTGCCCAATTTCAACACCGCCACTTTGTTTTTCCGCCGCATTCGCCTGGGGGGAGTCGCCGTTGGCGCTTACACCAATGCCGAAAGCCGCAACGCCTGGCAGCAGATCGTCCAACTGCTCTCCCGGGCCGGCGCCCGCCCCCAGGTGGACAGCGTTTTTCCTTTCGACCAATTACCCCAAGCCTTTGCCCGCCTGGCAGAAGGACCGATGGGGAAAGTCCTGCTGCAAATAGCGTAAGAACTGGACGCTCACATTTTCGGACTGGCTCCGGTCTCCTGACTTGTGGCTTCCTGCCGCTGGAACTCCTCCACGCACTCGTGCACCGACGGAAAGAAACTCTCCGACCCAACCTCACGCACCAACCCCGTCCGCTCGAGCAACGCGCGCAAAGGCCGGTTCGCATGGGCGATTTTCAGGGCAATCCCTTGCTTGCGCAGATCCTCGTGCAAACTGTGCAGCGCTTCCACCGCCGTCACATCGATGTCCGTAATTGCCTGGGCATCCAATAAAAACCAGCGCACCTTCGTCGGGCTCGCCAATACAAGTTGCCGAACGCGCTCAACAAAATGTCCTGCATTTGAAAACAACAAGGGCGCATAAAAACGATACGCAATCAGCCCCGGTAGAGTCTGCGCTTCCGTCGTGTTTCCCAAATCATGAAAGCCGTTTCCGGGGACCTGGCTCAACACCGCGTCTGGAGGATGCGAGATGCGGTTGACCAGGCCAAGCAGCGACAGCGCCACGCCGAAAAGAATCCCCGGCACGACCCCGGCGGCGAGCACCGTTAGCGTTGTCAACCCCGCCACCACGGCACTGGTCGGATAAAACCGGTAAATCCGTTTCATCACGTCAAACTCGACCAGCCCAAACCCGGCGTAGATCAGAATGGCCGCCAGGGCCACCTGCGGCAGGCGGGCGATCAGCGGCGTCAGGAAAATGAGAAACAGCGCCAGCGTCCCCGCGGCGATCAGCCCGGCCAATTGCGTTTTGCCCCCGGTCGCATCATTGATAGTCGTGCGCGCCTGGCTGCCTGTAATAGAAAATCCATGGAACAATCCCGCCGCCACGTCCGCTGCGCCCAACGCGTTCAACTCCTGGTTGGCGCTGACCTCGTAACCGTTCCTGGCTGCAAAGGCGCGCGCCAGCAAGATGCCCTCGGTGTAAGTCAGCAACGCAATCCCGATGGCCGCCGGCAGCAAGGTGTGGAGCTCGCGCCAATCGACCAGGGGAAACGCAAAGCTCGGCAGGCCGCGGGGGAAGGAACCAACGACCGCTACTCCGCACGCCTCGAGCCGCAGCGCCCTCGCAAGAACAATTGCCAAGACGCAAACCACCAGCGCGCCAGGAATTTTGGGCACGAACCGCCGCATCACCACGAGCAGCCCCAGAAGGCCCGCGCCCAAAAGCAGAGTCGGTCTTTGCGCCTGGTCCAGCTTGCCCGCCAAATCCGCCAACCGCGGAAAGAAGTCGTTGCTCTTGAGCTCTACGCCGAAAAGCTTGTTCAGTTGGGACGCCATTAAAATCAGCGCCGCGCCGGTCATGTAACCGACCAGCACCGGCTTGGAGAGAAAATCCGCCACGGCGCCGAGGTTAGCGCGTGCGCCCAGCAGCAGGAGCAACCCACTCAGCAACGCCACGACCGCTGCCAATGCCGCAGCCCGCTCCGGGTCGCCGCCGGCCAGTGGCGCAATCGTGCTCGCAATCAGCAACGAAATCGCAATGTCCGGCCCGACGATGACCTGCCGCGAACTGCCGAACAGCGCATACAAAACCAGCGGCACCAACGCGGCGTATAACCCGTGTTGCGGCGCCAGCCCCATCAGTCCGGCGTAAGCAATCACGGACGGTATCATCACCACGCACACGCTGACCCCCGCCAGCACGTCGCCTACCAACCACTCCCGCCGGTACTGCCGAAAGAGCGCCAGACCCGGAAACCAGCGTTCCGAGACCGGCACCTGGGTGTTCTTCGGCGCTTCGTTCATGGGCCTGTTTTTACCACCACGCAAGCCCGCACGTCCAATAAATCAGCTTTGACAATCGAAAGCGCCGGAATGCGGCGCACTCCAAACGCTTCGCTAATTCGGTCGCGGCTTTCCGTGCTGCGTCATCTGCGGGCCACACCTTCATCCCCAATCAGCATCTGTTGCACCCTCCCTTCATTCAATTTTCTTGTCTCTCCAAATCTCCGGTCACAACCTTTCCCATGCGCAACGAAGTGCTATGAAGGCCATACGGCCTCGTGGGAGGACGAGCGGGGCAAAAAATGGGTGTTCTTCGCAAACCCGCTGCCCAAACTCCGGTGTCCTGCATCCTTCGAAAGCTGGCAGAATCCCTCCGCGTGGGAAGTGCTCAAACCCGCCGAAACTCTGGCGACCACCAACGAAGCCGTTTACGCCAAGCCTCACGCCGGTTCGATCGCCTGGAACTCTTTCCGCAAACACTGGGTTACAGTGTTCATGGAAGCTCGGGGCAAACCCTCCGCCTTCGGCGAACTATGGTATGGCGAGGCCCCCGCGCCAACCGGCCCCTGGGGTCCCGCCGTCAAAATCCTGTCCCACGAAAACTACACCTTTTACAATCCTCGGCTGCACCCCGAGTTCACACCGGCAGATTCGCCCATTCTCATCTTTGAAGGCACCTATACCCGGGAGTTTGCCGACCGTCCGTCTCCCACACCGCGCTACGATTACAACCAAATCCTCTACCGTCTAGACCTGGATAGCCCGGCGTTGAAAGCAGCCGCGTCCAGCTAGCCTAAAGGCTCACCTTACTGCACGTCCGTGCGGAAAGGTGTCGCTGGGAGGCCCTTCTTATTTTAAAGGTTCACCTCGGGTGTATGAGCAGGCAGGTGTCGCTTCATAATCTTGCTCGCGGCAGTCTCAAGCGGGTCCTGAAGGAATCAAGATTATTTGGCTGCGAGCTTGACCCGAAGAAGACGCCGAATCAATGTGGTATCCCCTTGCTCGGTTTGGAACAGATGAGGAAGCCCTGAAGCCCTGCCTGTCAAACTGGAGAGGAAAGGCTTTTATGAAAAAGTTGAATTGGTTTACGCGTGGCATCGCCGGAACACTGATGGCTGCGTTTAGCGCCACCCCGGTACTGCCCGCGGCCGAAACACCGGCTGAGAGCGTGGCCTCGAAAGCAACGGGGGCGACAGAAAAGGCCCCTAAAGTCCCGCGGTTCTCGCTCGATTACATGGACCCGGCGGTCAAACCTGGCGCTGATTTTTACCGCTACGCTGATGGCAACTGGGTGAAAAACGATCCGGTGCCGCCGGACAAATCACGCTGGGGCGCTTTCATGGAGTTGCAGGAACGCAACTGGTACCTGATTCATCAAATCCTCGATGATGCGCTGGCCAGCAAACCCCAAACCAATTCGCCCACACAAAAAGTGGCTGACTTCTTCCGCTCGGCGATGGATACGAACCGGATCGAGGGGCTTAGCTTCAAACCGTTGCAGCCCGACCTCAAACGCATCGAAAACCTGAAAGGCGCTGAGGACCTGTTGCGCTTGCTGGCGGATTTCCATGCACGAGGCATCGATGCGGGGTTCAATCGTTCAGCTTCCCCCGACGCAAAGAATAGCGAGGTTTATGCATTTTACCTCGGCCAGGGCGGACTGGGTCTGCCGGACCGCGATTATTACCTGACCGAGCGTTTTGCCAAACAGCGCGAGGCCTATGCCGCCCATGTCGCAAAAATGTTCACCCTGCTCGGTGAAGCCCCCGACGCTGCCAAAACCCACGCGGCGACGGTGCTCGAGTTGGAAACCGCGCTGGCCAAAGCCAGCAAATCGCGCGTTGAATTGCGCGACCCCATCGCCAATTATCACAAATTCACCGTGGCCGACATTGTCCGGGACTACCCGGACGCGCCGCTCCCCGTTTACCTGGCGGCCGCGGACCTCGGCAATCTTTCGGAAGTGATCATCCGCCAGCCGGAGTTTTTCAAGGCGCTCTATGCGCTGGCGACGCAGCGCCCGTTGGCGGATTGGAAAGTTTACCTCCGCTGGCATCTGCTGCGCGGCACCGCCCCCTACCTGCACGCGGCGGCCGAAGAGGAGTCCTTCGCCTTTTACGGGAAGGTGCTGCGCGAGCAACAGGTGCAGGAACCGCGCTGGCAACGCGCCGCGCGAGTCATCGATGGAGAAATCGGCGAAGCTCTCGGCCAGCTTTTCGTTGAACGGAATTTCCCGCCCGCCGCGCGCGCCCGGATGCTGGAGTTGGTGCAAAACCTGAAAGCTGTTTTCCACGATCGGCTCCAAAAAGCCGATTGGATGACGGACGCGACCCGGGCAAAAGCGCTCGCCAAATTCGAACGGTTCACCCAGAAGATCGGTTACCCAGACAAGTTCCGCGATTACTCGACGGTCGAGATTCGCCCGGATGATTTCCTGGGTAACGTTCAGCGCGCAGATGTCTTCGAGTCCCGGCGCGAGCTACGGCGGGTCGGGCAGCCCGTCGATAAGACGGAGTGGCACATGACGCCTGAAACCGTCAACGCCTACTTCAACCCATTACAAAACGAGATCGTGTTTCCCGCCGGCATTCTGCAACCGCCATTTTTTGATATTGAGATGGACGACGCGGTCAATTACGGGGCCATTGGTGTGGTCATCGGCCATGAAATTACCCACGGCTATGATGATCAAGGCCGGAAATATGACTCCGAGGGCAATCTCAACGATTGGTGGACCGAAGCCGATGCAAAAGCTTTCGAGGCGCGCGCGCAGAAAGTCGTCGAGCAGTATAACGCTTACGAACCTTTGCCCGGGCTGCACGTGAATGGAGAGCTGACGTTGGGGGAGAACCTGGCCGACCTAGGCGGGACCAGCATTGCATACGAAGCGTTGCAGCGGGCGCTGGCCAAGAATCCTGCAAAGCGGAAAAAGATAGATGGGCTGACTCCGGAGCAGCGTTTTTTTATTTCACTCTCACAAGTGTGGCGCACCAATTGCCGCGAGGCTGAGGCGCGCCGCCTGGTGACGGTGGACCCGCATAGCCCGGGACAGTTCCGGGCCGTCGGACCACATGTGAACCAAAAGGAGTTTTATGAGGCGTTCGATATCAAAGAAGGCATGCCGATGTGGCGCGCGCCGGAACTGCGGGCGAAAATCTGGTAAGAGGTGGCCTGCAGATAACGCCGATTGACACCGAGGTCTTTTAAGCGGAGTGCCTCCAGCACCCTCTCTCAGCCGGCCGCCCCCGCATATTTTGAAAAGGCCACGCCCTCGATTTCCACCAGCAAGTCCGGCCGACACACATCCCCCACCGCGTAAATCGCCGGTACCGACCCGACCCGCCGTTCACAAATGGCCCGGCATTTTTGGAAATCCCCTGCGCGCTTGAGATACGCCCGGATTTTAGCGAGATCGGCCAGTCCCGCTCCCGCGCCTTTGACGCCATGCGCCGCAAAGTTCTCCGGCGCGATCAGCCGTTCGATGTTGTCAATGGTCTGTTCGGTTTGCTTTTCAACGTCGCCGAGGAACCGGCTTTCCGCGTTCACAATGCTGGCAGTGCCTGAAACCCAAGTAGTCGCGTAATGGCCCAGCACCAGCGCCATCGCTCGCGAAAACTTAGGGCTTTGCGGTATGCACCCTGGGCGATAGGCGTAGGCGGGTGTCTGCTAGGGATTCTCCAGCGGCACCACAAAGGCATCCTTGCGGTTGGTTTGCAAGGTCATGCAGCTTGCCACCAGGCCCGCGCGGCACATCCCGATGCCCGTGCTGGCCGGGTAAACGGCGTGGGTATCCTGCCCAGGCCCGTCGTGACACCGGAGCGACGCACAAAACTGAATATCCCGGTAAAAATCGCTCCGAGCACGGTTCAATTCCCCGTAACGTTGTGTCCCATCATCCGTCTGCGTGATCCCGCCTAAATAGAACCAGGTCCGCACCACATGCTCGAACCCGCTGCCGGCCCGTTCCAACTCGCCTCGCATCCGCTCCAGGGCCGCGATCGATTGTCCATAAACGCGGCCACTCGCCGGCTCAATCCCGGCGCAGTAAACCCAGCGGACGCTGTCATAGCTGACGGCCAGGGTATTGGGTCCGTAATGCTCCACGCGCACCGAACGCCCGCCGATTGCCCAAGCCTCCAGCACGAGCGCGGCCCCCGAGCAGGGAGCCTGAAAAACGAAATTGGTGACCGGCGGTTGGCCATCGAAGCATGCCGCCAGAATCGCTTCGCATTCCCTCCGGTCAGACCGGTCGCGGAGGAATATGGTTTGCGCCGTCATCGTCATCGGCTGGGTTTGCCGCTCCAGCACCGACCGCGCCGCCGCGAACACCTCCCGGGTCTGCTCCCCAAAGCCTCCGCGCCCCTTCGGTGTCAGCATCAGGGCCACGCGCGCCGAATCGCCCAAATCAATAAAAGAGGACTCCTCGCGGGGTGCCACGTCCAGCCCGCCTTTCAAAGTGCTTGCGCGCGGTGCTCCCACCGGCGCGAGCAAAACGCGCCCGCGCAAAGCTTTACTCCCCTTCACGCGTCGGGGCTCACCCGCCAAAGTCGCAGACATAATTTATATCTATGGAGCAGACCAGGACCGTTCCCGCCATGCTTCAACTGGCTTAATAGACGTAAGAAGCCGCCGCTTGTTTCACCTCCAGGCGAGTTTTTAATAAGGCTAATTGGAAAGGTAAGCCAGCCTTTTACAACTCAAATACCCGCCGCAAATACTCCAGGCTTTGGCTGGCAATGACCTCGGGGCCTTCCTCGAACTTAAACACTTCGACGGAAATATAACCACCATACCCTGTTTCCCTCAAGGCAGCGGCGATGGGTTTGAAATCGACCTCGCCGAAGCCAGGCCCTTTCAGATTCCGGTCATTCGCGTGGAAGTGGGCAAAATGCGGCCAGGATTCGTGGATGAGTTGCGGGATGGGCTTGACCTCGGCGCACATCGCCTTCACGTCGAGGATGATCTTGAAATTGGGCGAGCGCAGCGGCGCCACAAACTGAATCGCTTCAGCGGCGGTGTTGATGAAATTCGTCTCGGCGGGCGACAGCGGCTCGAGGCAGAGCGTGATCTGGCGCTGCTCCGCGCGGGCGACCGCCGGTCGGAATGTTTCACTTGCCCAGGCCCAGCCTTGCTCGCGTGAAACCCCCGGCAACAGGCTCCGTTGTTTAGGAGAACCGGTCACCATCACTTTGCCGCCCAGATCGGCGCAGAAATCCACCAGGTGGCAAAAATAATTGGCCGTTCGCTGGCGCACGACCGGGTCGGGATGGTTGATATAGAGTCCCTCCGGCTTGACCAGCAGCCAATGGATGCCGGCGATTTCAATACCATTTCGCTCCGCCGCTTTGCGAATGCGTTGCCGCTCCCCAGTGGGAATGTCGGTGACTGAATCGGCGAGGGTGAACGGAGCGATTTCCACGCCCTGGTATCCCACGCGGGCGGCGTAAGCAAAGACATCTTCGATTTTCCAGCCGCGGAAGATCTCATTACAAATCGCGAATTTCATCGGGCGAAGATGGTGAGATTCAGTGTTCAGGTTCAAGGTGAATGCGCGTGAGCCTCACGCACAGTGCGTGAAAATCACGCTGGTCACTCCTTCCTAAATGGCTTTTTGCCCCTAAGCCCTGCACGTTTCGAGTTGAAGGGGTCATGTGGGGGTCATGTGGCATTGTTAATGCTCTCTCGTCTTGCAAGGCATGAAAACTAATCAGGCCCGCAGTAAAATCCGCGCGTTTACCTTGATCGAATTGCTTTGTGTCATCGCCATCATTGGTATTTTGGCGGCCCTGCTGTTGCCTGCGCTAGAGCAGGCGCGGGCTCGGGCCAAGCGAATCCAGTGCGAAAGCCAGCTTCGGCAAGTCGGCCTGGCATTTCAGAGCTTTGCGCATGATCATAACGGGCAGTTTCCGATGGCGATCCCGGCCAGCGCAGGGGGCTCGCGTGAATTCGTCCAGAACGCTACCCGGATCGAGGGAGAGTTTTATTTCGCCTTTCGCCATTTCCAGGTATTGTCCAACGAACTTGTCACACCCAAGCTGCTGGTTTGCCCCGCTGACACGCGCCCGCCGGGCACGAACTTCGAAACGCTCCGGAATGAAAACGTCAGCTATTTCGTGGCAGTCAACTCGGAGTATGGCCGGTCCGAATCCATCCTGGCCGGCGACCGCAATATTACCAATGATTGGGTTTCACCGGCGACGACGGTCCACCTGGGCGCGAACTACGCGCTGCGTTGGACCGAAGAGTTGCACCAGTTCAAGGGTAACTTGCTGTTCGCCGATGGCAGCGTGCAACAGGAGAACACCCCGGGCCTGACCGCTGCCAGGAATCAGATTCCGCCGGTCGCGGAATTCGCATTGCCTTCCGTTCGCTCATCGGGCGGCAATGCCCCGAACGGCTCGAGTATCTTCGGCGGTCCGGGCGCACCTGCCTCCGCGCCGGGCAATGGTCCGGGGGCGCTTGCGTCCGCGCCAGGCGGTGGAAACCCGGCTTCTGCCGCGGGCCGACCCCCTGGCGGAGCGGGCGTGGCTACCACCGCAAAGACATCGCAGATGATTGCAACCGAGCCCCCGCCCCAGCCCGTTGCTCCGCCACCACCGCAAAGCGAAAAACCTTCTACAAACGTCGTTCCTGGCGGCGGTTCCACAACCAAACCTCCAACCGAGGATTCGAGCATGTCTCCCTTTGGCCTATGGCTGGCTGCCCTGACGGATGGGTTGGTTCGGAAAGGCACCTGGCTGCTTTACCTGCTCTTGCTGCTCCTTGTCGTTGCCGCGGTCGTAGCACGCAATGTGTCACAGGGCAAAAAAAAGAAAAGAGCATCTCAGTCGCGGTGAAGGCTTTCCCCCTCGAGGACAAATTGGCTCTTTCCACGCTGGAAGCCTTTTTCGCCTCTCCCGTCTTCGCTGTTAACCCTCTCAGTCGAGCTCCTCCGACAACGTAACCTGCGGCGGCTCGGCTGCCAGCGTCCCCAGCTTGCCCAGCATACCCTGCACGTGCGCGGTTTGCAGATGCTGGTCCACGAATGAGCCCGGGAAGGAGGTTGGGCTTCCTGGGAGCGCCGCCACGACTCGCGGCAAGCTTTCCCAAGCCCGGAACCGGAAAGGAGAACAAATGAGATGGTTGAGTTCGATTTTTGTTCCCGGCGGCTTGAAGATTTCGCCTGTCAAACTTGTTGACTGATGGCAGTCGGTGAAGTCCCTTGGGGGTAAGAGATGCGTTTTGCAAGCTCGAGGAATGAAGACCAAAACGATTCAACAGGCGGTTACCTTCAAGACTTCTCCGAGGCAGATTCATGAGACCCTCATGGATTCGAGGAAGCACTCGGCCCATTCCGGCGAGAGAGCCAACATCGCAAGATGACGGCTCCAGATCCAAGCGGAGTTATCGAATGGCTGGCCGGCGGCGCGCGCTCAGGTAGGGAATCGCACCAAGTCCTGGCGGAATTGTGTGAACGTCTTTGCGCCTGCGGAGTCCCGCTTTGGCACGCCGAGGTATTCGTCCGAACACTGCACCCACAGGTCACGGGCCGCCATTTCAAGTGGAAGGCCGGTACCGACGCCGAAGTGACCGCGGTACCATTCGAGTTGTTCGATACAGAGGAGTTTAGACAAAATCCGATCGCTCATGTCTGTCTCGAAGGGGTCGCGATTCGGCGGAAACCGGCAGACAACAGCAGGCCAGTCGCTTTTCCGGCACTCGGGAAATTGTTTGAGAAAGGGGTAACTGAGTTTCTGGCCGCGCCATTGGTATTTACGGATGGTGAGGTTCATGCGGCGGTTTGGACGACCCGCCAGGCTGAGGGATTTACCAAGGCCCAGATTTCAGCGATCGAGGCCATCATGCCTCCGCTGGCAAGGGTGGCAGAGGTGCGCGCTCTGCGCCGAACCGCCACGAACCTGCTGGACACCTATCTGGGAAATCATACGGGCGAGCGAATTCTGGCCGGGCAAGTTCGTCGCGGCCATGTCGAGAGCATTCACGCGGCGATATGGCTTTCCGATCTGCGCGGTTTCACGGGGCTGACTGACCGGCTGGCGCCACGAAAGGTGGTCGAGGTGCTTAACCGCTACTTTGATTGCCAGGTTCCGGCAATCCGGAAGCGCAGCGGCGAAGTGCTGAAATTTATGGGTGACGGCCTGCTGGCAATATTCCCGATTCCGGGAAACAACGGTGATCCGAGGAAAGTCTGCACAGCGGCACTAGAGGCCGGGCTGGAGGCGCGAGCGAATGTTGCGGCGTGCGAGTGGTCCAGCCTGGATGAGCACATTGGGCCGATTCGTTTTGGACTGGCACTGCACGTGGGCGAAGTGCTCTACGGTAATATTGGCGGCGGGGATCGCCTGGATTTCACTTGTATTGGCCCGGCCATAAATCTGGCAGCGCGTCTCGAGAAGTTTACGGCAACTGAGGGGCGGGTGATCGTAACGTCCGAAACATTTGCGCGGCATTGCCAATTCCCACTGGAGCCGGTCGGAGAATTTCCCATTCGCGGTTTGGACGCACGTCAAATGGTGTTCGGCCTTCCCGACGAACCTGGCTGACAAGGCACAGGGTCGGCCGCACGGAGGGTGAGTTTTCCGGCTGCTGGCAGGGGCGAATCAGCCGCCGACTTCGGCACGGGCTTCGGCCGCCAAAGGGGTGCTCAAGTAACGTTCCCCAGTCGAACAGGCTGCCGCCACGATCATTTTGCCCTTGTTCTCCGGGCGTCTGGCTACTTCGAGAGCGGCCCAAACGTTCGCGCCCGAGGAGATGCCCGCGAGAATGCCTTCGTCTTTGGCCAGCCGGCGTGCCATCGCAAAAGCATTGTCGTTCGTCACTTGAATACACTCGACAATCTGCGGCCTGCCTTTGGAGTCTTTCAAATGGAGGTTCTTGGGAATAAACCCGCCGCCCAGGCCTTGAATCTTGTGGGGGCCGGGCTTGAGGGGCAGGCCGGCGAGCGTTTGTGAAATTACTGGTGAATCTTTCGGCTCCACCGCGATGGCCTCGAATGAGGGCTTACGCGGCTTGATGACCTCCACGCAACCCGTAATGGTACCGCCGGTCCCGACTCCCGAAATCAAAATGTCTCAAAGAACCACAATATATCGCACTGCGATATATGTCAAATCGGTGAGGGCGGGTTATCAACCGAAGACGTCTCAGGAAGCTTCACCCAAGGCGCGGAGACATACTCGGGGGTTGGCTTGGAATGAAGGCGTTGTTTATGTGCAACCGCGAGGGGAAGTTTTCTAACGGTACAGAGCGGTATTTAGCGGTATTTAATGAGATTTCGCGGTATTTCGAGGCACTTTCGTGGTATTTCGTGTGACTTTGGTGGTATTTCGTGAACCTTAGCGGGATTCGGTGAGCGGGGTTCAAGCGCCCAACGCTTATGGAACCCCAAGGAGAATCGGGGGCATTTATTGTGCCTAAAATGACGCAAAAGGCCGCGCCGCCTGGAACGGAGGGTGGGAACTAAGCGTCCAGATCGTGCCACACCTTGCTTCATGACCTCATAACGGCGACAATAGGCGGGTGGGCAAACGAGCACTGGAACACCTGAGAGCCGACCCGGTCATGGCTGGATTGATAGAGCGGGTCGGGCAGGCCAAGATGCGCCCGCTCCGACTGCCGCCGCTCCACTCGCTCACCCGGGCCATCATTTATCAGCAACTCAGCGGCAAGGCCGCTGAGACAATTCTGGGGCGGTTCGTGGGGCTGTTCGGCGACCACAGCTTCCCGACGCCGGAGGCTGTGCTCGAAGCTTCGCCTGAGCGTCTGCGTAGCGCGGGGCTGTCGAGGCCGAAAGCCGGCTACATCCTGGGGATGGCGCGGAAGGCCCTGGATGGCCACATCCCGACGCTCGACGGGTGCGACCGGATGACGGACGAGGAAATGGTGGAGAAACTGACCGAGATTAAGGGGATTGGCCGCTGGACGGTGGAAATGATGTTGATATTTAATCTGGGCAGGCCGGATGTTCTGCCCGTCCATGACTTGGGCATCAGGAAGGGATTCCAGTTGGCTTACCGGAAGCGCAAGCTGCCGGAAGCGGAGCAACTGGGCCGTTTCGGGTTGCGCTGGGCACCGTACCGCACTACCGCAGCGTGGTATCTATGGCGGGCGGCAGAACTACCGAATGACGGTGGGCGGTGATCCTTGTCGGGGTGAACTGGAAAAGGCTGGATTGAGGGTTCCGGGGTGTGAGTTAGCGGGCTTCGCGGACGCGGATGGTATAGCGCTGGGCCTTGTCGTTCATCGAGACGAACTTCACGCCTTGCATAGCGTTTTCGTCCAGAAAAACGTTCACAAACGGCGTTTCCTCGACGTCAAAGTCCTGTGCATCTTTGAAGACGCAATCGACCTGGACCTGGATGCGGCGGTTTTCGCGGTTGCGCAAATTGGCCAGGACTTGCAGCCGGCCATCATCGAGGCGCGCCTGCTGAATGCCTGGGCAGGTCACCGAGCGTTGGGCACCCGGATCCAACAGGACGAACTGGGCGTTGTTTTCGAGGTTACCTACAGTGGTATCTACCGGTGGGTAAGCGCCTTGATGCGTGGCGCACCCGGTGAACAGCGTGACGGGCGCAGCCAGAGCCAGAACTAGTAGAGTCTTTTTCATATGGTTTGGGGAGTCATCGATTGATCACTGATAAATACGATTTTGTCTCTGCCGTCGGCGGGCACGTTGAGGGTGATGGTCTTGGTGAGGTTCGGCATCGCCTGGCCCGCGGCATCGCGAAATTCGATGTTCAGGGTGTGCGGGCCGGGAGACAGTTCAAAGCTGGCGAAGCTGAGATAGCGGGGCAGATTGTCCCAGGTGCGGGTATCGGCCTCCGGTGTGGTGGCGGCGGAGATGCCTTTGCTGAGCAGGCCGGCCAGGGCGATGCCCAAGCCGACTTCCCGCGCCGTGCGGTTATCGCTCAGAGCAGCGGTCCCCAATCCGCCAATCAAGGCGACATTGCCGGCGACATCGGTGGCCGATTTGAAGACCGCTTTATTGCCCAGGATGTGGTCCATCACGCGCCCGCCGCGCGTCTGCGCTTGAAAGCCAACGTCGTCGGCCGGGGCGACGGGAAAGTCCTGCGCATCGAGTTTAATCCGGGCGGATAGCAACGGTGAAGGCGGAACGTCGAGCCGCAGTTCTTCGTGGTAACGGCCGGTGGCGAATTTCATCGGCCCCCGCCCAAACTCGATGAAGCACAGCACGTTGGCCTTAAGGTTGTAAGGGGGCAACTTGATATTCCTGGCATTAGCCTGGGCGCGCTTAAACGCATCGGAGCCGTCGCCGCCGAGTTTGGCGGTGATCAGGCCGTCGAGGTAATCGGGGAGCACCCAGTCACCGGCGTATTCGTGCTTTTCGGCGTCGCTGTCCTCGAATTCGGCGCTGCGAAAGCAGGCGCGAGCGTTATCCGGCTGGCCATCCATCCAATAGAGCACGCCGAGGTAAATGTAGGCCATGGAACGCTCATAGGGCTCGCCGATGAAGGTCTTTTTGGCCTCGGCGTGAAAATAGCCGCGGGCCTTGCGCGCGTTAGGGTCAGGGCCGTAAATGCCTTGGAGGGTCATTTGTGCGTCATTGAGGTATTGGCGGGCCAGGTCGAATTTGTCCTGACGCATGGCGGCGGCGGCCGTACGGTATTGCCAAAGGACTTTGTCGCGGGGCGGGCCGTTGGCAATGGCGTTGGGGCCGTCGGCCATGATGTCGCCGGTGAGGACGACCTTTTTGGGGGCGGTGGCGCACCCGGCGCTCAGCAAGAGCGCCGCTCCGAAGGCCAGGGCCACCCGGCCAGAGCGGCAGAACGTGAGAAGGTCACAGCGAAAGAAGGTGGAGCGCTGCCGCCGCCCAACGCGCCTAGCCGCCGACCGCCGTCCCAGGCAGCCCCAGAACCAAACTTGCGTTTGCACAGCCCTCAGCGGTAAGCGGCATCCTCCAGGCCCTGCTTCTTTATCTCCGCTGAATCCTCCCAGATGATGTCGCTGGTGCGGGCGTCGATGAGCTGGAAGGTGTAGAGAACATAATCGCTGGTGCCTGCGCTGTTGCGGGTGCTCAGGCCGGACAGCTTGCCGGTGAGGAAAAAGTCCGCTCCTTTGAACTCGACCACATTTGGGTCCGAACTGGAGGTGACCTGGCCGGCCTGCTTCATCTGGCGTTCACGCTCGAGGGCCGCCATGCGTTCACGCGCCAGGAAAATCACTTTCCCACGCGCCTTGGAATTTAATTCCGCTCGAATCCGGTCCAGGAAAATATCCTTATTAATCGGAAAACGGGTGGCATTTTCGACCGGGTCGAGCACAACGCGCGGCACGCCCTGAGCGTTGACAATTTGGGGCGTGCCCAAAATGCTGCGCGCCATTTTATCGGACACCGCCACGAGGTCCTGGGACTCGACGCCCGTGCCAGCGACAAAGCCCTGTTCGTCAGCGCGCATTTGGGTCACGCCTACGCCCGAGGGGTTTTTTACGCCGGACGAAGCGCAACCGGAGAGCAGGCCGGCCATCGCCAAGGCGGCGACCACCGCAAAGTAATTGGATAGTTTCATAAGGGAATTTTCACTTGGCCTCTGAGGCCTCTCAGAATCTGCTTTAATTAGCCGGCACCCAACCTTTGCCGGGAATATACTCCCGACTGCCGGAGGGGGAAGACGCACATCCAGCGGCTACCAGGAGCGCCGCCAGGAGCAAAAGCAAAGAGAACTTTGACATAGGGTTATTTATCCAGAAGACGGCGAAGGCACAAGCTCGAACCACGGCAGCGCGCAGGTTCAGCGGGTGGGGGCGGCTTGGGCCGCTCCGCCAGGGGACCGAGCGGCTGATGCTGTTGGGTCGCTTTGTACGGCCAAGGCACTGGACGCCCCGGCCGGTCCCGCCGGCTGGTACCGATACGGATTCGGATCGGGCACCCAACGGCCAACGCCGGGCGTGCTGGGCACCCACACGGATGCTAGCGCCGTCATTGGCGGCGGTGCGCTAAGGGGCTGCTGCACATACGCAGACGCCGGGGCCGGGTAAGCCGCAGCGGGCGGCACATAAGTATAGGCTGCGGGGGGGTAAACATAGGCGTAACCGTAAGCCGGGTACCGAGGAGCCGCCCACGAACAACCTACTGCGGTCCCAACCCCCAGGCCGATGCCGAAAGACCAGAACGGCCAACAACCGCGACCACCCCAGCAACCGTGCGCCCGAACGCTCACCGACCCGGTACAAAGCGTCAACGCAACCGTTAGAATCACGCTCAGCTTTTTCATATTATCCAGGCAAGAATGTCGCCCTTTTCAGGCAGTTTGCAAGCTGTCATCCCAGAAATCCGTTTCATTGACGGTTCACTGACCTCGTCGCCAAATCCCCAACAACGCTGCCAGGCCGCACAGGAGCAGGAGGGTGACGGCCAAGGCGCCGCTGTTGGCGTAAGTGGGCAGGAATTGGAGGGCGGCCGCCCCGACGGCCGGCCCGGCGCAGTTGCCCAAACCGATGACCGCCTCATGAATCCCGCCGTGTTCCCCTTTGGTCTGGCTGAGGTCCATGGAGTAAAACAGCGACGAGTAGTAAATCAGTCCCAAGGTGCCGCCGAAAAGAATTTGGGCCGAAATCAGCAGCGCCAGATTCGGCGCCAGCAAAATGGTGGTGAAGGTCCCAACCAGCACGAGATAGGCCAGCAGCAGCCACCGAAACCGGTAATGCCAGCCGTTCCAAAACCACAAGCCCAGGAAGGCGGCGACCCGCGCAAAGCACCAGACCGAGCCGCAGAAGCCGGCCAGCATGGTCGAAAGTTCCAACCGGCGCGCCACTCCCGGCATTCCGGCGATCAAGGTGTTGAGGGCAATATACGCAAACGGGTTGGCCAGCCAGGCCATCCTCAAAAACCCGGTGGCTTTCGGGTGCGGACCGGCCTCAAGAGCGTGGCCTGAGGGGTTCTGGTCCGCACGCGCGGGAGCGACGAGGGAAGGCTCGTCCGTTTTCAGCGCGGTGCCACCGGGCGAGGCTTTTGCGTCCGAGACCGAGGGGATTCCGGCCTGGCTGACAGGTCGCTGCCCCGTGGCCACTGCGCCGCTGGTCTCCATGATTGGCTGGTTGCTCTCTAAAAGGGGTTCCACCGACTGGCGCGAACCCTGTTCCACCCTGAGACGCATCCGCTGGCGGGCCTGGCGTTGGAGCCAAAAAGTAAGGCCAAGCTGGGTTGCCTGAATGGCGGCCGGCACATAGAAGAGGCTTCGAGAACCGAACTTTTCGAGCATCGCTCCGCCGCAGAAGTTAGCGACGGCGGCGGTTCCGGCCCACACCACATTATACAGGCCGACCATGTGCTGGAGGCCCGCACGCGGTTCACCTTCGCTGATCAGCGCCTCCAGCGTCGGCCAAGTGAAGCACATCCCAACCACGGTCACGACCATCACCACGATCTGCCCAGCCGCAGAGCGCACCTGCCCCCCGATGGCCAGCGCGCTCATCATTACCAGAAAGCCAACCTTCAGAGCTGTGAAATAGCCAAAGCGTTGTGCGAACCTCCCACCCCACCAGGCGCATGCGGCGTAGGTGCCTCCGTTGAGCGCGGCCAGCGCCAGATTGGCTTTGGTGCTGAAGCCAAACTCCTTCTGCATGAAGAAATAAAGGTAATAAAAATAATAAACCGTCGCGAAGGAGTTAAGTCCTTCGAGCACGAAGTAACCGGTTTTAAGTTGGCGGGAAAACATTGCCGATTCCCAATTTCAAACTGCCCACCCTACGGCAAACTATCCCTCGCGTCAGCTTCCAAAAGCGGGATGGCAGAATGATTAAAGCAGAACCATGAAAGCTGAGGGGAGACTCAACCGGGAGTGTGGAACGCAGAGTTTTTGGGGGCTCCTTACGTCGTCTCCTACAATGTTGTGGAAAAATGATTCTACCCAAATCATTCTGCCGTATGATTCCGGCGATGAAGTCTGGAAAGAAGCGGACCAACCGGACCGCAACAGGGCCCCGAGCCAAGGGGCCGCGCCAGCTTCTGCCGAAGCTGGTACTGTTGCTGGTCTCGCTGGGTGTCGCCGGCATCATCGCTGAGATCGGTCTGCGGTTCTTCTTCGCGGATAGATTCCACGTGTTCCAGGATGAGCGGAACGCGGTGTTTCGCTATGACCAGACTCTGGGCTGGTTTCCCATCCCGAACAGCGGCGCCCGCCTGGTTGCCTCCCGGCCGATTACGGTGGTCCACAACAGCCGGGGCTTTCGCGGGCCCGAACCGGTCAGAAATGGAAAGCCGGGCATTATGTTCCTGGGCGATTCCTTTGTGTGGGGCTACGACGTGGAGGCCACCGAGCGTTTTACCGACAAATTGCAGGCCAAGCATCCTGAGTGGAACGTTTTCAACATGGGTGTCAGCGGTTACGGCACCGACCAGGAATACCTGTTGCTGCAAAAACATTTCGATGATTACCGGCCGCGCGTCGTTTTCCTGATGTTCTCCACCGAAACGGACCCGGTGGACAACCGGGCCAACGTCAGGTATGGGGGTTATTACAAACCGTATTACACGGTGGACGACAATCGCCTCGCGCTGCACGGCGTGCCGGTGCCACGCGCCGAGAAAGCCTTTTTGGCCGACCACGAGCTACTGGGACACTCTTACCTGGTCCGCCTGCTAACGCGTGTGTGGTTCGAGCTGGGCGGGCCCCGCCCGCTTTACAACACCGACCCGACCGGCGCCCTGATGCTGGACCTGCAACGGTACGTTCAAGTGAAAGGCGCGGTCCTTTTGGTGGGGTTGACTGATAGCGATCCCGAGCTCGAAGAGGCCCTTAAGTTCCTCAAAGTTCCCTACATCATTCTTTCCACGCCGCTACGCTATCCGGACTTTGGCGGGCATTGGACCCCGGAAGGGCACACCTTCGTAAGCGAAAGAATCGAGCAGTTCCTACTGCAGGGAAAATACATGGGCCCATGATGCGCCAGGTGTTGGTATTCAAATTCCGACTGTCAGCATCATCCGATAGATGTCAGCGGGATCGAACCGGGCAGCCGAAAACTCTACGGCGAAGCCCGGCTGCAGGACCTGGAGGGCATGGGCAATACGCGTCGGAATAAAAGCAAGGTCGCCACCGTGCAGCGGCACTGAGGCTCGCTGGCGAGTCTCAAGGTCCTCCACGAGCAGCAAGACCTCTCCCTCCATCAGGTACAAGAACTCCTGTTTGACTTTATGGTAATGATTGCCCCGGGGGTTTCCGGGGCGCAGTTGAATCATGGCGATGTAGCGGATGCCTTCCTCGCCATCATAGAATTGCGCTAGTTCACCTTGCGGCAGGAGCAATCGTTTCAAGCGTGGGGCATCGGCTCCCGAGGGCGCCTGGACGACCGGCAACGACCATTGGCGAACTTTCCCGGCGAGGAATGTGGTTGAAACCGGTTCAAGCATAGGGAGGCATCAGGTAGAGAGCCAACGAGGAGCGGTGGTTACAGGGTTCCATGCTTAAATAGTTAAACCGTGACATGGTGACAAAGGCAGCACGGTTCTGGCGAAGGTTTTTTTGGGGAAAAACGAGCGCAAAATCCCTTCGCTGGAATTTGCTTCCGGCGCTGGTATCCTGCGCGCATGAATCAACCTGCTTACCGGCAAGCCCTTATTGAATACATTCGCACTCAAGCCAAGCCGCCGGATAAGTTCAGTCATCAACCCCGGCTTTATCGGCTGGCCCAACAGCTTGCCGGAGGCCAGGCTTATGACGATGAGGTGCTGTTCGCGGGAGTTTGGCTGCACGACCTGGGCGTCTTTATAGGCCATCGTCCTGAGGACGCGGCCGCACTGGCCGTGTGGGACCATGTCGCGTATGCGATGCAGCAAGCGCCAGGAGTGCTCAAGAAGTCCGGATTTCCTGCCGGCAAGATTGCCGCGGTAGTCGAAATCATCCGCACTCATCTGCCGAGCCGGAAACCGACCTGTTTTGAGGGCCAGCTATTGCGCGATGCGGACCTGCTGGAACAAATGGGGGCAACGGGGGTTCTGCGGGTCGTCGGCAAAGTGGGGCGTGACACCCGTTTCGTCTCGCTCGGAGATGCTCTAAAAACTCTCCAGCGCAACGCGGAGTCCTTGCAGGCTCAACTGAAGCTTTCGTCGGCGCTGCCACTGGCCGAAAAGCGGTTAAATATCCTGAGGGTCTTCCTCGAAGCAGCGGAAGCCGAGGCGGGCGGGGTGCCGTGGTGAGGCGTTAAATGAGTCTTATCCAGCGCCGTCTCTTGGCTCTTTGCGCGCGGCGACGACCATCGCCGCCAGGGCAGCCAACGCACCGCCAATAAACCATAACGTGCTCCGGAGGGAGGGAACGCCTGGCTGGCCCTCGGCAGCCGTTGAGGCGGGAGCCGGGCCCGGACGCGGAAAGACGATGCGATTCGACAACATTTCCGCGTCGGATTTGGGGTTGGCGGAAAGTTGCGGCGGTGGGGGCGGTGGCACCTGGGCATTGGCGGCGATGCGCGCCTGGCGTTTGGCTTGTTCGTCGGCGGTGATGCGGAAGGTTTCCTGGCGAATCGGCTCGAGATTGATCGGCCGCGCGTCCCACTCGATACCGTATTGGTGATACCCCTGGCTCATGAAGGTGTAAATCTCCAGCGCGTGCCGCGCGTTGAGGTCCGGTTCCGGGATGCCGCAATATTTGCGAATAGCGTAACGCCAGCTTTCAATGTCGTTTTCGGTGGTGGCGTCGGGCTTCGGGTTTTCATCGTAGATTTTTCGCAACAGCGCGGCGGCGCCGCGGATGTTCTGCAGTGGGTCGGCTTTCAGGGTTTCCGGGTCCTGTCCGATCAATTTTGCAGCGTCGAGCAGGCTGTGGCCGAAGAACGGATTGTCCCAGAGCGACATGATGCCGTACGGACGGGGCATGCCGTTGTCGGGCGAAGCCAGTTCGCCCGGCGGCCAGGTCAGGTGTGACCAGCGCGTCTCGGCGAAGGCGATGCCCTTGAGAATATCGGGCGGGACGGTGAATTCACGGGCAGCCTGGTCGAAGAGCGCCGGGTAATTGGCCTCCTTCATTCGGCGCGTAAAATCGACGATGGCGGCTTCCCGGCGGGTGTCTTCGGCGGTTTGAGCAGCAGCAAGGCGAGCGGCCCTCACCGTGCCGGCGAGTGCGAGCAAAAGCAAAAGGAGGGCCGAAGGTCTTGCGCGCATGGTGAAGCAGCGATGCGGGGCCAGATTCTTAACCGTTTTAGTTTGGAGAGGAGCCGCGCACACAGGATCTGTAACACTGCGAGACCAGCGAATCAACTGTGTCTGACCCAGGTGGTTTCACTGCGGCGACGGCTCGGAGCAGCTTGCTCAAGACGGCACCACACGCGGCGGAGGGGCTTTGAGGAATTTGGTTTCGCGCAGGTAAATCGGTTCGATCTTTTCGCCGGGAGAGAAATCGGTCCGGCCCAGAGCGAGGCGGGCCAACGTTTCGGCACGGGGAAAGATGACTCGGCCGGAGGGAAACCACTTCGTCACTTCGGGGCCGACAAGAGTCCCACGGTTTTTTTGGTCTTCCTGAACCTCCGCGAGGATTGCCAGCCGCAAAGGTTTGATCTCACGCCAACCGGTGGCGCTGATTTCGTAATTGGCGAGGTAAAGCTCATTTCGCTGAGCATCGATGACTACGGTGACCGGGCCGGTGATGCCTTCGCCATGGGCCTGAGCCGCGAGGCATTCGGCACTGCTGAGGCCGAGGAGTTTCACCCCACGCGCAAGCTGCCAACCCTGCGCCAGGGCGATGGCGGTCCGAATCCCATTATAGGAACCCGGACCCAGGCCAATGGCCAGGCAATCGATTTGTTCGCGCTCGAGTTGCGCCTGATGGAGGGCCGTATCGATCATCCCCAGCGCCCTGGTGGAGGAGGACCCAGTCTCGACGACCTCGGCGGCCGGCGCTCCCGGGGCGGTCACGGCGACGCTTCGTTGCGGGGAAGAAAACTCAAGCGCGAGTATCTTCATAATTGATACGTCGCTCGGTCTCGCTCAGGGTTTCGATGCGGACCCAGAGCATCAGCGGCGGGGCAGACGATGGAGGATGGCGGATGGATGATGGATGGTGGATGGTGGCGGCTGACTGCATGCGCGGCGGGCCGATGCCTTGACCACCGGGCACGGGCGACTGACTAGTTGCCGCATTCGAGGCTGGACTTTGGAAATCGAACCAACGTTCCGCCCACTCAATCACGGTGATGCCGTCGGGGCGCAGATATTCCTCCAGTCCGGCGGCGAGAATTTGTTCGGGTGTCTCGAGCCGATAGAGGTCCAGATGGAACAGAGTCAGCCGGCCGCCGGCATAGACGTTGACGAGCGTGAAAGTGGGCGAATGGACGCGGGCGGTGATGCCCAGTCCCCGCGCCAGTCCTTTAACAAACTGCGTTTTGCCGGCCCCGAGGTCACCACACAGCCCGATGACCAGCCCTGGCTGTGCCGAGGGTCCCCAACCTTCGCCGAGGGCCTCGGTCTCCGCCGGACTATGCGAAATGTGCGTAGCCATGGACGGTCAACGGTCGCACACCCGCCTGGTCGCGGATGGTGACGCCTTCGCCGGCGGTGATTTTGCCGATGCAAGTGAGTGGGAGGGCAGGAAATTGCTTTTTCCAGCCATCGAGGAGAGGCACGGCATCGCGGCCAGCGAGGGCAAAGAGCAGCTCGAAATCCTCACCATCGGTCAGCGCGGAAAGCAGCGGAGGTTTGGCTGAAGATTCGGCCCTGGCGGCGCGGCGGACTTCGCGGCTGATGGGAATCGCGGTGGCAAGAAGTTCGGCGCCGACGCGGCTGGCTTTGAGGATGTGGCGCAGGTCGCCGGCGAGGCCATCGCTGAGGTCGATCATCGCATGAACGGCGAAATGCCGGGCGAGCCAGCGCGCCTCGGCGAGGCGCGGTTCAAATTCCAAATGTTTACCCGCCAGCGAACCCCCGAGTTCGCCGGTGACAAAGAGGGCATCGCCCACTTCGGCGCCGGAACGCAAGATGCCTTTGCCGCGCGGGACGGTGCCGAGGAGCGCGACCGAAATAAGAGTGCGCTCAGGGTTGGCAACGGTTTCGCCGCCTACGATGGCAACCTCGTGACGGCGGGCGAGCTTGTTCATACCATCGTAAATCGCCTCGATGAAACTTGGTTCGAACTTGCGGGGCAACGCAAGGGTCACCACCGCCGCGGTCGCGGTGCCCGCCATGGCGGCGATGTCGCTCAGGCACCGGCCGAGGGCTTTGTGGCCGATTTTTTCCGGCTGGGCGGCAGCGGTGAAATGAATCCCTTCGACGACGGCATCAGTTTTGAACAGCAGCAGCCGGTCGGGAAGGCCCAGGTCCAACACCGCGCAATCATCGCCGGCGCCGGTGACAACCGATTTATTGGCCGGCAGCGAGCGGGTCAACCGCTGGATTAGTTCAAACTCGTTCACTTAATGCAATTTCCACTCAACCCAGTAAAGCCAGGCGAAATTCAGCGCGTTGAACACTGCATGGGCGGTGATGGGCGCCAGTAAATTGTTGGTGCGCTCATACAGCACGGTTAGCGCCAGAGCCAGCACGGTCAGCGGGACGAAGCTCAGCAGGTTCAGGTGCACGGCCCCGAACGCGAGGGCCGTGCCCCAGAGCGCCAGACGCGGAAACCCCCAATGCCGAATCCAGGGATAAAGAATGCCACGAAAGAGCAACTCCTCGGCCGGCGGCGCCAACAGAATGGTGACCAGCCCCAGGGCTACCCGGTCCCGCCAGGTGACCGCTGTCTGCAGCACCTGGACGGCTTGCTGATCCTCGGGCTTCAAATGGAGGCGCGGCAAGCGCAGCATCACCTCCGCAGACGCTCTTTGCAGTTCGCGGCCGATGGGCAAGAAGATACAGGCGACCATGATCCCCAAGAGGATGGAAACCAACCAATGGTTTCGAAAGCCAAAGGCCTCGGCCCAACTCATCTGGTGCTCACGAAGGAACAGTGCGATGAGAATCAGCGCCGCGCCCTGAAAGCTCACCGTGGAGACCAACATCTGAGCGGTTGAAGGCTCGATTTTCCCGGACATTTTGGCGGCCCAACCGCCCAGCAGCAAGCCGGCGTAAAAGCACACCAGCAACACCGTCATGCGGCGCATGAAATTTTCGAACTGCCATGGCTTGCGCAACAGGACGAGCGAGGCGACCAGAAACCCGAAAGACGCAGCCGCGACCGCATAAAACGGGAGCCGGAGCTTCGGGGCGCCGGAGTAATGAAGCGCCTCGACGACGAGTGAGCCCGCGAAAATGCAGACAAACACGCTCAGTAGCAAGCGCACGACTGCCTCGGGCTTCCACGGTTTGGGCGACAACATACGAAAGCTTAACGCGAGGAAGTTTTAACGCAAAGGCGCAAAGAGGCAACGCCGCAAAGAAAGAGTCAGGAGAGCGCGCTCGGCGGGAAGGGTGGACCTGCGGAAGGGCGGGCGATTCCGCCAGGGTTTTGGCAGCGCGATAGTTTTACGCACTCCCCTCCTCCCAATTCTTCTTCCCACCCTTCGTGGTTTGGTGTTTAGTCCCGGCGAATTATGAGCAAAACGGCGTTGTTGTTTGCAGGACAGGGCGCGCAAGCGGTGGGCATGGGAAAAGATTTTGCGGAGAATCTGCCTTCAGCCAGGGTTTGGTTTGAGCGAGCCAATACGACGCTGGGGTATGACCTGGCGGCAATTTGTTTTCAAGGGCCGGAGCCGGAGCTCACCAAGACCGAAAACGCGCAACCGGGAATTTTTCTGGTGAGCTGGGTCGCGTTCCAATTGCTCAAGGAGCGAGCGCCGGGCCTGACTTTTGAGGCGATGGCTGGGCTGTCATTGGGCGAATTCACGGCGCTGACGGCGGCGGGAGCGATGAGCTTTGAGGACGGTTTGCGGCTGGTGCGCCAGCGCGGACGCTTCATGCAAGAAGCTTGCGAGGCGACGCGCGGCGGCATGGCAGCCATCATCGGTTTGGGGGAAGGGCCCACCCGTGAGGTCTGCGCGCAAGCCGGGGTCGTGCTGGCCAACCTGAACTGCCCCGGCCAATTGGTAATCTCCGGCGCGGCGGACAAGATCGCGCAGGCCTGCGAACTGGCGAAAGCCAAGGGCGCGCGGCGGGCGCTGGCGCTGCCGGTAGCCGGAGCGTATCATTCGCCGCTCATGGCGAGCGCGCAATCCAAGCTTGAGGCCGAACTGGCGCGGGTCACGCTCACGCCGGCGGCGGTCACGGTGGTCTCGAATGTGACGGCTCAACCGCACAACGGACCGGACGCGATCCGCGCTCGCCTGGTCGAGCAGGTGACCTCGTCTGTGCGCTGGGAGGAATCGATACGCTACCTGTTCGGACAAGGATTCACTCGTTTCATCGAGCTTGGGCCGGGGAGCGCCCTCAGCGGCTTTTTGAAACGCATCGAGCCGAATGCCCAGGCGCTGAACGTGGCCGACCTGGGGAGCTTGGAGGCGACGAGGAAGGTGCTCGAAACGTGAAACGTGAAACGTAAAACGTGAAACTGCTCACCGTCAGCTTCACGTTTTACGGTTCATGTCTGAGAGCTTGATCCCGCCTCTCGCATGCCGTATCACCTTGGCCGCATGAGCCAGCTTGCCAACCAAATCGCCGTAGTCACCGGGGCCGGGCGCGGTATTGGCCGCGCGATCGCGCTTAAATTCGCGGCTGAAGGGGCCGACGTGGTTTGCGTCTCACGCACCGCCGAGAATTCCGAAAAGGTCGCCAACGAAGTTCGGGGCTTGGGCCGGAAGGCCTGGGCCTACGCCGTCGATGTAAGTGACGCGGCGGCGGTGGCGGCGGCCAGCGAGAAGATCCTCGCTGAAACCGGGCGCATTGATATTTTGGTCAACAACGCCGGCGTCACTCGCGATGGGTTACTGATGCGCATGAGCGAGGCGGATTGGGACAGTGTCCTGGACACCAACCTGAAAGGGGCTTTCCTGTTCACCAAAGCGTTTTCACGCGCATTCATCAAACAACGTTCGGGCCGGATGGTCAACATTGCGTCGGTGATCGGCCTAGTTGGCAACGCCGGGCAGTGTAATTATGCCGCGAGCAAGGCCGGCCTGCTCGGGTTCACCAAGTCCGTGGCCCGTGAACTGGCGTCGCGGGGCATCACGGTCAATGCGGTGGCGCCCGGGTTCACGGAGACGGACATGACGGCCGGGCTAAACGAGCAGATGCGCAACGAGGTCTTGAAAGGCATTCCTCTGGGGACGTTCGGGCAGCCGGAGGACATCGCCCAGGCGGCGTTGTTTCTGGCCAGCCCGGCAGCGCGCTACATTACGGGACAAGTGTTGACCGTGGATGGCGGCATGGTGATGTAGGAGCCAAAAAAACTGCGATTCAGGGCTTGACGCCTGCCCCTCAGGTAGCTTAGACACACTGCAAAAAAGAAGAACCGGAGTTAACCATGGCTGAAAAATCTATAGAGCAACGAGTCAAAGATATTATCGTCGAGCAGTTGGGCGTGAACGCAGATCAGGTCACGCCGGACGCCAAGTTCATCGAGGACCTAGGCGCCGACTCGCTCGATACCGTGGAATTGGTCATGGCCCTGGAAGAGGAATTCGGCCATGAAATTCCTGACGAACAGGCGGAAAAACTCCAAAGCGTCGGCGACGTCATCAAGTACATCGAAGACCAGCAACAGAAGTAATGGGAACAGGAACGCTTTCGGGGCAGCTTGTATCCCGACCGGTCGGGACTTGAGCTGCCCCGGTTGATTTATGGCCGGCAACTGGACAGATAGGAGGGTGGTCGTCACCGGGTTGGGCGTGGTTTCCGCGTTGGGAACCGACCTCGACACGTTTTGGAGCCACCTTATCGCCGGCGATTGCGGCATCGACACCATCACCTCGTTCGATCCTTCGGCCTACGACACCCGGATGGCCGGCGAGGTCAAAAACTTCAACCCGGCTCCGGCATTTCCCTCCCCCAAAGAGATTCGCCGCACCGACCGCTACTCGCAATTCGGGGTCTATGCCGCCTGGCTCGCTCTGCGGGATTCAGGGCTCGACCTGAACCGCGTCAATCGCGACGAATGCGGTGTCTTCATCGGCTCCGGCATCGGCGGTCTCGAAACAGTTACGGAGCAGCACACGATCCTGCTCCAACGCGGGCCGGGGCGCCTATCGCCGTTTATGATCCCAATGCTGATCTCCAACATGGCCTCGGGCCTGGTTTCCATGTACCACAACTTGCGCGGGCCCAACTTTGCGACCTGCTCAGCCTGCGCCACGGCCAACCACGCGATCGGTGAAGCCTGGCGCACGATCAAAATGGGCGACGCCAAAGTGATGTTGGCGGGCGGCGCCGAGGCCACCATCGTGCCGATCGGCATCGGCGGGTTCTGCGCCATGAAAGCCATGAGCACGCGCAATGACGACCCGAAACGCGCCTCCCGTCCTTTCGACAAGGAGCGCGACGGGTTTGTCATGGGCGAAGGCTCAGGGGTGGTGGTGTTGGAGGAGTTGACTCACGCCCAGGGGCGCGGCGCCCGGATTTACTGCGAGATTGCCGGTTATGGCAATACGGCGGACGCCCACCATTTGACTGCCCCTTCGCCCGGCGGCGAGGGAGCGGCGCGCTGCATGCGCATGGGGTTGCGAAACGCCGGCCTGAATCCCGAGGATGTTTCCTACATTAACGCCCATGGCACCTCTACCCCGCAGGGCGACATCGCCGAAACTGAGGCGATCAAAACCGTCTTCGCCGGCCATGCGCGCAAGTTGGCCGTTAGTTCCACCAAAGGCGCAACCGGCCACATGCTCGGCGCCGCCGGCGCGGTTGAAACCATCGTGTGCGCCAAGGCCATCCAGACCGACATTGTTCCGCCCACGATCAACTACGAATTCCCCGACCCGGAGTGCGATCTGGATTATGTGCCCAACACCGCGCGCCAGATGAAGGTGAACGCCATCGTGAACAACTCGTTCGGTTTCGGCGGCCACAATGCCACGATCGTGGCAAAGAAGTTTCTTGGCTGAAGCGTGGCAGTGGTTAGTAATCAGTGGTCAGTGGTCAGTGGTCAGTGGACAGTAATCGGTAATCAGTGGTCAGTAGTCCGTTGCTGCGGATCGAAGGAATACACCCGCGACAGGCCACTAACTCCTGACTACGAACTAAACGCGTGAATTTCCTTCCGTTCATTGAAGCCAAACGCGACGGGCAGGCGCTTACCGGCCTCCAGCTCAAGGGAATTATCTCCGCGTATACTGCCGGCCAAATCCCCGATTACCAAATGGCCGCGTTCCTGATGGCCGTTTACTTCAAAGGTTTGAATCCGATGGAGACCCGGGCTTTGACCCTGGCGATGCGCGATTCGGGCGAGGTGCTTAAATTTCCAGACGACCCGCGCCCGCTGGTGGACAAGCATTCAACCGGGGGCGTCGGCGACAAGGTCTCGCTGCCGCTGGCGCCGTTGCTGGCCTGCCTGGGATTCCGAGTGCCGATGATTTCCGGGCGCGGTCTCGGGATCACCGGCGGCACGCTGGACAAACTGGATTCCATTCCAGGGTTAAGGACCTCGCTGCCGCTCGAACGAATGGTCGAGATTGTCCAGACGGTTGGCTGCGTGATCTGCGGCCAGACCGAACGGATGGTCCCCGCCGACAAGGGGCTGTACGCTTTACGGGACGTGACTGCCACCGTACCAAGCACACCGCTCATCGTCGCTTCGATTCTCTCGAAAAAGCTGGCTGAGGGCCTGCAGGCGCTGGTGCTGGACGTGAAGTTCGGTTCGGCGGCCTTTATGCCGACCCGCGAAAAAGCGCGGGAGTTGGCGCAGGGGATGGTCGGGTTGGGAAACGAGTGCGGCGTCAATACCCGCGCGGTGTTGACCAGCATGGATACCCCCCTGGGCCGCGCGGCCGGTAACTGGCTCGAAGTCAAGGAAGCCGTCGCCTGCTTTGAACGGACCGCCACGTCTTGCCAGTCGCGCACTACGCACCAGGCACCTGACCTTCGCGAGCTTGTCCTGAGCTGCGCTGCTCACCTGCTGGTCCAGACCGGCAGAGCCGAGTCTCTGGAGGCCGCCTGGCAACAGGCCGAGAACTGTCTGCTTTCCGGCCAGCCGCGCCAGAAATGGGATGAGATGCTGGTGGCCCAAGGCGCGGACCTGGAAGCCTTCAACCGTAAGCTGGCGCTGGACCACACAGCCCCGACGACAATAGAATTGGAAGCGCCAAGGGGTGGCTTTATCACGCGGTGCGACGCGCGTGTCGTCGGCGAAGTCATCCGCGATTTAGGCGGAGGCCGCCTGACCAAAGAGTCCGTGATCAACCATGATGTTGGTGTGGACAGGCTCGCCAAACCGGGTGAGCAAGTCTGCGCGGGCGATACGATTGCGCGCATCCATACCACCGACCGGACGCGAGCTGAGGCGGCCAGCGTTCGGCTCCGATGCGCTTTCGAGATCTCCGCCCGGCCGCCCGGGCTCGAACCTCCGGTTGCTGAAGTCGTTTCTGATTTCCCGGTTGACCCTACCCCGCCCCGTTGCTAGCTTGCGCGCCCCCGATAAGAAGTGGGGAACTATGCGACACACCATTTCTGTGTTAGTCGAAAACAAGTTCGGCGTGCTGACGCGCATCGCAGGCCTGTTCAGCGGGCGCGGCTACAATATCGACACGCTCAACGTGGCCCCGACCCAGGACCCGACCGCGTCCCGCATGACCATCGTCACCCGCGGGGACGACGCGACGCTCGAGCAAATCGTCAAGCAGCTCAACAAGCTGGCCGATGTGATTAAGGTCCAGGACTTCCGTGAGGGCGAATATGTCGATCGCGAGCTGGTGCTGGTGAAAGTCGCGGTCGATTCCAAGACCCGGGCCGAGGTGATGCAGATTACCGACATTTTCCGGGCCAAGATCGTCGATGTGCAACCAAAAACCCTGAGCATCGAAGTGACCGGCAACGAGAGCAAGATCGAGAAGTTCCTCGACTTGATGAAGACCTTCGGCGTCATCGATTTGACGCGGACGGGCAAGGTGGCGATGCCGCGGAAGTGACAGAGTTAAATCGTTAAATGGGTTAAAAGAGTTGAAGGGTTAAAAGGGTACACAGTTACATGGTTACACAGTTACATGGGGACATGGGGACATGGGGATAGGAACGCGGTGCGTAAGCGTTTTTGGTGGGGGGAAGGGTTGACGAAACGCGGGACGCAGTTAGGATTGGAAATACGATTCGGATAAAGAAATAAAATTATGGCAATTATCGATTTTGGTGGAACGAGAGAAAAAGTCATCACGCGGAAGGAATTTCCGATGGCCCGGGCCCGCAAAGTGCTCAAGAATGAAGTCATCGCGGTGATCGGCTACGGCGTGCAAGGGCCGGCGCAATCGTTGAATCTGCGCGACAACGGTTTCAAGGTCATCATTGGCCAAGCCAGCGCTTTCAAGCGCGATTGGGACCGCGCGCTGGCCGATGGCTGGGTGCCGGGCAAAACCTTGTTCGAGATCGATGAAGCGGTCCGCCGCGGCACGATTATCCAGATGCTCGTCTCGGATGCCGCCCAGCGCGCCATCTGGCCCATGGTGAAAAAGAACCTTAAGCCCGGCGCGGCCCTTTATTTTTCGCATGGTTTTTCCATCGCCTATCGGAAACAGACCGGCGTGATCGCGCCCAAAAACGTTGATGTCATCATGGTCGCACCCAAAGGCTCCGGCACCTCCGTGCGGCGCAATTTCCTCACCGGGGCGGGCATTAATTCCAGCTTCGCTATCGGCCAGGACGCGACCGGCCGGGCGGAGGAGCGGTGCCTGGCCGTGGGAATTGGCATCGGCTCTGGCTATTTGTTCCCGACCAGTTTCCAGCACGAAGTTTTCAGCGATCTGACCGGCGAGCGCGGGGTGCTGATGGGGGCACTGGCCGGCATTATGGAGGCCCAATACGATGTGCTCCGCAGCCATCGCCACTCTCCGAGCGAGGCCTTCAACGAAACCGTCGAGGAACTCACGCAGAGCCTGATTCGGCTGGTGGATGAAAATGGCATGGACTGGATGTACGCCAACTGCTCGGCGACCGCCCAACGCGGCGCGCTGGATTGGAAGCCGCGCTTCAAGAAAGCAGTGCTACCCGTCTTCAAAGAGCTTTATCAGCGGGTCAAAACCGGCAAAGAATGCGCCCGCGTGCTCTCCGCCTGCGGCAAACCGGACTATCAAAAGCAGTTGACCAAGGAGCTGTCGGCGATCGGAAATTCCGAAATGTGGCAGGCCGGCAAAGCGGTTCGGGCATTGCGTCCTAAAGAACCCGCCCGCGCTATTCTTAAAGGCACCCGAGGCGTGAGCGGCCGGGGGGCGAACTAGCAAAATCCGAACTCCGAAGACCGAAGGCCGAAAGAAGGGCGAGGTCTGGAAGCCGAAAGCAGTTGGCAGAATGATTAGGGCAGAATGATTCTGCTATAACTATGCTGGTTTGAATTTCGGGATTTGGATTCGGGGAGGCGAGAGGTCCTGGATTACATCGCCGGGGCGGCCCATTGGACCGCGTTGACGAAAATCTGTCGCACTTCAGGGCGGTAATAATCGTTGTAGGTCTCGTGGCCGGGAGTGAAGTAAAACACCCGGCCCTTGCCGATCGTCCAGCACATTCCCATCCGGCCCGGTTCAGTCTTGCCGTCGGGTTTGGTATAAATACCGTCCAACGGGACGGCCTCAGGGGTCGGCACAGCGAACGGTTCGCCGTAACGCTCGATCTTAGGGAGCTTGAAAGACTTGACGCCCTTGCAGATCGGATGCTCCGGTTCTTTGACGATGATTTCCGCGGAGGTGCCGTCGGCGACGTACTCGCGCCAACTGCATCGGGTACCCATGAGGGCTTTGAAGGGCTTGGCGAAATGGCAGGAATGAGTGCCGATGAAGCCCATCTTGCCGGCCTTGACGCGCTCGACAATCCTGGCCACCAGTTCGTCTTTAACTTCGCCATGTTTTTTGTGCCCCCACCAAATCAGCACGTCGGTGCTGTTCAAGGATTCATCACTGAGGCCCTGGTCGGGGTCGTTGAGACTGGCTTTGACGATTTGCCAATCTTTTTCTTCGAGAGGTTTAAGCCCTTCGGCGATGGCCGTGTTGACGTCTTGCGGGTAAACGCCCTTGGACCCGGGGTCCACATTGGCGGTACCTTCGGACCAGACGACGACTTTGCGCTTAGCCGAGGGGGGTGCGGCAAAGAGGCTCGGGCTCAAGAGCAGGCCAGTGACCGCGGTGGCACCGAGGGCCAAGACTGAGCGACGGGAAACTTGAGACGTGAGGCGTGAAGCGTAAGGAGCGGAACGTTGGTTTAATCGTTTTGAGGGGTCAATATTCATGAGCGGCAGGGTGTGAATTTAAGGCGCAGGAGGCAAGCCGTTTTCAATGGGGGTTCTCTTTCAACAGAGCTGGGAGCGCTTTGTCACTTTGCAACCCCCCATTTCCTGGCTATCATTCTACGGATTGTGCCAGCCAAAGAGAAAACAGTTATGCTCGGTCCTGCTCATTTCATCAATCGTGAATTGAGCTGGCTGGAATTTAACCACCGGGTGCTCGAGGAGGCGCTTAACCCGAACAATCCGCTGCTGGAACGGGTCAAATTCTTCTGCATCGTCAGTTCGAACCTGGATGAGTTCTTCGAGGTGCGCGTTGCCGGGCTCAAGCAGCAAATCGAAAGCGACGTGGTCGAGCGCAGCACCGACGGTTTGACCGCTTCCGAGGCTTTCCGGGCGATCACCAAACGCGTCCGAAGAATGGTGGCCGATGAGTATGCCTGCTGGCGCAAGGATTTGCTGCCGGCACTGGCCAAAAACGGGATTCGGATTCTGGATACGGCCAGCCTGGAACCCGCCGACCAGGCTTGGCTCCAGGAGTATTACCGGACGCAGGTCCGCCCGGTTTTGACGCCGCTGGCGATCGACCCGGCGCACCCGTTCCCGCAGTTGCTCAACAAATCTCTCAACCTGATCGTGCGGCTGGAGATACGCCGGGGCCAGGAGGCGCTCAAGCACCTGGCGGTGGTACAAATCCCCCGCATCCTGCCGCGCCTGGTTAAGCTCCCCCGCGCGGATGCCCGGGAGGATTACGTGTACCAAAGCCGCCTGATCGGCCATTTCCTGGCGGATTTATTTCCCGGCACGCGGTTATTGGGCTATTGGGCCTTTCGCGTGACGCGCAACAGCGAACTCTACATCGACGAAGAAGAGACGGCCAACTTGCTCAAGGCGGTGGAAAACGAATTGCACAACCGGCGCAAAGGCGATGCGGTGCGGCTGGAGGTTGATGCGCAATGTCCGCCGTACATTCGCGAGGCGGTGCTCAAAACACTTCGGCTGAGTGAGGAGGATCTTTACCTGATTGATGGACCGCTCAACCCGACGCGCTTGATGGCGGTTTATGAAGGCGACCATTCCCCCGAACTGCGGGACCCGCCTTTTGTGGCTCCCGTCGCGTCCGCCTTGAAAGACCAACCCGACCTGTTTGCGGCGATTCGCGAGCGCGACATTCTGCTGCACCATCCCTACGAGAATTTCAGCAGCGTGGTGGATTTCCTGGAAACGGCAGCCGCGGATCCGGATGTGCTTGCCATCAAGCAAACCCTTTACCGCACCGGGGGCGACCCGCGTATCATCGGCGCGCTGGAAAACGCGGTCAGCAACGGCAAGCAAGTGACCGCGGTGGTGGAACTGCGCGCCCGGTTCGACGAAGCCAATAACATCCAGTGGGCGCGACAACTCGAGGAATCGGGCGTCCATGTGGTTTATGGACTGGTGGGCTACAAAATTCACGGCAAAAGTTGCCTGGTGGTTCGCCGGGAAGGCCATCACATCCGCCGGTACGTCCACCTCGGCACCGGCAATTACAACCCGACCACCGCCCGGCTTTACACGGATATCGGGCTGCTGACCTGCCGGCCGGAGTTCGGCGAGGATGCGACCAATTTTTTCAACCTACTGACGGGCATCTGCCAATTTCAACCGATGCGCAAGCTGCTGGTTTCGCCTTTCGAACTGCACCCGCGCCTGCTCCAGCTTATCGAAGGAGAAACCGAAAACGCCCGGCGCGGGCTGCCGGCCCGGATTATCGCCAAAATCAATTCGCTGTCGGAAACCCAGATCATGGCGGCGCTTTACCAGGCCTCGCAGGCCGGCGTACAAATTGAATTGATTGTGCGCGGCATCTGCTGTTTGCGCCCCGGGCTCAAGGGTCTGAGCGAGAATATTACGGTGCGCAGCATCGTGGACCGATTCCTGGAGCACAGCCGCATCTATTATTTCGAGAATGCCTGCCAACCCCAGGTTTTCATTGGGAGCGCCGACTGGCTGCCGCGCAACTTGTTCAGGCGCATCGAACTGGTCTTCCCCGTTGAGGACGGGGTGCTGCGCGAGCGGGTGATTCGCGAGATACTGATGACCTACCTGGCGGATAACACCAAAGCGCGTTTTCTCCAGCCGGACGGCTCTTATCGGCTGGGAGTCCCTGCGCGGGGCGAAAAGGCGCACCGGTGTCAATCTGAGTTCATCGCTTTGGCGTTGAGCAGGGAAGAACCGCCACCCGGCCCGGTGGACGGCAAGACCCGGATACCGCGGGTCAAGCTGGCGCTCTCGCCCTTCGGCCAGCGCAGCCACCGATAGGAACTCCAAACACCAAGCTCCAAAAACCAAACACCAGGAAAGCACCAATCTACAAACTTCAAGCCCGATCCGGTTCTTCGCGCTTGAATTTTGATGCTTTCCTGGAGTTTGAAGTTTGGAATTTGAAGTTTCGTTGCTCACCAGAGCTGGCAACTCCCGACTCTATTCCGCGCCCTGAGGTTTCTTTGAAATTTGCAGTTGGGCGTCTTCGATGAGTTGCTTGATTCGCAGAGCATCGGTTTTTTTATGGCCGTGGCTGGCCAAGGGGTCCGTGCCGCCGGAGGATTCGATGAGGATATCAGACCAGATCATGCCGGTCCGGATATGGACGGAGGCGACCTTGCTGATGCTCATGCTCATTTCGTCCTGGCTGAACCAGGAGCGTTTGCGGCGGCTGATCGCCTTGTCGGTCACCTCGATGATGGTGGGGAAGAGGAAATTACCCTTGGTCCATCGGCTAGCGCGAAAAGTTTCGGATTCTATGCTCATCACGCGCGAGAATGCGCTACCGCGACCGGCTTAGCAATAGCCGAACAGCGCAGCGCAGGGTTGCGGGCGACCGTATGAGCACTTACACCATTTCGCTGTGCAGGTCTGCGCGTCAAAGGCGCACCCGAACGGCGCGAAGCGTATGGAGTGCGAGCAGCTTGCTCCCGCTTTGGAAGTTGGTCGGTACTCGACAGCGGCAGCAAGCTGCTCGCACTCCATACGCTTCGCGACTCAGTCTGAAGATCTTTTCTTTCCTCGCCCGGCTAGCCTTTGCGTTTTTGCGCGCGCCGCTTGGCTTCCAGGAGGCGGCTGGTGGTGTTGGCGACCGGCTCAGCAGGAGCTTTGGACGGCTCTTCGGCGGCCGCGGCCGACTGGCCAGCGGGTGTTGTGGTTCCTTCCGTGCCCGGCAGCGGCGCCGTGGCCGGTCCGACGGGACGGAATAAATCGGGCCTGGGTTCCAGCGTCGGGGCGGTTTGTTGAGAGCGGACCTGCTCGCGCCGGGACAGCAACGCGGCCAACGATTCCTCTGCTTCGGGGGCACGGGGCACCCCTTCCCAGAAGAACAGCCAGCGACGCAAGGCCAGTAGAGCGCGCTGCCATTCGGCGCGATCAATCTGAATCCGGCGGACGGCGACATCCAAGGTAAAGAGAAGGACGGCAAACTTGAGCAGGGATTCCCAAAGGTCGCGCGGTTGAAAAGTCTTCAACCGGTCATGCGCGAAGGGGTTTCCAGCCGGCCCGGTTGGGTCGAGGATTTTGCCGCTGCCGCTGTCGGCCAGGCGCCGCAACAGATTCGCGTTAGGCTCGGAGGCGATGAACTCAGGGGAATAGTTCACGCTGGCGCCGACCACCTGGGACCCACGCAACTGGCCGTCTTTGATGTCCATCAGATTGATGAGATAAGCGCCGACTTCCTTGGTGGGGAAATGCGCCTCATAGTGGCCGGGCCCGGTCTGTTCGACGCGCACGTTCTGGCGTTCGCCTTTTGGACTGACGATGGTCGCCTGCAAGTTGAGGAAGTTGCGATAGTTACCTTGCGCATCGAGGGCGTCGGTGAGGAGGACGCCTTCGCCCTGATCCACGGTAATTTCAGTGGCGAAATCCGCGCTGTCCAATCGGCGCAAGCTCCACTGGCCGATTTGCGACCAGAATTGACGGTACTTGTCCCAGTTCAGCCAGATCCTGGCCCATTTGGCCTTGGCATCCGAAGTGAAGGCGACGGCGCGGCCCAGGCCGTATTGCCAATGGGCGAGCAGGGGATCGTTCTTGTCGGTCAATAGGGGAGTCTCGGCGCGCGGCTTGGGCGTCGTGGCAACATAGCCCAGGAGCGAAGGATAGTCACCAGGGGCGATGCCCCGCACGAGTTCACTGACGGAACGGACCTGAGGTTTGAAAGGTTCCTCGTAGATGGCTGATTTCAAAATCACGGCCGTTTCCTTGATGAAAATCTGGGGCAAGTCGTTGGGTGAACTGACATTGTAAAATCGACCTTTGCCCTGGTCGGCGATGAAGGTCATGGTGTCGGGCCCGGAATGGCCGGAGATGAGCACCGTGCTGACGGTGATGCGGTCATTGACAATCGCCTGCATCAGGGCAGGGGTGGGCGGGCCGGGGTCGCCGTCGCTGAACACAATAATGTGCTTGAGATTGGCGGTGGATTTCTTGAGGGATTGATGAGCGAGGTCCATGATCCCCTGGAAGCTGCCCAAATCGCCCTGGTTCATCCCGGCGATCTGCCGTGCGAGGTCGCTTTTCTTTCCCACTTTTTGGAGCGGGAACAACCAGTGCTCCGTGCCGTCCCACAGCAAGACACCCATTTCATCGTTGGGCCCCAGCGCGGCGAGCACACCCTGGGCGCAATCACGCGCGACCTGGTTGCCGTCATTGAATTCCATGCCATGCATGATCAGCACCACCGCGCCGCTGGGCAGCACCTTCTTGCTGTCCAATTCCATACTGACCGGCAGAGTCGCTTCCAACGGCGTGCCCCGGTAACCGCCTGCTGCGTAGGTCTGGTCGCCGCCGACGCAGACCAGGCCCACGCCAAAATCGCGCACGGCGCTCTCGAGCAGCTTCTGGCGGTCGCTGCCCAAATCCCCCGCCGAGACGTTGCTAATGAAGATCGCATCGTAACTCTGCATCTCGGTCAGCGTGGCAGGGAAGCTGTTGACGCCGACCAGACTGATTTCGAGGCGAGAGGTTTGGAGGGCGGCGGCGAGCTGGCGGTCTTCCTCGGGATTCGAGGAGACAATCAGGATGCGGGGTTCGCCCCGAACGATAGTGAACCCGGTGGCGCGATTATTTTGTGGCAAGGGGTCACCTGGCGCATCGACCCGAACGTCGTAGCTGTAGAAACCGGGGTCGGTGAGGTTCTGGGGAAATGAGAACAAATTTTTCCCGGCGGAGAGTTGGACTTTTTGTTCGCCGAGAAACTGATCGTTTCGATAAAGGCGGACGGTCGAAGTTTGAGCCTGGTCGGCCTGGACGAAGATTTTAACGTCGAAAGTCTGCCCCTTTTTCAGGCGGCCCGGGACCTGGACCTTTTGAACCGAGACATCGTTGGCGCGGGAAACGCCCATCGGCACCACGTCGACGGAGACGCCAAGCGGTTTGGCCGCCAGCACGGCGCTCATGCTGTCGCCGACATTCTCGTTGCCGTCGGTCAGCAGCACGAGGCGTTTCTGGCCGGTCTCGGGAAAGGCGGCGGTGCCCAGGCGGACGGCGGCGGCGAGGTCGGTGCGTTCGGTGCCTACGACAGCTTGGATTTTTTGCAAGTCCACCGCTGCGTTGGGCGAGGACTCGATGCTGGCTTCGCTGCCAAAGACAATCACCCCGGCCTTGTCGCGGGTTTTCATCTGTTTGCAGATACGATTGACGTACTCGCGGGCGCCCTCCTGTTGGGGTGGGGGGATGCTATCGGAGCGGTCCAGGACGAAGAAGACGTTCATGCCTTCGATGGGCCTCAGCCATTGCAGCCCCGCGATCGCCAGTACTAATGCGAGCAGCACAGCGATGCGAATCAGCACTGCCAGCCAGCGCCGCCAGGAGCTGATTTGCACGTCGCTTTTCCACGCGAACCAAATCACCCATGCCAGCGCCGGCGCCAGCGCCAACAAGCAGTAGGGATGGGTGACCTGGAAATTCATCAGCATTAGTCCAAAGTCCAAAGTCCAAAGTCCAAAGTCCGTGGTCCGCGGTCCACCAATACGTGGTCAGCAGCCAGTAGTCTGTAGTCAGTAGCCGGCTCGGAGCTACTAACTACGGACCACTGGCTGCTGGCTACGGTTGGCTCACTGGCCACAGAATGGGTGCGGATGAGCTTCTGCACTCGATGATTTTGCGAATCGGCCACGTAGAGGTTGCCGGCGGAATCCAGAGCGACGCCCCACGGATTATTGAATTGGCCCGGCTCGGCGCCCGGCCCGCCGATGATTTCAATCGGCTGGTCATTACTGTCGAAGACCTGGATGCGGCTATTGCCGAACTCGCAGACGTACTGCCGCCCAGCCGCATCGACGCAAATATCGTAGGGGTAGCTCAGTTCGCCTTTGCCGCTGCCGGGTTTGCCGTAGGCGCGAAGGAATTTGCCGTCGCTGGAAAAAACCTCGATGCGATGATTGCACGAATCCGCGACGTAAAGCCGGTCCTGGGCGTCCACGGCCAAACCTTCTGGGCGATTGAATTCGCCGGGCCCGGTGCCCGGCTTGCCGATAACGGCGACGCATTTTGGTTTTTCCGAACCTTCGCAGGTGAACTTTTGCACCCGCTCATTCTCCTGGTATTCGCTGATGAAGATTTCGCCACGAGAATTAACGGCCACAGCGCGCGGCAAACCGAGTTGGCCGAAATTGGTGCCGTGCCCACCCCACTGCGACACCAGTTTGCCTTCGGGGGAAAAATGGTTCACGCGCGAGTAGTGCGGTTCGACCACGATGATGTTACCGGCCCGGTCACGGCCCATGCCCTTGGGCTTGCCGCGCTCGGTTTGAGGCATCTGCCAGGAGAGCAGAAACGCACCGCTCGGCGAGAACTTTTGCACTCGCCCTGTCATATCGACGACATACAGGTTGTCCTGCGCATCGACCGCTACCGAGCGAGGCTTGTTAAGCTGGCCGACACCGACGCCGCGAGTGCCGATGATTTGGACGCGGCTGAAGAGGCGGCTCCGGAGTGGGGCGTCGTTGGGGGTGGAAACTGGAGAGCAGGCGGTGAGGAGGACGAGAGCGCAGGCGGAAAGGAGCGGGAGGAGTGATGCGTGATGCGTGATGCGTGAAACGTGAAACGTGAAACGTGAAAGACCGCGGCTGCGGACCGATGACCAAGCTTGCCAGAGGAGCAACGGGAGCAGCGCCAGCACGAGCAGCATCAAACAAAGCGCATTGACCTGGGCATTGTGGCCGTAATGGAGCAGGTTAAAGGTGCGCAACGCCAGCGTTTCGCCGCCCGGCGGGACAACGAGGATCATCGATTCTACATCCCACAAACAAAGCAGAAACAGGATGTACCAGGCGGCAAGAATTTGGGGCGCGATTTGGGGCCACTGGGCGTGACGCAACATCTGCCAGCGGCCCGCGCCTTCCAGGCGGGCCACGTCAATCAAGTCACGGTCCACGGCTCGCGAGGCGTGAGCAACGGTGTTCCAGCCCAAGGCCAGGTAACGAATGACGAATGCCAGGATGACAATTCCGGCGCTTTGATAAAAGAGCGAGGACCAGGGGCGGTTGAATGCGGCAATTAACCCGATGCCAAGCAAAACCCCGGGCAACAAAAAAGGCAGCCAGAGGAGCCAGGCGAACCAGCGCGGCAAAGCAGCAGTTGAGGGGAGGAAACGATCACGGTGGCGTCGGAGCGCGGCCTTTTGGCTGCAGAATCGACGAATGATGGATTGCGGTTGCGCGTTTCTGCAGCCTAAAGGCCGCGCTCCGACGCCGCTCTGACGCGCCCCGCACAAACCGAGCGCGAGAATCAGCGTGGCCGAAGCTGCGGCGAACCAGACCGAGTTCCAGATGGCGCTTTGGCCGGCCAGCAGCGCCCCGGGAAGTTCGGTCCAGGTGCGCGGGGCGGAAAGCAATTGGTAGAGGGGTAGGCCCACCGACAACGAGCAAACCAAAAGCGTGACGGCGCCACAAAACCAAAACCAGGCTGGGCCAAGCTGTTGACGGAAGAGCCTCGCCGAGACAGGAGCTTCAAGGTGCGGCCAGGGGATTTGGCGCCGCGCAAATACCACCACCAGCAGCAATGGGCCAACAACGAGCGGCAGGCTCAAGCGTAACGCGCCGGCGGTGTCGAACGCCGTGTTGAACCGAACCCACATTTCTTCCGGAAATACCTTCACCTGCAAAATGGCCGGGACCGCGAAATTGTTCAGTGCGAGCACAAACGCGAGCACGGCGGCGAGGGCCAGCGCACTTCGCGACAGGGGCAAAAGCAATCCGCGAATCAGCGCCCATCCGGTCACCGCCATATCACTTTCGAGCTGGGCGGGTTCGAGCCGGCGCCAGGCGCTCAAGACGGCCAGCAGGGGAATGGGCCAAAGCAGGAGGCTCAAAATCCAGACGGTGCCACTGAGGGAAATGATATTCAGCGGCAGCCACTGGTGCCAGACGCCGGTATGTCCGAGGAAATGAAGCCAGCAATTGGTCACGAGAAATGGCGGCAGGGCAAGCGCCAGGATGGCGGCTGCCAAAAAAAGATTCCTCCAACGTTTTCCCAATCCCGCCAGCCATAGCGCCGCGATCAGGCCAAAGCTTAGCGCCAGCAGGGTGGCGGACCCGCTGACGAGCAAACTGTTTTTGAGCAGAGGCCAGTTCAAATTTACGATTTATGTTTTGAGCGAAAAGGAGATCCTGGTTTGAGTTTCATCGCAGGAAGATTTCGTTCAGCTTGGCGGTAGTGGGTTCCAGGTCGGTCAGCAAATTTGCCCAATTTAGATTGCGATTAAGATTAGGATTAAGATTAGGATTGATTGAGACTCCCTCCAGCGCCTTTGCGGCGACGAGGCGCTCGACTACTTCCCGTCGCTGGAGATACTCGAATAAGCGCTGGCCGGTCTCCGGGTGCGGGGCATTCCGTACGACGGCGACCGTGTTGGGAATCAAGAGCGTGTCATCCGTCATGGGCAACTCCGCTATTGGCAGGCCCTCCTGCTGCCCGGCGGCGATGTCGTCCGAGTCGGTCATTCCCAGCCAGGCCTCACCTTGGCCGACAAGTTTGACCACAACGGAATTGCCGTCCACGAGGAAGGGCTTGTTGGCGGCCAGCGCGCGGCACCAGGTTTCCCAGCCGGCAGCGCCCCATTTCTGGCGCAAGGCATGGAAATGGGCTCCGGTAGTGCCGAACTGCGGATTGGCCAGGGCGACTTTTCCTTTCCACGCGACATTGGTCAGCTCGACCAGGGAATGAGGGGCGGAGGCCAGAGAGAGGCGGTTGGTGTTAATGACCAGGCGGCGACTGCGGTATCCGAACGCAGCCCAGCCGTTGGTTTCCCGGAAAACGTCTTTGGCCGCCAACTGGCGCGTGCGCATTTCTTCGTTGCCCCAAAAGACATCGCATTGCGGGTGATTGCGCTCAGCGAGCAGCCGATTGGCAAGGCCAACGGTTTTGACCGCTTCGCTGTCGTACACCGGGCGCACCTTGATCCCGGTTTCTTTTTGGAAATCGCGGAAGATTGGCTCGGCATAGTCCTGGTCCTGGGCGCAGTAGGCGATGACTTGCTTGTGCTTTGTGTAATTCAGTGCCGGAAGCAACAGCGAAGCAGCCAAGACGATGCCGACTATAGGAACCCACCAGAAATGGCCGAGCACCTCGCGCGAGGCGAACTCATCCCCTCGCCAGCCTGCGTCCTTTTGCTTTTGGCCCGGGTCGTTCATGTGGGAGAAATTGGGACTCGTGAGGTGGATGCGAGAATCGAGTCCTTTCGACATAGGTCATCCCATTCCCCCTCACCCCAGCCCTCTCCGCAAGGGAGAGGGAGAATCGCCGCCAGTTTCCTTTGAAAAGGAGGCACGCCAGTTTCGCGGACGCATGGGCGAGAAGCCTCCCTCTCCCTTGCGGAGAGGGCTGGGGTGAGGGGGAACGAGAGCGCCGAAGACCAGAAGCCTCCCGCGCTTGCGGCTGGCATTCGTAAATCGTAAATCGTAAATCGTAAATCCCCGCTCCTCACACCGTCCTCCGATGATAGAACCACCATTCGCCGAGCAGCACCAGCAGCCCTAGCGCGGCGAAGGTGCGCCAGAGTTCCATATTGGTGCGTTGCTTCAAAGTCGCGGCGACGCGGGTGTATTTGCCCAGCTTTAACTCATCGCGGGGTTTGATGTTGCTCTCGGCCGCGTCGAGCAGATCGACGCAAAACGAGGTGTCATTTGTTCCCAGGCGGAGATGGTAAATGCCCTGCTTGTAGGTCTCGCCGAAGACAACTTCGTTCGCATTGGGGGTGATCTCGATCATTTTCGTGCCGCCGCCAGGGAGCGTGATTTGGGCGGACGTTTCGGGCCGGGTCAACGCAAGGCGGAAGGCGTCGCCGGCTTTGACAAGGAGTTGGCCGCTTTTGGCATTGGCGGGGTTGAGCCAATCGATGGCATTGGAAATGAAAATTGGGAAAGAGACGCGCAACGGCCAGTTGCTTTCCAGCACATCAAAGCCAACCCAAACGATACGCTGGCGGCCGAGTTCGCCGGCCAGGATAAGCGGGGCCTGGGGGGAATCCGCGACCGCGACCGCCCAGTTGGGGGCTTTGGCGACCAGGCTCTCGGCGACCTGCACGTTGTCAAAGCCGGCATAGCGCAGCAGCGGGTGGGTAGATTTCCAATCGACAATTGGCGGCCCTTCCACGCGCGTGGTGTCTGGAAACCAATTGGTGTTGACGACATGAATGGCCAGCACGTTGCCCTTGGGCCAGACGCTTGGCGCGACACTGTCGAGCACGACGAAATCGAACTCGCTGGCCGGGTCGGTCAGGTCCCGTGAAACCGCCAGCACGACATTTGGGCTGGAGCGGAAGGCCTTTTCCAGCAGCCGGTTTCCGGAGGTGACGAGCAACACTTTGACCGGTTTGGGCAGCAGGCTGACAATCGAGGCCTGGTTATCGGCAGCGAGATCATCATTCGAGGTCAGGCGCACGGTGAAAACGCCGTCGCGGGACTGCGACGCCAGAAACACCTGCGGGACGGTCTCGCCTGCGCCAACAGTCATTGGGCGAGTCTCGAGCAGGCGGTCATCGAGCAACAGTTCGAGTTCCGTTTGGACGCTATTAGACGAGAAGTTAGCGACGCTAACATACAGGGCGCGCTGCTTGGGGTTCTCGGGGTTGGCACGCACATCCAGCCCGGTGATGCCAAGATTGTTCGAGCTTTTGCCGACACGATGATAAATCAACGGCAGCCCCTTATTTTCGAATTCGCTCAACTCGGGCACGGCGCCGTCACTAAACAAGTGGATTTCAGCGTCCTTTTGGTCGCGCACGAGCGATTCAGCCATGCGGAGGGCAGGCACCAGACGGGTTGGCCCGTCGGAACAGGAACAGCCCTGCAAGGCGCGGCGCAGCGCCGCTTTCTCGCTGGTGGCTGACTGTTTAACTTCGGTGTTGCCCCCAGCCTGGAGGATAACCATCTGGTCGCTACCCGCGAGACTATCGACCCATTTGAGGGCCTCGGCGCGGGCTTTCTCGAAGCGTGAAGGCGACTCGTCGATAGCCTGCATGGACGCCGACGCGTCGAGGATGACGACCCGCAACTGAGCGGGCTTAAGCCTGGTGGCAAAGTAAGGGCGCGAGAGCGCCAGCACGGCCAGGATGAGCAGAATGATCTGGAGGATGAGCAGCCAATTCTTGCGCAGCTTTTGGAACGGCGCGCTGGCCTGTGTTTCGGAGAGGAACTTTTGCCAAAGCAGGGTGCTGGAAACGAGCTTCACGACGCGTTTGCGCTTCAAGAGATAGAACAGGACCACGACCGGAATGGTCGCGGCGAAGGCGAAAGCGGCTGGAGCGAGGAAGTTCATGGTTTTACGCCCATACCTCGGCTTTGCGCAACTGTTTCAATAAAAGCTCCTCCAGCACTGTATTGGAGCTGACGGTAAAAAGATTGATGCCGCGCGGCTGGCAAAACTCACGCAGGCGTTGCAGAAAGTTCTGCACCGTTTGCTGGTACGATTTGAGCCGGTAGCGCCCGAAGGTGACCTCTTGCAGCCCACCGGTTTCGGAGTCCACGAGGCGCAAGTCGCCAAAGATCGAAGGGGAGAGTTCGTCGGGCGCGAGGATTTGGACAATATCGACCTGAAAACCGCGACCGACGAGAGCAGTCAGGCCGGATTCATACCCTGCCGGGTCAAGAAAATCGCTCAGGACCAACGCCAGTCCGGCCTGGCGAGCCTCGAGGGCGCCGCGGCGCAGGGCTTCGTTGAGGTTAATGGAGCCGCCCGCCGTCAAGGCGCCGAGGTTCTGGAAGAAAGGGATCGCCGATTTTTTGCCACGCACGGAACGCAAGGCGCCGCGCGCAGCCAGTTCCATTGTGCGGTTCGCGGGCTGCGGATGGCGAGTTGCGTCAGCGGGCTGTGGGTCGCTTGGAAGGGCAGGGAAAGGGATGACGCTCACGCGGTCGAAGCCGGAGAGAGCGACATAGCCGACGGCGGCGGCGATTTGCCGGGCGAAATCAAATTTGCGCGGTTCGCCGAAGGTCATGGACTCGCTCGCGTCGAGGAAAATGCGCACCGGCAGTTCGCGTTCCTCTTCGTAGAGCTTCAGAAAGAGGCGATCCAGGCGGCCATAGAGGTTCCAGTCGAGGTAGCGGAAATCGTCGCCGTGGACGTAGTTGCGGTAATCGGCGAATTCAACGGATTGCCCGCGCGCGCGGCTGCGCCGTTCGCCTTTGGAAGAACTCTTGGCGCGGCGAGCGGCGAGCAGTTGGAACTGCTCGAGGCGCCGAAGCAGTTCGGGAGTCAGGAGCGGGTTAGGCATGGGCGGAGACGTGAGGCGTGAAACATAAAGCGTAAAACGTAAGACGTGAAACGTGAATGCCGATGGTCATGGTTTTCCCTCTTAGCAAGGGTTGGCGGGCAGGCGCCCCGCTTTAAGCCGTAACCGCCTGCGCGTCTCTCGGCACGTCTCGCAGAACTTGCGCGATAATGTGGTCGGTGGTGATGCCCTCGGCTTCGGCCTCGAAATTCGGAATGAGACGATGGCGAAGCGCGGGGGGCGCGACGGCTTCGATGTCGTCGAAGCTGACATTAAACCGGCCCTGGGTCAGGGCGCGGACTTTGCCGCCCAGGATCAAAGTCTGTCCGCCGCGCGGGCTGCTGCCAAACCGGAGGTACTGAGAGGCAATGGGAGCGGCGGTCTCGGTCCGGGGATGAGTCGCCAGCACCAAACGCACTGCATAATCTTTGACATGGGAAGCGACTGGTACTTCGCGCACCAGGTTCATGAGCTCGAGCAGGGCGTCGCGATGGAGCACTTTCTCGATCTGCGGCTTGGCGCCGGTGGTTGTGCGGTTGAGCACTTCGGATAATTCTTCGGCCGAAGGGTAACCAACGAGAATTTTGAAAAAGAAACGGTCGAGCTGGGCTTCAGGCAGCGGATAGGTGCCTTCCTGGTCGATGGGATTTTGGGTCGCCATGACAAAGAACGGTTCGTTGAGGCGGCGGAGTTCACCGCCGGCGGTGACCTGATGTTCCTGCATGGCCTCGAGCAGAGCGGACTGGGTTTTGGGCGTGGCGCGGTTGATTTCGTCGGCCAGAACGAGGTGAGCGAAAATTGGGCCGCGCTGGAACTGAAATTCGCGTCGGCCGGCGGTAGTTTCCATCACCAGGTTGGTGCCCAGGATGTCGGCCGGCATTAGGTCGGGCGTGAACTGGATGCGGCTGAAGGAGAGGTCGAGCACTTCGCTGAGGGTGCGCACCAGCAGCGTCTTGCCCAGGCCGGGTACGCCTTCCAGCAGAACGTGGCCGCCGCCAAAAAGGGCAATGAGCGTGGCTTCGACAATAGCGTCGTGCCCGACGATGACCTTGCCGATCTCGGCGCGGAGGGTTTCGTAGGATTGGCGGAAGGATTGGATTTGATTGTCGATGCTCATTCTTTCCAAAAGTTGAAGGTTGCAGGTTGAAAGTTGAAAGTTGTGACCTCTATGGCTGACGTACAGACCGGCGGCGCGTGGCTTTGGGATACCGCTCCAGATAATCAATGAACTTAGCCAACCGTCGGGAGAGTGCGAGAGCGGACTCGCGCAAGCCATCAAAAACCTTTTGATCGATATACTCCTGATCAAGAGCAACGTAAAGTTGCGAGCGGACCTCTCCGTTCGAACCCTTGGCTATACTGAGAAACTGAACAAACTCCTTGCGTGTCCCGCGCTCGAAGCCCTCTGCAATGTTGGACATCGTTGAGGTCGAGGCCCGCACAATCTGATCACGTAACGCGAAATCACGCCGGAAGAGACGCTCTTTTGTGACTTTGTAAACTCCCCGCACCAGTGTTCGCGCGTCTTGCCAAACATGTAGATCTTCGAATTGCTGTACAGTTGCCATAGTACGTTTCCCTTTCTGAATTTGCGGTTAGACTTGGGTCAGCCGCAGGAACGAATTCTTTACTTTCAACCTGCAACTTTCAACTTTCGACTTCGAACGGTCACTTCTTCAAATCGTCAAAGTAGTCCCGCACGGCGCCTTGATACGCGCGCGGAACTTTCTCGTGGCTCAAGGCGCTCTGAGCATCGGATTGGGCGGCGGCGGCGGCGGCTTCATAATCAACCTTGCTGGTGCCTTTAATGCTGACGCCTTTGAGGGTGATGCTAGGCATCGGAGAGCCCGGAGCAAATTGGCCCTGAACTTTGGTCGGCTTGAGGGCATCGCTCAATTCGCCTTCACCGCGGTCGCTGTGGCCGCGGGGGTCTTCATCGGGCCGGACGACCCCCGAGTTGTCCCACCCAGCCGTCGAGGTGCCGTCCCACTGGCCGTTTTCGTCGGCCCAGGTGCCGACACCGCTGCCGGGCTGGCCGCCTTTTCCGTTGCTGGGCCGGCCGTGGTTGGGGCGCCAACCCTGGCCGGTGCCGATGCATTGGGAAGCCTCGTTCAGCGCATCCAACTCGGACTGGAGTTGCTGGGCATCGGCAAGCTGTTGCATCAGTTTCTGAAGTTCCTTGGAGGCTTCGCCGAGCGACTTAGCCGCACCAGGCTGGTCACTGCCCTGCATTTTTTTCGTGGCGTCTTTCAGGTAATTGGCGACCTTGCCGTAATTTCCCGCCGGGTCGATCGCTTTGCCGACCTCCTCCATAATTTTCTTGAGGTCCTCGGGAGCCAGCTTGGAGAGGTTCAAGTCATTGATCATTTTTTGCAATGTCTGCTGGGCGAGCTCGGGCTGGCCATTCTTGAGTTGTTCGGCCAGGTCCTTGCCGAGCTTTTCGGCCTGTTGCTGAAGCTGCTGAAGGGTCTTGGCCATCTCCTGCGATTTTTCCAGGTCCTTGGTCGCGGCCTCGAGGTCCTTGAGAAACAGTTCGCTCTGATTTGCGGCCAGGGCCTGAATGGCATCTTCGATTTGCGGCATGTTCAGACCCATGTCCTGGACCTGCTTGGAAAGCGCCGAGAGGGATTCGGCCATTTTCTGGCGCTGGGCATCGGCGCCGGGCGAATTCTTGTCGGCCATGCCGCGGGCGGCTTGCTGAAGCTTTTCCAACTCTTTTTTCATCTTGTCCATGGCGTCGGGATTGCCGATGGGCGTGCCTAACTGTTTTTGAAGGGATTCAATTTGTTTTTGCAGGCTGGAGGCAGATTGGGCCTCGTTGCCGGAAGCGCTGCGGGCGGCCTGTTCCAGCCGTTTCAGGGAGGGGTCTTTGCCGAGCTCCTTGAGCTGGTCTTTGAGTTGCTCGGCAACGTTGGCAAGGTCTTTCAATGCCTCGCTCCGGGTCAGAGGTTGTTTGCTCAATTCGGTGCCGATGGCGGTGACGGCTTCGAGGTTAGTTTGAGTGGCTGGAAGGACGGGAGCGCGGTTTTCGAGATTATGACGGGTCAGCTCGACCAATTGCTTGCCGGCTTCCTTGATATGCTGCTCATCGGCCTTTTTCTGGAGGTAACTCTTGCTGCGGTATTCGGGGACGAAGCCCAGGCCGGCGACCAACGCCAGGCAGACCAGCGCCCACCGAGTGGAGCGCGGCAGGTGCAAGGCCATCAACCGGCGCGTGTCCAGCGTCCGGGCAT
>DATMQA010000132.1:0-24615 GCA_035566895.1 Binatia bacterium
GGTTCGAATGCTGGCGGAAGAGACTAGGTCTGCACTACAAGGCGTTTTTGAAACGAAATCGGCTGATTTCCACGGAAAACAATGAATTCACCTCGCGAAAATTCTCAAAAACCAGGTCGAGTTGCGAAAGTCAGGCTAGGCTCCCTTCATGCTAAAGGCAGGCATTATTGGTCTTCCGAACGTGGGCAAATCCACGCTCTTCAACGCGCTGACGCGTTCGCACAAGGCTGCCGCCGAGAATTACCCCTTTTGCACCATCGAACCCAACCTGGGCGTGGTGAGCGTGCCAGACACACGGCTGCCACAGCTCGGGAAGGTGGCCAAGGTCAGCACGCTGATTCCGACCGCGATCGAGTTCGTCGATATCGCCGGCCTGGTCAAAGGCGCGTCGCACGGCGAGGGTTTGGGCAACAAGTTTTTGAGCCATATCCGCGAAGTCGATGCCCTGGTTCACGTGGTGCGCTGTTTCGAGGACCCGGATATCGCGCACGTGACCGGCAGCCTAGACCCGGTGCGCGACATCGAGATTGTGACGACCGAACTGGTACTGGCCGACCTCGAAACAGCGCGGAAGCGGATGGAAAAAATTTGGCGGGACGTCAAACGCGGCGACAAACATGCCCTGTCGGAGCAGCATCTCCTCGAGAAATTTGAGCCGCACCTCAACTCGGGCAAACCCGCCAACACGCTGGGCCTGCCGCTGGCGCCGGACGAAAAGGCCATCGTTCGCGGTTTTTTCCTGCTGACGGACAAGCCCACGGTCTTCGCTGCCAACCTGAAGGAAAGAGAATTAGCTTCCGCGGAGAACCACCCACAGGTCGGCAAGGTCCGTGAGTACGCCCGCACCCATCATGCCTGTGAGACAGTGACGGTTTGCGCGCAGTTGGAGAGCGATTTGGCCGACCTTTCGCCGGAAGAGGCGCAGGAATATGTAAAAGACCTCGGGGTGAAGGAATCCGGCATCGCAGCCCTGATTCGCAGCGCCTACCAGGTGCTGGGATTGCGAACCTTTTTCACCTTCAATGAAAAAGAGGTCCGCGCCTGGACGGTTCGCACGGGAGACACGGCGTTAAAGGCCGCGGGGACGATTCACACCGATTTTGAGCGCGGTTTCATCAAGGCCGAAACCGTGAACTGGGAGGACCTGGTCAAGGAAGGTTCATTGAGTCATGCCCGCGAGACCGGCCACTATCGCATCGAGGGACGGGATTACGTGGTGCGGGACGGCGATGTCATGCTGTTTAAGGTCAGCGTGTGACGAAGGGCGCATCGGTCGAAATCCGAATCAATTTGACTCTGACGGCGGCTTGTTTGCATCATGCGGACTGATTGGTGGCGGCGCCTTTGCTGCCGCCAGGGAATGTTGGACCGAATCGACCGAAAGAACCGAATCATGAACCTGGACGCACTTTATTCAGAATTGACTTTGAAGACCCCGGGCAAGCTGGCCCTGGTGGTGCTCGATGGAGTGGGGGATATTGCCACACGAGGGCAAGGGTATTTGACCCCGCTGGAGGCCGCTAAAACTCCAAATCTCGACGCGCTGAGCAAAGACTCTGCGCAAGGGCGGATGCTGCCGGTGGCTCCCGGCATCACACCCGGCAGCGGACCCGGCCACCTGGCACTGTTCGGTTACGACCCGCTGGAGTACCAGGTCGGGCGGGGCGTCATTGAGGCGTTGGGCTTGGGCCTGGAGCTGCGTGCAGGCGACATCGCGGCGCGCGCCAACTTTTGCACGCTCGATAGCAAAGGAATTGTTACCGACCGGCGCGCCGGCCGCATCGACACCTCGGTTTGCGAAGAACTGTGCGCGCTGCTGTCGCAAAAGGTCAAAAAGGCCGGAGATGCCGAAGTCATCATCAAGGCAGGCAAAGGCCACCGGTTCGTGGTGCTGTTCCGGGGCGAAGGGCTGGAAGGCCCATTGACGGATGCGGACCCGCATCGGGAAGGGCTGCCCATTCCCAGGGTGCAAGCGGTCAATCGCAAGTCGCTGAAGGCCAGGAAAGCGGCGAGGCTGGTAAGTGAGTTTTACGAGGCGGCGTTGCCACTCATCGCGCACAAACATCCGGCCAATGGCTTCCTGCTGCGCGGCATTGCGCACCAACCGGCGATTCCAACCTTTCAGGAGCGCTACGGTCTGCGCGCGAGCTGCATCGCCGTCTATCCGATGTACAAAGGGCTGGCCCAACTGGTGGGGATGACCAAGCTCGAAGGGCCCCAAACCATCGCCCAGCAGTTCGAGCGCTACCTGGCTGAATACAACAACTACGACTTTTTCTTCATTCATTTTAAGTACACCGACATGTTCGGCGAAGACGGCAACTTCTCAGCCAAAACCAAGGCCATCGAGGAACTCGACGCCGCGCTGGCGATTTTGCTACGAAAGCGGCCGGACGTGCTGGCGATCACCGGCGATCACTCGACCCCGTGCGCAATCAAGGGCCATTCCTGGCATCCCCAACCGGTGCTGGTCCACTCGCCGTACTCGGGTTCCGACAAGCTCGAGCGGTTCACCGAAACCGGGGCCAACTCGGGGTCGCTGGGGGTTTTCGAAGCGAAGTATCTGATGCGGTTGATGCAGGCCAACGCGAAGATGTTTGATAAATTCGGCGCTTAAATCAGGGCCAAAAAGAACTAGCGGCCTGCGCCCCCAGCGGTTACAAAGAGGCCCGTTAAAAGCACCGCGGTCTCATGGCCAAACTGGTTTTCGACATCGAAACTTCCGCCCTGCCGCTGGAGCGCTTCGACGAGGCGCAACAGGAATACCTCTTTCGCGAGTGCGAAAAGCTCGCCGAGGAGACCGCCCGCGCCACCCGCCGCACTGAGATTATGCAGCAGTGCAACCTGTGGCCGTTTACCGCCCAGGTCGCCTGCATTGCCATGCTCAATGCCGAAACCTCGCGGGGCCAGGTGCTATTTACCGCTGAAGATTACGAGGAGGAGTTGGGCGAAGCCGGGCCGGTTGAGTTTGTGCCTTGCATGGATGAGGTCGAGTTGCTGACTGCTTTTTGGGACGTGGCAAAACATTACGAACACATCGTGACGTTCAACGGACGGGGCTTCGATGTGCCCTTCATTTATTTGCGCTCGGCGTTGCTCAACGTCCCGATCAGCCGCAAAGATTGGCTTGGCTACCGCTATCAAACCGAGCCGCACTGTGATCTGGCCGAGCAATTCACTTTTTATAACGTGAGCGGCCGGGATGGGGCGGCCCGAAGGTTCAACCTGGATTTTTACTGCAAGGCGTTCGGGATCGAGTCGCCCAAGAGCGCGGGGGTGACGGGGCGCGACGTCAATACGTTGCTGGCCGAAGGGCGTTTCCGTGATATTGCGGAGTATTGCCTGCGCGATGTGAGGGCGACAGTGCTGCTCTACCAGGTCTGGAAAGAACGGCTGGCGGGGATTAAATGAGTGCTGCATGAACATGGCGCTGATCACCCTGGTTTGCTTCGCGGTTAAGGAGGAAGCCCGGTTCTTTGACCGGTTGGCGGGCGGACGATCCCAGGTTCGCATCCTCCTCACCGGCATGGGAGCGCGCAATGCCGAGCGCACGGTTCGGGTGGCGTTGAGCACTGAGCGGCCCAACCAGGTTTTGAGTTGTGGGTTTGCGGGCGGTCTCAACCCCGGGTTAACCAGCGGCACGGTCATCTATGCCGCCGATGAAAAGAGCGAGCTGGAAGCGAGGTTGCGCGCGGCCGGGGCGCGCCCGGCGAGTTTTCATTGCGCCGCGCGCGTAGCCACGACGGCCGAGCAAAAACGAAAGCTGCGAGAAACAACGGGGACCGATGCAGTTGAGATGGAGTCCCAGTTTATCCGCGACCTTTGCCGCGAAAAAGCAATCCCGAGCGCGACGGTGCGCGTGATTCTCGATCCGGCGGGCGAGGACCTGCCGCTCGACTTCAACGAGTTGATGACCCCCGACCAACGGCTCAGCGCGCGCAAGATGGCGCTGGCGCTGATGCGCTCGCCATCCAAGCTCGGCGGCCTGCTGCGCTTGCAGAAACAGGGCGAGGCAGCCGCCCAACGGCTGGCGGAAGTGCTGGGGCGAGTCGTCGGCGCGGGCTAATGTCCGTTTCCGTTTGCAGTCATCACCTGTAGCTGTTCCCGCACGCCGGGGAAATTCGGTTGTAGCTCGAGCGCCTGGCGGAAATGGTTGATGGCTTCAACGCGCTGTCCAGTTCCCGCCAGCAGGTAACCCAGGGCCACGTGCGCCGGCGCCGAGTTGGGGTTGAGCCTGAGCGCCTCGGCAAGCTCCTGCCTGGCTTCCTCCAGCCGCCCTTTCCCCGCGAGCGCCGTGCCGGCGCCGACCCGTGCATCAACGTAGTTGGCATCCAGGCTCAGGGCTTGCTCGAAATGGCCAAGCGCTTCGTCGACCAGGCCCTTTCGATAGAGCACCGCACCCAGGTTGCAGTGGGCCTGGGCATCGGGACCGAGTCGAACGACTTCACGATACTGCTTGACAGCCTCGTCGAGGTCTCCGCTGGCCGCCGCATAGTTGCCCAAATTGGCGCAGGAGACGTAGTTGTTTCCGGTAACGGCTATAGCATGACGAAAGAGCGCCCCGCTGTCCTTCCAGTAGCCAAGTTGCCGATGAGTGAATGCGGCGCAGACAAGGACCACGACTCCGCCGAGCACGGGCAGGAGGATGCGGCTCGGCCGCCAGCGAGCGCCCAGGTCGTGCGCGGTCCAGGCAAGCAGGATGAACATTCCGATGAGCGGAAGGTAAGAGTACCGATCAGCAATCGATTGCCAACCCACCTGCACTAGCCCCACGACGGGCACGAGCATCCCCAGGTACCACGACCAGCCGGTCAACAGGTAAGGCCTCGAGCGGCGCAGCAGCCACGCGATTGCTGACACCAGAATAAGGAGCAGTGTTGCTGGAATTACAATCGTCAGCGGCCAATGGCCTGGGTGCGGATAAAAGACCGCTAAGTTAGAGGGCCACATCAGCTTGCCGAGGTACCTACCATACGAGACCAGCGCATTGGCCACACGAGCGCTCAAAGGCAGGCCGGCCAACGCCGTCACCGTCTTTCCGCTTTGCTGCGCCGCGAACGTCACCGCACTGGAAGCTGCCGACAGCAGCAGGAACGGGACTTTCTCAACGAGTGCTCTCCGCCAGTCAGTGCTCAGCCGCTGCCAGGGCCAGAAATCCAGCAACACCAGAATCAAAGGCACCGTCACCAGCATCGGCTTGCTCATCAACCCCAGCGCAAAAAAGAGGAGCGCCAGCGCGTAATAACGCGCCGCATGAGGAGCGGCGGATGCCGGAGAGCCAGTGATGTTTGGGTTTTGGTGTTTGGACCTTGCCCTTTGGACTTTGGACCTTGGACTTTGGAGGTAATGGCCATACGCCCACAGCGTCAGCAAAAAGAAAAGGCCGCTGAGCACGTCTTTGCGCTCGGCAATCCAGGCGACGGATTCCACGTGCAACGGATGAAGGCCGAAGAGGGCCGCGACGAACAGGCTGCGCCAGGGGGCAGCCGTCAGCTTCTCCAACAGCAGGAACAGCAGGACAGAATTGAGCGTATGCAGCAGGACGCTCGTGGCATGATGGCCCCCAGGCGCCAAACCAAAGAGCTGACAATCCAGCATGTGCGATAGCCAGGTGAGCGGATGCCAATTGGCCTGGGAGAAGCTCCGGAACGCCCAACTGACGCTCGCCAGGGTAAGCCCGCCTTGGACATAAGGATTCTGGACCACATAGGACTGGTCGTCGTACGAAATAAAATCATTACGCAAGGCGGGCAGGAAAACTGCGGCTACTGTCAAGAACAACAGGACGGTGAGGAGAGGGACTTTGCGTTTGGAAAAGAGGTTTACCATGGTCGATGGTGTAAAGGTAAAGACGCCCGTCTGATTCAGGTCAATGATAGGATGTAGCGGCTCAGAACGGCGAGGTTTTTTTATCTCGCCGATCTCGATTCCAACCACGCTAATTTACGATTGCAATCCCAAGTTCATGCACTTATGACTGGGACGGTGACCGCCATCCTGAAACTGTTGGCTTGAGCCGGGATTGGCGGCACAACGCTGCTTGAAAGATATTCCTATGAACCAACTCAATCGCAGGCAGTTCATTCACCGAACCACGCTGGCGTCTCTGGCAGGGGGCGCATTCCTGCCCAGTTTTTCAAAGGCCGCCGAGGTGAAGCGGCGCAAGATGACGCGCGACCTGGTGTGCGGCAACATCGGCGTTTCGGCCAACCAACGGGAGGCAATTGAGCTGGCGGCACGGCACGGGTTCGAATCCGTCGGCGCCGATGGCGCGTTCCTGGCTTCCCTCTCGGACGAACAAGTGACAGAGCTTAAGTCCTTCATGAAAACCAAAGGCATCGTTTTTGGGGCGGCCGGGTTGCCGGTGGAATTTCGCCGGGATGAGGCCCGGTTCGGAGAGGACCTGAAGGGCTTGCCCAAATTCGCCGCCGGCCTTCAGCGCGCCGGGGTGGACCGGGTTTCGACCTGGCTGATGCCTTGCCATGACACCCTGCCTTACCTGGAAAATTTTCGTCAACACGTTACCCGTTTGCGTGAAGTGGCCAAAACCCTCAAGGAGCATGGCGTGCGTTTGGGGTTGGAGTACGTCGGCCCCAAGACTTCCTGGGCCAGCCGGCGATATAGCTTCATTCATACGCTGGCCGAAATGAAAGAGCTCATCGGCGAAATCAACACGGGGACCCTGGGGTTTGTTCTCGATAGCTGGCATTGGTGGCATGCCGGGGATACGGCGGCGGACCTGCTCGCGCTCAAGGAAAGCGAGGTGATCGCGGTCGATTTAAACGATGCACCGGCCGGGGTTCCCAAAGACCAACAGCCGGATGGCCGGCGCGAACTGCCCTGCGCCACCGGCGTGATTGACATTGGCGCCTTCCTGAACGCGCTCAACGAGATTAGCTATGACGGGCCGGTTCGGGCGGAACCTTTCAACCAGGCGGTGAATAAAATGGCCAGGGATGAAGGCTGTCAGGCAGCTAGCGCTGCGCTCAAGAAAGCGTTTACCTCAATCACCTAGGCTGGATATCTGGGTTCTCCGCCCTGAGCGGAGCCTCACGTCGGCAGAGACTCGTTACCTTCGTCGTCTCCTGCATGCCGTTTCTAATTGCTCGCTGTGTTTTGAGCGGCGGTTTGTGCCGCCGGTTTTTCTTTGCCCTGTTCGCTGTAGCTGATGAGGGCGGCGCCGAGCATGATCAGCACCACGCCGGCCCAGCGGACGGCTGAGACCCGTTCGTGCAAAAACATCATCGCCGCGACGGTGGCGAACACGAAGCTCAGGGCCGTCAGCGGCCAAAGAAAGCTGATGTCGCTCTGGGACATCAGGATGAGCAGGCAGATGAAGAACAGGGCTTCAAAGAAAACTCCCAGCAGGACCTGGGAGTTGGTCAGGCCCTCTTTGATGACCCGGGCGATTGCGCCGGCGTTGATGGTTTTGACCTCGCCGATTTGGTTGATGCCTTTTTTCAGCAGGACGATGCCGGTGCTTTCGAAGACCAACCCGATAAATAGAATCAATAGTAATTTGGCCATGTCACAAATCCTGGTAGCGGATTAATTGGATGCCGAGTGTCTCAACCTGTTGCCGCACGCGCAGGCTGACCAGGGCGTCGAACTCGTTCTTAAATTCGTCGAGTGAGGGATGCGAGTAAAGCTCCGAATCGCCGGCGGGCAGGCGCGGCAGCAGCCGGGAGATATAGTTCTCATCGACCCGGGAGTTCTGCAGGAGACCGAAGACGGCGCGGGTGTGGCGGAAGCCCTGCTGACGAAACACGGGCCGGGCGCGCGCGGACAGGATATGGAAAATAGCGGTGTGCAGGAGGCGATAGCCCAGGTAGCCCGAGGCCAGGCGCAGGTTGAGCCAGAACGGGTCGAAGGTCAGGCGCACCCGCTCGAGGCCGAGAAGCCTGGCGTCCGCGCTCAGGATTCCGAACACGACCGGATGCAGGTGGAGGTGGAGATGGCCGTTGACGTGGTCCAGGGGCAGGCCGGTGGCGCGAAACTTCTCGAATTGGGCGTGGAGTTCCGCCCGCAACTGCGCGCGCAAATGACGTTGGAAGAAATAACGGAAACCGGCGCTTGCCGGATTGGCTGGGAACTCGCCCTGGCCGTTGACGAGGCCGGGGATTTGAGCCGGCGGCTGGGCCGAATGCCCGCAAAGCAAGGTTAAATGCAGGCCGACGCCCAGCCGAGGATGTTCCCTGGCCAGCGCAACGGCTTCCGCGCAGGCGGGTTCGTTAACCATGAGACTGGCGGTGGTGAGGATGCCGTCGCGATGCGCGCGCACGACGGCCTCGTTGATGGAGGGGGAACGGCCAAAGTCGTCGGCATTGACGATCAGGCGGCGGCGGGAGGAATGGATGGTTGGATTAATGGGTTGTTGGATTAATGGGCCGCCCGAGGTTGGGCTCTGTGGTTGGTTCGGGACACGGGTCATCACGGGAAATTGAATTTAACGGATTGGTGGATTGATAGACCCAGGGGTCGAATGCCACCGCACCGCCCTTGCCAAATTGCTCGCAGGCCGCGCGCCGATGCCGGTTTGACGTGTCGGCTGCATTAATCCATTAACCCACTAATCCACAAATCCATTACCGGCCGCCTACCCCCCGTAGGCTGGGGAGACGGCGCCAGAGACCAGCCGACACCAGGTCCGCAACACGAGAAGGAGTTTGTGGGCTTTGTTGAGCCGGGTCAGCTCGGGGCCGAAGACACGGAAGCGTTCGCGTTCGAGCTTGCGGAGCAGCCGCCAATAGACCGAGCCCATCAGCTCCGCCGCGACCATGGACCGGCGGTCGGCGGCGGGCAGGCTTTCGCGTGCCAGGCGGTAAAATTGACGGGCGCGCTGGGCGACGCTGCCGGCCAGTTGCACGAACCTTTCGGAGTATTCGAGGCGGAGGATTTCTTCCGGCGCGACCTGAAAGCGGCTCAGCTCGGCGAGGGGCAGGTAGATGCGGCCGCGTTCGGCGTCGGCGCGGATGTCGCGCAGGATGTTGGTGAGTTGGAGGGCTTTGCCGAGGTAAACGGCGTAATCGCGGCAAGCGGCATCGGCGTAGCCGAAGATTTCGATGCTCAAAAGGCCCACGACTGACGCAACCCGGTAGCAATAGAGGTCCAGTTGTTCGTAGGTTTCGTAACGTTTGATGTCGAGGTCCATCTCGACGCCCTGGAGCAGGGCGTCAAAGTGGGCGAAAGGCAACTGGTATCGGCGAATGACCGGCTGCAGCTCGCGATTAACGGGAAATTCGGGGAGTTCGGTGCCACAGGCGAGGCGGACGTCGGCGCGCCAGGCGGCCAGTTGAGTGCGGCGCTGGGCGGCAGGAACGGATTCGGCGTCCGCGATATCATCGACTTCGCGGCAGAAGGCGTAAAGGGCGGACATCCCGTCGCGTTTGGCCTTGGGAAGAAGCACGAAAGCCAGCGCCAGGTTGGAGGCGCTTTTTTGTGTGATCGCCCGGCTCTCTTGCATAGATCAAGGGAATGCTTCGGGCGGGTTGTCGCTGCGCAACGGGGGCAGGCCGCTGGTCTCGGCCAAGGTCGGATTGCGGGGAAGGTGGTCCCGGCGGCGTTTTCGGCGCCGATGGCGTTTCGGGGTAGCCGTGGGCGCTGGATGGCCCTGGACCGTGGCGGGAGAGCCTCCACCGTGTTGGCCGGAATGAGTGCGCACAACATGCACCCGCCGCCGCCGGCGCCTCCGAAAATAGACCGCCCAAATTACCACCCCCACGACAACCACGGCCAGGGCGCCGAGGATGATGAAATGCTCGCGGGTGGCATCGCTCATCTGGCGCATACCGGAGAGTGCCTCATCAAGAGTAAGCGGGTGCATAGCGGCAAGCGTTCAGGAGGAGTGTTCCTTCTCGGCGGAGGCGAGCGGTTCGGCTTCCCCCCCGGCGCTCTCAGCAATGTTTAACCGTTGCATGCGATACCGTAAGGCGTGGCGGCTGATTTTCAATTGGTCGGCGGTCTTGGCCAGGTTGTAATGATTGTGTTCGAGGATGGCCGCAACCAACTCGCGCTCGTACTGGGACATCATTTCATCCAGGGAACCGGTGGCAACCAGTTTGGACGAGGCCTGTTTGTGCAGGCCGGCTTCGAGCTGGAAATCGGGCAGGCTGGCGGACTGAATCTCCCGGCTGGTTTCGAGGATCAAGGCCCGCTCGATGACATTGCGCAACTCCCGCACATTGCCGGGCCAATGATGGGAGACCAGTTTCTGGCGGGCAGGGTGCGAAAGGCCGCGGGTGGCTTTGTTCATCGAGACACCGAAGTTTTTGAGGAAATACTCCGCCAGCAACAAAACGTCTTCGCCCCGCTCACGGAGGGGGGGCAACCTGAGCTGCACGACGTTGAGGCGATGAAACAAGTCTTCGCGGAATTGGTCCTGGGCAATTGCTTTGATGATGTCGCGATTGGTCGCGGCGATGAGCCGGACATTAACGCGAAGTTCCTGGGTGCCGCCGACCCGCGTAAAAGTGCCATCTTCGAGGAAGCGGAGCAGTTTGGCCTGAAGCGGCCGGCTCATATCGGCAATCTCATCCAGGAAGATCGTGCCGTGATCGGCCTCTTCGACGCGTCCGGGCTTTTGCTTGAGGGCGCCGGTAAAGGCGCCTTTTTCGTGACCGAACAACTCGCTTTCGAGAAGGGTTTCAGGAATGGCGGCACAATTGATGCGGACGTAGCTGGCCTGGGCGCGCTGGCTCAAGGTGTGGAGGGCGCCGGCGACCAATTCCTTGCCGGTGCCACTCTCGCCCAGCACCAGCACGCGGGCGTCGGTCGGGGCGACCGTTTGGATGAGCTGACGCAGCTCGCGCATTTTGGCACATTCGCCAACCATCTGTTCGAGGCGGAAGATCTCGCTAGCGCGGGCGCGGAGGCTGGCGTTTTCCTGGAGGAGGCGATGGCGCTCGGCGCAACGGGCTACGGCATGGAGAAGTTCCTCCGGGGCAAAGGGCTTGGCCAGGTAGTCGATGGCGCCGGCCTTGATCGCTTCGACGGCCAATTTCGGCGTGGCGTAGGCTGTGAGCATGATCATGGGCAGGTCCGGCCATTGGGTGCGAGCCCGACTGAGGAGCTCATAGCCGCTCATGCCGCCAAGGCGGGCGTCCGTGATCCCCATGAAGAAGTCTTCGTGGGCCAGAAGGTTCAGGGCCTCTTCGGCCGAGTCCACGACCCGGACGGCGTAGCCTTCATCGGCCAGCATCTTCTTGAGCGACAGACGCATGTTCTTCTCGTCGTCCACGACGAGGACGGGAGGGAGGGGGAGGCTCATGGGAAAATCCGAAGGCCGAAACCCGAAGGCCGAACTCTAAGGTCCATAGTCCACCGTCCACCGTCCACCGTCCAAGGTGCAAAGTCGTGTTTCATTTTGCCTTTGCCAGTCGCATCAACGTCTTAGCGGGCAAGGTTATCGTAAAGCGGGCGCCTTTTCCAAGCGCGGATTCGACCCGAACGCGGCCACCATAAAGTTCGACGTTATGCTTGACGGTGGCCAACCCCAGGCCGGTTCCCTTCTCTCTGGTCGTGTAATAAGCCTCGAAGATTTTTTCCTGTTTGTCCGGCGGAATCCCGGGGCCATCGTCAGCGATAGAAACTTCGATGGCATGGTCGGGATGGCAAAAGGCGCGGACAAAGACATTGCCGGATCGGCCCTCGAGGGCTTCGCGGGCATTTTGGAGGACGTTCAGAAAGGCTTCGGACGCGTGTCGTCGTTGCATGAGCAACGGGGGAAAAGGGGGCGCATAATCGCGATGGACCTGGATAGGAAAATGGGCGGCCGGGGGGAATACCTGCCGAATAGCCTGGTCGAGCTCCTCGAGCACATCGAGACGTTCGACGTGGCCTTCACTGAGTTGGGCGTAACCCATAACCTGGGTGATGATCCGGTCGGCCCGCTGGATTTCCTCCTGGATCATTTGAACTTGTTCGGACGCGCCGGTTTCATCGTCCTTAAGGGCGCGGTGGAGGGTGAAAGCGGCGGTGTTGATGATGGCCAGCGGGTTTTTCATCTGGTGGGCGAATTCGCCGGCCAGCCGGCCGGCGGAATGGAGTTGCACTTCGCGCACGGCAAACTCGCGCGCCTCTTCCGCGGCCTGACGCTGGCGCTCCAATAGCACCTGCACTGCGTAACAACCGAAGGTCATCAATGATAACAGCATCAGGCGCAGCAGCAGCGGTTCGGCGCTATCCACCGTGTAAAGCTCCAGGACCCGGCGCTCGGTTTCATCCAGGTTTTGGGCAATCGAAAGGTCAATGACGCCCGCCAGGATGTAACAGGTGCTGAGGGTCATATTAAGCGCCAGTTGCGAGAGGGCGCGCGGCACACTGACCGAGTTGCGCACGATCAAGCCCAGGAACAGCCAGTAAAGGTTGCTGTTGTAGCCTCCGGTGACCACGGTCAAAGCGCCCAGGAAAATCCCATCCACCAGGCTCATGCCAAACACGGCGCCTTCGATAATGCCCGGGCGCAGCCGCCGGAGGTTCAGCAGCAGCGCTGCCACCAGGACGTTGACAGCAATGTACACCCACAAGAGATAGCGCGTGTATTCGACCGATACTTCCAGCGTTCTGGCTGCCTCACCAATCCAGTTGGTGAAGTAGAACCATTGAAGCAGAATCGCGATCCCCGCCACCTTGATCGGCACGACGAGGTGGAGTTCCATCGTTTCAATCCGTTGCAAGACCTGCGCGGCGTCCGGCGGTGGGATTTTCAGCAGCTCGACCAAGCGCTGGAAGAATCCCGCCACGACACCGGCTAGGCGACCCAACGGCCAGTCTGCCGGCCGCCCAAGCCAGCCTTCAGCATCGTCTCCAGCGACCCGGGCCGCGGGCCCGGTTGGCCGGACCGGCAGAGGAGATGACTTGGGGTCACTCATACCCCGGCTGGCCACCTGAAACCGAACTTCGAGGACTGAGATCCGAAAAAATTTCGAACCTCCAACCAGGCAATGCCCTGGAGATGCTAAGGCTGCGGCTTGGCATGTTCAGCCTTTCCGGAGCAGCGCCAGCGCGCGTTCCACCACTTTCTCAACGGGCCATAGCCGTCCCAAACCTTCATAACCACAGGACAGCAGACCTTCTTCCGGACCAATGAACTCAGCCCCACGCGACTTGAGCAGGGCCGCATTCTGTTGCGTAGCGGGGTGCAGCCACATCTTGCCGTTCATGGCCGGGGCGATGAGAGTTTTGGCCTCTGGGTTGAGCGCCAGCGCCACGCAGCTCAGGGCGTCATTCGCCAGCCCATGCGCCAATTTGGCCATCGTGTTGGCTGTGGCGGGGGCGATGAGCAGCAGGTCAGCCTGATCGGCCAGCTCAATATGTGTGGGTTTCCAGCCTTCTTCCTCATCGTAAACATCCGTGATAACCGGGTGCCGCGATAATGTTTTGAAGGCCAGCGGGGTAATGAACCGAAGCGCATCAGCCGTCATCACCACCCGCACGTCGCACGCGGCTTTGGTGAGTTGGCTGGCGAGTTCGGCCGCTTTGTAGGCCGCGATCGAGCCGGTCACGCCTAATACGATGTTCTTACTCATATGCTAAGTCGGATGGCATGCATGCTTGGTTACACGATTACCAGGTGACAAGGTTACATGGTTGCATGGAATCTGCACCACGACTCTTTCGCTGCCACGATGCAACCATGTAACTTAGTAACGATGTAACTAAAACTCCGGCGCCTGCACCCGGCCCGCCCGCATTTTCTCGGCTTCGACAATCGCGAGCATCCGCCGCAGATCTTCGCTGATGCTGGCGCTGAGGAGCAGGTAATCGAAATGCTTCCATTGGGCGATTTCCTGGCGGGCGACGCTCAAACGCTTTTGGATGACGGCGGGCGAATCGGTGCCGCGTTTGCGCAGACGCTCTTCTAAAATCGCCACCGAGGGCGGGGTCAGAAACACCGAAACCAGGGCGCGTTTCAACTCGGCGTCTTCCTGGGCGCGTTCCCGAATGGTGGCGGCTCCCTGCACATCGACGTTGAGCAACACGTCTTTGCCCTGACGCAGTTTTCCCAACACCTCGGCCTTTAGTGTTCCGTAGCTATGGCCATAGACCGTGGCGTGTTCGAGGAAGTTACCGGCCTGCACTCGCTTGAGAAAGGCCGAGGCATCCAGGAAATAATAATCCACCCCGTCGCGTTCACCCGGGCGGGGCGCCCGGGTCGTGCAGGTGACCGCGCGGGTCATATCGGGCCGCGCGGCCAGCAGCGCCTGGCAAAGGGTGGTTTTGCCCCCGCCGGAAGGCGCGGAAATCAAAACTAACAGCGGGCTGGTCACGGCCATGGCTTTGGTTGGGCTTTCCCTTCTCTGTTCCTGGGTTTCCACTTTCATCATTCGACGTTTTGCGCCTGCTCACGGAATCTTTCCAATTCGGCCTTGAGCGTCACCACTTCCTGCGAAATCCGGCTATCGTTGGCCTTGGACCCAATGGTATTAACCTCGCGATTCATCTCCTGCGCCAGAAAATCAAGCGTGCGGCCGACCGGCTCTTTGGTCTTCAAGCAATCCTCGAATTGCTTGAAGTGGCTCTGCAGGCGGGTCAGTTCCTCGGAAATATCCGAGCGATCGGCAAAATAAACCACTTCCTTGAGCAGCCGGTCGTCATCGTCGGCAGGGCCTTCCAGGCCAGCGCCTTTGATGCGTTCGAGCAGTTGCGCGCGATACCGTTTGGCCACACCTGGGGCGTGCCTTTGAACCTGGGCGGCGGCCCGGCGCATCAGCGTGATGCGTTTGGCCAGGTCCTGCGCCAGGTGCGTCCCCTCCCGCTCGCGCATGCTCACCAGGGCGGCCAGGGCCTTCTTGAGCGACTTTTCCACCGCCGGCCAGAAATCCTCTTCCTCGACGATCTGTTCGTCAGTCTGAAAGACACCGGGCGCGCGCGCCAATTGATCGAGGGTGACCGGGCCGGGTAAACGCAGTTGACGCGAGAGGCGAGTCAGCTCACGGGCGTAAGCTTTGGCGAGGGGAACGTTCAGGTGCATCCGGGCCGAGAGTTTGCTGGCCCCGGCGTGGAGCGAGACCCGCACGGTGAGCCGGCCGCGGGCGATGTAGCGGTTGATCAGGTCGCGAATCTGGGCCTCCAGCATCTCCATCTCGCGGGGCAGGGCCACGGCAATCTCAGTCTGCTTGCGGTTAACCGAGCTGAGCTCGACGGTGATTTTGAACCCGTCCTGCGAGCAATCCCCGCGCCCGTATCCCGTCATCGATTTCATTACGCCAGGAGTATGCAAGGAACGGCGCAGGCAGGCGAATAAAATTTGGGCCTGAGGCGGGTGCGATTTTGGACCGCGAATGACTCGAGCCCAAAACGTGTTCTTGAAAATAGTTGATGGATGATATAAGCTTAGAGAAACCTGGTGGCCGCGACCATCGTCCGCCGGGCCTCTGTCAATATGAACTGGGCCGATGAACCAGCCGCGGAGAACCAATTGAGCCGGTTGTGGCAATTGGGCTGCACGCCTGACCACACGCTGACCAAACGCGAAGCGGCGCGGCTGATTGCCGACCTGGAGGAACACCCCGAAAAACACACCGCCCAACCAGTCGCCTTGGCGGAGGAAGACATCCACCAAACCACGCGGCACGAGGCTTATCGGCTCCGTGTCCTGGTTGAAAATGGAAGGCGGGCAGTGGCGCCGACCCAAAACGGTGGCCGCGAAGCTCACGAATGTGAGCTGGCGCTGGCTACCGCCAAACGCCAGGAGTTTTGGGTGGACACCTGCCGCGAGGCCCAGGCGATGCGCAGCGCCTCCAAGGCCGTTCTGGATCTTTACCGGCGGTACGGCTGCCGGTTTATGGCGCCCACCGGCGAGCAGGTTCAGTGCATTCTCGACGCTTTGGATTCGGCGATGCCGCTTTGGGACAGGGACCACCCCGAGCTTTTCTACGAAACCTTGCAGATTAACTTCCGGGAGTTGCTGCGGCGTCCCTAACTAGGGGGAAAAGCGCCACGCCTTTTGCAGGGGACCGGGAGCATCACCCCTGGTTTCATCAACTGGGCAACAAACCGACTTTGGCCGCCACTTGGGAGACGTCCTTGTCTCCGCGACCAGAGAGATTAACGATGATCACTTTATTCTTGTCCAGCCTGGGCGCGCGCTGGATGACTTCAGCGATAGCATGGGCGCTTTCGAGTGCAGGGATGATTCCTTCGAGACGCGCCAGTTTCATGAAACCTTCCAGGGCCTTGTCGTCGGTGGCGTAAGTGTATTCGACGCGTTTCTGGTCGCGCAGCCAGGCATGTTCGGGGCCGACGGCGGCGTAATCGAGACCGGCGGAAACGCTGTGCGTGAGCTGAATTTGGCCGAACTCGTCCTGCAACAGGAAGGAGCGTGTGCCTTGTAATACGCCCAGCGAACCGCCCTGGAATCGGGCGGCGTGTTTGCCCGCTGAAATTCCTTCCCCCCCGGCTTCGACGCCCACCATTTTGACGGTTTCATCAGCGAGAAAAGGGTAGAACAAGCCCATCGCGTTGGAGCCGCCGCCGACGCAGGCAATGAGCACGTCCGGCAGACGCCGCTCTTTTTCCAGGATTTGCCGCCGGGCTTCGTCGCCGATAACGCGCTGAAAATTGCGCACCATCAGCGGGTAGGGATGGGCGCCATAAACGGTGCCAAGGATGTAATGGGTGGTCCGTACATTAGTGACCCAATCGCGCATGGCCTCATTGATGGCTTCTTTAAGCGTTTGCTGCCCAGCTTTGACGGAGACGACGTCCGCGCCCAACATTTTCATCCGGTACACGTTGAGGGCCTGCCGTTCGCAATCCACCGCGCCCATATAAACGACGCATTTAAGGCCGAACATTGCGGCCACCGTGGCCGTCGCGACGCCGTGCTGGCCCGCGCCGGTTTCGGCTATGACGCGCGTCTTGCCCATGCGCCGGGCCAGCAGAATCTGGCCGATGCAGTTGTTGATTTTGTGCGCGCCGGTGTGAAGAAGGTCCTCGCGTTTGAGGTAAATCTTCGCTCCGCCCAATTCTCGCGTGAGCCGTTCGGCAAAGTAGAGCGGAGTCGGCCGGCCGCAGAACTCTTTGAGGTAGTAGTCCAGTTCGCGCTGAAATTCCGGGTCCTGCTGCGAACGGAAGTATTGCTCTTCCAGCTCCTGCAACGGATGCATCAGCGTCTCCGGCACGAACCGTCCGCCGTAGGGGCCGAAATGACCCAGCGCATCGGGCAGGTTTTCGGTGGCAATCGAACTCATGGTTGCACCATAGCGGAACAGGGGCTTTGCGTCGAGGGCAAGCGACGCGGGGCCGATGACAAAGTAGCGCAGGCGTCTCGCCCCGCCAGAACAGATGATGCACCGGGCGGGACGCCCGCTTAACTCGCACGCGAGACGCCGGCAAGACCCCCGCGCTACTTTGTGCGGAGAAGGAAGGTATAAGCGTTGGGATTATGGGTGAACTCGCAGCCGACTTGTTGCCGGAGGAAAGTGCCGATGTGCAGCACCTGGGCTGCGAACCCGTGGCGGGCAAACATCTCTTTCATCCGGCCCATGCTCAATGTGTTCCAATGATAATCCTCGAGCGGACGGACCACGTGCTCCAGTATTTCGTCCATTTGAAAGAATCCAATACACAGGGCCAGGCGCGTGACCCGGCAAACCTCCTGGACGGCCGTCTCCAAGCCTTCCGGGGAGAGGTGCTCAAAAAGGTCGTGGACAAAGCAAAGGTCAAAGGACTTGTCGAGAGCCGCGATGGCGAAGACGTTCCCCCTTTCAAAGCGGATGTTCGGGAAGAGCGTCCGCGCGTTTTCCATGTTCTTAGGGCAGAGATCGAACCCGGTGTAGTCGAGCAGCCGGGCGATACCGCAGGCGTGGAGGAAACGGTAGTCGTTAGCCGAACCGCAGGCCGGTTCCAGAATGGAAAGTGGTGGGCAATCCGTGATGCGCGAAAGAAGCCCGTTCCAAAGATGGCAAAACGTATCGAGGCTCGGCTCGTGCAGTTTGGCCTGGCCATTGACCCATTCGGTAGCAGAGAGAAAAGTCTCGAGGTAGTTCGGAATCGTGACCTCGCCTGCGGCGATGGGCAATGAGGCAAACGCGCGCAATACGAACTGTGGAATCTGAATACCTTCAGCATTATCGGCTCCACGGCGCAGCACAGGCAGCACGAGCGCGAATTCTTCGCCGTCACCCGCCTGTTCCGCCAGGTTCGTCAGCCAATTCAAGACCGCCGAAAACCGATACTCCTCGTCCATGAGCAGCTTGAAGCGCTCGCCGGTCAATGCCCGCACGAGGAAATGGCGAGAGAGAATGCTTTGCAGATTGAACCGCGGGTCTTCTACACCGGCCACCAGATAATCCCGCAGCCAGGCCGACTCGTGCTGCATCCACGAATGGGAGAGCTTTTCGGATTCCTCTTTGAGGTCAGCCACGACCTTGCCTTTCCGCGATCCGCGCCGGTGCTGCGCCGGCGGCCGGAAATTTCACCAACGCTAGGCCGCCGCAGTCTTCGCACGCCTCGGTGCCGGCGGTGAATTGCGTGAGGCAGCGCGGACAATACGCCGAGCAGGTTTCATCCGCGGGGGCGGGCGGACGCAGGATTTCGTCAGGGTTAAGGCCGTTTTGCTCAAGAAAATTCTCGACGAGTTTCTGCCACCGCAAGCGCGCCTGGCGTTCCGCCTCACGCGCTGCCGGTTCTTCGCGCGGGCAAACCGGCAACGCCGGGTGGCGGATTTCAGTGAGCACAAACCGCGCGTAATCGCGGAATTGTTGAGCGGTGCAAAAGAGCTTAGCGAGGGTGAGTGGATGGAAGTCCTCGAACAACGGTCGCGAGAGCACGTCGTGCGCGCGAATCGTTGAGGCCGGGGCGAGGAGGGTGAGCAGAAAATGAGTGAAGCGTTCGTCTACCGCCCGCGGATAAAAGTGTTTGTGGGCGCGGTAGAAGAGAATGGCGGTGGTTAGAGTTAGGGCCAGCAGGCCCAGCAGCAGGCCGGGCCAGGTGTGCCGGAGCCCGAACTGCCAAATCAGCACTGGCGCGCTTAAAAACAAATAGGCGAACAGGCAGTTCGTGAACCAGCGCAGCCTGGCTGTTTGCCCCTGAAAGTCCTCCCACCGGTCTTTGGCGGCCCGGACGCCCAGGGTGTCGGCGAGCAGTCTTTGAATCTCTTCTTCGCGCTTGGCCGGTGGAAGCTTTTGCAGTAGCCGCAAGTGTTCGACCAGATGCTCGGCGAAGTTGGGCGAAGGGGTTTTCAGCAACGGCTCCCCATTAATTTGCACGGTCCTCGCGCGCGCTTCAATCGTGCGGATATCCTCGAACCGAAAGAGCTTTCCGGTTTGCGCCGGGCGCCCTCCGGGATTGATGCTCGGAGCCACGAAGGCCAGGAGGGCTTCGGGCGAAAGCGACAGCGGGAATTGGTTGGCCACCAGCAGCGTCCCGAGCGGCGGCAACGGGTGGGCGAACACCAGGCCGCCACGTTGATTGCCCAACAAGTCGCCGGGTTGTGCGGACCGCCAGCGCCGGCCCAGCCAGGTCCGAAACGCCACCGACCCGCGCGGCACCCACCAACTGCATTCCCAGCCGTACAGCACAGCCAGCACCAGGAACAGCAGGTCCAGTTCGCTCATCAGCGAACTACGAACTCATGCCGGACTCGCTTTTTTTGCTGCCAAAGATCCGGGCGAAGAGCTTTTTGAAAAACGTCGCGACCGCCGCGAACGCAACTACAACCAGTTTCCAGCCTTTCTTCAGGAACACTGCCAACCACGCAAAAAGGCCCAATTTGGCCGCACCAACCGCAGCCCCGCCGACCACAAGCGCGCCCAACCCGATCTTGGCGAGCTTATCTCCCTGACGGTACTCGGCGTAGGTTTGGCCGTTTTGGAAAACGTACCCTGCCATCAGCGTACGGAACGTGGGAAGGGTGGAAGTCAGTTTGTCGGGATCGACGATCAGGACGACTTCCATGACACCTTTGCGGCCAAGCATCCGCGTGTTGTAGTTGAGGATGGCGTGGTCTTCGCTGACGCCCCGAATCGCCCATTCGAGATTGTGGGTGGTCGCATCGTATTTGGGGGGCATGTCCCAGCCAACTACTTCGATGGGCGGGATGCCGGACTGCGCCCGCACCTTGTTGCCCGCAGCGGTGCCGCGCTTGATGGCGGCGAGCAGCTTATCGGCATCGAGTTGGTCCTTGTCATCATCCTTGACGTAGCCGATATCGGAGAAGCGAAAAACAACTGCCCAATCCTCGTTGGTCGGCCTGAGGAACCCCATTTCCTCGCCACTGACCGGCTCGCCTTGGGCCTTCCTTAAGGCGCGGTAGTCTTTGCCATCGAGAAAGGCATAGCCGGTGGGAAGATCGAGTTGGGCCACGTTTCCCAACGGCGCTTTGGCGGGCCCTCTGAGGACGTTGAGTTTGGGTTTCTTATCCGTGGTTTGGCCGAAGCCCAGCGGACTTGATAACGCCAGCGCGGCTGCGAACACCAGAATGAATTTACAATGTGACATGGTTGCCTTTCTATTTGGTCGCCGCCTGCCAGACACGCCTTGGCGTGAGTTGGTACACAGTGGCTGACCGGTTTACTCACATCACCCCTGTCGAGTCAAGGTTTTCACTAAACGCTCTTACCTCCCTGCGTCATTGCGCCTCGACTTTTGCGGCGAGCCTTTGAACAATCCGGCCCGTGGCCAGCGTTGTTGTCGAGCATTTAACCAAAATTTTCCAGGGGCCCAAGGGACGGCGCGTGGTCGCGGTGGATGATCTCAGCCTGAGCATCGCCGAGAGGGAACTGCTTGTGCTGGTCGGCCCGTCAGGTTGCGGTAAGACAACCACCCTCCGTCTGATTGCCGGCTTGGAAGAACCCACCTCGGGAACCATTGGTATCGATGGCCGGGTCGTCAATCGCGTCTTACCCAAAGACCGGGAAGTGGCGATGGTGTTTCAGCATCCGGCGCTCTATCCGCACCTGACGGCGTATGAGAATATGGCTTTTGGTTTGAAGCTAAGGCGCTGCCCAAAGGCGGAAATCGAACGACGGGTGGAAGCAGCAGCGCGGATTCTTGGGCTGTCTGATTGCCTGGACCGCCGACCAATGGAGCTTTCCGGTGGACAACGCCAGCGGGTGGCGGTGGGCAGAGCGCTGGTGCGGCGGCCGAAGGTCTTTTTATTCGACGAGCCCCTTTCGAATTTGGATGCGCCAATGCGCGCGCACATGCGCGCCGAGATTGCTCAGCTCCACGCCCGCCTCGGCGCGACGATGATTTATGTGACCCATGACCAGGCTGAAGCTATGGCTCTGGGCGACCGCATTGCGGTAATAAGGGAAGGTGTCCTTCAACAGGTGGCGGCGCCGACGAAGATTTACCAGCACCCGGCCAACTTGTTCGTCGCCGGCTTTATCGGTTTCCCCGGGATGAGTTTCTTTGAAGGCACCTTGAGCGCAGAGGAAAAGACCCTTTGCTTCAAGGCAACACCACCCCGCGCCGGCGAACCGGCTGGTTTGGCTCTGCCGCTGGACCAGGCGGCCGCGGCGAAGCTGGGGAATTACATCGGTCAGAAGGTGATTTTGGGTCTGCGTCCGGAGAACGTCCGACGGTGCCAGCCAGACGCGCCGGCAGCCTGGACGCTCGAAGCGGTCGTCCAAACCGTCGAACCGATGGGGGCCGAGACCTGCCTGCGTCTGGCCGCCGCGGCCAACCCGTTTTTGGCGCGCGTGCCTGCGACTGAAAGTGCGGGCGCAGGAGAGAAAATCCGGATAGCGTTTGATATGTGCCGCGCCCATTTTTTTGATCCAATTACCCAAAGAGCGATTGAGTGAAACGTTACCAGCCACTCCTGGATGGATCGCAAGATTCTGCTCGTCCGTTAAAATGACAAACCTACCGCCGTCTCCGGACAACCTGCAACTTGCAACCTTCAACCTCCAACCGATCGGGTGCGACTGACTGACGATATTGAATGTTATGCGTGTTTTGATCGTCGGCTGTGGCTACGTCGGTCTGCCGTTGGGAGCCGAGTTGGTGCGGCAAGGGCACGAGGTCTGGGGACTCCGGCGGACGCTGGCGGCCCAGGAGGAGTTGGAGTCGGCCGGAATCGTTCCGGCAGCCGCGGACATCACGAAACCAGAAACTTTGGAGGTGTTGCCCGCTGGGTTTGACTGGGTGGTCCATTGCGTCTCATCCTCGCATGGCGGGGCAGAGGCGTATCGGCAGGTTTACCTGGATGGCACACGGAACTTGCTGAACTGGCTGGGGTCATCGCCGCCAAAGAAACTGGTCTATACCAGCAGCACCAGCGTTTATGGCCAGGGGGATGGCTCGCTGGTGCATGAGACTAGCCCGGCCGAGCCGGTAACAGAGACCGCCCGAGTGCTGGTCGAGACCGAAAGGATGCTTCTGGACGATGTGGATCAGTGCCCGGCGGTGATTTTGCGGGTGGCGGGCATTTACGGTCCAGCGCGCGGCTATTGGTTCCAACAATACGTGAAAGGCGAGGCGAAGATGGACGGCCGCGGTGAGCGTATTCTGAATATGCTGCATCGCGACGATGTCGTGGGCGCGATTCTGGCCGCGCTCGAGCATGGCCGGCCAGGAGAGGTGTATAACGCCGTTGATGATGAGCCCGTGAGCCAGCTTGTGTTGTTTCAATGGCTGGCAGACAAATTGGGCAGGGATTTGCCGCCGCCTGCGCCGGCGGGTGTTGTCGCATCGCGCAAACGTGGCCTGACAAGCAAACGAGTCTCAAACCGCAAGCTCAAGCAGCAACTGGGTTATCACTTCAAGTATCCGACTTTCCGGGAAGGATTTGCCGCGTGCTGAAACAGTTCGCGGGCGAGCGGGAAACGGCGGCTGTCAGTTCGCTTATCGGCGGATTGAAGATTGAGAGTTGCGGCTGACTCTGACATTTTCCGCGAGAGTGATGCGGGAATGCTTCATGATTGCGGTCCTTGCGGCTGCGCTGACGGGATGTGAATCGGCGCGGTTTGGACCATACGTCTCTCCGAGAGTCGTGGGTCGGGTGGTAACGGCCGATACACGTCAACCGCTGGAGGGCGTCGAAGTTCGGCGCGGTCGGGGTGAGCCACGCCCGAAAGCGGGCTGGTCGCCCAAAGGCGCCGAACTGCTGATGCGCAAGGGGCCGGTTCGGACCGGCCACGACGGTGAGTTCAGTCTGGGGAGCGAGCGGGTCTTGGCGCTCATTAGCTGGGCCGGTTGGAGCACCGTGCGGTTGACGTTCGAGCGCCCGGGATGCGAGCGGTTTCAGACAAATTATACGATGGCCAACCTGCTGACCAATACCCCGGGAGACGAGCCGGTGCTCGACGCGGGAGTGGTTTTGATGAGGCCAGGCATAAAAACTCGACCACAAGACCACAACGCTTCAGCGCAGTAAACGGCCCGGAATCTGCCGCTTTCTCAGGCACTCGCTTAAAGAACAACTCTGGCTCGAGGAAATGAAGGGCCGGCTTGAATTCGTCACCAGCCTCCTCGAGCGCAAAGACGCCCCGAGCCTCACCCGGGCCGGCTTGCACCTCGCCAGTTCGCACTTCCTTGACGTGCTGACTCGTTCAACTCGACGCCGGCTTCCTTTTCCACCAAAGCATCAGTTCCAGACCGGTCCGGTTCGGATAAGAGCGGGGAACCCATTCCTCGACAAGTTCGAAATGGGGAGAGAATCGCTCCCACAATTCCTGCCGCGTGGTGCCGAAGGGCGGGCCGTCTTGATCGGGGATCAGATAGTTCACGGCGAGGTACTGGCCGTCCGGCTTGAGCCAGCGCAGTAAGGCGTTCAGGTAATCGTCGCGCTCGTGAGGCTGAATCGCACAGAACAAGGTGTGCTCGAAGAGCCAATCAAAGAGCGACGGCGGCTCGGCGTGTAGGAAATCCACGGCGTGAACGTCTGCGGATAAACCCGCGTCGCGCAGCCGCTCGGTCGAGAGACGGATAGCGCTCGGAGCGATATCGCATCCGGAGACTTTGAACCCGGCGCCTGCCCAGGCCAGCACGTCATGGCCCGTTCCACAACCCGGCACGCAAACCGTTGCGCGCGACAGCTTGGGATGCGCGTCAAGGAAATCGACCAGACCGGGAGAAGGCGCGCTTTTCTCCCAGGGCATGTCGGCGGCCAGGTACCTCGATTCCCAGTATTCACGACTCATTGGAATGAGGGGTTCACGTTTCACCTTTTACCCTTCACGCATCACGTTGCACCTGCCCATCCACCAACTCCATCACTTTCGGCGCCCGGGCCGCCACTTTCGCGTCATGCGTGGCGATGACCAGCGTGGTTTGCTTTTCAGTCCGTAACGCGACGAGCAACTCAATGATTTCCTCGCCGGTGTGCGAGTCCAGGTTGCCCGTCGGCTCGTCCGCCAGGATTAGGTCGGGCTCGTTAATGAGCGCCCGGGCGATGGCCACGCGCTGTTGTTCACCGCCGGAAAGCTCATAGGGCTTATGCTCGATCCGTTCCTTTAGCCCCACACGCCCCAGCAGGTCGCGCCCCCGGGCCTCCGCCTCAGCGGCCGGTCGGCGGGCCACGCGCGCCGGCAAGCAAACGTTCTCCAGCGCGTCGAGCTCGGGCAGCAGATAATAGGCCTGAAAAATGAAGCCGACCTCCTGGTTGCGGACCTGGGCGAGGTCGCGCGATGAGAGGTTGGCGAGGTTCCTGCCGGCCAGCCAGAT
>DATMQA010000133.1:0-31498 GCA_035566895.1 Binatia bacterium
GAAGAGGCCATCCGCAAATTCTCGGCGTTGCCGGCACAACGGATGCGGCTGAGCGACCGTGGGGTGCTCAAGGTCGGTCTTTGGGCCGATCTGGTTATCTTCGACCCGGAAACGGTGCGGGACGTGGCGACGTTTCAGGACCCGAACCGATTGGCTCAAGGGATGGAATACGTCCTGGTGAACGGCGTGCCGGTGATCGCGCAGGGGAAGTTGACCGGCGCCTTGCCGGGTAAAGTATTGCGCGGACCAGGCTGGTCGCCGTGAAGGAGCTAACGGACCTGAGAAGATGGTTCCGATCTCAGCCCAACGCTGTTCACGGTGATGATCGAGTAACGATGAAATCCACCACTGGCTTCGGATCCTGCGGCCCGGCCGCAAAATGGCCCTCGCCCTGCCTGATGATCACCGTGAAATTTCCGCCGAGTTCTTTGTATTTCTTCTCCGCCACCCGCGTCTCGCGGTCGAGCCATGGATCGAGGCTGCCGCAAACGTGCAGGATCGACACGCCGGCCTTGGCGAGCGGCGAAAGATCGTCGATGTGCGGCACTTTTGCGTTTTCGTCAGGGTTTCCCTTCGTGACCATGGTGCCGCGCAGGACGGGATTCTCGCCGTAGATGCACGAAACCTTGTCCGCGTTTTCGACGGCCCAGGCGTATGCCTCCCCGGCGCCCGCGCCGACGCCTTCCAAGGCCGGCTTTTTGGAGAAGCCTGCATCGGTCATGAGCTGGTAAACCGCGTTCCAATCCTCACGCTGTGGGCCGCGCCCCCCGAGCAGCGGCGGGGCGACGATATAATAACCCTTGGCGAGCAGGGCCAGATCAACCTCCGATGTGGTCGGGTCGATGCGATCCGCGCGCAAAACCCAAGGTTTGCCGACGGCCGGATTCTTCGGCACGAGGACCGCCATGCCGGTGGTTCCCCACGATCGGTTGGTCTTGTCATAACGGTCATAGCACGGTGAGAACTGCGGTCCCCGGCAGGTGGCATAGGTATCTTCCTTTTGGAGGTAAATGTAGGAATTCTCGACGCTGTAATAGGAAGACTTGACGAACGTGTCGTCCAGAAAAGGGGGCCGGGCCGCCGGAGGGGCCTGACTCTGTTCAACGAAGTCCGCGATCGGCTTGGGATCCTGCAAACTGTGCGGGTGATGGGCGGTGCCTTCCTTGATCATGATGGTGATCCGGCCGCCCGCCTGATGATAGACGTTCTCGATGACCTTCGTGTTTTTCTCCAGGACAAAATCGAGGCTGCCGCAGACATTGAGCAAAGGCACGTCGCGCCTGGCGAGTTCGACCAGCTTCGGAATATCTTCCTGCCGGATGGCGGGATTGTCGGCGTAGATCGCGGAAACCTTGTCCGGATTGGCAGTCGCCCATTGATAAGCATTTACGCCGCCCTTGCTCATCCCATCGAACGACGGTTTCTTCGACAACCCGTGCTTCTCCGTCAGGAAGGCGTACCATGCATCCCACTGTTTGCCCGGATCGGGAGTGATGAAGGCAATATGAAAACCCCGTCGCAGCAGTTCCGCCTCGGCCTGGGGCCGGTGGTCCCAGTAGCAGGCCTGCCACGACCAAGGATTTCCCGGTGCCGGATTCCTGGGGACGACGACGATGCAGCGCAGCTTCCCGGCGGGGGGAGTTCCGACGCCGAAGCGTTCATTATCAGGCCGGGTGAAAAGGGTAATTTCAAAAGTCTCCTTGTCCATGAGGAAGTCGTAACGGACAAAGCCATCATGCCAGGTGCTCTTGCCGCCGTCGAACGCCGGCGGGGAACTTTGCGCCGGCGCCGGTTGTTCGGCCGCTTGGATGGTTCCGACAAAACCACACGCCGAGAAGGCGATCGCCGCCACGGCGAGGAGTTTTGCCTGCCTGGTTATTTGAGAACTCGCATTTTTCATAATTTCACGTGGTTGATGATTTGTTCCGGCGGCAGCAACTGGCCCAAAGAGCGTCTTTTCAGCCGAACCGTTCCGTACGGATGACCCGTGAGCCGGGCGACCTCCTGATCCGGTTTTGTGGCGAGCAGTGCGAGCTCCTCCGCTGTCCACCGGTGCTATGGGCTGGACCATCCTCCTGCGGCTCCTATCACGGCTGCCAAACCGCACGGTAGAATTGCACCGGAGCGCCCGGGCTAACCGGAATGTTGATCGTCGTTGAACTTCCGGCCAGGGCGTTAGTGGAAACGGGGGTCCAGATCCTCGAAGCCAAATTGGCCGAACTCTGAATGACGTACGTGCCGGCTTGGCCTTGAAGCTGCAGTTGCACTTGCGCGGGTTGGACCTGCAGCACTGAAAGCGTCGAAGGTCCCGGAGAGAAGGTAAACAGTGTCAGTGACAGCGGCGGAAACACGTAGCTGAAATTCGAGCTGGCAGGCCAAGTGTTCGTGGCGATGTCTTGCGAGGCAGCCGGACCGTTGTTTTGCGCCGCCTGGTCCTGCGGCATGCCATAGGATTGAACCGTGGCCGTGGTGTAAGGAATAAAATTTGTCAGCGCGATTTGACCGGTCAGATTGGTGGTCATGTGTTTGTTGATGACCAGCATCGTAAGCGCGCCGTTGGTACGACGAACGGCGTAAGCCGACAGGAACAAGTTGTCACTGGTTCCGTTGAGCACGGAATCGCCTGCCCGCGCAAAAGACCGAAGCAGCTTCTCCGCGTAGAAGGTGGGATACGGCACGTTACCGCCATCGAGAATCCCGTAATCACCACTGGCTCGCCAGCCATAAATCGTCGGGTCAAAATTGCCGCTCATGGGTCCGTTGTGGAGGTCCCACCAGATATACGACCGAAACTCGCTCTTCAGGAGTTGGCTGGTGCTGTCAGCGAGATACAGGGCATTGACGAGGCTCGTGGACTGCCGGCCCATGCTGCCCGCGTCGCTGTTGTTTTCGGTCACGCATAGCTCGATGTTGCTGCCCGAACTCCCAATGTAATCGGTGATTTGCTGGCGCAAGTTGGCGGCGGCGCTCGCCCAATCCGCCCAGTCGAAGGGACTCGGATTACCCGCCACTTGCAGCAAAAGCGGGTCGCTGTCGGCAGAGGCTGAATACGGAGCCCAGCCGGAGGGGGTGTATTGGTAATAGAAATGATAAATCAGATAATCGGGTAACACACCGAGGCTTTTCATCTGCGCCAGCACGATGGGCGTCCAGCCGTAATTGGTCGTTCCGGTGCGCGGGTTGATCGCAAAATGGGTCGCGTTGTTCGAGTAACTTCCTTCACCGGGCACCACGACGACACCGACTTTAATGGGGAAATTCGTGTAGGCCGCTTTCATTTGCTGGATGCAAACAGCGGCGTTGGTGGCGTAAGTATACGGGTCCCACTGAATCGCGTGCGTATCGTTTTCCCAGGTGCCGTAACATTCATTGCCGACCTCCCAGTATTTGAAGTTGCAATGGTTGGTTTGGTTGGCCGAACGAACCCAGGCAACCGCCTCGCTGGGCGTGCCGCTGCCATAGTTAATCGTGGTGAACACCTGCGCGCCTAAATTGGTAGCAAGATTTTGGAAGATGGCATTGCCGCTCGAATCGCTGGCCCAGTGATACGTGTCGGAAGTCGAACCGCCCGGCCAGCGTAAGGCCGTGCACCCGATTTGCTGGAGCAGCGGCAGCGTTTGCGAATTGCCCAGGAGGCCGTCCCACGTCGCCGTATTCAGTCCAAATTGACGCGCGTCCACCGTGCCCACGGTTTGCGCCGCATTCACCCCCAAATGAACCGTCCCCGGGACCGCCGCCGCTACCAATTGGACGTCATCGACGTAAAATGCGGCTTGCGCGGCTCCGGTACTGCCCTGAAGCCAGAACCCCCTGCAGTTGGGCGCGTTCGCTACGTGAAGTGTGGAAAGGGGAATGGTTATTTGTTGCCAACTGGACGAGAGAGGGGCCAACGAGGAGCCCGCCTCCGCCGTGTTATCCAGCAGTCCGTGGACCTGAACATGTTGGCCGCCCGTTCCGCCATTAATCCAGAAACTGAGATTCGCGTAAGGCGTCGTATTAAAGGCCGGCCGATTGAACGCGAGCGCCTGGTTTCCCGCGTCGGTGACGCTGATGCAGTAAGTGCCTGAATGCGGTGCCGGACTTTGGCTTTGAAAATTGACCGTCGCCCAGCTCCAATTCTGGAAGCCATTGACCAGGTTGTCGGTGTAAATCGACAGGTTCACTTGAATCGCGGTGACAAATTGGGTGAGCGTATTGGTGGTGGCGGGGTAGTTGCCGCCGGAATAAACGGCGGTGATGACGTTGTTGCCGGCTGGCAGGTTGGCAAAGGAAGCACTGGTCGCGTTGCCGGCAGCGACCGTGTTTGTGCTGAACGGGCCGCTGGCGGACGAGAACACGACCTGCCCGGTGGCGTCGCCCGCAGTGACGCCATTGGTCATGATCTTCGCCGTGAAACTGACTGGAGCCCCGAGCGTGGAAGGGTTGGTCGAGGAGGTGAGCGAGATGCCGTTCACCAGATGCGTAAGGACAATGTTGTCAATCGTTAGCGTATCCGTGTGTCCAGCTCCACCCCACTGCGAGGCGTTCAGTTGAAAATTCAACTGCCACGTGGCCCCCGTTGCGTTGGTCGTTGTCACCGTGCCCAGATTTACCTTGAACGTCTGCCAGGTGTTGGCGTTGGTCAGTTGGTCATTCACGACCGCGTTAATGACCGGGCCCGAGCCACCGAAACCAGTATTGGGCCACGTCTGAATGATGAGTACGAAGGTTGCCGCCGCGCTGCCCTTGGCATCAAGCGACAGCACGTAGTTGGCGGGATTCGGGTCGGTATTGCCAGAGACCGTCGTCAATTGCGCTTGACCCGCGTAAAAATCGCCGCTCGTGGTGGTCGTCATCTTCACCTGCATGCACCCGTTCGGGTTTCCCCCGCTGCCAAGTGTAGTCGTGGAGGTGCCGGTGGGGCTGCCGCCGGAATAGGACCCTAGCGAGAAGGAGCCCGAGTATCCGCCGTCAAAGTTTTGGTTGAAGATCGTGGTCTGCGCCGAGGCTGTAAAGGCTGCGACCACGACGGACGACACTGCAAACAGGCGATGGGCGTTCATAAGCGGTAGTATTGCCGAGTATTCGAAGCTAACCTACCAGCTTTGGCCACCGTCTCAAAAGGAATCTGTGTCATGGATTTTCATGACGACTCATCCGGGGTCGGTCCCGCACGGCGGCGCGCCGGTTGGCGTCCAATCGCGCTGCAATCATACCCGCGCCAGTTTCAGACCCGGCACCCTCGAAAAATGACGGGTGTTGAAAGAGAGCAGTTCACCTCCATCGCCGAGCACGCTGGCAGCAATTTGGCAGATGTTCATGACGCATGAGCACTACACCGCGCTCGATAGACTCGGCCAACTCGTGATGCTCCTTCCGCGTCAATTTCCTGCTCCAGGCGCGCAGTCTTTTGGCCGCCTCCAGCGCCGGCATCGGTTTGGCCTCGCTGGTCTCATCCGCCTGCCGCTCCAGCCAGAACAGGGCTTCATTGTTCAAACTTCGGCGATTTTCCCGGGCGTGCTTCTTTAGCGCCCGGTGCACACGCTCAGGACACCGGCGGACGGTCAGTGGCATCTGATTTCATCAGCCAGCCCCAAATAACCGGCGGTCCGCCCGGCGAAAAGCCTAATCCCGTCGGCGCCGGGTAACTATAAAGAGCCTTGTCCGCGCAGCAAACCTATGGATTGACCCAGGTTTGACCCCTCCCGGGGAGGAGTTTTGCCTGCCTGGTTATTTGAGAACTCGCATTTTTCATAATTTCACGTGGTTGATGATTTGTATCCGGCTGACCAGGTGCGTCTGGTAAATGATGATTCTCCACGGCCTTTTACCACGCCTACCTGTTAGTATCCCGATTTCCCCGGACTTTGGTGAATCTGAAAGCCGCCGTTCGCGAATTGCCCCGGGTGTTGATTTTTTATAACGACGCACCATTCCGACGTTTCACCGCCACTGACCGGTTAGAGTAAATGCTGCCCAGAAGTATGGATTGGAGAAATCGTCCGCTGCTCCTTTGGATGGCAGTAGTTCAAGTTGGGCCGCCCGCCAGGCCTCTGCGCGTGGTTGGCCTGCCCTCCAGCGGCGAATGAATTCTGTCATTAATTTAGTAGTAGCCTTGTCGCTTACTTTCCAGTGACTTGCCAGCACAGTTTCTGCCCCGGCAATACGAAAGGCGCGGCGCAAAGACATGACGCCCTCGCCGATTTTGATTTCGCCCGTTCCGGAGTCGCACGCGCTCAATATGACTAATTCTGTTCCCTGCAAATTGAGAAGGGACGCTTCCAAACCCGTCAGCAGGCCGTCTTCGGCAATGGCATTGGTGATTTGCAGGGCGTGATTCGCCCCGGCCAGAGCGATGCCGCAACGCACCAACGGATTTTCCCAATCGTTTGGTGTTCGGCCTTTAGGCGGCCCAAGCCCCGCAAACCCGGAATCCCAGGCGATCGAATTCGTCTGCTTGAACTCCTGGTCCGACAAGAAGAAGCCGTGCGTGGCCAAATGCAACATCCGCGGCGAGCGCACCGCCTTCAACTCCGACTCTCGCGCCTCCGCGCCTAGTCGCAGAACGCAGTCGTCGCTAAGCAGCTCCGCCACACTGCGGGCCTCGGCCTCCGCGCCGAGGAGGGGCGTGAACTTCAACCCTCGACAATCGCGGCTCAACATCTTTGTAGGAGCCGACGTAAGGAGGCTCTGATCGATTTCCGACTTTTGACTTTCGATTTTTGATTTCAGAGCGAGCGGGCCGACGACGTTCGTTTTGGACAAATCCAAATCAAAATCCGGATTCCCCATCACCAGTGGCGCTGAGGTTCGCACGCTGGGCTTAGTGTTCGCCAGCCGAACGACTTCGCGTCCGCTCGTCACATAGCTGATGGTCTTTTCCTCGACCAGGAACTTGTTCCCGACTTGCAACATCTCAAACGGTAGCCGACTCAACTGGCCGTCGGGACAGATAATGAGATGCGAAACATTCGTCAGATGTTCAGCGAGCGGTGCATACACTAGGTCGCTCAGGCGCATGAGAGCGGCAGATAAGTCCTTGGCTTCATATTGGCCTGCGGACATGCGCTTACTGACGGTGGCAATCAGCTCCTCAATCGGCGAAGCCTCGCCCAAATCTGTACGCTCGACCACGACATTAGCCGAATCGCCTGGCGCCGGAAAAGTCAGATAGGCAGTATAGCGTTGTTCCTTCCATTGGTTCGTGTTAGCGGCGAGGTCGCAACGCCGGTACTGGACAAAGTCGAGGAGCACGGAACCTGCGGGTAACTGGCGGGCGATTCCAGAAAGCGTGGGGGTTTGCTCCAAAACACCTTGCGCGACGAAACCCACCCGCTGCCCCAATTCAGCTACAACCTGATTCAACTTCGACTCGAGTTCTAGCCGTTTAGCGTCACGTTTGGCCTGGTCGGCCTCGCTCTGCGGCAAACGGGTTAACTGGGCTTGCAATGACTGATACTGAGAATAAAGTTCTTCCGCTTTGATTTGGTGATTTGCCTCAAAGGCCGCGCGAGCCGCCTGCACCTCTTCCCATAGAGCTTTGTTCAATGCGGAATTTCCAGCGGCCTCTGCTGCGTAGGTGCCAGTTGCGTTCTGCGTTCCTACCGCGCAAAGCGTCTGCAACATCTCGGAGGAGGAGCGCAGCATATCTGCGACTCTGGAAGCAACCATCCATGAGGATGTCTGGAAGTGATGCGCCAGGTAACGCCGCTGGCGAGTGGAAAGATCGGACAGGGTTGAAACGCTTCGCCGAAAATCGCCCTTCATTGCTTGGATTTGCGCGACCGAGGCCAAGCCCCTAAAAACGTCCGGGTGATCCGGTCCGGAAATCTTCTCGTTTATGGCCAGAGCGCGTTGGTGCAGGGCGAGGGCTTCGTCCAGAGCGCTGCGGTTTTTCTGAACCTCCGCGAGAACAAAGAGACATTGGGCCATGAGCGGATGGTCTGGTCGCAGGTGCTTCTGCATGATGGCTAGGGACCGCTTGGCCATCGCAAGAGCTTGCGCATTGTCCCCAAGCCCCCGGTAGATGTCTGCCAGCGAACAGAGGCTGTCAGCGAAATCAGGATGATTCGGGCCTAGAGCTTTTTCCCTGATTTTCAGGCTTCGCTCTGCCGGGCGCAAAGCCGCCGTGTAGTCGCCCTTGTCACAGTACGTATCCGCAATGTTGCAAAGGGTGCTCGCCACCTCTGGATGGTTGGGTCCGTATGTCTTCTCGGTAATGGCCAAGCTGCGCTGGTAAAGCCTTAGCGCCTCGTCATAATTCTCCAACTCCTCCTGTACGACGGCGAGATCGTTTAGGCAGTCGCCGACGTCGGGGTGCTCTGGCCCGAGTACCTTTTCTCTGATCGCTAGACTCCGCTGGTACTATTCCAGAGCTCGACCGTAGTCCCCCGCATCGTCGCAACGCTGCCCCAACTTGTTGGCCAAATCTCCCACCACGGGGTCCTCCGGCCCCAACGCAGTCTGCGTCAGTTCCAGGGCTCGTTCCAACAGCTTGATAGAGTCGATCGACTCAGCCAGGGTCTTTGCGTCTTTGAACTGAAAGGTCGGTTGGGTCACTTGGGCCGGGGATTCTACGGGTAGTAAAAAGAGAAGGGTCCCGATCAGCAAACAGAAAGTATCTTTTCCGGCGCGCAGGATTTTACTTGGCGTCATGACTCCGCGTCTGCTGGCAGGGTCCATGGGTCGAACTCTGACATGTTAATCGGACTTAGTCGAGTTTAACCAGACCTCCCACAACTGAACAAACGTGTCTTGTCGGCCGGAGGGGTCGCAGTTCACCAAAGGTGGGTCATTCAGAGGAGCAGCGGGATCTCCTGGTGAAGAGATCGAGAAGTCAAGGCCTGCAAACTTTGCAAGGCCGATGCCCCGCCCGAATGGCCTCTTCACGAGTTTTGAAGGTTTGCAGGTTCGGAGCGGAGATCCGTTGGGCCCATTTGCAATCAGGCCGGTGGAATGGCTGACGAATAATTGAAGCAACATAAGCGACTGAGTTTGGCGAGGAATCATCCGACGTTGGTTGTGTGGTCTCCCGAGCGCAGCCAGAGAGGCCGCTCGCCGCCAGCAAGGCGGCGAGCGCAAGCTTTGCGAGGTTCTTCTTCACAGTGTTTCCTTTCCTCGCCGGAGCTATGTTTGTTTACGTTTTGCGGGCCCATGCCGCTTAATAGCCGAGACGCGAACTGCGGAGCGGGCGCGGGCTGAATTCGGTCCCGAAAGAGGGCATGGTCCGGGGAGTGGAGAAGTCCGAAGACCACGAGCCAAGGCCGGAGCCGAGCGATGACTTCGGAACTCGAACGGTGCCAAAGCCGCGATAGCTGAGGTTATCGGTGACGGTGTCGTTCGGGGCGGTGCGTACGTGCGGCGCCACGTAGGTCCCGCTGCTGCGGTAATAGCCGCGCACACTCACCGAGGGGTAGGCGGCATAAGGATTGCGATAGACGTAATCGCGGCTGGAGCTTGAAGAACCAGAATAGCCGCCAAGCGTGCCGTAATCGGAGCGATAATACGGAGCGACGTAGGTGCCGTTGCTGCGGTAGTAACCGCTCACCCATCCTGCATGACTGGTCGCAGCAGTGGCCAGCATTACGAAGGTAAGAGCAATTTTTGTCAGAGTTTTCATATAGTTTTATTTTTTGTTGTGCTTGGTTAACGGACTTCATCGGCTACATCGCAAGGCGGGAGTTTCTTCTTACATACTTTTTGAGGCGTGGTCGCTGGCAGTGCTGGCGGTTTCCCTGCTTGCCGAAGAAGGCACGGCGGATTACGCTTCGGGCATGATCACGGTGGAAACGACCGATGCGGCAGTGCGGGTGACAATTCCGAAGGACTCGGTGCCTCCCAGGCAGCTTAATGCCTTTCTGGACTGGCTGCGGTTGGAGGAGATCGTGCAGCGCAGCCGCCTGACGGACGACGACGCCAATCGAATTGCCGCCGATATTAAGGCGGAATGGTGGGCCGCCAACAAAAAGAGGTTCATTCCGCCGGATGAACGATGAACGCGGATTGCGTCATTGTTGACGCGAACATCGCGTTCAAAAGCCTTAAATCTGACCGGGGTGACCTGCGCCAACGCTTGGGGCCGGGCGAGCACCCACGTTTTTTTACGCCACGGCTCCTTTTCGTTGAACTCTTTAAACACAAGGAACGGCTAGTCCAGGCCAGTGGACTGCCCGAAGCGGATTTGCTGGCTGCGTTGCAGACCCTGCTAAGCCGGATGGAATTCGTGAATGAGGCAAATATTCCCATTGGAACATGGCTAGAAGCGCACCGGCTGTGCAGGGGAGTGGATGAAGACGACACTCCCTACGTTGCGCTCACGCTGCACATGGACGGCCGGTTCTGGACGGAGGACAAGGTTTTGAGGGAGGCATTGCGGGCACGAGGTTTCGATCGCTTCCTCGAACCATGATCTCTGCGCGTGCAATGAGCCTCCCGAAGCTGCGCGCGCTCCAGAGCAGCGATGCTGCTGCCTGGGACGAGGCGTTTCGCTGGCTCTGGCCCGGGGTTTTTGCGGTGGCCGAATTAAAACTTCGACCCTATCTGCCAAATGAGATCGAAGATGTGGCGATTGAGGCATTGGAAGATTTGGTCGAAAAGGTGCATGAGGTTAGAACCGTCGAAGAACTGAAGCCACTCGCGGCGAGCATCGCTCACAACAAGGCGGTTAGCCTGTTGCGCGAACGGTTTGCCCAGAAGCGCGGCGAGGGAAAGACCGAGTCGTTGGACGCAACAACCGAAGACGACGGTTGGCGGGAAGCTGCAGCGGGAAACTCGCCGTTGCACGATCTGGAGTTGAGCGAGTTATCAGAACGCCTTGGCAGGTCGCTCGCCGAACTCAAACCACCGCAGGGCAAAATGCTTTCGGACTTTTTCCTGCACGAAATGTCCTACGAGGAAATTGCCAACAAGCACGGCCTGGCGGTCAATTCGGTAGGGGTATATTTGAAGCGCGGGCTGGAAGCATTGCGGCGCATTTGGGGGCGAGAAGAAAAATAGTTGAAAGACGCGAACGTGTTTTTGCGATGAACTCAATGAATGATCGGGGCTTTTTCGATTTGGCCATGAAGGTTATCGCCGGTCGAGCCACAGTGGCAGAACGGGCGGCCCTGGATGACCTGTTGGCGCGTGAGCCGGCCCTGCGCACGGAACTGGCGCGACTCCAAGGGGATGTGCGCCTGTCAAAGGAGGCGCTGGCGCTTGTGGATGCTACGCAGGCGAGATCAGCCGAACTGCCTGAGTACGCGCGGGAACGGTTGCAAACGAAAGTGCGGCAAACGCTTGGTCGCTCGCAAAAGGCAGACAAAAGTGGCCGAAATCAGGTGTTGCTACAGAAATGGGCCTGGCTGCTGGGTCTGGCAGCGGCAACGGCGGTGATCCTATTGGTAGCCTTGCCCCTGTCCAGATCTTCGAAAAGCCCCGTTATCGAACTGGCGATGCTGGACACAACGGGCGGCACTCGCGGGACGGATACGAATGACGTTGCGCTCCTTGAAACCGTAACGAAAGGAGCCCGAGTGCGAATCTTCTCCAGTGCGAACGAGTTACGGATGTGGGAGCAAACCTGGCCAGCGGACGGGGGCCGTCCGGAGGCGAAAATTATCTATGATCGAGCTGCTGCGGAGATGAAGGTCTTCTACCGCTCCAATGGCAAAACATTCGAAAGGGCATTTTCTGTTGAGAAAAATCTTGGGGATACATTGGAACAGGTGAATAGATTCCTCCATTCACACCCGCCCTCCTGAGAAATGGTTTGCAACTTCCCGCTGCAAACTTGACCTCCAGGCCGCTCGCGAGCACTTTTGACTAACCTCCGCTCTGTATGAAATGCGGAAAAAGTCCAGCCATTCGACGGTTACGACGTTACGACCCCGCCACTCCACCCGTGGCGACACTGAAGAGCGGTCACTGTGAATGGGTCAGCACAGAAAGGTTAAGTTAAGTATGAGAATCAACAAGAGCAAATCAGTTCTCAGCATCGTGAATTCGATTTTCCTATGGCTAAACCAGGATTAACATTAACCCAAAATTTGGTCCCAGCAGGCCATTTTCAGCGGTTGCTCCGAGCGTCGAGCGTCGCGTTTTCGCTGCTTTCATCTCCCGCGTGCCGGGTTGTGCCGGGTTGTGTCGCCTTTTGTGACGGCTCGACGTTCAAAATCCATCGGTAAAATGCAGAGTGTGACGCTGTGACGGCTCCACGTGGGTACTCCCTCCCCCACCCCCTCCTAACCATACCCCGTTTCGCCGCTCTCTGAGCTATTCCGAGTTATTCCGAGTAAATCCGAGTAAATCCGAGTTGAAAAAATCAAAAGGCCCTCTGCACTATTGGTGTCACCCCCCACTCTCCAGATTTTTGGACCCTCGGCCCGGTCACTTTAAGCGGTTTGCACTGGATTGCACCAATTTGCACCTATTAAAGCTACAAATCAGCACTCTTCCGATCTGCCCCACCCCCGCTCCCCGAAAAAACGCAACTCGGTGGGAGTCATTGCCAGCTAGCGGGCCGCCATGCTCTTTTGGCGCACCGGGACCGGCACGTTGCTAATTTCGATGCGATGGGCCTGCACCTGGTACCATTCTTCTCGCCGGTTGCGACGCGATTCGATGAGGGCCTGAAACGCCGGCGTGTCGGTTCTCATGATTTCCAAGGCGCTGCGCTCGGATTCCGGCACGTCCGCGGCGACATGGATGGCGCGTATGGGCGTCCGCTGTTCCGGTTTCTCGTAAAAGCCCATCGGGCCTGTGCCGCGCGCGGCAGGGCCGACAGCAGCTCAATGCCCTGGACCACGCGCCCAAGCAGTGTGACATTGCGATCCAGGTGGCGCGGCGCCTGCCCAATCACCACATACAGCTCCGTGCCACCCCCGCTGTCCGGGGCGTTGTCGCGTCCGGCACCGACCATGCCGTAACCATGCAGCAGCCACATCTTTCCGGTGTGTTTGTCGCGGGCCACGGGAAAGCCGCCGGAAAAGCCGACCTCGCCCGCATAGACGTCGCCGTCGGGCAGCCGCGTGAAGGGCAGTTTCGAATCGAGTGGGCGTTCGAACTCGGCGGGCAAGGTGCGCACGGCGTGTTGAACCTTGCGGGCCGACTCGGGCTTCTCCGCATCGGGGTCAGCCCACTGGACCACGTAGTTGTCCTGGACGCGGACAATCGCCAGTCCATCCCAATAATGTTCCCGTGCCAGCGCTTTCACGTTGGCGACGTGCCTCGGAGCGAAGGCCGGGGCGAGTTCGATGACGACGCGGCCGCCGGCGAGCTCCACGTAAAGCGTGTTTTCCGGGTCGAGCCCCCGCCAATCGCCGGGTTTGGATGCGGCCAGGACCGCGGCCATGGTCGGGCCCTTAGGCTTGGCCGGTTGTGCGGCGGAAGCGAGAAGGCTGGCAAAGAGAAATAGCGCGACGACACACGGCCCGGAGAGCTTGACTGCCGGCTTGAGAAGTGAGCCAGGGAATTGCGTCGTGATTTGAGCTGGCGAGGTCGGTCGTTTCTTTAGCATTTGGCCTTCGCTGAAGGATTTCAGCACTTAAACGCGAAGGAATATCTTTCGCTGGAACAGAAAGCGGCAAATCAGGAAGGAAAAGCAAAGCGCCAGGAGCGCCGTGACCAAGGCGCCCAGCCCGTGATGCATATTCTCCAGGCCGGAGTTGATTTCGCCGCCGACAAAGCATTTGGCAATAGCTTCGAGTTGCACGAAGTGGACAATCAGATAGATGGTGATCGCGTTCATCCCGATCCAGACAAATGGCCGGCACCAGTCGCGGTGCTGCTTGATGTCGATTACGTAGTAGAAAAAGGCCAGCAACAGCGAACTCAGACCGGCCGTGAAAAGGACGAAGGACGAGCTCCAGATCTTCTTGATGATGGGGAACTGGAGATGCCAGAGAAGTCCGGCCAGCACTCCGGCGCAGCCCCAGACAACGAGGAGGCGAACCTTTCGGGCCGGTTCGACGGACGGATTCTTGAGCAGCAGGCCGGCAAAGACTCCGAACAAGCTCGAAGCAATGGCCGGCAAGGTGCTGAGGAGGCCCTCCGGGTCGTGGTCGCCATCCCATTTTCTCAAGGGCAGATACATTTTGTCGAGCCAGTTGGTGAGGTTGTGGCCCTCGGCGAAGTCCCCGGCTCCGAAGCCAGGGACGGGAATGAAAACGAGCATCGCCCAATAACCGATCAGGAGCGAAACCGTGAGCGCGACCAGCTTGCGCGGGCTCAGCCAGATAAACGCCAGGCCCGCCGCGCAGTAACACAGGGCCAACCGCTGGAGCACGCCCATGATCCGGACATGATGGAGGCCGCCGGCGATACCGTCATAGGTCAGGATGCCGAGAATGAAGAGAATTAAACCGCGCTTGAGAATCTTGCGCGAGGTCCCGCTTCTGCCAACGGTGGCGAGGGACTTCGAAAGGGAAAAGACAAGTGAAACGCCGATGATGAAGGCGAAGAGCGGGAAGATCAGATCGTAGAAATGAAACCCGGCCCACGGCGCGTGCTGCAGCCGATCGTTGAGGCTGGGAGACATTGGAAACATTCCCGAAAGGGCCTCGAAGACTTCCTCCATGCCGACGATGAAGAACATGTCCATGCCCCGAAGCGCATCCACGGACATAACCCGCGGCACCGGAGTCGCCGAATCAGCCGCGGAATGTTGGGGCGACGCGGTGGTCCGTTCTGTCGTGGGCGAAAGAATGGCGGACATAGGTGGATGCTGCCGCCGGGGAACGAGGATTACAAGGCAATCCCGGCTTTTTGGGGATTTACAACCTCGTTGGCGCGTTCCACATTCGAGATATGGTTGCGGTCAATTCGACAATGTTACCGCTGGGCACGCAGGCCCCGGAGTTCCGGCTGCCGGCTACCAGCGGGAAAACGGTTTCCCATGCGGATTTCAAGGGCGCGTCGGCGCTGGTGGTCGTGTTCATGTGCAATCATTGTCCGTTCGTGAAGCACGTGCGGACGGGCCTGGCGCAACTGGCGCGGGACTATCAATCGCGCGGGGTGGCCATGGTGGGCATCAGCTCGAATGACGTGGCGAATTATCCGGAGGACAGCCCGGCCAAGATGGCGGCGGAGGCCAAATCCGCCGGTTACATTTTTCCGTATCTGTATGATGAAAGCCAGGAGGTGGCCAAGGCGTATCGGGCGGCGTGCACACCGGATTTTTACGTCTTCGACAAAGACCAGCGGCTGGTTTATCGCGGGCAGTTGGATGACAGCCGGCCCGGCAATGGGATTCCGGTGACGGGCAAAGACCTCCGGGCAGCGCTCGAGGCAGTGCTGGCGGGCAAACCGGTTTCAGCCACGCAAAAGCCCAGCATCGGGTGCAATATCAAGTGGAAGCCGGGCAATGAGCCGGATTATTTTGCGTGAGGTTGGGATGGCCACAAGTTGAGGATGGCCACAAAAGGACACAAAGCGCACAAAGGGGTGGAGCGGCAATCAAAGAGTTAAAATCCAGACGCTTCGCGACACGCTATAGTTCTGCCCGGTCGCTTGCCACCTGCAATCCTGAACGTGTAGCTTATGGGTGGCATGTCCGTGGCCGAGAATATTCGCAAAAAAGTCAGCCTGCTGCCGCATAAGCCGGGCATTTATTTGATGCGCGACCGGTTCGGCACGGTGATCTATGTCGGCAAGGCGCGGGACCTGCGCAAGCGGGTCAGCCATTATTTCCAGCCTTCGCGGCGGCTGGGATGGGACCTGAAATTCAAGGCGCTGGTGGAAGCGGTTTACGACCTGGATTTTCATGTGGTTCGCAGCGAGCCTGAGGCGCTGTTGCTGGAAGGCAAGCTGATCAAGGAGTTCCATCCGCGTTACAACGTCAGTTTTCGCGATGACAAGCGGTTCCTGCTGCTCAAGGTGAACTTGAACGATCCCATTCCGCGGTTCACCCTGACGCGCCTCAAGCAGGATGACGGCGCGCGGTATTTCGGGCCGTTCCCCAATTCGAGCGCGTTGCGCAGCACGCTGGCGCTGGTGCGGCGGCAGTTTCATTTGCGGGGGTGCCGTCCGCTGACGCCCAACGAGCGCGATTACAAACACTGCCTGTATGCGCATCTGAAGTATTGCACCGCGCCGTGTATCAATAACGTCACCCGGGACCAGTATCTGGACCAGGTAAACGCGGCCTGCGACTTCCTCGCCGGGCAATGCCATGAGATGCAGGAGCAACTGGCGGTCGAGATGAAGAAGGCGGCCACGGCACAGGAATATGAACGGGCGGCCGAGTTGCGCGATTTGCTGGCCGACCTGGAGCGGACGACGAAGAAGGTCAATCGGTTTGAGCGGTTGCCTTATAGCCTGCCGCTGGCGATTGAGCCCGTGCGGGATTTGGCCGAACTGGGGGAAGTCCTGGGATTGCCGGGACCGCCTGAGCGCATCGAGGGCTTCGATATTTCAAATATCAGTGGAACGTTTAAGGTGGCGTCGCTGGTGAGTTTCCGCCATGGCCGGCCCGATCGGGCCAATTACCGGCGGTTCAAAATCAAGACGGTCGAGGGGCAGGATGATTTTGCGTCGGTGGCGGAGGTGGTGAGGCGGAGGTATACGAGGGTGCTCAGTGAGTCGAAAGTCCAAGGTCCAAAGTCCAAAGACTACAGTCCACAGTCCACGGTCCAAAGTCCAAAGGCCAAAGTCGCGAAAGGAGGTGACGGGGGACAAGGGACAAGTGACGAGGGCCAATCGTCGCAGGTGCCCTCGTCACCCGCCACCCGTCAATCGTCACCGGAACGTTGGGAGGGGGGGGAGCCGGTGGCTGCGGAGCTGCAAAAGCTGGTGGATGAAACAGGGGCCAAGGTTCGCCGCGGCCAGCCGGTCAAAGAGCCCAGGCCATCATCCACCATCCACCATCCATCATCCGTGGCCCCTCCCCGCTCCCCCGCCCTGCCCGATCTGATCCTGATTGACGGCGGCAAAGGGCAGTTGAGCGCGGCGTGCGGGGAGCTGGAAAAATTGGGGCTGGGCCATATTCCAATTATTGGGTTAGCCAAGGAGTTCGAGGAGATTTACCGGCCCGGAGAGAAAGGGCCGTTGCGGCTGTCGCACGAGAGCGGGGCGCTGAAACTGTTGCAGCGGGTGCGCGATGAGTCGCATCGGCTGGCGAACACTTACAACGCGGCGCTGCGCTTGCGGAAGATTTCCGAAAGTATCCTGGATGAATTTCCGAATATTGGCGAACGGCGCAAGGCGGCCTTGCTGAGAAAGTTTGGGTCCGTCCAGCGCATCCGGACGGCGAGTGTAGAAAAGATTGCGGAGGTGCCCGGGTTCGGGGGGAAAGCGGCGGGAGAACTCAAGGCGTTCCTCGATGCCAGAAGCATCGGTTGACGGTTGCAGGTTGAAAGTTGCAGGTTGCCGGATTTCCAGAAACGCCCACCTCGTCCGCCCGATCGGCAAGATCGGTACCGACGGGATACGCCCCACCGCAACTTTCAACTTTCAACTTTCAACCTTCAACGCAGTTGCTGGGGCTTTTTCCACTTGTGCCGCCGTTGCCTCATCCTATTCTCGTCGCGATGGAAGTTATCATACAGCCGACGGAAGAGGCAGCGGCGGAGTTGGTCGCCCGGATTGTCGCTAAAGAACTGCGTGCCAATCCGCATCTCGTGTTGGGCCTGGCCACCGGCAAGACGATGGAATGTGTTTACCGCCACCTGGTGGGCCACCATAAGGAGCATCACCTGGATTTTTCTTTGTGCAGCACATTCAACCTGGATGAATACGTCGGATTGTTCCCGTCCGACCCTAATTCTTATCGGCATTACATGGACCACCACCTGTTTCGCCATGTGAATGTGGATCCTCGCAACACGCATCTCCCCAACGGCCTGGCCGCCGACCTGGAGGCCGAATGCCGCCATTACGAAGGCAGCATCCAGCGCTTCGGCGGCATCGACCTCCAACTGCTGGGCATTGGCAAGGCCGGCCATATCGGGTTCAACGAGCCGCTCTCGGCCTTGCGCTCGCGCACGCGCGTCAAGGCGCTGACCCCCACAACTCTGAAACAAAATGCAGCGCCCTTCGGCGGCGAGGACAAGATGCCGCGCCGGGCCATCACCATGGGGGTTGGGACGATTCTGGAGTGCCGCCGGTGCATCCTGCTGGCGACCGGCCCAAACAAGGCCGCGGTCATTGCACAGGCGGTTGAAGGCCCGATCACGAGCATGGTGACGGCCACGGCGCTTCAGCTCCATCCGCGGTGCTCGGTCATTGTCGATGAAGCGGCGGCGGCGGAACTCAAAGAGAAGGATTACTACCGGTGGATTTTCGAAAATGAGCCTGAATGGCAAGAATATCGCTGAATTAAGGGAGGGTTAACAACAAAGAAACAAAGCAACGAAGTTTTTCGAATTTAATAAACTATTGCCGGCACTTCACCAATCACCGGATGCCGGCATATCCTTTCGGTATGGTCTGCTCTTCTTTGGTTCTCCGTTACTTTGTTGTTTATTTGTTTGTTTTATTCGCCCTCGTCGAGCTTACGATCCAGATAGTACGCGGCGCTGATGAGGCCCAGGTGCGTAAAGGCCTGCGGAAAATTACCAAGTTGCTCACCATCCGGGCCCAGTTCCTCCGAGTAGAGTCCGAGGTGGTTGGCATAACCCAGCGTTTTTTCGAACAGGAACCGCGCGAGCTTCACATCCCCGGCCCGGGCAAGGCATTCGACATTCCAAAACGAACACATGGAGAAGGTTCCTTCCCGGCCTCGAAACCCGGTGTTGGCCCCTTTCAGGATGTTGTAGCGATATACGAGCGAGTCCTCGACTAATTGCTCGTTAATGACGTTCAAGGTCGAGCGCCAGCGCGGGTCGTTCGGGCCGATGAATTTCACGAGCGGCATCAGCAGTGCCGAGGCATCGACAGTCCTGGCGCCTTTGAATTGGACGAAGCATTTCAACCCCGGATCCCAGAATTCCTGGTAGACATCGCGGTAGATTTCATCCCGGAGCAGCATCCATTTGGCGAGCGGGGCGGGAAACGAACGTTTCTGGGCCAGGCGAATCCCGCGGTCGAGGGCCACCCAGCTCATCACGCGGGAGTGGAGAAATTCGTAAGGGCCGCCGCGCACCTCCCAGATGCCTTCGTCCGGGCGCTGCCAATTGTCGCATACCCAGTCAATTAACTGTGAAAGGTGCAGCCAGAAATCGTAAGAAATCAACTCGCCCGATTTGTTGTGGATATAGACCGAATCCATGAGCTCGCCATAGATGTCGAGCTGGAGCTGGGTGGCGGCGCCGTTGCCGATTCGCACCGGACGGGAGCTTTTATAGCCCTCGAAATGGCGCAGCTCGGTTTCTTCGAGATTGTGGCTGCCATCGATGCGGTACATGACCTGCAAAGGCGTGCCCGGCTTGAGCTCGTTACAGCGGTCCTCGATCCACCGCATGAAAGCCGCAGCTTCGGCGGTGTAACCCAAGCGCATCAGCGCATAGATGGTGAAGGAGGCATCGCGAATCCAGGTGTAGCGATAATCCCAGTTGCGGACGCCGCCGATTTCTTCCGGCAGGCCGAACGTGGCCCCGGCGACCATCGAGCCATATTCGGCCGAGGTCAGCAGCTTGAGCGTCAGGGCGGACCGGTTCACCACTTCGCGCCAGCGGCCGCGGTACTGCGAGTGGCGCAGCCATCGCCGCCAGAAATCGAGGGTTTGCTTGAACGATTCCGCAACGTAGTGGGGCGCGGCCGAGGGGGAACGGCCGCGTGCGCCGGCGTCTTCGAGCACGAAGGCCGCGGTTTCGCGGGAGCGGAGAGTGAACTCGGCGATGGCGTCGCCGTTCACGACCCGGAGCGGCACGTCGCTATGCAGGCGCAGGACGGTTTTGTCCTCACCGCGGCTGATGAACAGGACCTCATGTTTCTTCTTTTCGATGCGATGGCCGGCCCGGCCGTAATCAAAACGCGGAGCGCAGACCATGCGGTAAGGGAGCTCGCCCCGGATGGTTTTGGCCCGGCGGACCAGGTCATGGGCGTGGCCCAGCTCGCAGATGGGCATGAAATCCGAGATCTCCCCCATGCCGGACTCAGAAAGAAAACGCGTTAACAGGATGTTTGAGTCCGGGAGGTAAAGCTGCTTGTGTCGGGCGTTCTTCATGAGCGGAGCCAGTTGGAAGCTGCCGCCCCGTTTGTAATCCAGGAGGGCGGCGAAAATACTCGGGGAATCGAATTGCGGGAAGCACATGAAATCGATCGAGCCGTCCCTGCCCACCAACGCGACCGTGTGCAGGTCACCAATGACTCCATAGCTGCTGATCGGTTTATAGTGCATGATGGAATTCCTTTGACTCCCGTTAACCTACCGCAATCCCCGAATGGAGCAACCGGTCGCATTCGGCCACGACAAGACACGGAGCGGCAGAGCCGCAACCAATGGATTAAGAGGGTTAAAAGGGTTAAATGGGTTACATGGTCACATGGTTACATGGTTACATGGTTACATGGAGTTGCGTGGTTACATGGTTGCATGAGTTACATCTAGGTACGTGGTTACATGGTTCCCCTTGGTCTGTCGTTCAAACACATGACACAGCTCAGGCTGGTCAGATGGCGGGATTAATGCCAGATTCTCATCTATGCTAAAAGTTCGTGTTCTGGCCAGCCTAAGGGGCGGCTGGTTCCCCGCCTGCCTGATTGCATCGGCCGTCTCCCGCCTTTCGGCCCAGACCGACCAGCAGGTTTACACCGATTCGCTCCAGAATAGCTGGAACAACTGGAGCTGGGGTTCAACCATCAATCTTGGCAATACGAGCCCGGTTTACGACGGTTCGAGTTCCATTTCGATTACCATTACAAACGGGTACGCTGCGTTGTATCTCGAGCACACCGCATTTGACTCGACTCCCTACACCAATTTGACCTTTTGGGTTCATGGAGGCTCTAGCGCAGGACAACCCTTGGCGGTGAGGGCAACCCTCGGGGGCACGGTGACGAGCAACCAATACAACTTCTCCCCAACCGCGAGCACGTGGCAGCAGATCACGGTTCCACTTTCGTCTCTCGGTGTCGCCAGCCAGCCCAACCTGGATGGAATCTGGATTCAAAGCCAGAGCGGTTCGGCGCTCAGCACTTTTTACGTGGATGACATGACCCTGCTGACCAACGGCGCCCCGCCACCCCCACCCGTAACCAACAGCGTGACGATTAACGTTGACGCGCAACTCAACCGCCATCCCATCAGCCCCCTCATTTACGGCGTCGCCTTTGCTTCCACGGCTCAACTCTCTGACCTGAACTCCCCATTGAATCGCTCCGGCGGCAACGCCGAGACACGCTACAATTGGCTCATCGACGCCCACAATCGCGCCGCCGATTTTTACTTCGAGAGCATCGGGGATTCTGCCGGCACCCCCGCCGCCTCGGACGATACCTTCGTCAGCACCAGCAAAAGCGGCGGGGCCGAGCCCATCCTTACGATTCCCATGATCGGGTGGGCGCCCAAGCTGGGACCCAGCCGCGCCAAGCTCGCTAGTTATTCGATTGTCAAATACGGGCCACAGACCGGCAATGATGCCTCCTATTTTCCCGACGCCGGCAACGGGGTCGGCACCAACGCCACCGCGCACACCTCCTGGCTGATCACCACCAATGATCCCAACGACGCGAATTTTGCCACCAATTCCGCCCTCCAGCAGGCCCTGGTCCAGCACCTGACCAATCGCTGGGGGTTGTCCACTAATGGCGGCGTGAAGTATTACCTGATGGACAACGAGCACAGCATCTGGTTCTCCACGCATCGGGACGTCCATCCCATCGGCCCGACGATGCAGGAAATCCGCGACAAATTCTTCGACTACGCCGGCAAGGTCAAAGCCGCCGACCCCAGCGCCCTGGTCGGAACGCCGGAAGAATGGGGCTGGTCCGGTTATTTCTACAGCGGCTACGACCAACAGAATTCCGGCAACCATGACCGCGCCAATAACGGCGGCTGGGACTACGGCCCCTGGCTGCTCAACCAGTTCTATCAGCGGGCCACTAACACCAACCAGCGATTGCTCGATTATTTCACCTTCCACTGCTACCCGCAGGGCGGCGAAAGCGGCAATGATGTCTCGACGTCCACCCAAATGCTCCGCAACCGCTCGACTCGCCAGCTCTGGGACACCAACTACGTCGATGCCAGTTGGATCGGCTCCCAGCCCACTAACAATATCCTCAAGCTCATCCCCCGCATGAAAAACTGGGTCGCCACGTTCTATCCGGGCACCAAAACCGGAATCACCGAGTACAATTGGGGTGCCGAGGCCAACATCAATGGCGGCACCGCCCAGGCGGATATCTTTGGCATCTTCGGCCGCGAGGGTCTCGACCTGGCCACCCGCTGGACCACTCCCGGCTCCGGCACGCCGACCTACAACGCGATGAAGCTGTATCGTAACTACGACGGCAGCAAATCTACCTTCGGTGATCTCAGCGTCAACGCGACCGCACCGAACCCCGACATCGTCTCCACGTTTGCGGCATTGCGCTCATCAGACAACGCGCTCACGCTGATGGTTATCAATAAACAACTGTCGGCCAGCGCGACGGCGACGGTCACGATCACCAACCGTCTCCTGAACGGAAGCGGCCAGGTCTGGCAATTGACCTCCGCCAACACCATCACGCGCCTGAGCGACATCAGTTTCACGGCCAACGTTTTCAGCAACACCCTTCCACCGCAAAGCATTACGCTGTTTGTGCTTCCCGCCGGCGTTCTGCCTCCGCCGCCGCAACTCCAGGCCGGTGCGATGAGCCCTACCAACACGTTTGACCTGTGGCTCTACGGCACCGCCGGCCAGCGCTACGTCATCCTCTCCTCCAGCAATCTGGTCAATTGGGTCCCGGTGCAGACCAACACGCTTTCCAGCAGCTCGTGGCACCTGGTTTTGCCGGCGACCAACGGCCCGCGCAGTTTTTATCGGGGGCAGTGGGCGCCTTGATTGGATAGCAGTCCAACCACAACACCCCTTGTCCCAGAGGCTGCCGCTGAAGATTCATGGGGGCGAGAGCAGATCCTGGTGCGCCAGAATGCCAATTGACGATTGAGGAGAAAGCGGCTCTCTACTATCCTCCCACGGCTGAGAAATGAACTATGCTCCAAATTAAAGTTCTAAATCCGCAGTTGCTTTCCTTACTCGCGCGGGTGCGGCACACCAACTGCCTGGTCATCGCTGACCGGGGGTTTCCGTTCTGGCCGCAAATTGAAACGCTCGACCTTTCCTTGACAGACAACATCCCCACCGTGCTGCAGGTCCTCTCCGCGATCCGTTCCGTCTTCCATCCGGTCCAGGCCTGCATGGCCCGCGAGTTCCTCCAACACAACACCCCGGTCACGCGCCGGCTTTTCGCCAAGGGGTTGCGCGGGATTCCGACCACCCATGAGCTCCATGTCGAATTCAAGCGCCGCGTGCCGGGCGCCATTGGGCTGATCCGCACGGGCGATACCATCCAATACGCCAATTTGATTTTGGTTTCGGGGTAAGCGGAATTGGCCACAAAAGAACCAAGAACGAAAGAAATGAATGCTTCTTTGTGTTCTTTTGTGGCTGTTTTGAGTTATCTCAAGCGAAGAACTCCCGCCCGCGCCAAATCTGGAACCAGCCGGTATCGGAATTCATTTCGACGAACACGAACTCTTTTGCGGTTTTGCCGCCGCCGATATCGGCGTCGCGCCAGTAGTCCCAGTATTCGAGTTTCACCGGCGCAGCCTTGCCCGGCGCAGCCTTGCCCTCTGGCGTGGTGCCGGTGACCACCATCACGACAGCCTCAAAGGATTCGCGCAGGTCATTGATGCGGGAGAAGGTTTCTTTGGCGCCGCTTTTGTCGTCGGTCACTTCGAAGATTCCAGTGCTGTCTTTGAGCACGCCGAGAAAATCCTCCGTAAAGGCGAACTCGTCGTAGACGCGCAGCAGGAGGGAGTCGTTGGCGCCGGCCTGGTTGGGGACGACGCGGAGCCGGGCGAGCACGGCATCTTCGGCGGCGAAAGTCTTCTGGTTAACACCGCGCAGGACATAGTCGGTAAAGCGAAACTCCTGGCCGCTGATGCGCCGGGTGTATTCGCGGATTTCCTGGACGGCGAAATCAAGGTTGGCGAACTCGGGGCCGTTTGAAAAGGGGACGTTGACGGGCGAGCTGACGCGCAGGTCGAGCGGATTGCTGAAGGCAATGCCGGCGCCGTTGCCGCCGCCACGCACGCGTTCGCAGAGCATTTCCCAGAGAGTTTTGCCTTTGGGTTGGTCCATAATGCCGGGAAAGAGTTAAGAAAGTTAAATGGGTTAAATTGGTCCAGCCCTGCCGGATGCGTTTTCCGTTATCTCAATTAACTTACTTAACTCTTTACGCGTTCAACCGAGGATAGCCGACACCACGCGGCCGATGACGTAGCACAGACCGATGATAAAGCTACCCATCACGATGGCCAACGCCACGTTGCCCTTATTGAGCAAGTCGTTAAAATCCAGCTTGGGCGTTAGTTTATCAAAAATGATGTAACCAAAAACGATCAGGAAGATGGCGATGATGCCGAAGGCGACCGTCGCCAGGAGATCGCCGAAGAAGTAGTCAGGAAGGTGGAATATCATGGTATTGGTTGGTTATTTGGTTTTTAGATGGTTAAAAGGTTAAAGAGCCAAAGAGAGGGTCGGAGAAATCAGGTGGCCGTTTGCCATCGTTTGAACCAGACGAGCCAGATGAACCCGCCGCACAGGGACAGCGCGGTCGGAATGCCCAGCAGCCAGAAGGCGACAACGCCGAGCATGGTGGGGCGATTGCTGTAGGCACGGTCCACATAATGGTCTGAGTACATCAGGTCCCGGTCGAGACCGGTCGGCGTGTAGTTGGGGTCACGAGGGGCCTGCTGAGCTTCCAAAGCCTCGACGCGGGATTCCAACTGCTGGTCGGTTGCCACGAGCGCCTGGTAGCGAGCGGGGTCCATATCGTAGCGGTGATGATAAGCCCACCAGGCGCGGTCATCGAGCGAGCGGTCCAGTAACCACCACCAGAAGAGGCTACCGTAAGGGTCGTGATAGATTACGACGGGCCGAGTCCAGTAGGGATTGAACACGTTGTAAATGCGCGTGGGGCGGGTGACCAGGATGTCGCGGTCCGGCACATAAACTCTGGACGACCGCGCCGAAACGGGGAGCGGCGGAGGTTTTGGGCCGCCGTAAGAAGAGGCGTCAGGTCGGGGCGTCGCGGAAGGATTCTGCGCTTGTTTGAAGCGGGTGAACTCTTCTTTGCTCGCCTGCTCCTTGCGCGCATGAGCCGCGGCAGTATCGAAGGAAAAATCCGAATTGGCAGGGCTCGGGCTGGAGTTTCGTGTTGAGGCGGCACGAGCGATTTCGTCGCGGGAATTGGAAGAGAAGGTGTGGCCTGAGCCGGAAGTGTAGCTTTTGCCGGAGGTGTAACTCTTGCGTCCGTCGTCGCTCCAGCTTGAGCCGGAGCTGTAGCTGTGGCCGCCGCTGGAACCGAAGCTCTTGCTGCCTCCGGAGCCGGAGGTGTGGGTGGAATTGCCGCTCCAGGTGGAGTTGTGGCTGCTGCCAGAGCCGCTGCTGAAAGTGTGGCTTGAACCGCCGCCGGAACCGCTGCTGAAGCTGTGACTGCTGCCGAACCCGGAACTATGCGAGAACGAGCTGTGCGAGGAGGACGAGGAATAGCTGTGGCCGCCGCCGCTGCTGTAGCTCTTGGCTGCAGCCCCGGAGGGAATTCCGGCGGCCAGCCAAACAGCGACCAGCCAACAAATGGTTGTTCGTATGCCGCGGTTCATTGCTCGATTCCGGGGTATCATGCCACCGACTCAAAAAAAGCCCATTACTAATTTGGAAGAGCTTTATAGCCGCCCTGAGCGCTTCAGGTTTTAAACGGCTTGTGCGAAACTCGACATTCCTCGGCCCGTCATGCCCCGGTTGCGCCTGGCATTGCAATGCTCTGCGTTCCGCCCGCCATCAGTGAGCGATCCGAGGGTGCATCTGGCTACTACTACCAGGGATCGCCCAAAACGTCGGCGTGCGCCCGCGATCCGACAACAGCTTGCTTACTCCACGCTCGACATCGGAGCGGCGATCCGGTTTGATTTGCCGAATTTTCGCGGCCATGAACGCTGAACTGTTAGTCAAAGCCAAGTCGCTGGGGTTTTCCGACCGGCAGATCGCCCATTTGACCGGCAAGACGGAAGACGAAATCCGCGCGTTGCGGAAGGAGCGGGGGTTGGTCCCCAGTTATCGGCTGGTGGATACGTGCGCGGCGGAGTTCGAGGCCTACACGCCTTATTATTATTCAACCTACGACCGCGGGGACGATGAGGTGAGGCCGAGCGAGCGCAAGAAGGTGATGATCCTGGGCGGCGGCCCCAATCGCATCGGGCAGGGCATCGAGTTTGATTACTGCTGCGTTCACGCCGCGTTCGCGCTCAAGGAGGACGGGTTCGAGACTCTGATGGTCAACTCAAACCCGGAAACGGTCTCGACCGATTATGACACGAGCGACAAGCTCTTTTTTGAGCCGCTGACGCTCGAGGACGTGCTCCACATTTACGAGCGGGAAAAGTGCTGGGGCGCGATTGCGCAGTTCGGGGGCCAGACGCCGCTGAATCTCGCGCTCGGGTTGCAGAAGAACGGCGTCAATATCATCGGCACTTCGCCGCAGGAGATCGAGGTGGCCGAGGACCGCAAGCTCTTCGCTGCGATGCTGCGCAAACTGAACATTCCACAGCCGCCCAACGGTATCGCCACCAATGAAGTCGAAGCGCTGGCCGCCGCACGGACCTTGGGCTACCCCATCCTGGTGCGGCCCAGCTTCGTGCTTGGGGGGCGGGCGATGCAAATTGTGTACTCGGATGGGGAGCTGCAGCATTATATGCGGTTCGCCGTCGAGGCCTCACACCAGCGGCCGGTGCTGGTGGATAAGTTTCTCGAAGACGCGACGGAAGTGGATGTGGATTGCATTGCAGATGTCGGGAGGTTCGCCAATCCCAGCGAGGGCACGAGTGTGATTGGCGGCATATTGGAGCATATCGAATTTGCCGGGGTGCACTCCGGCGACGCGGCGATGGTGCTGCCGCCGCATACGCTGGAGCCGGCGGTGATCGAGATTATCCGCCAATACACCCATGCGATGGCGCGCGAGTTGAAGGTGATCGGCCTGATGAACGTGCAGTATGCGGTGAAAGGGAAGACGGTGTATGTGCTGGAGGTCAACCCGCGCGCCTCGCGCACGGTGCCGTTTGTGAGCAAGGCGATTGGGGTGCCGCTGGCCAAACTGGCGGCCAAAGTCATGGCCGGAAAAACGCTGAAGGAACTTGAGTTCACCAAGGAGATCTGGCCGCAGTATTGGGCGGTGAAGGAGTCGGTGTTCCCGTTCAACCGCTTTCATGGCCAGGATATCCTGCTTTCGCCGGAGATGCGGTCAACGGGGGAAGTGATGGGACTGGACGCGGACCTGGGGACGGCTTACGCGAAATCACAAATAGCGGCCGGCGGACCGCTGCCCGTGAGCGGCAATGTCTTTCTGAGCGTCAGTGACGCCCACAAAGATGAAGTCGCGGAAGTAGGCCGGTTGTTTTCGGACCTGGGTTTCAATTTGGTAGCCACGAGCGGCACGGCCACGGTCCTGGAGAAAGCCGGTCTCAAAGTGCGGCGAATTTTCAAGCTCGCTGAGGGGCGGCCCCACGCGCTGGATTTGCTGAAGAACCGGGAAATCCAACTCGTCATCAACACGCCCGCCGGCCAGACGCCCCGCGCGGACGAGGTGAAGATCCGCACCAGCGCGGTCTATAGCGGCACGCCGATTATGACAACGCTGAGCGGGGCCAAAGCGGCGGCGCTGGGGATTGCGGCGCTCAAGAAGAGCGGCTATGGCGTGAAGACGCTGCAGGAGTATCACTGAGCCTCGTTGCATGGTTGCATGGTTACAAAGTTACATGGTTGCATGATGTTTCCCCATGTAACGGTGTAACGGTGTAACCCTCCTCGCGACACTCTCGTCGCAAACCCTACCCGTGCCGCAGCAGGCCGGCCTGGTGAAGCTGCCGAATGATCGTGCCGCCGTGGATCAGAGCCAGGATCAGCAACCCCACCCCGCAGCCGTGCTCGAGTCGCAGCAAGGTTTTTTCGCTGAACTTCCCTTGGCCCAACGACACGACCCAGCTTAGGCCCAGGAACCACGAACCAGTGCCCAGCGCGACCCCCGCCACACAACCGAGTTTGCCCGGCCAATCCGGCGTCACCCATTCCCGTGAGATGAAGTTGGCCGCTAGAATGATCCAAAAGACCAACACGCCAACATTGCCCATAACGCGCACCACACCGGTCAGGAAGGCCGAGTGGGGCTGTAGCCGCTGCCCTAGCCGTGCCTCGATTCGCAAGGCGGCCGCGCCCAGGTGCACGGGCGGGACCTGGACGGACTTGGCCAGCAGAAACTTGATGCTCAAGAACAGCAGGAAGACGAAACTGAACAGTTCCATCACGGCTTTGACGTAGTCCCGGCTGAAGAAGGAAGCAAAGCCGGTGAAGGCGATGAAGCAATAAATAACCTCCATCGTGGTCGCCCCCAGGCCGATCAGCGCCGCCCATTTGAAGCCGCGTCGCGCGCCTTCATTGAGGATGGTGAGGTTGATCGGGCCGACCGGGATGGAGAGCAGCAGACCGCTCAGGAAACCGGTCAGGAACGCCATGAGAAAGGGGGGGAGATTGGCCATTATGCGTGAAACGTGAAACGTGAAACGTGAAACGCGAGGCGCCGGACACGCCTTCCAATTTCTGGTTTCGGCTCACTGGCCCTTGAGCGCTGACCCCTGGTTTCCGGTCCGGGTTGCATTGGCGTGGGCCACCTCACCCGCGTCAGACCGCTCCCTCGGTGTTGTCGTCCTCGTCCTCCTCTTCGATTTCCCGGCGGAGGTGGCGGGAGATACGCGGGCGGATGAAACCATAGACCAGGTAAAGGGTGAAGAAGGCCGGGAGCACAAAAAGGACTTTCTCCTGGAGCAGCAACAGCAGGCCGATGAAGAGAGCGGCAACGAGGGCCTTGGTGAAGGTGCTGGCCGAGCGCAGCCCCAATGATTTGAAACTCGGGTACTTGACCGTGCTGACCATCATCCAGGAGAGGAACAGCAACACGGGGACCAGGAGGTATCTCCAGGGGCCGAGGGTTTTATCGTTTCGATTGAGCTGGATGATGAGCAGCGTCAGCGAAGCCACCAGCCCCGCAGCGGAAGGGATGGGGAATCCCAGGAAATCCTTGGTCGCGGGACCGTTGGACTGAGCGGCGAGACAATTGAATCGCGCCAGACGAAAAGCCCCGCAGATCAGATAGATGGAGGCGATGAACCACCCCCACTCGGGATGGTTTTCGATGAGGGGGACGTCTTTGAGCACGACGCGGTGGACGAGAAAGGCGGGCGCGACGCCGAAGGAAATGAGGTCCGCCAGGGAATCGAATTCGCGGCCAAAGGGGCTCTCCACGCCGCCCATGCGGGCCACCCGTCCGTCCAGGAGATCAAAGATGCAGGCGAGGAGAATGAAACCCAGACCAACCTCGATTTGATGAAAATTACCGTTGGAGATGTCAGCTTCGACGATTTTGGTCAGGGCGACAAAACCGCAGACGAGGTTTCCGGTCGTCAGCAGGTTGGGGAGAAAATAGATTTTGAGTTTCTGCTCGACGGGGTCGCGGGCTGGGGGAGGGGTGGACGGAGGTTGCATGAGGCTCAGCGTTTGCTCGCGTTACTCAAATGCCGCCAGGACCGTTTGACCTCCGATAACATGGTCGCCGAGCTTTACTTTGATTTTGGCCTGCAAGGGCAAATAGACGTCCGACCGCGAACCAAATTGAATCAAGCTAATGCGCTCGCCCCGGGTCACCTGGTCTCCCGGCTTCACGAAAGTCACAATGCGGCGCGCGATGACACCGGCGATGAGGCGGACGCCGATTTTTTGTCCAGGCGGCTCGGTGGACTCGAAACCCAAGAGCGCGTTTTCATTGTGGAGGGCCGACTCGGTTTTGAGCGCGTTGAGAAACTGGCCGACAGTGTATTTGAGAAAGGCGAGTTTGCCGCTTACCGGCGCGTTCTGGACGTGGACGTCGATGACGGAGAGAAAGATCGAGACGCGCTGACACTCACCGCTCATAAACAGCGGTTCGGTGGTGGTGTCGATGACATCCACCTTGCCGTGCGCCGGGGAGAGCACCAGGCTGGCGCCCAGGGGCACGCGCGGATTGGGGTCGCGGAAGAAGTAAAGCGTGAACAACGCAAACAGCGCCCAGAGCACGCCCAGGAACAATGGCAGCGCAACGAAAGACACGACCGAGACCAGCGCTGCCACCGCGACCAGTGCCCAGAGCACCGCCCCTGCGATGAGTGTGAACAGAATGATCTTGAAAGCCGCCCTTCTGGCTTTGCCCGAATATTTCATGCGCCCTTAAGGTAAGGTTTACAGGCGAAGGGTCAAAGGCAAAGTTTGGCGCCGGCCTCCACGGGGGCAGTGTCTCACGCGTCCTCGTGCGCACCAAAGAACTGCAACATCGCCACCTTGCGGCTGGAGTCGATCGATTGCTCGAGCTGGCGTCGCTGGCGTGTGGACATGGGCGTGAAGGCGCGAGCGAAGGCGGCGTTGCCCTCGATGTGTTCCAGCCGGGGCATGCCGACGCTGGCCAGGCTGACCGGCAGGGAAAGAGCGTAAGCCAACAGTTTCTCGACCGGGGCAGCTCCGAGCAGTTGTTCCTGGCCAAAGACTTTCATGGCAATGACACCCATGTGTTTGCGGTTGGCCACCGGCAGGGCCAGCCGCTCAAAACTCTTAGGACCCGCCGGGGCGGTCTTCATGCCGCCCGGAGCATCGGCCATGCTGGCCAGTCCGGCATTGAGGGCCATCTGCGTGCAGTCGAAGTCGTGCCGCTCCAGGGCATCCCGCAGCGCTGCGGGGTCGGCGTGGGAGGTGATGCCGATTGCCCGGGTGAGTTTTTGTTCGCGGGCCTCATACATCGCTTCGAGGACTCCGCCGCGCGCCTCGATGGCGGCGAGATCCTGGGCATTCTTGAGCGCGTGGATGTGAAGCACGTCGACGCGGTCGGTGCGGAGGCGTTTGAGACTGAGTTCGATTTGGCGGCGGGCCTGGTCGGCGGTGCGCCCGGGGATTTTGGTGGCCAGCACGACTTCATGGCGGCGGGTGGCCATCACCTGGCCCACGCGCTCTTCGCTGCGGCCATTGCCATAGGCGTGGGCGGTGTCGATGTAGCAAATGCCGAGATCGATGGCCCGGTTGAGGGCTTCAAGCGCCTTGTCTTCCTCGGCGTACATTAGAAAACGGCTGCCGGAGCCAAAGCCGACGATAGGCACCTGGAGACCGGTACGGCCGAGTTCGCGGGTGGGCAACCGGGACGGTGGGAGCGAGGCCAGGGCCGGGGTGGCGACCAGGCCGGCCGCAACAATTTCGAGGAATTGCCGGCGATTCATGCGTGGGGCGTAGCCTAGCCGGATGCTTTGCCTTAGACAAGGAGCTTTTGGGCTTGCCGCCCTTCGGCTGGCTGTTCTAATTCAGGCATGGATCTGACCATAAGGAAA
>DATMQA010000134.1:0-34382 GCA_035566895.1 Binatia bacterium
GCAGCATCGCGCCGAGTTTCCATGGGCATTCGACGGCCCGAGATGAACCTTCCGGCGCCGCGCCAAGATTCATATTGGCCATGTGCAGGAGAAAGCCTACGAAAATGACGACGACCCCGGCGATGAATAGCGCCGCGGCCCAGCCACGGTCGGCCGCCAGCGCTCCGCTCAAAGCCAGAAATTCGCTTTGAAAAATGCTGAACGGCGGCGTGCCGGTCACCGCGAAAGCCGCCAGCAGGAACAGGCCACCGGTCCAGGGCAGTGTGTGGATCACGCCCCGCACTTTGCGGAAGTGCGGCGAGCCGTACTGCTGCTGGACATTGCCCGCCGAGAAAAACAGCAGCGGCTTGGTCACTCCATGAAAAAGCATGTGCAGCACCGCGGCCAGCAGCCCCTTGCCGCCAAAACCCAGCGCGGCCACCATGATGCCGGCATGGTCGATACTCGAATAGGCCAGCAAGCGGCGGAAGTTTCGCTGCACGAGCACGAACGGCGCTGCCAGCAGGATCGAGAACACCCCAAACCCGACCAGCATCTGGCTTGGAAAATCATGGCCCAGGCATTTTTCGGCCAGCACGTTGAAACGCATGATGCTGTAAATTGCGCAGTTGATGAACCCCGCGCCCAGTAAAGTCGCCGCCGGCACCGGCGCTTCGGCGTAGGCGTCCGGCTTCCACGTGTGCATCGGGGCCAGGCCGGCTTTGGTCCCATACCCGAGCAACACCAGCACAAAGGCAAGGCGCATCGCGGTCGGATTGAATTTGTCGGCGATTTTGACCAGCGCCGACCAGTTCATGCCTTCGTGCGCGTGTTCCCCCAGCACACCCACCGCGGAAGAGTAAGTGACGACGGTTCCAAACAATGCCAGCGAAATCCCGACACTGCCGATGATGATGTATTTCCAACCGGCCTCGAACGAGGTCTTCTGGTTGTAAAAGGTAACCAGCAGCACGGACGCCAGCGTAGTGCTTTCGATGGCAACCCACATCACCCCGAGATTGTCCGCCAGCGGCGCCAGCAGCATCGCGCCGACAAACAGCGGCGTGAGCACATAGTAGTGCCGCAATTGGCGCTCAGTGATCCGCCCTTCGCGCTGGTCACGACGAAAGTAGCCGACCGCATAAATCGAGCAGACCAAGGCTACGAACGCAGTCAGTCCGATGACCAACGCGCTCAAAGCATCGGCCCTAAGAAAGCCATTCAGCGCCAGGACTGTGCCTTCGTGGAGCACATCCCAACCCAGGAGGGCTGCCAACCCGGCAACGCCTGCAAAGGCTGCCAGATTCACCCGCTCCCACCACAGCGGCGAACGCGTCGTGAGACAGAGGACGCCAGCCAGCAGCGGGACGATTAAGAGGAGCAGCAATATCATGGCTTTCCCTGGATAATCCCCGCCGCCTGGCGCATCAACTGGAGCAGCGGCGCCGGCAACCACACGCTGAAAACCAATAAAGTGCCCAGCATCAGGCCCATCGCCGGCACGCCGTCCAGCGCGGCGGCGTCGCTGGCACGCTCGGGTTTGGCCGCGCCGAGGAGAACCTTCGTGAGTTGATAGAGAATACCGCAGAAACAGGCGAGCACCGCGGCCAAAATCAGCGTGCTGACGGCGCCTTCGCCGGCCGCAAAACCGCCGTTGAGCACCGTCATCTCACTGAAGAACAGGCCGAACGGCGGCAGCCCGGTCGCCGCAACGGCCGCCAATCCCATCCCCACTACCGTCAGCGGCAGCATTTTGGCCAGACCGGGACCGATGAGCCGGATTTGCAACGTATGACAACTCTGATGGATATTTCCGGCGGCGAAAAACAGGACGGGTTTGGTCAGGGCGTGGTAGCCCATGTGCAGCAGCGCACCGAAGATTGTAAGCGAAGTGTTGAGACCGATGGCCGCGCAAATCAAGCCGATATGTTCCAGGCTGGAATAGGCCAGTAGCCGTTTGAGGTTCTTTTGGACCAGGATGAACGGGGCCGCGAGGCACATCGACCCGAGGCCGAACACCAGCAGCAGCGTGCCGCTGAACGCCCAGCCCAGGCAAGCCGTGGTGAGAATGTGAAACCGCAGCAGCGCATAAAGCGCGACTTTGAGCGACACGCCGGAAAGCATCGCGCTGGTCGGGGAGGGCGCTTCGCTGTGGGCATCCGGGAGCCACGTATGCATCGGGGCCAGCCCGGCCTTGGTGCCATAGCCCACCAGCACGAAAATGAACGCCAGTTTTATCATCGCGTGGTCCAGCTTCGGGGCAACCGACATCAGGTGGGACCAGTTAAAGCTGGGCAAGGCGTTCGAGTTCTTGTCAACCGCCGCGGCGTAGGTGAACACCGTGCCAAAGAGCGCCAGTGCCAACCCCAGGCTGCCGAGGATGACATATTTCCAGGCGGCCTCCAACGAGTTGGCGCGGTTGTAAAGCGCGACCAGCAGCACTGACGACAGTGCCGTAGCTTCCAGGGCGAACCACATCACGCCGAGGTTGTTGGCCAGCACCACCAGGAACATGCCGGTCGCAAATAGCGGCGTCAGCACATAGAACTCTTTCACGCGCCCAGGCGTGACTGCCCCGGCTGCCAGGTCGCGCCGAAAATAGCGCCCGGCATAGAGCGAAGTGGCGAGCGAAACGATTGAGATAAGCAGGACCATCCAGGCACTCAAAGCGTCGGCACGAAAAAACTCCTCCCATTGGGTCACCACGCCGCAGACAGGCACTTCTTGCAACAACCGGATGCCCAAAGCCACTGTGCCCGCAAAGGCCAGTTTGTTCACCCACTCCATCAGGCGCCGCGACTGAACCGCTAGGCAGAGCAAAGCGGCTGTCGCAGGCACCAGGAGGAGAGGGGTGAGGAAGGGCATCGGGGTTAACCCTTCAATTGGCTCAGTTTGCTCACATCCATCGAAGCGAAGGTCTCGCGGATGCGATAGACCAGGATCCCCAGCACCATCACCGCCACCATCACGTCAAAGAAAATGCCCAACTCGACCACCAACGGCATGCCGTAGGTAGTCAGCGCGACCGCCGCCAGCATCACACCGTTTTCCACCGTGAGTAATCCCAACACCTGCGTGATTGCCTTGCGGCGATTGATCATCAGGAAGAAACCGGTCAGCAAAAGCGTGATCGCAATCGCCAGCGTGTTGTTGCCGAGCCGCTCCAACGAGGTGAAAGGGCGCGCCACGATGTAACCCAGCAAAGTGAAGCCTCCGCAGAGCAGCATCGAAGCGGTGGCGTTGAGCAACGGCTCAATTTCCTGGACGATCTGAATCCGGCGCACCAGGCGATTGAGCAGCCAGGGCAGGAAGAAGACCTTGCCGACCAGGGTCAGGCCAACCACCCAGTAAACATGCGTCGCGTTGTGGAAGTAGGCAATAATCCAGGCGATGCCGGCGAGCATCAGCGATTGCAGCGCAAAGAGCCGGATGCTGGTCAACAACATCCTTTGCACCACCATTAGCAACTGGACGACCAGCATCCCGGCAGCCAGCAGCGTGATCCATTGCGAGGCGAGTTCGGATTGGTGGGGAGTCATGCTCGTGATGTCATCTATTGAAACAGGAACGTTGATAGCAGCGCTAGTGCCGCCAGGATGAAAGCTGCGCTCAACAAGTCCGGCACCCGAAACAGCCGCAGTTTGGCGTTGGTGGTTTCCACCAGCACCACCGCCGCGGCCAACGCCAGCAACTTGGCCAAAAACCAAATCAGCGCCAGGCCCAGGGAGGCACCAGTTAAATCCGTGGCGATGCCAATCGGGAAAAAGATGTTCGCCAACAGCGCCATCAGTATGAGCTGTTTGACCGACGCGCTCCACTCGATGAGCGCCAGGTAATGGCCCGAATATTCCAGAATCATCGCTTCATGAATCATCGTGAGTTCAAGGTGGGTCGCCGGGTTATCGACCGGTAGGCGGCCCGTTTCGGCCAGCAAAACGATGAACAAGGCCGCAAACGCCAGCACGTGCGCCGGGTTGAGCAGTCGCCAGGTCGGACCTTGGGCGGCCACCAGCATCTGGCTTAGATTGGTGGACTGGGCGGTGATCGCGACCGTAAAGACAGCCAGCATGAGCGCCGGTTCGGCAATCGCGGCGATCGTCATCTCGCGGCTGCTGCCCATCCCGCCGAAGGCGCTGGCCGGGTCCAGGCCGCCAAGCGCCAAAAAGAACCGGCCTAACGCCAGCAGCCCGACAAACGCCAATACACCCCCGAACAGGCTCAGCGGAGCTGAAACGCTCACGAGCGGCATCATCAACCCGGCCAGCAACGTCGAGGTGAATAGCACGTAAGGCATCGCGCGAAAAATCCACGACGCATGTTCGGAAATAACCATGTCCTTGCGCAGGAACTTGGCCAGGTCCAGATACGGCTGCCACGGACGCGGCCCGCGGCGGTTCTGGAGCTTGGCCTTCCAGTTCTTGATGCAGCCGCTGACCAACGGCGCCAACGCCAGGAGGAGAGCGGTCTGCAAGAGGATGGCGAAGAGGCTCATCATAACGCAAACATTAGCAGCAGGAGCAGAGTGATAAAAATGTAGATCAGATATGCTTGGATGCTGCCTGCTTGCAGCGCGCGCATCCGGCGGGACAGCCGCAGAATCCCGCGGTTCATCGGCCGGTAAATACGGGTGACGAACGCCTCCTCGATATGGCTTTCGAAACGGAGGGTCTTCGCAAAATACGGCGAGTAGTCGTACTCGCGTTGCACCTCGCGCCGGGGCCGGAACAGCGCCTTGAAAATCATTCGAATCGGCTTGGAAAACCCGGTCGCGGTGTACTCCATCTGCGGCGTCAAACCGCGTTGGCCGCAAGCCCAGGTCGGCCCGATACGGACCTGGGTCCGCCGGCCGAAAAACAGCCAAAGCACCAACGGTATCGGCAGCAGGCAAATCCCCACCAACAGGATGCCCAGGGTCGAAACTGTGCCGCCCATCGCCTGCGTGCTGCCCAGTACTAACCCGTTATCCAGGCTGAGTTGGGCGCTGAGTCTCTGGCCGGTGAGCTGGAGCGTCAACGGGTCAAAGAGCCTGAGAAAGAGGGTTGGGAAAAGTCCAAGAAACACACAAGCGGTCGTCAGCAGGCCCATGCCGCCGAGCATCGTCGGTGTGGCCTCGTGGGCGTCGGCCGCTTCCGGGCTTCGGGGTTGCGCCAGAAAGGTGATGCCAAAAGCCTTCACAAAGCAAGCCGCCGCCAGCGCGCCGGTCAGCGCCAGCATCGCGCCGCTCAACGGAAACATCAGTCGCACCAGGCTGTCAGTCGTGCCGAAACCTTGCAGCAAAGATTGGTAGGTAAGCCATTCGCTGATGAACCCGTTCAACGGCGGCAGGGCGGAGATAGCGACCGCGCCGATTAGAAAGAAAAAGGCGGTTTTGGGCATCCGTTTAATTAAGCCGCCCATCTCTTCCATGTTGCGCGTGTGGGTCGAGTGGAGAACCGCGCCGGCGCCAAGAAAAAGCAGCGCCTTGAAAATGGCGTGATTGATCGTGTGGTACAGGCCGGCGATTAGCGCTAACGCCGCAAGGGCCGGGTGGCCGGTGTGCAGAAACATCAACGAAGCACCCAGGCCCATTAAAATGATGCCGATATTTTCGATGCTGTGATACGCCAGCAGCCGCTTCAAATCATGCTCCATCAGTGCGTAGAGCACACCCAGCACCGCTGAGATAGTCCCGATGCTCAGCACGGTCACACCCCACCAGTTGGGCGGCGTCCCCAGGAAATCAAACAGCACACGCGTCAACCCGTAGATGCCCGTCTTGATCAGCACGCCGGATAACAGCGCCGAAATGTTGCTCGGGGCGACCGGGTGCGCCACCGGTAACCAGATATGCAACGGCACGATCCCCGCCTTCACACCGAACCCGAACAGGAAAAGCAGAAACGCCGCGTCCCGCCGCTCCGGAGACAGCTTCCCCCCAAGCGAACGGAAGCTCTCGAAGCTGTAATCCCCCGATGCCTGAAACAGCAGAAGAAATCCAAGAATCAGGCAGCCGGTGCCGATATGCGACATGATAAAGTAGAGCACACCAGCATTGCGGGCCTCGGTTTTCTCGTGTTCGAAGCTGACCAGGCAGTAAGCTGTCAGCGCCATGATCTCCCAAACGATCAGGAAAAAGAAAGCGTTGGCGGAGGTAAACACCAACGTGGTGGCCAGCAACAGCGCGTTATAAAAGGCGCCGAGAATTCCAACGTTTTTCCGCCCGTAAAAACTCCGGACGTACCCGAATGAATAAACCGACAGGGCGACGGCCAGGAAGGAAACGATCAGCACAAAGAACGCGCCCAGGGGATCGAGCTTGACCGTCAATTCCACGTTCGGAATAAAGGAAGGCCATAGCTTGAATATTTCACCCTCGGCTCCAGCCGAGCCCGTCAGCGCCCACACTGCCGCAGCCATCCCGCTCATGCCGGCCAGCGTTGCGCAGCCAAAACCCACCAGATTCGCCACCCTTTCCCGTCGCAACGCCAGCAGACTGCCCAGCGCTCCGACCCCATAGCCGCAGAGGGCCAGCTTCAGAAAAAGGGCAGGGGAGAGGGGTCCCATTGATTAGCCTTGTCGCACCTTGATTTTTCCCAAGAAAGCCAGGATTGCCTCCGTCGTCTCGGCCGCTCGGAGTTGCGCGACGAACTCGGCCTGCTGCCCCAAACGCGCCAGACTGGCCAGTAAATGCAGATAGCGCGCGGCGTCCGTGGGGGGAACCGATAATAGAAAAACAAGCTGCACTGGCCAAGAACCCCTCGCACCCCAGATGACCGGCTCCGGCACCCGTCCGAACGCAAATTGCAATTGTTTTACTCCGCCTACACGCGCATGCGGGAAGGCGACTCCACATTCAAGCGACGAGTTGGCCATCAATTCCTGGTTGAGCGCGGCGTGATAGAACGGCAGCACGTCCGGCACGCAACCCTCCCGCTGCAAGGCCTGGCTCAATTCGCTGATGATGCCCGCCGTGTCGCGTTGGCGCAGGCAAGGCACGATCAAAGCCGGCCGGGTGTAATCCGCGAGCGAGGCCGGAGCGATCGCATTGAGGGTAGAGTCCGGCGGCATGACAACGCAAGGGGTTCCTCTCCTACACGTCTAATCCAATCTCTCGGACGCGGCGAGCTTCAGACGGCGGCGTGGGCAACCGCTTTCTTCTTGCGCGGCTTGGGGGTCGGCTTGGCTGCTTCGACATTTTCCAGGAACTGGCTCTCCGCCGCATCCGGCAGGTAGAGGTAGCGTCCGCAGGTGTCGCACAACTGCAGGTCCGACGCTTGCATCAGGGTATTGATAGTTCCAATCGGAAGCCGCATGTGGCACCCCGTACAAACCTGATTCCGTACGACGGCTACCCCCTTTTTGCCGCGGACCACCAGCCGATCATAGTGGCCAAGAATCGGCGCCGGAATGATCGCACGGAGTTCCGCCTTGCGCGCTTCGCTGCCTTTCGTGGAAGGTTCGTCAAAATCGAGAGCTTGAAGCTTCAATAGGTTTTGGAGCACATTAGTCATACTTCGATCAAAGGGCTTATCTCATACCAAAGCAAGGCCCATTGTTGGTAAATCACTGCGGCTCAACCAAAAAGAACTTTTCTGGACCAAAACCAACTCAGGGTTTGCCAATGCAAACGCAGCTAAAGTGCAACAATTGCACGCATGTGCGATCGCTTTGTGCAAAGCCTTGGTGGGGGCGCGTGCCGCAAACAAGTCCGGCGGCACCTTATCCTCGCGAAGGCAGGCGCCTGTCCCGGCTTGGCTTTGGAACTTCTGATTTACCTCAAACCTACACCGTGGTCGAACATGGCCATGCCGCCATAGGCCTGCCCGGTTTCGAGTGCGAAACAGTCCACCGAGTATTGCTCGCCACTCGGGTACGCCGTCAGCCTGGCCTTAACGTCCTGAATCTGCCGGTCGAGCGGCCTGAGTTCGGCCTTGGCTTGAGTTTCGACCTGCTTATCCACCCGGTTCTCACGCGACACGGAACGGTCGCGAATCCCTTGCCGGCGGTAGTCGGCTTGCACGCGGGCACTGGTCTGGAGGTCGTTCCTGGCACGCTGCTCCGCGCCCGCGAGTTTGGCGTGCTGCTCATTCAACGCTTTCAATTGCGCTGCCAGGCTTTCGAACTCAGCCGCGTCCTGCAGCGGAGGATTGCGCAGCAGGATCTTGCTCTGCCCTTTGACGGTTGGAGTTACCTCGGCCTTCCCGGGCTGGCTGGTGCTTTCGACCTGCGCTTCCACGACCCAGCCCCAGGCATTGGTCCCGACGATTGAGCCGGTAACATGTACCCACGCGGTGAGCGGGCGGGCGCCTTCGTGATTGGTCCACCACCCGAACAGAGGAGTCAAATTCACAGTCTGTCCGCGGATGAGGCGTTTGGGGTCTTTCAGCGGACTGGCATGCAAACAAACGATTCCTGCCGCGCTCACAAGCGCAACCAAACAGAATTTCATCTTGCCGCGCATCGGCAAAAGTATAACGCGCCCGCTTAATGCTGCCACGTCGAAGTTTCACGCCTTCCCGGCGGTGCCGGGGAGAATTACGCGGCGTTTCAGGACAGTGCCTTTTAAGTTCCGTTTCTTCTTCCCGCCTTCCCGTCTTCCCTGTCAATTCAGTCCGGAGGTTACGCCGCCTCAAGCTCCGGCTTGGCGCATTCCAGGCCCCAATAGTGAGTGATGGACTCAAACAGGCGCTCGACCGCGCGGAAATCCATCGGCTTGACCATGTAAGCATTGGCGCCCAGTTCATACGCGCGGTTAATGTCGGTGGGATTATCCGACAAGGAGACGATTACCACCGGAACGCGGCGCAGCTTATGCGCGTCGCCCTTAATCCAAGCCAGTACCTCAAAACCCGTTTTGCGCGGCATCCTGATGTCCATCACGATGAGCTTCGGCAGCGGATGGGCCTGCCGGTCGGCGTATTTACCCTCGCCTCGCAGATAGCTGACTGCCTCTTGTCCGTCGGTCACGACCTGGAGCGGATTTTGGATGTGTGCCATTTTGAAGGCGCGTTTGACCAGGAAAATGTCGTTAAGGTCATCTTCCACCAGTAAAACAGTGTAGGGTATGTTATCCATAATGTTTCCTTACCTGTCCAAATGTACGCGTCCCGGCCAAAATTACCAGCAAGAGATTCCCCCCCCGGCGTGTCGGATTGCGCCCGTCCCGGGCGCTGCAACATCCACAAGCGGGCCAGTGCTATGGAATGATTCGTCCCGGCCGTCCGCGCGCCCGTGGTTTACATTGAGCGCGCAGGCTGCTAAAAGGTCCATGTGCTGACCGACCATTCGCTCTGGAAATCCTTGCGCGCGCCTGACCGCCTCACGCTGATCGCCGGCCCCTGTGTCATCGAGAACGAGCGCCTTTGTTTGCAAGTGGCCTCGACACTCAAGAAGCTCTGCGCGCAGCTCGGCATTTTCTACGTCTTCAAGGCCAGCTATGACAAAGCCAATCGGACTTCATCCAGGTCTTACCGCGGCCCGGGTCCGGAGCGGGGATTGCAAGTGCTGGCTCGCGTTCGTGCCAAGGTCGGGGTTCCGGTCCTGACCGACGTCCACACCGAACTGCAGGCCGCCTCCGCCGCCAGGGTGGCCGACATCCTCCAGATCCCGGCCTTCCTCTGCCGCCAAACCGATTTGATTGCCGCCGCCGTGCGTACCGGCAAAATCGTCAACTTGAAAAAGGGCCAGTTTCTCTCTCCGGCAGAAATGGGCCAGGTCGTGGATAAGGCGAAGAGCGCCGGAGGCAAGCGGTTGCTCGTTACCGAGCGCGGTACCACCTTCGGCTATAATAACCTGGTCGCCGACATGCGCGCGATTCCCCTCCTGCGCCGGTTCGGGTTTCCGGTAGTGTTTGATGCGACGCATTCGGTGCAATTGCCGGGCGCGGGGGGAGACAAGTCCAGCGGCCAGCGGGAGTTTGCGCCGGTGTTGGCTCGCTGCGCGCTCGCAGCAGGAGCCAACGCCGTTTTCATTGAAACCCATCCTGCGCCCGACCGCGCGTTAAGCGACGGACCTAATATGATCCCGCTGAAGGAAATGCCCGGCTTGCTGAAGGACCTGTTGAAAGTCCACTCCGCCGTTCGCTAGCATGCCGCACAAACCTTCCAAGGGGCGAAAGCCGGGGGGCGCAGCACTGAAACGGCGCCGCAGCTTAAAGGCTCACCCATCACGCACCACGCACGACGCATTTCTCCCGACTCCCGCCTCACTCTCGACCCGGCTCTCCCGGATAAAACTCCTGCTCTGCGATGTCGATGGCGTATTGACCGACGGCTCTGTTTTCATCGGCCGCGGCGCGGAGTTCAAGCAATTCAACATCCAGGATGGCTTGGGGCTGGTGAAACTGCGGCGCGCGGGGCTCAAGGTGGGCTGGATTTCGAGCCGGCCCTCGGCTGCCACCGCCCAAAGGGCCGAGGAACTGAAAATAGATTTCCTTCGGCAAGACAAGGGAAGTAAAGTGGCCACCATCGAACCGCTCCTCGCCCGGACAGGGCTGAAGTGGGATGAGGTCTGTTACGTCGGCGACGACATTGTCGATCTGGGGCCGCTGAAACGAGCCGGCGTGGCCGTCGCGGTCGCCAATGCCGTGGGCGAAGCCGAAGCGGCCGCGGATTATGTCACCAAAGCCGCTGGCGGCCATGGCGCGGTGCGCGAAGTGGTTGAATTGATTTTGAAGGCCCAGAATAAATGGAAAAACATCGTCGCGGAGCATGAAGCCTGAAGTCTTAACGCGCAGGTTGCAAGTGGATCGGACCGGGGGTGTTCAACCTTCAACCTTCAACTTTCAACCTGCAACCGCTCCGCAGCTCATTTGGTTGTGGCTTCGCCGCGCAGCGTTGCTTTGCGTCTTTGCGCTAAGCCTCTTTGTGTCAGCGGGGCACGCCCAGGTCTCCAGACCGGCCAAGGGGTTTAAAGTGGACAGTTATTTCCCGGCCCCGCACGAAACCCAGATAAAGTTCCACCTCGAAGGCGCTACTTTCACCCAGCTCGCGAGCGGACGCTTTTTTCTGCTCAATGACATGACGTTGCAAACCTATCGCGAGACCGGCGAAGGCGAGTTCCTCATCAAGGCCCCGGAATGCCTTTACGATTCCGACCGCACTAACGCCAGTTCCGCCGGCCCATTGCATGTCCAAACTGCTGACGGAAAATTCTCTATCGACGGCGATGGCTTTCTCTGGGAGCAGCCGAGCAGCCTGTTCATCTCGAACAACGTCCATACTATCGTGCAACGGGAGCTGCTTGAGAGCCCCGGCGCCTCCCCGTCGGCCACCACTGCCCAGCCCGAGGCCCGGAATATTGAAATATTTTCCCGCCGCTTCGAATACACCGCCGATCCCGGCGAGGGCATTTACCGCGACGCGGTGCGCGTGACCGGCACTAACCTCGCGCTCACTTGCGGAACCTTGAAGTTTCAGTTGCCCATGAGCAGTCCGCCAGGCGGCGCAACCCCCAATGTGCCCGCCCCCGACCGCGCGAGCCTTTCCGGATTGCAAAGCATCAACGCGGAACAGGATGTCATCGTCGATTACGCAACCATTCATGCCGAGGGAACCGGAGCGGTCTATTCGGCTCGGACCGGGCTGCTGCACCTCACCGGCAACCCGACCTGGCGGGCGGACCAACGCCAGGGACACGGTGACGAATTGGTGATCGATCGAACAAACAATATTTTCACCGCCACCGGTCATGGATGGCTGAAATTGCCGGGGCAGACGCTGGGCCAGTCCGGTTTCCTTCCGGGCGTTGCAACCAATTCCCCAACCGCCTCTGCCGCAACTAATCAGACCGTCGAGCTCGCTTGCGCCACTTACGAGATTCACACCAACTGGGCCCTCTTCCGTGAAGACGTGCGCGCCACCAATTACCTCGGCGACCAGGCGCGCAGCAAAATGAGCTGCGCCCTCATGACCGTCACCTTTGGCGGAACCAACCAGGTGGACCGGCTCGTGGCTGAAACCAACGTCGTCATCGAGCAGGAGGATAAACGCCTCGCCGGCGGCCGAGCGGTTTATACCGGCGCCAACGGGCTGCTGGAATTAACCGACCATCCGTCCTGGCAGTCCGGCCTGCGCGAGGGCCAGGGCGCGTTGGTCCAGGTGGAAGGCCAGCGTGGCGAGCTGCGCGTGCGCGGCAACGCCTTCATGCGCCTGCCCGCTGCGGAACTCGGCCAGCCCGAAACACTCGCTTCCGGCGCCGCCCCCAAACCAGCGCCGGATACCGGGACCAATCAGTTCGCCGAGATCTATTGCGACAGTTACCTTCTCCGCACCAACACCGCCTGGTGGACCGGCGGCGTCTATGTGAGCCACCCTCGCATGAACTGGGTTTGCGAGCGCTTGACCGCAAACCTGGGACCGGCCGGCGCCGAATCCAAAACCATGGTTGCCGAGGAAGCCGTGACTTTCGATTTGCGCGACCAGAAAGGCCAAACCGTCCATGGCACCGGCGACAAAGCGATTTATGATTACAATGTGACCGGCGCGGCGACCAACGATCTCCTCACGTTGACAGGCGCCCCGGCGTTCTTGCAAACTACCAATGGCACCATCCGGGATAAGCTGGTCCTTCTGGACCGCGCCAACAGCAAGCTCGTCGCGCCGGGGAACTATTTGATCCGCATCCGGACCAACGGGACCAACACCTTCGCCATGCCGGGCAACCGGTTTAAACGATGATGGAACCGCAAGCCAAAACGTTAATGCACGACCCCGGGCTGCAGCCGTCGCTTACCGCAGAGGCCAGTGAGCCACTGCTGGTCACGGAGAATCTGGTTAAGGAATATCGTCAGCGTCGGGTGGTCAATGGAGTCTCAATCACGGTTGCCTCTGGGGAAATCGTCGGCTTGCTCGGCCCCAACGGCGCGGGCAAAACCACGACCTTCAATATCGTGGTCGGCCTGATTCGCCCGGACGAAGGAGCCGTGAGATTCCAGGAGCGCGACATCACGCGCCTGCCGATGCATCGGCGCGCCCGCCTGGGCATCGGTTACCTGACCCAGGAGCCGTCCATCTTCCGCAAACTTACGGTCGAACAGAATGTCCTGGCGATCCTGGAAACCTGCCGGATGAACCGGCAGGAGCGCGCCATCCGGCTGAAGTATTTGCTCGATGAGCTCGACTTGGCTCAGCTGGCCAAGAGCAAGGCCTATACTTTGAGCGGCGGAGAAAAGCGGCGCCTGGAAATCACCCGCTCTCTGGTGACCAGTCCCAAATTGCTGCTGTTGGACGAGCCCTTCAGCGGGATCGACCCCATTGCCGTTTATGAAGTCCAAAAAATCATCCGGCGTCTCAAAGAACGGGGGCTGGGCATTTTGATCACCGATCACAATGTCCGCGAAACTCTCAAGCTCGTGGACCGCGCTTACTTGATCCACAAAGGCGAAGTCGTCTATGAAGGCGCCGCCGAACAGTTGGTCAATGACCCGAAAGCCCGGGAGATTTACCTCGGCCCGGACTTTAACCTGTGAGCAGCAATGCAACGTGACCCGATTACCGTTGAACGTTTCTATACCGAGCACGCCGCCTCGCTCGAACTGAACCTCGTCGCCGCTGCCGGCGGACTCAAACGTCCGATTCGCGAGCCCACCGTCAACCGCCCGGGCCTGGTCCTGTCCGGGTTCACCCGCTATTTTGCTTTTAAACGCGTGCAGGTCATCGGCAATGCCGAGGCCTATTTCCTCAAATCCCTCCCCGACGAGGAGCGGGCCCGGCGTCACAAAACCTTCTTCTCCTACAAGCTCCCCTGCGTCGTGTTCTCTCGGAACCTCCACCCGGACAAATTGTTTTTGCAGGCCGCCGAAAAAGCCGCCGTGCCGATCTTCCGTTGCCCGCTGGTGACCATGAAGTTCATCAACCTGGCCACCCTCGCCCTGGAAATGATGTTCGCCCCTCGCGGCACCGAGATGGGCAGCATGGTCGATATCCTCGGCGTGGGCGTCATTCTGCGCGGCGAAAGCGGCATCGGCAAAAGCGAGAGCGTCCTGGCCCTGATCGAGCGCGGCTACAGCCTCGTGGCCGACGACATCACCAAGGTCACCCTCGTCGATGGGCGCGAAGTCGTGGGCACCAGCGCCGAAGTCACCCGCAACCACATGGAGGTCCGCGGCATCGGCATCATCAATGTCGCCGCCATGTTCGGCGTCAAAAGCATCCGCCATGAGAAACGGGTCGACCTGGTCGTGACCCTCAAATCCTGGAACGAGGTCCCGGACGTGGACCGCCTCGGCATGGAGCAGGAATACGTGAAAATTCTCGGCATCGACGTCCCCCACATCATCCTCCCGGTGCGCCCCGGCCGCGACCTGGCCCGCCTCATCGAGGTGGCCGCCTTCCAGACCAAACTCAAGTCCGTCGGCCATAATCCCGCCAAGGAGCTCAACGACCGGCTCATCTCACGTATGGCGGCAGCCGCGAAGCTGTAAAATTAGATTTTATTGGCAAAAGTAACCTGCTTCGGCTACCTATGAAGGTACGCCGAATGAGCGCCAAAAAAATCGCCGACAGCATTTTGACGATGACCAAAGACTTTCTGGTTGCCAACAAGCTGGGAATCCATGCCCGGCCGGCCGCCATGTTCGTCAAGACGGCCAATCGCTTCACCTGCGACATCTTCGTGGAAAAGGACGGCGAGAAAGTCAATGGCAAGAGTATCATGGGCCTGATGATGCTGGCCGCCGGACCGGGCAGCAAACTCACCGTCCATGCCCAAGGCCAGGATGCTTCCCAGGCCCTCGCTGAGCTGGAGACCTTGATCAAACGCAAGTTTGATGAGGAGTGAAAACGTAAAACGTAAAACGTGAAAGACTCAAACACCGCAGTTCAAGTTTTACGTTTTACGTTTTACGTTTCATGCACTGCAACACCATCGTTGTTTCTCGCTTTAAACGTTGCCCCGCTCCATGCCCGCCGTTGAAATCGACGTAAAATACGTCGCCCACCTCGCGCGGCTCTCCCTCTCGCCCGACGAGGAGCAGAAGATGAGCGCGCAACTAGGGAGCATTTTGAGCTATATCGAAAAGCTCAAGGAAGTCGATGTCACCGGGGTCGAACCTACCGCCCATGCCTTTCCACTCGTCAATGTCACCCGGCCCGATGCCGTCCGTCCATCCATGGACCATCAGGACGCCCTTCGCAACGCCCCCGCCCAGGCCAACGGCCTTTTCCTGGTCCCGAAGATAGTGGAATAGACCGGGTGAAGAAGCTCTTCCTCCTCGATGGCATGGCTCTGGTTTACCGGGCGCATTTCGCCCTCATCAGCCGGCCCATCTTCAACTCCAAGGGCGTCAATACCTCGGCACTCTACGGCTTCACCCAAACCTTGCTGGACATTCTCAAGAACCAACAACCCACCCATATCGCTGTCGCCTTCGATACCGAAGCGCCCACCCAGCGTCATGCCCAATTTGCCGAATACAAGGCCACTCGCCAGGTCATGCCCGAAGACCTCAGCCTGGCCCTGCCCCACGTCAGCCGTATGCTCGAAGCCTTCAGGATTCCCGCTCTGACTTGCGACGGGTTCGAGGCCGACGACATCATCGGCACGCTCGTCCGCCGCGCCGAAAAGGAGGGTTTCAAATCTTACATGGTCACCCCCGATAAAGATTTCGGCCAATTGATTGATGAGAATACGTTCCTCTACAAACCCGGACGCATGGGCAGTGACGTCGAAATCCTGGGCTTGCCCGAAATCCAGAAGCGCTGGAGCATCCAGCGGCCCGACCAGGTCATCGATGTGCTCGCGCTCATGGGCGATTCCTCTGACAATATCCCCGGCGTTCCGGGCATCGGTGAGAAAACCGCCATCAAATTGATCTGCCAGTTCGGCACCGTGGAGAATCTCCTGTCCCATACCGGCGAACTGACCGGCCGGATCAAAGAATCGATCGAGAAGAATCAGGACCAGGCGCGGCTCTCCAAACGGCTGGTGACGATCCTTTGCGACGCTCCCTGCCCGGTCGAACTCGAGTCCTTGAAGGTGCAGCCCTGCGACGAGGAAAAGCTCAAAGCCCTTTTCGTCGAGTTCGAGTTCAACTCGATTGGTCGCAGACTGTTCGGCGAAGACTTCAAAGCCGGGCGTGGTTTCCAGCCAGGCCCAATTGCTCCGGCAAAGAAAACCAAGCCTTCGGGGGGCGGCTCCAAAGCTGAAACCCCGGCCACACTCTTTGACGCCCCCCGCTCCAAACCCGCCGCAACTTCTGCGCAACAAGACCTGATCCTCATCGGCGAAACCGACAGCCGTGTAGTCGTCGAGGAAGCCCCCCCGGCCGCCACCCACCTCAAGACCATTACCGACGTTCCGCATGACTATCATTTGGTTCGCACGCCTGCCGAACGCGCTGAACTGATCCGCCAATTACAAACCCGCGACTCCTTTTGCCTCGATACCGAAACGACCAGCCTCGACACCAAAGCCGCCCGTCTCGTTGGCCTGGCCTTTTCCTTTGCTCCGCACACCGGTTACTACGTTCCTTTGCTCGAGGATGTCCCAGGCCAATCTCAGCCTCCGCCTTCCGTATCTCGCACTTCTCCCATTCTGGAAGAGTTTCGGCCCGTCCTCGAATCCGATCGCATCGAAAAGGTCGGCCACAATCTCAAGTTCGACCTGAGTGTGCTCCGATGGCACGGCGTCACCGTGCGCGGAAAGCTGTTCGACACCATGCTCGCCCATAGCCTCATCGAGCCCGAGATGCGGCATGGGATGGATTATCTCTCCGAGGTCTATCTCGGCTATGCCCCCATCCCCATTACCCGGCTGATTCCCGGTTCCACTCCGGGTCACATCAACCTGGCCGATGTCCCGCTGGACCATGCCGCCGAATACTCCGCCGAGGATGCCGATGTCAGCTTCCAATTGCGCGCCGCCCTCGAGCCTTTGCTCAAAGAGAAAGGCCAGGAACGCGTCTTCTATGAAATCGAATCCCCTCTGATTTCCGTCCTGGTCGATATGGAATTCGAGGGCATCAAGGTGGATGCCGCTGCCCTGGCTGACTTCGCCGCTCAACTTTCCAAGGAGATTGACCTGCACGAAAAAACGATCTGCAAAATCGCCGGCACCACCTTCAACCTCAACTCGCCTCGCCAGTTGGGCCAGATTCTCTTTGACGTCCTTAAAATCTGCGCTGCTCCCAAAAAGACTCGCACCGGCCAATACGCCACCGACGAGCAAACTCTCGCCGCGCTGGCGCCCGACCACGAAATCGTCCAGCGCCTGCTCGAACACCGCGCCGCCTCGAAACTTAAGTCCACCTACGCCGATGCCTTGCCCGCGGCGATTTGGCCCCGGACCGGTCGCGTCCACACCACCTATAACCAGGTGATGACCACTACCGGCCGGCTCAATTCGCAAGACCCCAATCTCCAAAACATCCCCATCCGCACTGAGCGCGGCCAGGAAATCCGCAAGGCCTTCGTGCCCCGCGACGAACAATTCCTGCTGCTCTCAGCCGACTACTCCCAGATCGAGTTACGCATCATCGCTGCCTTGAGCCGCGAGCCCGGTCTCCTCGAGGCCTTCAAGACCGGCGCTGACGTCCACACCGCCACCGCCGCCAGGGTGTATGGTGTGTTCCCGGAACTGGTCACGCCGGAGATGCGCCGCAAGGCCAAGATGGTCAACTACGGCATCGCCTATGGCATCTCCGCCTTCGGGCTGGCCCAGCGGCTCGCGATCCCGCGTGCCGAAGCCGCCGAAATTATCAACCTCTACTTCAAACAGTTCCCAGGCATCCGCCGGTACATGGACCAGACAATCGCCTTCGCCCGGGATAATGGCTACGTCGAGACCGTTACTGGCCGGCGCCGTTACCTCCGCGATGTCCGTTCGGCCAACAACACCGTCCGGAGCGCCGCCGAACGCAATGCCATCAACGCCCCCATCCAGGGCACCGCCGCCGACATGATCAAGCTTGCGATGATCAACATCCATTGCGAGTTAGTCCGCCAAAGCCTCAAAACCCGCATGCTCCTCCAGGTCCACGACGAACTGGTCTTCGACCTATTCAAGCCCGAGGAAAAAGAAGTGCGCGCGCTGGTCGAGGAGAAGATGAAGACGGCTATTGTCCTGGACGTCCCGCTCGTCGTCGAGATCGGCGCGGGCCGCAATTGGCTCGAGGCGCATTAGCCGACTTATTGTAGGTGACGACCCAACTTGCTATGTTACACGCGGGAACCCGAAATGGGCACGATGACGCGCAACCGGGAGCGGGCGACCGAAAACCTGGCCGGCAGATTTCCGAGCCATTCGCCATCGACTTCTAACGGCGCGGCTGCCGGGCTGCTCAGCGTGAGCGTTTCAGACTGGAAGACCTCCGTGGCTGAGGCTGGCAGGGTTCCGCGCAGCAACAATTGGGGGCCACAGCGTGCGAGGGTTAGCCAGTTGACGCGGGGCAAAACGCAAACTTCCAGCAAGCCGTCGCGCAGGTCCGCCCGGGGAAAGAGCCGGAAATCCCCGCCGTAGAGTCGGCCGTTGCCGATGAGAACCAGGCCACCGGTAGCGGAGTGCCCGCCCCCGGAAGCGGTGATGTGAAAAGGCGCGCCGAGCAAGGCCCGCAGGCCCGCCACCACGTAGGCCAGCGGCCCGAACCGCTTCTTTAGGGACCAATTCACCAACTCAATGGCGCGGGCATCCAGCCCGGCGCCCGCCAACTGGGCGAAATACCTTCGTTGAGGCGCTGCGGTGGCGGGCACTGGGGCCCCGGGGCGGGTGTCGCGGGCGGTGGAGTACTCGACTATCGGAAGATCGATGAGGGTCTCGCTGCCGCAGCGGATGGTCTGCCAGGCCGGTTCGAGTTTGAGCGGCAAGGCTAGCTCGCGAGCAAAGACATTCACCGTTCCTAACGGCAGCACCCCCAGCCGCGCGCGTTCAAAACCATTGGGGGCATCGCCGAGGCCGTTGACCACCTCATTGACGGTGCCATCGCCACCGGCAGCCACGACGATTTCGAAGCCTTCGCCCACAGCCTCGGCGGCGAGCCGGCGCGCCTCACCCGGGCCAGTCGTCAGTTTCAGCTTTGCCTGCATTCCAATCTCGTCGAGGTGCCGGCGGAAGCGTCTGGCCTTCTCGCCTTTGGCGGCCGGATTGAAGATAACGCAGATGCGCACGTCCCCATTGTTTGAGGGCAGGGGCCGGGGGAGTCGAGGAGAAAGCAGGCTTGGCCTCACTAAACCCCGGGGCGGACTGCACCCGTCCCGGGGCGCAGCGATCACCAAGGAGAATGGCGCTCCACGTGTAAACTCGGACACCCAAGGGCATGCGAACCTCGCTGCGCACAAGGACGGGCACGCGCTGGCCCAGCCGAGATGCGTAGCCACACGATAGTTCTGAGGTTTGTCCCCCAACTGGACACCCGTGTCCCCAGCCCGGGCGGGCTTGCCCAATTCACGAACACCCCGGAACCAACCCAAATTTGGCACCCCTTAACATCTGCGGCATTTCCAATCCGTCGAAGGAGTTGGCATTCTGACTGCTGAGAATGGAGTCCACGCGGTTCGTAGTATGAGAACTGTGAGCAGTCGGTCCGCTTCTAAAAAAAGAGGCTTTGGATTCACCCTCGCGGAAGTCGTTATCGCGCTGGCAATCGCCGGCCTGCCCTATGCTGCGCAAGAAAATCCTCGTCGTTGACGACGACGCCGTTGTCCAAAGAGCGCTGTCGGTGAAATTACATGCTGCCGGCTATGACGTGCTGGTTGCGAACGATGGCGCGGAGGCGATGGGCTCCGTGCGCCAAAACCGGCCTGACCTCATCCTGTTGGATGTCATTTTCCCGCCCGACGTCGCCCATGGGGGAGGTGTCTCCTGGGACGGCTTCCTCCTGCTGGCCTGGTTGCGGCGAATGGATGAAGCCAGGGATATCCCTGTGGTCATGATCAGCGGAGACGATTCGCCCGAACAAATCCAACGGGCGCGAGCCGCCGGGGCCAACGGGTTCTTCCCCAAGCCGATCAATTACGATGGCCTGGTCAATACGCTCGCTCAAATCCTGGGCGAGCCCGTTCCGCAGCCCGCCTGAGCGCTTCACGGGAAACCTCCAGTTCCGCCTTCTTCTGAGACGAGATTAGGAGCCTGTAGTTGCTCGCACTCCTCACCCGCATTGTCAGATTCTCCCTAAAGTCCTCTCCTTACAGGCGGGCCTGTTAGAACCCCGCCACCACGTTCGTCGTAAAAGCCGCCGGGGTCCTCCAGTTGGAACGCACCAGCACGGTCAAACTCGGCGTGTGCGGTGGAAGTTTGTCAGAGTACTGATAGTTCTGGTCCAACCCCCAATTGCGGTTGGGCGGGCTGTAGATGTCGTAAGTGGGCGCAATGCCTAGCCACAGACCCGTCGCCACCCGGCTATAGTACATTGCCACCATCGAACCGTTATAGGTGAACGTGTAAGTCGTCCCGGAGGGACTCCAATCCTCCAGGAACCGAGGGAAATTCTCCACCCCGCCGCTGTCACTGGCCAGAGTGGTCGCCACGATCCCTGTTAGAAATGCCGCATTGACGGTGGTGTTGCCCGCTCTGCGGGAGCCGACCGTTAGCGCGCTGTTGGTGTCGTTCCAGTTGGTCGAGAGGACCGTGATCGCGTCCGCCGCAAAGGACGCCGGCAGCGTGCCGGTCGTGTTGGTTGTGCCCAGGGCGGAAGCCGGACAGTTGTAGTGGCCCTGGACATAGAGGGGGGAGGGAGTCGCCAGTGTCAGTCCCAGCGGCGGCAGCGTGCTGCCATTGATCACTCGCACGCCCGACTCGCTGAGCACGCCCAATGTCCGTTGATCCGCTATGTAGAGGGTGTTGACGTCGTGCAGCGGCAAAAAAGGACGCACCCGGGAGTTGGTCGCATTCCAAAGAATCAGCTTGCTGACATCAAGCTGGATTGCCTGCACGGTCTTGCCTTCGCGTTTATTGAAGAACGAGGTGTTGGTCGAAAGGAAAATGGACAGCTCATTGGTGGGAATGGTAACGCCGAACCAGTTCCATAGCCCGGTGGTCGCACGGATCGTGTTGTTGCTGACGATAATGACAAGGTCAGCCATGTTGTAGTAGCGCTGCTGACCCAGGCTGGAGCGTGGGTCTTCCAATAGAGGCGGAATGTCCAGCACCTGCTGCACAGCGGCGGGGCTGTTATTAGTGCCAATCGGGAGGTTGAGCGTGCTCGTTCCGCTGTCGTGGGCCCCACGATAAGTGGTTGCGCCGCCGAGGTTCGGGAACGGCCCCGCCGGGTTTGGCCCCTGGATGATGGTCCCGCTGGAAGTCACGTCATTATTGAACGTGAGGGCCCCGGCGGGGTTCATGTAAATATCCGCGTTGCCATGGACCGGGCCCGTGATGTTCATGGGCGGCAACGGCGTGTATTCCATCACCACATTGTAAAAGATGGCATATTGGAAAATCGGAATGCGCGTCAACTGGACGTCCTGGTAAATCGAGCCGACCACGCCGTCCAACGAGGTTTTCGACCGCGCATTCGACAGAATCCGAACCTGGTCTTGAAACGCCTTCAACGGCCCATACTGGCCGCCCATTATTGAAAAGCCGCTGAGGTGGTTGTATTGCACTTCGACGTGGCCGGTTTCACCTGACAAATCCATGAAATCAAAGTTGCCCCATTCGCTGGCCTCCGTCGTGGACGGGATGTAAGTCCGGTAATAGCCCAGTTGCTGCCGGAGATAGCCGTCACCGTAATCGTGAAAGTCCTGGGTGATCCGCCCCAGCACCTTTTCCGTCGCCGCTTCCGCCGCGCCCAACGCCACGTAATAATCATTGTTGCGGGCCGTGAGCCTGGTGTTGGCCGTGCTGTAAGCAAACAAACCGCTGACCAGCACGACGCTGGCCGCCACCAGCACCAGGACCAAAAGCAGCGCATTGCCTTCTATGGTTCTCGGTCGGATGGGCAAGAGCGAGGGCGAGAAACAGGACGAGGACGACTGGAGAAGCCCAGTGAAGCGCGTTTGTTCAGGCGCGCGTGGAATTATTCGTTTCATATTCAAAGAATGCCGCGCCGCGTCACCCTGGCGCAGACCTGGTAGGCGTCCGTCAACCCCGGTGTTTTCGAGTTCCGGCAGACCTGCAATACCACGCTCATCACCGCGTTGTTCTGGCTGTTGGTCAGGATATTCCCGGCAAAGTCCTGCAAAGCGAATATCCCGTGGTTGGTCACTGCGGCCGCCGCCGCCGCCGAGTTAGTGCCCAGCAGCGGAACCCGTTGCAAGGTCGCCGAGCCCGCATCGTGAAAGTAATAAATGTACTGGCTGGTGTTGGTGGACGGGAAAATCCGCAGCGCGTTCCCCGCCTGCGCGTTGGTGACTCCCGCCGGGTTGAAATTGGTCAGCGTCCCGGTACCCACCTGGAGCGAGTTGGCGCAACGCACTTCCTCGATCAGGCGGCTGACGGTCTGCCGGTTGGATTGGACGTTCTGAATTTTCGGCAGGACGAATTGATTAAACTGCAGCCCGGCAAAATAGCAGGCCAGGACCCCAACCAGCACCAGGCTGAAGATGCTCATGGCTACCATCATCTCAGTCAACGTGTGGGCTGACTGCCCCGAGCAGCCTCGCAGCGGCAGCGCCAGGCGCACTCCCGCGCCGTTGAACCCACAGGCTCGCTGCTGCTGGGAACACCCGCGTTTCCCTCGTCGAACCGGCCCAATATTTGGAGATCCAATTTGACTCATTTAACCTTTTTAACTTTTGTAACTCTGTAACCCTTGTAACAGCTACTGGTTGGCCGCCCGATACGTAAACACACTGTTGGTGAACAATCCTCGGCCCGGAAACCTCCAGGTGCAGTCCACCCGCACCATTTTCATTGGTGGATTGGATGAAATCGTCAGGATCTTCGTCGTATTCGTCGCATACATGACCGTGCTGCCGGCGGTGCCAGCCTCCAGAACCGTCACCTGAGCCGGGAAGTTACTGCTCACGAGTGCATCCGTCGGCGGAGACCCCCGCGGGTCGTATTTGGCTGCTCGGCACTGTTCCATCCCGCTCACCGCCATCATCTGGGCCGAAAGCGAATAGGCGGAGTATTCAGAGCGCACTGCCGCCTGGACGTAAACGCCGATCATGCCAGCCAGGCTGATGGTGATGATTAAGATCGAGACTACTACTTCCGCGAGCGTGAAGGCCCCGCACCGGCAAACCCGGTCTTCCCCGGCTTCTCCGGCCCTCGCCCTTTGCGGTTTCGATACGATGCTCATTTTCTCTTCGCCACTGGTAGCTCTAACAGTCCCTGCTCTAATAGCAGGACCGATACCCTTTCTGGATTCTGTGGCCCCTGATACCGTCTCCGAGGCGCCGGTATCGAACCTGCTTGGTTATTTGCATGGTCACCCAGGGATTCCCCGGGAGCATTTCCCGGAAGGCGCCGGGGCGGGCTCCCGGAGCCGCCCCTGTAGCGCTTTCCCATCGCGTGTCTTACCTTTGGACAGAAGCAAATAAAAACGGAACACAATCGCTGATGAATGCAACCGCCTTACCGGCCCAGAGCACCAAACCGCTGAGTCCCTTGCGCCGGCTTTTTAGCCGAACGACCAAGGCCCCTCCTGTCCAGCAGCCTCCGCCGGTGCCCGTTGTGGAAACCGGCGTCCCCATTGCACCTCTGGGCAAGAAAGTCCTGATTGTCGATGACGACCCCGTCATCGTTCATACCACGGCTTTGAAGCTCAAATCTGCGGGCTATGACGCCCTCACGGCTAGAGACGCGTCCGAAGCGATCAGCGTCGTTCGCAAGCGCAAGCCGGACCTTATTCTGCTCGACGTGAGTTTTCCACCGGACGTTGCCCATGGCGGCGCGGTCGCTTGGGACGGGTTTCTCATCATGTCCTGGCTGCGGCGCATCGAAGACGCGCGGCGCATTCCGATCGTCATCATTACCGGCGGCGAACCGGCGAAATATAAGGAGCGTGCTCTCTCCAACGGCGCTGTGGGCTTCTTCCATAAACCTCTCGATCACGACGAACTGCTGTCCGTCATCCGCCGAACCCTGGACCAACCGGGCGTTGGACCGGGCATTCCGACGCAGGATTTCCAAATCTGAAGCCGCGGGGGACTTCTCCCGGGGCGAGGGTGTCCAAACCCCTTTCGCTCGCCCATTCATCGCGCGCAAAAACAAAAAAGGCTTGGGAGTGCTTCCCAAGCCCGTATGAATGAACAGAACAGGAAACTAAGCCGAGGTATCAACCGGCAGGATGTGCGTGGAAGAAACCTTCTGGCACGTCGGCTTGTTGGTGACCCCGTTAAGGGTGTAGCTGTCCGAGAATTTCGTTCCGCCCGAGGGGCAGATGACGGAGTTCTTCAGGTAGGCCGAGATTTTACCGTAGCTGACGGTCGCGCTGGCCGCCTGTTTGTTCTCCAGCGCCCATTGCTGGGTCGCGCCGTCGATCTGACGGAGATTGTTGATGCAGGCGTTCATCTGCGACGTGGTGCGGGCGCGGACGAAGTTGGGGATGGCGATGGCCGCCAGCAGGCCGATGATGGCCACGACGATCATAATCTCCACCAACGTGAAACCTGCCTTGCGGGATGTTTTAGTTTTCATACTTATTAGCACTGACATGCCTTTCTGTTGTTCGCGGCGTGAACTTGCTGCCGGCGGGTTAATTATGACTACGATAGTTCACTTATTGCCTGCAGTAACCGCACTAAGAATGAAGCAAATGCGGTGCCAGCAGGCTCGTGCCGGCTGCCTTCTGACGGGAGCTCCCCCACGCTCTTGAGTAAAACTCTCAAAACTCACGGCAAAATGCGGGCGCCCGCGCAAGATAGGACCATGCGGGCAAGGAAGCCAAAAAATGGCTTGGGGACTTCTCCAAGCCTAAGTGTCAACAAAGTGGGCAACTACCGTGGCATATCGGCGGCCAGCACGTGCGACTGGGGAACCCGCGTGGCACGTTCGCTTTGTTCGTCACCGTGCTCAGAAGATAGCTGTCGCCAAAGGTCGTGCCGCCGGCGGGGCAGAACTTTAGCCCTGAAAACTTGAAAACGGAACCTGCGAAAACCGCATCGTTCAATTTGAGGTTTCGACCTGCAACACGTGTGAAGCCGGGACCTGGAGGCATGTCGGTCTGTTCGTCACCGTGCTCACAAGATAGCTGTCGCCAAAGGTCGTGCCGCCGGCGGGGCAGATAACGGAGTTTCTGAGATATCCTGAAATCTTGGAGTAACTCACTGCCGCGCTGGGCGCCTGTTTGTTTTCCAACGCCCATTGCTGGGTTGCCCCGTCAATTTGCCGCAGGTTATTGATACAGGCGTTCGTTTGTGACGTAGTGCGGGCCCGGACATAGTTCGGGAAGGCGATGGCCGCCAGCAGGCCGATAACCGCCACTACAATCATGAGCTCCAACAAAGTGAAGCCCGTCCGGGATGACGTTCTTCTATTCATACATATTCTTGATTGAGCAGGCATAATGCCAATCGCGCAGATGAAAAAGTGCTTCCGGCGCCGGCGGCCAGCCCCTGGCGAAGCCGTTAGCACTGAGGTGCTTGCGCGGGGAGCCAATTCCTCCGCCTGCTCAAGGTTCGCGCTCCGGTTTATGGTACATTTATCTCTCATATTCGCTACTTCCTGGGGACGGTGACTTTTACCATCCCGGTGGCATGGTTGCCGGAGGCATCCGTGGATTGCACGGTAACCGTATAAACTCGGGCGGTGCCGCCCGGGCCTTTGTTCGCCGCCAGGCTCAACGTGAGATTGCCGGTGATCTGGATGTCCCCCGGAGCAGTGGGCGCGCTGCTGCTAACCGAGATGATCTTGGTCACTGGCGCAGGGTCGCAGTTGTCGGAGACACTCGCCGAGATGGTGACTGGCACCATGCTTCCGCTCGGCGGCGATAACACATTGGGATTGGCCGTCAACGAATGGATCACCGGCGCGGTAGTATCGGCGATCGTGAGACTGACGGCGGTTGCGGAGCTATTCCCGGACGCGTCGCTTACCATCACGGAGATTGTGTATTGGCCGGGGGGAAGCAGCGTTCCGGCCGCGGGGCTTTGGGTCTTGACCAGGCGGTTGCCCGGGGTGCAATTGTCCTGCGCGACGATATTCGGCAACACGTTCGGGACCGCCGCCTGGCCATTGGCATCAGCCGAAAGGGTGATGGGACCCGGCGCGCTGACGATTGCCGGCGGGGTGATATCCACCACATTGAAAGCTACGCTCCCGGTGGATTTGTTGCCGGCGGCGTCGGTGACAGTGAAACTGATCGTGTGCGAGCCGATTCGCAAGGTAGTTCCAGCCGCCGGCTTTTGCGTCATCACGAGCTGGCTCGCCGGGGTGCAATTGTCGGTGGCCACTACTGCGGCCAGCACATCCGGAACCGTGCCCTGACAATTGGCATCGACCTGGACGGTGAGCGGGCCAGGTGCGCTGACGATCACCGGCGGGGTCGTATCGACTACTTTGAGCGTCACGGTGCTGGTAGCGCTGTTGCCGGAGAGATCAGTGACCGTGACGTCGATTTTGTAACGGCCAGGTCCCAGGAGCGCTCCCGCTGAGGGACTCTGGGCCAGGACCAATTGGTCGGCCGGGGTGCAATTATCAGTCGCGCTGACGCCCGGGAGCACATCGGGAACCGCCGCCTGGCCATTGGCACCAGCCGAGAGCGTGATCGGGCCCGGCTTGCTGACAATGATGGGGCGAACGGTTTCAAACACCTCGAACGCGACCGTCCCCGTCGAGGTATTGCCGGCCGCGTCGGTGACCGTGACCGTGATCGGGTGCGGGCCGGTGCCGACGATGGTCCCGGCCGCCGGACTTTGCGCCACGATCAGTTGTGCGGCAGGAGTGCAATTGTCTGAGGCGACCACATTGGAAAGCACATTGGGGACTGTGCCCTGACATTGGGCGTTGGCGTGAACTGCGAGCGGAGCCGGAAGACTCAGAATTGCCGGAGGCGTTGTATCCGCCAGCGTCAGCGAGACCGCGGCAGTGGTGGTATTGCCTGAGGCATCCGCGACCTTGAGGGTGATCGTGTATTGGCCCGTTCCGAGGAGAGTTCCTGCCGCCGGGCTCTGCGTCATAACGAGTTGATTGGCCGGAGTGCAATTGTCCGTCGCCACAATATTCGGCAGAATATTGGGAACGGCGCCCTGGCAATTGGCCCCCACCGGAACTACCAGCGGAGCCGGAAGGCTGACGATAGCGGGGACGGTCGTGTCAGCCACTGTCAGGAGGACATTCGTCATCGAACTGTTACCGGAGGCGTCGGTGACCGTGACGGCTATTGTGTATTGGCCGGGGCCGAGGAGACTGCCGGCGGCCGGGTTTTGGGCGATGACCAGTTGGTTTGTCGGGGTGCAATTATCCGTCGCCACGACGTTCGTCACCACATTGGGAACGGCTCCCTGGCAGTCGGCGCCCACCGAGACACCCAGCGAAGCCGGCACGCCAAGAATGGCCGGGGCCGTCGTGTCGGCCACCGTTAGGGGCACATTCGTCGTCGAGTTGTTGCCGGCCGCATCCGTGACGGTCACGGTGATTGTGTACTGGCCCGTGCCCACAACGGTCCCCGCAGCCGGACTTTGGCTCATGGCCAATTGATTGGCCGGAGTGCAATTGTCGGCGGCCGCAACATTCGGCAGCACATTCGGAACGGCCGCCTGGCAATGGGCGTCGGCAGATATCGTGATCGGGCCCGGAGTGTTGAGGATCGAAGGAGCCGTGGTGTCAGCGACGGTAACAGACACATTGGCGGTAGAGCTGTTGCCGGCCGCGTCGGCGACCGTGACGGTTATGATATGCGCGCCGGTTCCGAGCGGGGTGCCGGCGGCGGGGCTTTGCGTAATCGCGAGTTGATTTGCGGGCGTGCAGTTGTCGGTGGCAACGATGTTGCCGAGCACGTTCGGAACAACACCCTGGCAATTGGCAGCGGCAGAAACGGTCAAGGGAGCCGGGGTGCTGACGATGACTGGCGAAGTCGTGTCGGCGACGGTGAACAGGGTAGTGCAGTTGGTGGTATTACCGGACGGGTCGGTGACGGTCACGGTAACCGGGTGCGGGCCCAGTCCGACAAGCGTGCCCGAACCAGGACTCTGGCTGAGGGTCAGCAATTGGCGCGGCGCGCAGTTATCGATGACGAAAAGCTGCGAAAGGAAATCGGGAACTGCCGCCTGGCAATTCGCGTCCGAAGAGGCCGTGATCGCCGCAGGGCAGGAAATCGTCGGCGGAGTCGTATCGACCACGCGGACAGTGATCGTCGCTTGAGACGAAGCCCCGCAAGAATCAGTCACCGTGAGTGTCACGACATTGGTCCCTAGCGGCAATGAAGTCGCCAGGGTCACGTTGGTGCCCAAAACAGAACCGCCGAGGCTCCATTCAAAGGTGAGCAGGTCGTTATCCGGATCACTGGACTGGCTGCCATCGAGCGTCACTTGCGCCGCGCAATCCACCGTTTGGTCAGACCCGGCTACAGCGACCGGCGGGTGGTTGGCTGGAACGACGTCCAAAATGAACCATTGCGATAGTTGATTGTAAGTCCCGAAACCGACGATGCGGTTGGCGTCATTGATGAACTGGGCACTTTGCAATTCCCAGCCCGAATTGGTGGGCAGCAGGGTGTTGAGGTCCACCATCTGGCCGTCGCGATACAGAAACGCATGGTAGACGCCGTTGGTGGTCAACGACTCACCGACCACTTCCCCGCGATTGTTGATAGCTGTCGGCGCGCTGAAATTACCGCCCAAAGTTCCGAGGTCGGTCAAAGCGCCGCCATTATAGAGGAACCCGTGCGTTTCCTGGTCATTGGCAGTGTTGGCCAGGCCCATCACCTGGCCGGAGCTGTTGATGCCATAGGCGCTGGAGTAGGTCCCGCCTAGCGTCCCGACGTCCGTCAACGCGCCGCCGGAATAAACGACGCCATGATTCTCGCCGCTGGCGGTCAAGGATTCACCCACGACCACGCCCGCGTCATTGACGGCGAAGGCGGCGCTGTAATTGCTCCCCAGGGTCCCCACATCCGTCAGCGTGCCCCCGGCATAGACGAAACCATGAAAGTCGCCGTTTGTCAGAGAGGACTCGCCCACTACCACCCCGGCGTTATTCAAGGCGAACGGGTAGCTGTCGCCCCCAAACGTGCCCAGGCTGGTCATCGCGCCGTTGGCATAGAGAAATCCCACCGTCGAGGCATTCGAGGAAAGCGTTGAGGTCCCGATAACCTGGCCCGCATCATTGAGCGCATCCGCGCTGCTGGTCGGGCCCCCCAGGGTCCCCAGGTCAAGGACCTGTCCCCCGCTGTAAAGGAAGGCGTGGGTTTGACCGGGCGTCGCCAGGTCGGACTGGCCGGCAATTTGTCCCGAGCTGTTGATCGCGTTGCCACTGCTGGTGCCGCCGCCGAAGGTCCCCAGGTCGCTCAGGCTGCCGCTATCGTAAAGAAACGCGTGGCCACCATGTTCGAACGCGACGAAAAAGAATCCCGTAAGCTGGCCGGTGGCGTTCAGCCCGAAAACCTGGAAACCGGACTCGGGGAGGGCCGGGAGGTTGGTAACGGTACTCGTGCTGGTTCCGCACGCGCGGGAGTTAATGGCTGCCGAAAGCAGCAACAGGAGAATATAGACACCGGTTAACGTCCTGGAGGAGAGGATTTGCTTCATGGCTTCTTTATCGAGCATTCGCGCTGTCTTGCATTCGTTGCCGCGTGTCTTAAGGAAGGACAAGCATCGGTCGGGCCAACTACGGAAATGAGAATCGGGCAAAATACGGAGGCAAAGTACAAAAAAAAGGCCCGGGAGAGTTTCCCGGGCCTCAGTGTAAATGGAAGGGCTACTAGGCCGAAGTATCAACCGGCAGGATGTGCGTGGAAGAAACCTTCTGGCACGTCGGCTTGTTGGTGACCCCGTTAAGGGTGTAGCTGTCCGAGAATTTCGTTCCGCCCGAAGGGCAGATGACGGAGTTCTTCAGGTAGGCCGAGATTTTGCCGTAGCTGACCGTGGCGCTGGCCGCCTGTTTGTTCTCCAACGCCCATTGCTGGGTCGCGCCGTCGATCTGACGGAGATTGTTGATGCAGGCGTTCATCTGCGACGTGGTACGAGCGCGGACGAAGTTGGGGATGGCGATGGCCGCCAGGAGGCCGATGATGGCCACGACGATCATAATTTCCACCAACGTGAAACCGGCCTTGCGGGATGTTCTGGTTTTCATACTATTGTTTTGCTGTCTTTCTGTTGTTCGCGGCGTGAACTTACTGTGGGCGGGTTATTTAATAACTGCGCAGTTCACTGATTGCCCACAGCAACCGCAAAGAAAAGTGAGCAGGCCCGGTGCCAAATCAGAAAGCAGAATCGTGGAACATCCCTGGGTCCAACACCGTTTGGGAAAACATAAGAGGGGCGTTCCGGAGGAGGAACGCCCCATCGATGAAAGGTCCAGCAAAGCGCCCTAAGAAACCCGTTGGGTCCTCAGGTGGCGCACCACTTGGCTCACGGCTTGATTTCGTTCCACGCCGTAGCAAGGTAGCGGCCGGCGTTGGGCGGACTCATCAGGGCCTCGTCGTAGTGGAAACTGAAATGGCCGTTCAAGGTGGCCGTGTTGCACATGATTGACCCGGAAAAGTCCTGGTTGTTATTGCCGCCGCCGTTCAGAGTCAGAGCGGCGTTGGGCGCCACGAGCACGCCGGTGAACGTGCCGTTGCCCGACACGCTGAACGAGGTCACGCTGGGCGCGCAGAACACGGTGAAGTTCAGCGGGAACCCATCCGGATTGACGATGTTGTTGCCCGAGATACCGACCGAGGTCCCGCCCGCATAGACCAGCAGCGATGGATACTGCGTGATATTGAATGGGGTCCAGGGACCGTTGGTGTTGGCGGCGACCAGCACCGTTCCATGCCCTTCAGCATAGGTAATGTATTCGCTGCCGGTGAGACCACCAGGCAGATTTACACTGACGTTAGTGCCGATCACGAGATTCGTGCCAGGGCTCATGCCGGTGGCTGCCAGGTATTGTCCGTTATCAGTTAGGATGTGCGCGTAGTAGTTGGTCGTGTAAAACGTGTTGGTCTGATAAAGATTCCAGGCGTAACTGTAGTTTGGCCAGGTGTAGGTGTAGGTCGTGTAGGAGTAACCGGTGATCACATTGTAGTCCCACCAGGTGCCGCGGCCAGAGGGAGGGCCGTTATTGACGACGCGGGGGCCGGCAACTGTGCCAACATAGGTCCCAGGCGCCGGGTAGGTTAGCGAACTGGTCGGTTGGCTGTTCGTGGTTAGGCCCGGCTGCGCTCCAGGGTAAGAGCCGACTGTGGTAGTATTATAGTTGGTCGTGAGGCCGGGCTGGGACCCAGGGTAGGCTCCGCTGTTGTTATTGGATGCGATGTTGGTCACGACTCCGCTCCACGGCGGAGGGTTGGGGTAGGTGGCCGAGTTGGTGCCGTTCGTGCTGACGTTGGCGCCGGTGGCGACGACCCAGCCGCCGGCCGGCAGCGCGGGCCACGAACCGGCGCCCGCGGGCGTGCTGGTGTCCGGGAAGGAGAAGTTGGCGTCCTGCAGCACCCAACCAGGCTCCAACCCACTGTTGCTCGCCTGCCAGGAATGTGCGCCCACGCCCCCGTTGGGGCCAACGGTCACCGGGACGTTGGGGCCTGTATGCACCTTTCCGTAAATATTGGCGTTCTGAACGCTGATGTAATCATTCACCACGCCACCATTGCAGGCAATGTCGCCATGGTCGCCGCTATATTTCGAGGAGTTGTATTTCCCGTTTACGCTCTTATTGGGGTCCTGCGAGTTGTAACTGTCGGTGTAAACGCCGTTGCCGTGGAGGTCGATGTAGTTTTTCGCCGCCAGGCCCGTGGTGTAAAGGTTGGCTTTGGCACAGGTCACTTGCACCGCGCGGCTGAGGACGGCAGGCCCGGCGGTGACGTTACCGCCGCCCGCCGAGGCAAACAGCGTCGAGGCGATGTTCTGCGCCAGCGCGGGGAGCTGCACGTAGGATTTAGCGATAATCATGGGTTTGTTCAGCACGCCGTTGACCCACATCGGCGAGTTGGTCACGTAAAGCGTGACCACGTAGCTGTTGCCATCAGGCATCGTGTTGCTACGGTAAAAGACCTGGGAGCTCCCGACCTGTGTATAGCCGTCGGCAGTCAGATTGGTCGAGTTGTTATTGAGCTGCTCGATGCCGTCTTCAACCCCGGCCTCGGTCACGGCGATGGCCATGTTCCAGCCCTGGGAGCGGACGCTCAGCAGATTTTGCTGGTCGATCAGCGACAGGTAATACATCACGAACATGCAGAGGATCGAGCAGATGACCAGCGTCGTAAGCAGGGCGCTGCCGAGTTTTTTAAGTTTGCGTGAGAGGTTGATTTTCATATGTGTCCTGCGCGTTTGTTGATCTATTGTTGTTTACGGATGACGATATAAGCGGTTTGGACGTCTTCACTGTTGACGTTGGCCGTCGGGCTCAGCGCGATCGCCGTTTTCCAGGTCAAGCGGATGACTTTGACGGTCTGCTGCCAACCGGGCTGGGTCATGTCCGGCGGGTAATAAAGGTCGAACGTGGTGTTGGTCGGCGGCGGAGGCGGGCGCATGCCCAGCGTGAAGTTGAGCAGATTGCAGTTGGTGATCATGATCTTGCTGGTGCCATCACTGCAATTGCGCAGGAGCCACTGCCGGTTGCTGTCAAAGGTGTAACTCACCGTGTTGCTGTCGCCGGTGAGAATGGTCAGGGTGCGGCTGGTGGCGTTGCTGGTGTAGTTTTGGAACACGGCCGCCTGGCGAATTTCCCGCGTAACCTGGTCCATCGTCTGGCGGTTCGCCTGGTCGAGCATCGCGTAGTTGGACAGGGCCGCAAAGCTCCTGGTGGTGAAGATGAAGATCGAGGCCAGCGCCATGCCACTGATGGAAAAGACCCCCACGGCCACCATCATCTCCACCAGCGTGTAGCCGCGCCGGGGTTTCGTTACGGGCTTAATATACATAATTCTGGATCCCGTCCTTGGCCACATACGTAGTAAGCGTGCGGGTGTGATTGATCCTGCCAAAAGTCGTCCACGTCAGCGTAATACTGAACTCGCGCATATTATTCGCGTAGCTGGGCGCCGGGCCGGGGTTGAAGGCAGGGGTCAAAATAGACATCGTCCCGTTGTAAACCACCCCCGGATTATTGGTCGTTTGTGGGTCGTAATACGCGGTGAAATTGGTGGGGATGAAACCGGCGTTGGTAACCTGATCCCAATTGTAGAGGCGGATGGCTTCGGTCTTCTCCAGCAGAATCTGGGTCGCCCGCTGGTTTTCCCGTGCCAGCCGCATCATGAACAGGCCGTAGTTCGTCGAGCCCATAAACCCGGCGCTAAGGATGCTCAGGATACACGTCGCCAGGATGACCTCGACTAAGGTGCCGGCGCTTTCGCCTCTCTTGCCACAGCGGATTGTCATGCTCTAAATCAATTCTCTAACCGCCGTTCCCTGTCCGCGTGCCGGCGCTTCAAACACCTGTCGCATATCCCATGCCACGGCTGCTCATTTCGGAATCCTCAACAAACAGCCAAACAAGTGTCTCGCATTTCCATCGCTTGGACAGCCTTGCCTGATTTTTGGACACCGGCAGAGCAAGCCGTCCCGAAGTAAGGCCACGCACTGCCCCAAACAAAACTCGTCTCCCCTGATGATACTGGCAAAAAAGCTGCTGGTTAACCCGCGTCATCAACGCCCAAGGGCCGGCTGCTCAAACCGAGTGGTGCGACCGAAGCGGATTTTATATGGAACGACAGTGGCTGAACCAGCACGGTCCCAGGTGGGCGCACTCAACGGGAGGCTGCCCGCCGCTATCGCCTTCTCTCTCTCGGCGTACGAATAACCGAGTGGCCAGCCGACTTGCATTATTCCCCCGTAGGAGTTTCCGGCTGATTCTCCTTGCGCTGGTGTTGTCGTGTGCCGCTAGCCCGGATTCACGGGCTAACCCGGGAGCAAACGAGGCTGGCCAGCCCCCTCCGCGCTCCATGCCCATCATTGACGCTTTGGAGATGCAGAACGCATCCTTCCAGCGTGATTTTTCCAACCAGATGGAACTGGCGAACCAGGAAGCCCGCAAACCCCGGCCGTCCACCGACAGCAACGCCACCACCATGGTGCTTTGGGTTGCCCTTGCTCTGGGCGGAATACTCGCCGTGCGCAAGTGTCTCCCGGCGCTCGGAGAAGCCCTCAGCCGAAGTCACGATCCGTGGGCGGCTAAGCCGGCCACGGCACCCGACCCGGCCGCGGAAGCCGAATCCTTTTCCCAATTTGTCGCCGCCTTCACCGCCGGTCCCGGTGCCGTTGTTCCCGAGGCGCCTTCCAATGCCGGGGCCCCAAGTGTCTGTGCCGGTGCCCGCACCCAGGAAGCCGCTCTCAAGCCGGACAACGAACCAGTCGAAAATTTCCTCGGCCGCGCCATGCAAGAGCTCGCGACCATACGCACCTTCTTTTCCGTGGTCAGTCGCGCGCCCAACGACGCTGCCCGGCAGGCCAGTCTCGCTGGAC
>DATMQA010000135.1:0-3690 GCA_035566895.1 Binatia bacterium
GCGACTTCGGGTCCGCTGGATTCGAGAACGGAATCGAGGGACTCGAGCCATTCTTGCACTTCCAGGTCGTCGAGTCCGTGCGGCACCGGAATGTGCGCGCCGACTTGCGTGCCATTGTCGACGGCGGCGCCGGAGTTTTCAGCGATTCCGTTGTTCTCGGTAGTTGTCTCGTTATTCATAACATCCGACCGGTCCCTGTTCATTCGATTGGCCTGAGGCATGGCGTTTCCCGCATCACACCAAAATTTATTTCGCTCATTAGTAGAATAGAATACACCTCAGCGGGAAAGTGTGCACGGGTTCTGAGTGGGTGAGTTGAGATGGTCTCGTCCCGTGAATTCTGCCGGCGTTGCACTCAGCCGTAAGAGCGGCGGCTAGGCCGCCGCACTCCAAAAACTATAACGTGCGACCCCCATCGAGGATGAGGACTTGGCCGGTCATGAATTTGGCTTGGATCAGGAAAGAGACGGCGTCGGCCACGTCTTCGGGTGTGCCGGTACGATGGAGCGGTGCGTGGCGGATGAAGTCGGCTTCCCATTCGCTGGGGTCGCCGGACATTGTTATGGTGCAGGGGGCTACGGCGTTGACACGGACTTCGGGCGCGAGGGCTTTGCCCAGGCATTTGGTGAGCATGATGACGCCAGCTTTGGAGGCGCAGTGAGGAATGTAGCCGGGCCAGGGCAGGATGCCGCCGACGTCGGCGAAATTAATGATGACACCGCGCGATTGCTTGAGCAGCGGTGCGGCAGCTTGCGCGCAAAAAAAAGGCGCTTTCAGATTGGTGTCCAGAGCGGTGTCCCACATTTTTTCGGTGGTATCGTCCAGGTGCGCGGGAAGAAAATTTGCGGCGCTGTTGATCAGGATATCGAGACGGCCGAATTGCTCTGCGGTCTGCTGAAAGAGACGCTTGATTTGCACAAGGCTGCAAAGATCCGCCTGTACCGCGACGCTTTTCCGTCCGAGCTTCGTGATTTCGGCGACAGCATCGTCCGCTTCGGATTTTGAGCGGTTGTAATGGATTACGATGTCGGCGCCTTCGGTTGCGAGGCGCATCGCGACGGCTCGACCGATGCGCTTCGCGGCTCCGGTGATCAGGGCAACGCGGCCTTGGAGGGAGTCTTTGGTTTCATTCGCTGATTCGGGCATGTGCTGAGTTACGTTAGCACAGTCCCTTGAGGGCATCCGCCGTTACCGCGCCAGCAAGATGCTGGCGCTACCGCGTCGCTGGTGACGGAAGTGGCTATTCACGGTCACGTGGTCGGCAACGCATTGCTCCGTGAAAGCGGAGGCCAGACCACTGCACTTCATAAACTTCTCCGCCGCACTCCTCACCTAGAATTCGTAGCGGAGCGCAAACTGCATTACTCGCGGCTGGGTTAGCAGGCTAGTGTAGGCGCCGAAGCTGCCGGGCGACTGTGTAAGCGAAGTGAGCAACGATGCTCCTACCCCCTGGGCGTTGAAGCGGGTGAGGTTCGGCACGTTGAAGACTTCCCATCGAAATTGCAGATTGTGGGTTTCCCGGTAAGGCATTTTCCAGCGTTTCGCCAGGCTCATGTCCCAACTGGCGAAGCCATCGCCGCGCAAGACGTTGCGCGACCCCACTCCGCCCGGGAGAGGCAAGGTAAAGTCATTCTGGGCCGCGGCAGGGTTGGCAAACGGGCTGACAAATGAATCAGGTTTTCCCGTCACAGGATCGGGAATCGTGAGGTGGTAAATGCCGGTCTTCGGCCGGGCGGTCATCTGGGTGATGGCAGTGAGGAACCAATCGGTGGGCCAGCGCTGCCCGCCGTCCACGCTGTAGGGAAACCCGGTGGTCCAACGAGCCAGACCGGAAAGCTGCCAGCCGCCGATGAAAGCGTCTAAAACCCCGTTAGCATTGTGCGCCAATGCGCGGCCTTTGCCGACCGGGATATCGGCAATCCAGTTGAGGTTGATCTGATGGGTGAGGTCGTAGTCGGAGACGGCGCGGGCCAGGTTCGGGGAAAAAGCGTTCGCCAAGCGGCTTCCGACCAGGCCGATATTTTGGTAGCCGTAAACGGAGAAGCCCACGCGCGAGGCCGCGGAAGTGATGTCCGTGGACTTAGAGAACGTGTAGTTAAAGTCAAATTGCAGTCCGTGACTGAACTGCTTGCGCAGGCTGGCTTGCAAGGCGTGATAGGTCGAACTGCCGATGGAGCTCCATCCATACATGGAAAAAGCCTGGTCATTCAGGAATTTGCCGGCACCGCCGTTGGCTCCAGTGGGGCCGTTGAAGTAGTAGGAGTTAAGTGTGCCGCCGTTGTCGCCCAACCCACCGTATGCATCAACGTCAGCTAGCCCGACAATCTCGTCGCCGATCACCGAAAGAGCCGGGTTGTAGTAGAGATCGAAAACGGCCTGAAGTAGGCTATCCGTACTATTTGCTGCGGGGAAAGGGATTGCCTTCCCGGGTGACGATAGAAGGTCGGCGTACGCGGTGGCACCGGGGCGAAGGGCCGGCAGCATGTCCACCCAATATTGAGAGGTCGGCCCCAGCATCGAAGCGGTAACGCTGGAAATCTGGGCGTTCGTGATAACTCCACTGTAGAAGTTGGTCGGCTGCCCATTATTGTTGGCCAAGGCAAAGGACCTGGCCAGTTTGGACAAAGCTGCTGCCGCGGTGTAGTAGTCAATTCCGGTCTTGGGGTCGACGATATCCAAAGGCTGAGTCAAATCGCGCTGGGTCAGCAGATCGCGGCCGAAGCGGCCCACGTAGGACAACTGCAGAGAAAATCGCTTAGGCAACTCGCGGCCGATGGAAAAGTCAACGGCGTACGCGTGCGGAGTTTTCAGTGTGTTGTCGACACCCCACAAATTGGCCTGAGCGTTAATGGCAGGCGTCTGCGGAAAGCCTCCCGTAGGTGCCGGCTGCAGGAATTGGACGCCGTTCAGGTTGACCTGAGGGATGGCATTGATGCCGGTGATGCGCGGCAGATCTTCGGCACCTGTGACACCAACCGTGCAGCAAGCATTTTGCAAAGTGGTGGTCAAACCGGCCGAGCCGATCTGGTCGAAGCTATTCAAGAGTGCGAATCCCGCCCGGTCGTAAACCCGGCTGAAGCCGGCGCGGATGACGGTCTTGTCGTTCTCGCCGAAAATCCTCTTGAGCAGGCTTCCTCCAAAACGGGGCGAATAGGCGAAGGAGATTCTCGGAGACCAATCGGTTTTCTCAAAGGGGTAGAAGCCCGGGCCGTTGTTGGCCGGACCGCCGAGCGCAAACGACATCGCAGGCTCGGACGTGTAGCCCAATCCTTGTTTCATGTTCTTGACATTGGTGGCAAATTGCGTTCCCAGGCCGAAGGCCGGAGAGGTCTGCAAGCCGTTGGTCTCCCAAGGCGGGGGAAAGAAAGACCAGCGCAATCCGTAGGTCAGCGTGAAGTTCGGCTTGATACGCCAGGTGTCCTGCCCATAGAACTCATAGGAGTTGAGCCCATAGTTGCGCTTCACGGGATCGCCCTGGGCCAGCACATTGCCGTTGCGGTCAAGGTTGTAGTTCGCGACGACGTCGGAGATCATGCCGTACAAAGCCAGCAGTGGGCGGTCATAGGCGGTCGAGGAGAGCGGTTCCGGCGCGGTACCGGGAGCGCAGGGCGAGCCCGGACAGTTAATCATCAGGTTCGGATGCGCGGCGGCGTTCTGCGGGTCGAGCGTGCTGGAGGTAAAGGAAAAACC
>DATMQA010000136.1:0-32318 GCA_035566895.1 Binatia bacterium
TCCAGCCCCCCCAATAAATGCAGCAAGGTGCTCTTGCCGGCGCCTGAAGCGCCACGCAAGGCCAGGAACTCTCCCCGGCGCAACTCCACATCGACGCCCCGCAGCACCTCCAGCGAGCGTTTGCCCAGCAGGTAAGTTTTATGCACAGCTTTGGCCGATAACAGAAGGTCATTCATACCGGAGAGCTTCGACCGGTTTGAGCCGGCCCGCTCGCCAGGCGGGGATCAGCCCGCCCAGAAGGCAGATAACAAAGGCGCTGCCACAAATCAGCAGAATGTCTCCCGGCACAATCAAGGCCGGCAGTTTGTCGAACATATAGATCGATTGGGGAAACAGCTCGAAACCCGTCACGCGCCGCATGAAAATCAGAAACTCATTGCGATAAGCCAGCGCCAGCCGGGCCAACCCAAATCCCAGCGCCACCCCCACTGAGCCGATGAACCCGCTCTGGCTCAGGAACAATCCAGCCACCTGCAGGTCCGTTGCTCCCAGGGCCTTGAGCATGCCGATTTCACGCGTCTTCTGCACGACGAAGGTGATAAGGGCGCTCAAAATGCACAACGCCGCGACGATCATGATGAAGAAAAGCAGGAAGAACATCATATTCTTCTCCACTACCAACGCGCCCAGGAGATTGCCGTTTTCCTCCATCCAGGTAGTGATGTCGTATTTCGAGCCGAGCGTCCGGCTCAATTCTTCGGCGGCCGCGGGGGCCTGATAAGGGTCTTTCAGCACGACCAGCAAGCCGTGCACGCTGTCGCCAAGGACATATAGCTCCTGGGCATCCTCCAGCGAGGTCACGATAAACATCGCGTCATAATCATAGTAACCGACATCAAAAATTCCACGCACCTCGTACTCGCTCAGCGTCAGCTTCTCGTTTTCCTTGCCTTCTTTTTCCTTCAACTTCTTCAATTCTTCCGGCGAATACAGCAGCACTCGGTCGCCTACCCGAAGGCCCTTATCGTAGGCGAAATTGGTGCCGACCAGCACCCCTCCGTTGCTGAGATCAAATTTGCCCTCGACGATGCTGTTTGGGAGAGTGCTGAGCCTCGATTCCAGGTTCGGATCGATGCCCCGCAGGATGGGCGCGTCAAATTGGGCCTGTCCGTTCGCCGGCTGAGTTTCCAGCAGCACCCGGCCGAGGACGTAAGGCGCGACGGCTTTGACGTACTGATTCGAGGATACAAGGCGCCTGAGCGGCTCGTACTCGTGAATCGTCCGGCCTCGTTCAACGATGCGGAGTTGGGGGTTGAAGCCGAGAATCTTGTTGCGCAAGTCATGGTCGAAACCCGTCATGACGCTGATCACGATAATCAGCACCGCCACGCCCAAAGTGACGCCCAGAATGGAAATCAGGGTGATGACCGAAACGGCAGTCCTTTTGGGCCGCAGATACCGCAGCGCCAGCAGCAGTTCAAACGGCAGCCGAGACATGGACCGGAAGCTAAACGGCCTCGGGAGGGCTGTCAACGAGCGTTGGCGGAGCGGCTGCCGAGTGGCGGAACCGCGGCGAAGGAAGCGTTGGAGGTTGGCAAAAAATGCCGTGGCATCCGCGTCTATCTGTGATTAATTTCCGCAATGAAGATTGAAGCTCTCCATCTGGCTCAGCGGGTTCGCCATCCACAATACGGAGTAGGCGTGGTGAAGACCATTTCCGAAGCGACTGCGGAGATCCTTTTTGACGATGGCAAACGCACAATTGCCCCGGAACCCAGCGGCCTGGAACCGGCGGAACCGCAGGCTGCCGTTCGCGGACTGGAGGTGCCGCTGGCTCAATTCGTTCAACAAACAATTACCGCCACGCTCGACCAGCTAGGACTGGAAAAGCCGGATGCGGTGGTTGAGCAACTTGGCGCGCGCTGGCACAATGGGAAATTGGTCCTGCACCCGGCCGATGCTGCCGCGCAGACCAAGGAGGTTCCGCTGGAAACCTTCTTCCACAAGATTGTCATGATGCGTAATCAGCTCCGTGTGCTGGAGCAGAAGCTCAATGGGCACGAGAAACTTACCGATGGCGAGAAGCTCGAAATGCAACAATACATTACCCGCTGCTACGGTTCGATGACTACGTTCAATGTGTTGTTTAGGGAGAAGACCGACCAGTTCTGAAACAGCGAGATAGATCGCGCCGGACCTCCCGAACCACCTGGCCCCTCGCCGGTGATTTCAAAGCAGCGCAACGTCGGCAACCGGCTCAGGCTTTAGGCCGCCTTCCCCTGGAGCTTGTAGCTGAGGGTATTATAGTAACGGCGTTTGAGGCCGCGCTTCTTGCGCTGGCGCTCGCGGGCCTTGATCAGGTGCTTCAAGCACCGGGAACCCTCGGCGGCCGGTTCGCCGCATTCGGTGCAGCGCCGGTCCCGCTGCATGCGCAACTGGTATTTCCGCTGCCGGGAAATCCGCAGGTCCGTAAACTCATCTTCAATACGTGTTCTCATGGTTGTGGTTTTTGACTTTGGTTCAACGAACTCAGCATGCCTTTGTCTTTAAGGCTTGCTGTGACCATACCATAGTCAAGAAACTTCAAATGCGCAAGTGAGAAAATCGTCAGGCCCTCTTCTCGAGTTCGAGGGTACTGGCGGCGTCTTCAAGGTCTTGTGCGTTCTCAACGTTTTAGCCCGCCGATGAACCGGGCGATGCGCCCCAGGGCTTCCTTTATGTTCTCCATGTTGGTGGCATACGCGCAACGGACAAAACCCTCGCCGCAGGCGCCGAAGGCGGTGCCCGGGACCACCGCGACTTTCTCCTCTTGGAGCAGCCTCAAGGCGAAATCTCGGGCGGAGAGCCCAAACTTCGCCACACTCGGAAAGGCGTAAAAAGCGCCGAGCGGGCGATGGCATTCCAGGCCCATGTCGGCGAAGGCGCCCACGATATAATTCCGGCGGCGGCGGTACTCATCGGCCATTTCGGCGATGTCCGTTTCGGGCCGGGCGAGGGCTTCGAGAGCGGCTTTCTGGCTCAGTGAAGAAGCGCAGAGCATCGTGTATTGATGAATCTTCATCATCGCTTCGATTAGTTCGGCGGGACCGCAGGCATAGCCCAGCCGGAACCCGGTCATGGCCCATGCCTTGGAGAAACCGTGCAGCAAGAGCGTGCGGTCGCGCAGCCCTGGAAGGCTCACCAGGCTGGTATGAGGCGCATCGTAGGTCAGCTCACCGTAAATTTCATCGGTGATGACGATGAGGTCACGCTCTCGGGCGAAGGCGGCTACACCCTCGAGATCGGCCCGGTTCATGACTGCACCGGTCGGGTTGTTAGGGAAATTGAGCATCAGCACCTTCGTTCGGGGCGTCACTTTGGCTTCGAGCATCGCGCGGGTTAGGCGGAAACCATTTTCGGGCTGGGTCTCGACGGCTACCGGGATTCCGTGGGCCAACAGGATGGTTGCGCGATAGGAAACATAGCAAGGCTCGTGATAGAGGACTTCCTCGCCGGGGTTGAGCAGGGCGCGCAGTGCCAGATCAAGGGCTTCGCTGACCCCGACTGTGATCAGGATTTCATTCTCGGGATTGTATTCGGCGCCGAAGGCCTTGCGGACGTAGCGAGCCAACGCGCGACGCAGTTCGAGATAACCGAGGTTGCTCGTGTAATGCGTTGCGCCGCGTTCGAGGGCAAAGACCGTCGATTCACGCACGTGCCAGGGCGTATCAAAGTCGGGTTCGCCAATGCCCAGGCTGATCACCTCCTTCATGGAGGTGACGATGTCGAAGAAGTCGCGGATGCCCGAACGCGGGATATCGCGCACGGTCGCGTTAAGGCGGCTACGGAGTGATGCTGAGCCGTTCATCGGAGCTTTCCTGGTGCATCAGCACGCCGAAGCGCTTGTAGGTCTTGAGCATGAAATGAGTGGAGGTGGACAAGACGCCTTCCAGCGGAGAAAGCCGCTCGCTGACGAACGCGGCCACCTCGCGCAACGTGCGCCCTTCGACAAACAGCAGCAGATCGTAGGTACCGCTCATCAGGTAGGCGGAGCGCACCTCGGGAAAGCGGCTGATGCGGTTGGCGATCGTGTCGAACCCGCCCTCGCGTTGAGGGGTAACTTTGACCTCGATGACCGCAGTGACTTTGTCGAGATCGAGTTGATCTTCGTTGAGAATGGCCTGGTAGCCGCGGATGACCCCGCGCTTCTCGTAATCGGCGATGCGGGCATCGACTTCGGCGGGAGGCAGGCCCAGCATCCGGCCAATGTTCTCGCGGGATTCCAGCGCATTGGTTTGCAGCATCTTCAGCAATTCATCCATAATTCACCTTTTTGAAGCTCGCGGGAACATAGCGGCTGCAAGCCGGAAGGGTCGAGTCTAAAGTCACGGTCGTACAAATCTTGTGGCCAATTGGCCCACAGGATTCTAGCTTTGCCGACATGCGTCGGATCTTTATGCTGCTGACGGCTCTGCTGCCGGGCGCGGGTTGCGCCACGCGGCAGCCTGCGAGTTCCCAGGCTCAAGTCACTTTGACCAGACACTGCTCTGGGTCGGACCTGTCCGGTGGGTTTGCTTCAGGTTCTCCATCTCGGGAACATCCGAGCTGTATTCCGTCCAGTTGCTGTTGGTCAGGCACTCCACGTACGGCCCGTCATAAGCAAGCAGTGCTTTGGTGTGGTTCTCGGCTTCAAGCAGGGCGGTTCTGTCCCCCGGCTTGTACTCCGAGAGTGGGTGCGAGTGCCGCTCGGCCATTCGACCTGGCGGGCTTATATTCATGCCCGTTTGTGGCCGCTCAAAAAACCCGAGCAGGCTCACCCCAAGGAATTCACGGTCTGGTCGAAGGAACTCTCGAGGTGAGGGGCGGCCCGCAGATGAACGCTGAGTGGAGCACGATTTTCAAATTTCAGATTTGAGATTGTAAAGCGAAGGACCAGGATGAAAACCCATGCAGGAGAATAAGCGCTGTTGGGGGTTGCTTCGACGCCGGCAATGTGTGGTGCCAACCTGGCGCGGGTGGCTGGCTTTGTTTCTGGTTTGTGCCGTACTGGCAATTATAAGTATCCGGGAGATTCATCCCTTCCTCGCCGTTACCGAACCGCTGCCGGGAGGCGTGCTGGTGGTCGAAGGCTGGGCACCGGATTACGCGCTGGAAGCGACCGTGGCTGAGTTCAGACGAAATCACTATGACAAATTGTATGTCACGGGCGGACCATTGGAGGCGGGCGCGCCCCTCTCGGTTTACAAGACTTTTGCCGAGTTGGGAGCGGCCACATTGCTCAAACTCGGCCTGAACACAAACGAGGTGCAGGCGGTACCGGCTCCGTTGGTGCGCCAGGACCGCACGTATGTGTCGGCAGTGAGTTTACGCCGGTGGCTGAGCGGGCACGGTCTGGCGCCGGCAATGGTGCATTTGATTTCCGAGGGGCCTCATGCGAGACGGTCGCGGCTGATGTTTGAGAGGGCGCTGGGCAAGGGCGTGAAAGTGGGAGTCACGGCGGTGCCGAGTATGGATTACGATGAGCGCCACTGGTGGCGTTCGAGCGCGGGGGTGAGGGGCGTGATTGCAGAGGCGCTCGCGTACGGGTATGCGCGTGTGTGGTTCCGGGCGCCGCGGGCGGAGGGTGGATGATTGACGGTGTGCGAAAGAGTTAAATAATGAAAAGCGTGGATGACCTCTGCGGTTTTGGACCGACTCTGTCTCACTACGTTACTTAGCTAGGGTGCCCGTCGTTATCGCTCCGATTGTAAAACTCCACGAATGTGTCCCACGCGCGTTTCTCATCCCAGTTGGGCACGAGGGTGGCTGCCGGGTCCAGGTTTGAGCGGCGCATCGGTTCGCTGAAATCGGTCTGCGCCAATAGCTCCACTTCGCAAGGCCAGGCGGTGCGCGTGCGGACTTCGTGAGCGACGCGCATGGTGAAGGCTTGCAGGCTTTCGACGTAGCCGCTGGGGTTGCTCCTGATGCAGCCGCCGGTCAGCCCGGCCACCTGTCCGGCGAATTGAGCGTAAACGGCGGCCAATAAATCGAGGTGAATATTGTCGCGGACGCAGTCGGGAGTTTTCACTTGTGCCGGACGTTGTTCTTTCCAGGTGTTCAGCAGATAGGAGGTGAAACGCGGCTCTTCCCAAGGTCCGAACGGGTTGGGCATGACAAATTTGCCGAGCGGAAGATTGGCCTGGCCGCAATAAAACCTGAACGTTTGCCAGGTTAGTCCTTTTGAGAGGCCGTAAGGTGAAAAGGCGCGCAGCGGTTCGTCGCCGGTCCCTTCGTCCGGCTCGAAGATGGTGCCGGTCAGCACGACGGCTTTGCCTCCGCTCTGTTTGAAAGCGTCGAGCACGGTGCGGAGGTTTTGTGTATTATTCTGGAGTGCCTGAAACGGGTCGAAGTCGAGACTCTTGTAATTGCCGACCTCCGCGGCGTGATGGCAGAGCAGGTCCCAGGGACGACCTTGCCGAAGCAGCTTGAGGAACGCCTCGCCACCAAACGGGGCATGGGGGACGAGGCGCGCGCGGTCCCGCAGGAGTTTTGCACGTTGGCTGCGAATGCCGGTATAGGCTTCGAGGCTGCCGCGCAAGGGGCAGATGACCTCATGCCCGCCCGCAGTGAGCGCCTGGACGAAGCCAAAGCCGCTGAACGAACTGGCACCGGTGAAAAGGATGCGCATGTTAAGCGGGAACTGGGTTCATCTGTGGCTTAAAACGGCGAATTGAACTCCCGCCACCGCACGAAGCGGCGATCGCGGTCGGACATGATGGGGTTTGTGACCGGCCACTCGAAACCGAACGAGTCCCAGGCGATACCGGTATCGCAGGCCGGGTCGTGGACGGCGTCGGTTTTATAGATCATGAGGGAGCGGTCCTCGAGGGAGAGAAAGCCGTGGGCGAACCCGACGGGGACATAAAGAGACTCGCGTTTGATGGCATCCAAGATGCAATTGAATGAACGACCGTAAGTCGGCGAACCGCGCCGCATGTCCAGGACCACGTCCATTACCCGGCCGCTGAGGCAATAGACCAGTTTGGCATGGGCGGTCGGGGGCAATTGAAAATGCATCCCGCGCAGGACGTCTTTGGCTGAAACAGAATAAAATTCCTCGCGCGGTTCAAAAGGAATGCCGGCGTCGCGGAAGAAGTTGTCGTGAAAAGTTTTGACGAAAATGCCGCGCGCATCTTCGAAGATGGGCGGCTGCAACAGCACCAGCCCGGGAAGGTTGGTCGGAAGTGCCTGGAATTGCGGTGCGGGAGCGGTCATGCCGAAGATTTGCCACAAAAGATCACACAAAGAGCGCAAAGAAGAATTAACAGCGAAGACGGGCAGAGGCGAAAGGAATTTCAGAATCGGGTTTCATTCCATATGGTCTTTGAGTCTTCTCGTGTTTAGATCCTTTTTACGAAGGCGCGGATCGTAGCGATTATGTAGTCGAGCATCTCGCGCGTCAGGCCCGGATAAGTTCCCACGAAGAAGACTTCTTTCATGATCGTGTCGGCGCCGGGCAAATCGCCAACGACGCGGAACGAGTCCGGCCGGTCTTTCTTCAGTTGCACCAATACGGGTTGGCGGAGGAGGTTGCCGCCGAAGAGCATGCGGTTGCCGATTTTCTTTTCGTCCAGGTAACGGGCGAGCTCGAACTTTTTGAAGGGCGCGGTTGGTTTTACGCTCAACATGAATCCGAACCACGAGCAGGTCGTCCGATGGCCGGAGTTGTCCCAGGCGAAGCCGTTTGGGGTCCAGCCGGTGGCGTGGGTTGGCAGCATGAAGTCGAAGAACTCGGCGCAATCGTTGAGGCCGCGGCGGAGATAGTCCCAATTATCGATGCGGGCCTGGATGAACTGCGGCAGGCGCTGGAGTTGGACGCAGCCGATGGCAGCCTGGATGTCCAGCGGCTTGAGGTTGTAGCCCAAGTGGGAATAGATGTATTTGTGGTCGTAACCCCGAGGCAGTTCGCCCAGCTTCCAGTCAAAGCGTTTGCCGCAGGTATTATCTTTACCGCTGGCGCACCAGCAATCGCGTCCCCAATCGCGAAAGCTTTCGATGATGACCTTGAGCTTCAGGCTCTGGACGATATTGACGGCGCCGCCTTCACCGAGGGTCAGATGATGGGGCGGATAAAACGATTGCGTCGAGAGGTCGCCGAACGTGCCGGTGAGTTTGTCATCGTAACGGCAGCCGAGGGCGTCGCAGTTATCCTCGACAAGCCAGAGTTGATGTTTGCGGCAGAACTCGGTGACGGCGGCAAGGTTGAAAGGATTGCCAAGCGTGTGGGCCATGAAGACGGCCCTCGTCTTGTTTTCGCGATAGGCCTCTTCAAGCTGCTCGACCCGGGCATTGAGGGTAATCGGATCGTTATCGATGAACACCGGCACGAAACCATTCTGCAGGATGGGCGCTACGGTGGTAGGAAATCCGGCGGCGACGGTGATGATTTCATCGCCAGGTTTTAGTCGGCGGGCGCCCAGGCGCGGGCTGGACAGCGCGCAGGCGGCCAGCAGATTCGCAGAGGAGCCGCTGTTGCAGAGCACGCTGGCCTTGACGCCGAGAAAGTCGGCCAGGCCCTTTTCGAAGGCCTCACCTTCCTTGCCAAGCGTGAGCCAGAAGTCGAGGGTAGCACCCACTGCAGCCGCGACTTCTTCTTCGGTAAAAACCCGGCCGGCGTAAGGGACGGTGGTGGACCCGGGCACAAAGCCGGGCCGTTCGGCACCAGCTTCCTCATCTAATTCGTATCCAGGGCGATTGGCATGGTGGGTTTGTCGGGAAAACTCCCTGACCAGACGTAGGATCTCCGCTTTCAAAGTGGCAATGTCTCCCGTCTGAGGTTCGGTTGCGCCGACAAGACTCGAATTTGGGCGGGTCATTCTTTTGCCCAATCAAGGTTTTTGTGCTGCGCAGCCTCGACGTAGCCGTCGATTTGCGAGCTCGAGAAGTCCAGCATTTTTGGATCGCCTGTCACGTGCCGCTGATAATACCATAGCACAGAGCGGCGAACAGCCTCCTTAAAATCCCAGGCTGGGTACCAGTTGAGCAGCGCGCCTGCCTTTTCAATCGAAAGGGAGAGGAGCATGGCTTCGTGAGGACTCCCCGGAGCGGAAGCATCCTTCCACTCGCCCGGCCAGGATAGCAGAATCTCCTCGACCAGCCGGCGTACTGGCTGACGCGCCGAGGGCTCCGGACCGAAATTGAAGGAACTCGCCAAGGGCGAAGTCTTTGGTTGCGCCGCCAGCCGCGCTCCCAGCCAAAGATAGCCGCTGATACATTCCAAGACATGCTGCCAGGGACGAATCGCGGAGGGGTTGCGAACAGGTATGGGTTGCTTATCCACCAGGGCGCGCACACCATCCGGCACAATGCGATCCTGGGCGTAGTCTCCTCCGCCAATGACGTTGCCCGCGCGGGCGGTTGCCACCGGACCAAGTTTTGGGTTGGGTCGGAAGAACGAACGGTGCCAGGCGTTGGCAACGAGTTCCGCCGCCGCTTTGCTCATGGAATAGACATCATGGCCTCCAAGGGGATCGGTCTCCCGATAGGCATACTCCCATTCACGGTTCTCATAGCACTTGTCGCTGGTGATGACAATCACGGGGCATGGTAGGGCGGCCCGCCGCACCGCTTCCAAAAGGTTGGCGGTGCCCAGAGCATTTGTTTGGAAGGTCTCCAGGGGCTCTTCATACGAGCGCCGCACGATGGGCTGGGCCGCCAGATGGAAAATAATATCCGGCTGCGCGGGTTTGAGTGCGGCGATCAAACGGTCCAGATTGCGGATATCGCATTCGGCTTCGCCTGAAAAAACCTCCGTTCGGAAGGTATCGTAAAGATTTGGGGTTGTGGGAGGTGGGAGGCTAATCCCCCACACACGAGCGCCGAGTTTCCAAAGCCAGAGAGAAAGCCAGCCGCCTTTAAAACCAGTATGACCGGTGACCAAGACCCGCTTATTCCTGTAGAATGAATTAAACATTTGTTAACGCCTGCAATTTGTGGGCAATCCGTTGACCGATCGCCAGCGAAGCGGTCGCAGCGGGTGAGGGCGCATTGAGCACATGGAGGATACCCGGTCCTTCCTCGAAATGGAAGTCCTCGACCAACTTGCCTTCCGGGAGCATGGCCTGCGCGCGGACACCGGCACCGCCGGGGACCAGGTCCTCAGCCTGGATTTCGGGCACCAACTTCTGTAAGGAGCGCGTGAACTCGCCTTTGGAGAGCGAGCGGCGGATTTCGTAGCCACACATGCTGGGATAGGCGGCAAGGAAGCGCCAGAGGCCGGGGAACAGGAGCGCCTCGGCCAAATCGCGGGGATTGATTTGGCTCCAGCGGTAGCCTTCGCGTGAAAAGGCGAGCACCGCGTTCGGGCCCGCCTCGATCCCACCGTGAATCAGGCGGGTGAAGTGCACGCCCAGGAACGGGAATTTCGGGTCGGGCACCGGGTAGATAAGATTGCGGACCAGGCATTGGCGCTCGGGGCGAAGCTTGAAGTACTCGCCGCGGAAAGGGACGATTTTAGCGGTGGGATGCTGGCCGGACGCCTTGACGAGGCGGTCCGCATGGAGACCGCCGCAGGTGACGAGGAATTTGGCGCGGAAGTCCCCGGCGGGAGTTTCGGCGACCCAGGCGCCATTGTCGGGGCGCAGACGGGTGACGCGCGCGCCCAGGCGGACCTCGCCGCCGGACTGGCGAATGAGTTCGCCCAGCTTCTCGGTAACGGCGGGGTAATCCACAATGCCTTCCTGCGGCACATGAACGGCTGCAATGCCGGCGGCGTGCGGCTCGATTTCTTTGATCTGTTCGGGCGTCAGCTTGCGCAGCCCTTTCAAACCGTTGGCATTGCCCCGGTCCCAAAGCGTTTCGAGACGAGGCAATTCTTCGGGCAAAGTGGCGACAACGATTTTGCCGCATTGCTCGTGGGCGATGCGGTGTTCCTGGCAGAAGGCGAGCATCTGCTGCAGGCCTTCGACGGCGAGTTGGGCCTTGGCCGAGCCGGGTTTGTAATAGAGGCCGGCATGAAGGACGCCGCTGTTATTGCCGGTTTGGTGGCGGCCCAGACCTTCTTCTTTTTCCAGAAGGAGCACCTTCAAACCCGGCCGCGCCTGCTGCAACCGCCAGGCCGTCGCCAGACCGACGATACCGCCGCCCACAATTAAAACATCATTAACCGCTGTGGTCATCTGTGGTTAGCTTCGGGAACCATGGTGGGTTAGAGGATTCGGCGAGTTTGGTGAGGTGCTCGCGGTCGCGCTGAGTATCCATGCAGGCCCAGAAGCCGCGATGACGGTAGATGTTCAATTGCCCATCACGGGCCAACCGAATCAAAGGCTCCCGTTCGAGCACGCAATCCTCCTTCTCGGAAAGGTATTTGGCCACGTCACGATGGAAGAAGAAGTAGCCGCCATTGATCCAATGGTCTTCGATGTCGGGTTTTTCGGCAAACTCGACCACGCGGTCGCCCTCGACCTTGATTTCGCCGAAGCGAGAGAGAGGGTTGATACCCAGCACCGTGCCAAGTTTTCCGCCTTTGAGATGGCATTGCAGTTCATCGACCAGGTTGGCATCGGTGACGCCATCGCCATAGGTGACGGCGAAATGCTCGGTATGGCCGAGGTATTTGCGGGTGGCCTGGGCGACGCGGCTGCCGGTCATGTGCTTCTCGCCGGTATGGGCGAGGGTAACTTCCCAGTCCAGATCATATCGATGCTCGTGGACGGTGACTTCGTTGGTCTTGAGGCGGATAGTACAGTCGGCGTTATGCAGGTGGATATTGGCGAAATAATCTTTGATCAAGTCGGCTTTGAAGCCGAGGCAGAGGACGAAGCGGCGGAAACCCTGGCGGGCGTAGATTTGCATGATGTGCCAGAGGATGGGGTGTTCGCCGATGGGGACCATGGGCTTGGGGCGGAATTCGGTTTCTTCTTTCAGCCGGGTGCCAAGGCCACCGCAGAGGATAAAGACGGGAATCTGGTTGGGACTAATCATCACGGCCACAAAAGAACACAAAGAAAACAAAGAATAAAGCCGGAAAAAGAACAGCCAAAACATTGAATTTCTTCTTCGCGCCTTCGCGTCTTCGCTGCTAATTCTTGTGTCTAAGATGATCACGACGTCTATACCTGTCCGTAACGGAGCGCAGTTTATTTTGCAAACGCTTGAATCGCTGGCGCAGCAGACGCGGCGGCCCGAGCGGGTGGTGGTGTTGGATAATTGCTCGACGGATGACACACCGGAGATGGTGCAGGGCTTCAAGGGCCTGCCGCTGGAATATATTCGCAATCCGAGGGACCTCGGTCCGTTCGGCAATTTCAATCGCTGCCTCGATTTTTCGGCTGAGACTGATTACCTGCAGATTCTGCACGGGGATGACCTGATTGCGCCGAAGTTTTATGAAGTGATGGCAGGGCACCTGGAGGATTGCACCGGGCGCGGCCTAGCCTGGTGCCTGGACGAACGCATCGACGAGCAAGGGAAACGGCTCAGTATTTCGGGCAAACCCGATGGCCACGTGCAGGTGCTGGAGGTGGACACGTTCCTGGCGCGCAAGGCCGAGATTGGCAATCAGGCCTTCTGCGCGACGTTGCTCAAGACCAACCGCCAGTCAGCGCCAGAGCGGTTTCCGGAAGACATGCCGATCCTGGGCGACATGGTGTTTTGGCCCAAGTTTGGGGCTCACTGTCAGAAGCTGGTGACGGTAAACCTCGTGCTGGCCCACTACCGCTGGCACGGGTCGAACGAGACGGTTGTTCGCGCGCCGACCATCGAGGCATTGATCGTGGATGAATGGCGCACCACACAGCAAGTTGAGGCGTTGCGGGGCAAATCGCCGGGGTTAATACGGCGGATGAAACTCAAGGGGCTGCTGGCGGTGCGCTCGGGGATCAAGGCGAAGCGGTTTCGGCAACTGGGGAACCGGGGGTATGCGAAGGAGATCGTGAAGACAGCGAGCGGCTACACGGGCTGGCCGCTGTGGGTGGCAGGGCAAATGTTGGTGGAATTGAGGGAGTTGTTGGTGTTTAAGATTGGCGGGCGCCCGCGGCATAAACAGAACATTTTCAGTTGAGAAAACTAACAGCGACGAGCGGCAACCAAAGAGTTAAATGCGGGACAACACGTTTGCGAACGCACCAGAGATTTGCGCAAGCTGCGCAAACTTTGATGGATAGTGGTGCAAGGAAGGACTAGGAAATTGAGCAAGGAAGAGCCAGAGTGGCGGAAGAATTCCGGTTTACGGGACCAATGAAGACAAGCCAATGGGAGACAACGAAACGCCGATACGTTTTCCCACCTTTTTTGAAGTCCATAGCGGTGTCGCTCGGCCTTGAGGTAAGCCTTTTATTTCTGTTGCTGAGCAGTCCGAGTGCTGAGGCGCAGGGGCCGGACAAAGTGGAGGATAAAGTTATGGGGTGGCGGCATCTTTCGAGCTCAACGGGCGATTTGCCAGTGCCAGGGGCATCAACCGAGCAAACGGGCGCGCTGGTGGCCGATCTGGACAAGGACGGCACGAACGATTTCGTCATCAGCTTCCGGAAGGTGGCGCCGGCAGTGGTTTGGTATCTGCGGATATCTTGGATAAACCATACAATTGGGAAGCGCCGCGGATTGATCTTTGACTCCAATACTAGACAATAGGGCGTGCGCGTGCGCTTATTGTTGGGGCCGGCGGGCAGCGGAAAAACGTTCCGGTGCCTGGCGGAGGCACGGGAGAGGTTGGGGGTCTCGGCGGAAGGACCGCCACTGCTACTGGTGGCACCCAAGCAGACCACCTATCAGCTCGAGCGGCAGTTGCTCTCCGAGCCCTCCATCTCGGGTTACACGCGGCTGCATATTCTTTCCTTCGAGCGGCTGGCGGGGTTCATTTTCGAGCGAGTGCACGCCCGACCGCCACGGATGCTCAACGAGGAAGGCCGGCTGATGGTGCTGCGCGGTTTGCTGGCGCGCAAACGCGATGGTTTAAAACTGTTTCGGGCCAGCGCGCGGCTGACCGGCTTCGCGCAGCAGCTCAGCCTGACGTTGCGAGAGTTGCAGCGCCACCAGCTCACACCCGAATCGCTGCGCCAGCTCTCCCAGCAGATGCGGGGCAACGAGGGCCTGGGTTATAAGTTGCACGACCTCGCCGCCTTGCTGCGGGATTATCTCGGCTGGCTGGAGGAGCACAGCCTGCAGGATGCGGATTGTTTGTTGACGAGCGCAGCGGAGGTGTTGGGAGTCCAATGTCCAAAGTCCAAAGTCCAGAGTGGAGAGTGCATAATCAACGGTCCACAACCAACGGTCCAGAGTCCAGAGTTCACGGTTCAAATCGGCCGGTTATGGGTGGATGGGTTTGCGGAGTTTTCAGAGCAGGAGGTTGATTTGCTGGCGGCAGTATTGCCCACGTGCGAGGAAGCCACGGTGACTTTTTGCCTCGATAGAGTGGCCGGGAAGAAAAGCTCCTGGCTCTCACCGTGGTCGGGAGTACGCCGCAGTTTCGAGAAGTGCCGTGAGCGTTTTGCGGCGATGCCGGATACCGAGGTGGTGGTGGAATGTTTGCCCCGGGATGAGGGCCGAAGCCGGTTTGCGAACAACCCGGTGTTGCAGCATCTGGAGGAATGCTGGGCGGAGCCGCGGGCCTACGCAGGGGGAAAAGGTAGGGAGGCAGCCTGCCACGGGCAGGAGAGCCTGCGTTTGGCTACGTGCGCCGACCCGGAGGCGGAGGTGGTCGAGGCGGCGCGAGAGATTCTACGGCATGTGCGGGCTGGTGGACGTTATCGAGAGGTGAGTGTGCTGGTGCGCAAGCTGGAGGGCTACCATCAGTCGATCGAGCGCGTTTTCCTGCGATACGAAATCCCGTTCTTCCTGGACCGGCGAGAGTCGGTCTCGCATCACCCGCTGGCCGAGCTAACGCGGAGCAGCCTGCGCACAGTGGCGTTTAACTGGCAGAGCGACGACTGGTTCGCCGCACTCAAGACGGGGCTGGCGCCAGCGGCAGAAGAGGAACTGGACAAGTTGGAGAATGAAGCGCTGGCCCGCGGCTGGAAAGGCGCAGCCTGGCAAAAGCCCATGGTCATCCCTGGCGACCCGGAGCTGACGGCGTGGCTGGCAGGTTTGCTCCGGCGCCTTTTACCCTCTTTCCAGCGCCTGGTCCTGGCGCTGAAGCAGGCCCATGACAAACCGACCGGCGCGCAATTGGCGGTCGCTCTCAGGGGTTTTTGGGGAGAACTCGGTGTCGAAAGCAAGCTCCAGGAGTGGGGGCAGGACGCCAGCGCGGATCCCCATCTCCCCGGTTCGGTTCATGGGACGGTTTGGGAACAAATGAACGGCTGGCTGGCGAACTTGGAACTGGCCTTTTCGAGGGAGGCGTTGACGTTACGCGAGTGGCTGCCGATTCTGGAAGCAGGCTTGGCCAACTTGACGGTTGGGGTCATTCCGCCGGCGCTGGACCAGGTGCTCGTCGGCGAGCTTGACCGATCGCGCAATCCGGACGTCAAGCTTGCGCTGGTGCTGGGCCTCAACGAAACGGTTTTTCCCGCGCTGCCACAAGGCGCCCTGCTGCTGACGGAGAGCGACCGACTCGAGCTCGAAAGGCGCAACGTAATGCCGGGCGGTAGTGCGCGGCATCATCTCGGTCGCGAGCGCTACTATGCCTATCTGGCCTGCACGCGCGGGCGCCAACGAGTGGTGCTGAGCTGTGCCGCGCACAATGCGGATGGAGCGCTGCTCAATCCCTCGCCATTCCTTGCCCATGTGCGTCAACTCTTTCCCGCCCTGGAACCTGAAGTGGTGCCCCGAACGCTCGACTGGCGGCGGAGTGAGCATGTGAGTGAATTGGCAGGACCGTTGTTGAGAGTCTACCGTTCACGGTTCACAGTCCACAGTCCACAGTCCAAGGACGGGAGCCCGAAGTCAGTAGCAGCAGAAAAGCACGGAGTGGCTACTGGCTGCGGACTCCTGACCCCGGACGAATCCGCACTGCTGTCGCTTCCGGCGCTGGCCTCGCTGTTGGAGGCGTTGCAGCATTTTGAGCAGCCGGAGGTGAAGGGATCGCTCTCGCCGGAGTTGGCGGTGCAGCTTTATGGGTCAGTCTTGCACACTTCAGTGAGCCGCCTGGAACAATTCGCCGCCTGCCCGTTCAAGTTTTTCGTCCATTCCGGTTTGCGGGCGGAAGAGCGGAAGCGGTTCGAGCTGGATGTGCGGGAGCAGGGGAGTTTTCAGCACGAGGTGCTGGCGTTGTTCCACCAGCAGTTGCAGGCGGAGAAGAAGCGGTGGCGGGAGATCACGCCGAGCGAAGCCCGGGGACGCGTGGCGGTTATCGCCCAGGGCCTGATGGCCCAGTACCGTCAAGGGTTGCTCCAGGCAAGCGAACAAACACGATTCATGGCGCGGAGCCTGACGGCGTCGCTGCAGGATTTCGTGGCAACCCTGGTTGGATGGATGCAAGCGCAATACGAGTTCGAGCCGGCGGCAGTTGAATTGGGTTTTGGAGAAGAGGGTGCGCCCGGCTGGGGCATCGACCTGGGGAAAGGCCGGCGCGTGGAACTGTCCGGCCGGATCGACCGCATCGATCTTTTCCGGGAGCCGGTAGCTGACCGGGCGCTGTGCGTGGTGCTCGATTATAAATCCAGCCAGAAGAAGATGGACGCGGTGCTGCTGGAGCACGGGCTACAATTGCAATTGCCTGCTTACTTGAACGTGCTGCGCCACTGGCCCAACCCGCGCGAAGTTTTCGGCGTGGGGCAGCTCGTCCCGGCAGGGGTATTCTATGTGAATCTGCGCGGCAGAACGGAACGCGCGCAAAATCGACTCGAGGCTCTAGACAGTGAGGGAGTCCGAAAAGAGGCTTACTGCCACACGGGCCGGTTCGATACCCGGGTGCTACGGCACTTGGACAACCGCCGCGGCGTGACCCAAGGCGACCAATTCAAGTACCGGCTCAACAAGAACGGGAAAGTGTCTAAAAACTCGCGCGAGGCACTGGCCCCGAGCGAGTTTGCGGCGCTGCTGGATTCGGTGGAAAAGCATCTCAGGAAAATGGGAGAGCAGATTTATTCGGGTCGGACGGAAGTGGCGCCATATCGCAAAGGCTCTCTAACAGCCTGTGACCAATGCGGCTATAGCGCGATCTGCCGGATTGATCCGTGGAGCCATCGCTTCCGGGTTTTGAGGAAGTCGAAAGAGGAACTTGATGCGTAATGGGCAGCTGCCGCGTTTGGAACGGCGATTGAGTCATGACGATTTCCGCAAGACAGTATCGCGCTGCGCCCAATCCGGGTTCGGACCGGGATAATCCAGGTTGTAGTGCAGGCCGCGGCTTTCGGGCCGGCGCAGGGCGCTGGCCACAATGACCTCGGCGACGGTGGCGATGTTGCGCAGTTCCAGCAAATCATTGGTCACGATGAAATCCCAATAGTACTCCTGGATTTCCTCCTGCAAATTGGCGATGCGTTTCTGGGCGCGCTGGAGCCGTTTATTGGTGCGGACAATCCCCACGTAATCCCACATCGCCCGCCGGATTTCGTCCCAGTTATGCGACACGACCACCAACTCATCCGGGTTATGCGCATTGCCCGATTGCCAGGGCGGGATTTGGAATTGAGCGCCCTTGGGCTGGTGGGTGATGACCCGCTGGGCGGCACGGTGGGCGCACACCAAAGCCTCCAACAAGGAGTTGCTCGCCAGCCGATTGGCCCCGTGCAAGCCGGTGCAAGCGACCTCGCCGACGGCGTAGAGGCCGGCGATTTCGGTTTCGCCTTCGAGGTTGGTGACGACACCGCCGCATTGGTAATGGGCGGCCGGGACGACCGGAATCGGCTCCTTGGTGATATCGATCCCGTAACGCAAACAGGTTTGATAGATGTTGGGAAAGCGCTCGATCAGGAATCGGGCGGGTTTGTGCGTGATATCAAGCAGAACGTAATCGGCACCGCTTTTTTTCATCTCGCTGTCAATGGCGCGGGCGACGACATCGCGGGGGGCCAGTGATTTGAGGGGGTGATAACGGTCCATGAACTCGGCTCCGTCCAGGTTCCTGAGGACGCCGCCTTCACCGCGAACGGCTTCGCTGATCAGGAAAGATTTGGCGCGGGGATGATAAAGGCAGGTGGGGTGGAACTGGATAAACTCCATATTGGCCACCGCCGCGCCGGAGCGATAGGCCATGGCGACGCCGTCCCCGGTAGCGATGTCTGGGTTAGTGGTGTAGAGATAGACTTTGCCGCACCCACCGGTGGCCAGCAGGGTCACCGGAGCCGCAAAGGTTTCGACCTGCCCGCTGGCTTTGTCCAGGACGTAGACTCCCAGGCAGCGATGGTCTCCGACATAGCCAAGTTTTTGGCTGGTGATGAGGTCGATCGCCAGGTGGTTTTCGAAAATCTCGATGCTCGGCTGGGCCGCCACCGACGCCAGCAACGCCCGCTCGACCTCCCGGCCGGTGATGTCTTTTGCATGCAGGATGCGGCGTTTCGAATGCCCGCCCTCCTTGCCCAGGTCGAGTTCGCGGGCACCGTGGGACTCGGGGATCTCGCGCTCGGAAAATTGCATGCCCAACTGGATCAACTCGGCGATTCGGGCGGGGCCCTCCTGGATGATCGCGCGCACGGCCGGTTCTTTGCAGAGCCCCGCGCCCGCTTCCAAGGTGTCGCGCACGTGGAGTTCGAAGGAATCTTCTTTGCTGGTGACGGCGGCGATGCCGCCCTGGGCATAGTTGGTGTTGGACTCGGCGCGATCTTTCTTGGTGATGATGGCGACGCGCCCATGCGGGGCCACCTTTAAGGCGAACGAGAGCCCGGCGATCCCGCTACCCAAAACCAGGAAGTCAAACTGCTTCATCTCCGGCCAATTCAGCATAGCCGGAGGAGTTTGTCCAATCGGGACTTGGTTGAGAAAGCGCGGTGAGAGCTGGCGGGCTCGAGCCCCGCTGATTCAGGGGCGTTCGAGCGTCAGGAGAGGCGAAAGCGAAACCACCGAAGTGCATGGCCGGCGTGCCGAGCAAGAGCATCGCGCGGTAGAACTGTCGGGAAGAATTGGTGGGGCGCGGAGCGGGGTAGGAAAGAGTGCCCGTGGTGTTGGTCAGGGTCGCCAGGGAGGACCACTTAGTGAGGTTCGTGGAAGACTGGAGGGCGAAGCGGAGACGTGGGGGACTGTGAAGCACCAGCAGAGCCACGCTGTTGGTGAGGACAGGAGGGTCGAGCCGCAGGAGACTGGTCGAGAGGTCGCGCACGCGATAGAAACGCGCACCGGTCGGCGCGGCCGAATCGTAGATGATGATGGTGGAATTAGTCAGCGTCAGTGTTACGAGGTTGGACCAGTTGGCCAGGTCGGTGGAGAACTCAACCTGGTAGAGATGCCCAACGATGCCGTGGATCGTGATTTGCATCTGGCCGTTTGTACTGGGTGTCAATTGCAGCGTGGGTGCAGGGGTCGTAAAGGCAACTTCGCTGAGCCAGGCGGCGTCGGCGCCGAGGCTCCGATCAGGGTCCTTGACATAGCGCCAAGCGAGGGTTTGCGTGCCCGCAGGCAAGTTGAGCGTTTGCTGCCGCCAGGAGATCTCCCCGGAGAGCGCCGGGGTTTCGAGCACGCCATTGGTATAGAACTGGAGGAGGTCATAATTAGTTTCCGAGGAGACGCTCCACCAAAAGGTGAGTGTGCCGGGACCGGTGACGGTTGTTTGGAGCCAGGAATCCTGGTCGTCCGTGATGTGTCCGCTTTGAGCAGCCCAGATGCCGTTGTGGGTGTTGTTGGTCTCGCCGAACCAGGGGACATTTCCCCAGGTCGTCCACGTCAAGTTGGCATTGCTCGCAAATTGCGCGGCGAAAGGTTGGGGTGCCACTGCGGAAACGAGAATATATGAGTTGGTAGTGAGGCCGGCGCTATCGGTGGCAGTCAAAGTGATTACGCTGGCGCCGGTTTGACCGGGGCGCAGTGCCGCGGTGAACACGTAATAATAGTCCGGCGGCAAGTTGGTCAGGGGAGCGGTAGCGAGGTTCGCGTTGGGCAGAAGACTCTGGTTGGAAGAACCATAAGCGAGCGCGACTGGTTCGTTGGTCGGTCCGTTGTCGGTAACCCGAATGCCCAACGTGGAGGTGGTATTGGTCAGGATGAACCAGTTGGTATTGGGCACCACCAATGTTAACTGCCGAAGCGGTAGATAAACCACCTGGACGCGGTTGCTAAAGAGGGTTTGGATGACTGAAACGACCTGGTTTGAGCTCAGGTTCAGCGGGTTGAGGCTGAGGTCCACCAGGAGGAGCGACGGCAGGTTCGTGAGGAGGTGTAGGTCCCGAAGGCGGTTTTGCTGCAAGAGGAGAGAAGTAAGGTTGCTCAACCCGGCCACCGGCTGAAGAGACGTGAGGTGGTTATTGCCGAGGTCCAGCTTGCGCAACTGGGTCAGATTTGTCACGAAGCCGGCATCAGCGATAGTATCTCCTTCAAGGACGAGGCTCAGCAGATTGGAAAGGCTGCTCAACGGGGAAAGATCGGTGGAGGTATTGTTGTTTAGAATCAAGGCCCGGAGGTTAGGGAGGTTGCGGAGCTGGGCGACGTTGGTAAGGGAGTTGCCGTCCAGCGCCAGGCTGGTCAGGTTGGGCAACGCCATGAGGGGAGAAAGGTCCATGACGCCGCTGTTGTAAAGACTCAGAGAGTTTAATTGGGTCAGATTCGTGAGGAAGAGCAAATTGGAAATGGAGTAGCCGTTCAGCGACAGGGAGGTCAAATTGGTTAGCCATTGCCAGACGCAAGGATCATTCAAGTTGGCGTTCGAGACAAAGAGGTTCGTCAAGCTCAGGAGGTCCACCATACTGAGAGCGGCGCTGGAAGTGCCGACCGCAGAACCGAGGACGGACGTCAGAATGGGATCGACGTTCGGGCACAGGTTGGTAAGATAGGCATTAGCGACCACGAATACCTGAATGTTACTGCTGGTAGTGGAGTCCACATCGTCGGTCACTTGCAGTGCCAGGTTCATCTGGCCAGCCTGGTTGGCGGTAGCGACCGCCAGGGTACGGTCGGGGTCTGTGCCGAATACGGGGTTGCTCACACTCAAGATCGACACCAATCCGGGGTTTGGAGAGATGGCGCCGGCCATCAACGGGTAATCGGGCGGTGGTGAAGGATCCTCAGAGACTAAGAGCGCCAGAGACGAGGTGGAGTTCAGAGGAATGAACCACTTGGGCGGGGTGCCCGGAAGCATCGTGGAGATAGCCGGCGGTTGGTTCTGAGGCGGGAAGGTTACATTCATGCCTCCACATTGGAGGCCCTGGGCAAAGTTTGTGCCCCAGCCACAACCGCAGGGCAGGATGCCGGTCCTTTGGCACTGGAGGTTTTGCAGCTCAGTGAGAATAGCCGGGTTGCTGAGAAAATTCAGGCTGACGTTCAAATCGACCAGATTCTGCAAACAGGCCAAGGGAAGGAGGTCCTGGACCTCATTTCGTCCGAGATAGAGTTCCCTAAGGTTGGGCAATTGGCAGAGCCACGAGGGGCTGCTGATCTTGTTGTAACTAAGGTCCAGGAACATTAACCGGCTCAAGCTGGGGACTAAAGCAGGGAAAAGTGGGTCGGTGAGATGGTCTCCTTCCAGACGGAGGAGCGTTAAATTCGGGAGCGAGGCCAGAGGGCTAAAGTCCGCAACCTGGTTCCAGCTCAGGCCCAAGCCGGTAAGATTGGTGAACGCAGGCGCGGTGCTGAGCCGCGCAATATTGGAAATCGGATTTCGATCAAGATTGAGGTGATTGAGCCAGGGAAGTTCAGGGATGGCGCTAATGGAGTTATTGTGCAGCCACAGGTTGGCGAGGGAGGTCATTCCCAAGGGGGGCACAAAGTTCGTCAGCGCATCGCCGGCCAGAACGAGGCTGGAAACGCTGCTCAGCCCTGTCAGAGGCGAGAGATTGGTCAGCGTATTGTAAGAGAGGTCGGCATAAGCCAGCCCATTCAGGTTCGCGAGGAATCCCACGCTGCCGAGGGAATTGCCGCTCAGCTCGAGATTAACGAGATTGGTCAAAGCGGAAAGCACGGAGAAGTTTGTGATGCCCGGGTTTCTGTTGAGAGAGAGATAGGTCAGATTTGTCAGGCCAAGCAACGGGGTCAGGTCAGTGAGCCCGGTGCCGTCAAGGTTCAAATAACTTAGCCGCGTCAAAGTTTGTAGAGGCGGCAGCGTGGAGAGCGGATTGCCCCCAAGGTAAAGGGTGGTCAGGTTCGTCAGAGCGAGCAACGGAAGGCAGTTAGTGCCGTTGAGCCTGTTCCATCTCAGGTCGAGAGAGGTCAAATTCGTTAGTCCCGCCAGCGGCGAGAGGTCGACGAGGGCGTTCTGATATAGGATCAAGGAAGTGAGCCCGACCAGGCGCGGCAGGTTGGTCAGACTGTTGAAGCCGCTGAGATTTCCGTAGGAGACGGAAAGGCGCGTTAGATTAGTTAAACCCGAAAGGACCGAGTAATCCGTCGGCGGATTGTAGTTGGCAGGCGGATAAAGGCCCCCGCCCAACGCAAGACAAGCCAGGTGGGTCAACCCGACTAACGGCGCCAGGTTGGTTACATTATTTTTCTCAAATTCCAAGGTCCTGAGCGACGTCAGATTTGTCAGCGGACGCAGGTCACTGAGGAAATTCCCGTTCAAGTAAAGGTTTTGCAAGTTCGTGGCGGCGCCGAGCCCGGCGAGGTTGGTGATTGGCGCGGCAACCTGGCCGAAATTCGCCGACAGGCAGGTCAGCTTCTGTATATCGGCAACTGTAACGGGACAGGGACCGAGGGATAAGGCACAGTGGAGTGCGTTGTTAAGAATCGGGTCCGGAATCAGCACCACTGCGGAAAAGCCAACGGTCAGAACCGCTGGGGTGCTGGCGACCATGCCGGCGATGTTGGTGACTATGACGTCGTAATTGCCACCATCGGTGCACCGCGAATTGGTGACCGTGTAACTGGTCCCCGTCGCCCCGGATAGATTGCCGCCATTGAATCGCCACTGATAAGTCAGCCCGCCGCCGCATTGGTTGGTGGCCACGAGGCTGAAGGTGACGTTCTGCCCCTGGGTCACGGTTTGGCTAAGGGGAGGCGTGGTGATCGAGGGTGGAGCCACTACGCTAAGCGCCGCCACGCTGCTCGTGGCACTGCCAGCCAGATTGGTAACAATCACGTCGAAGGCTCCCGCATCGACGCACTGTACATTTGGACGTGTGTAGGTGCTTCCGGTCGCTCCAAGGATGTTCCCGCCGTTGAAGCGCCATTGGTAAACCTGGCCGGCGGCACACAGGTTGGTCGCCAGCACACTGAACGTCGCATTTTGGTTCTGAGCAACGGTTTGGCTCAATGGCGGACTGCTGATGACCGGCGGGGCCGCCACGCTCGCCACTGCGGCGCTGCTGGTGACATTGCCGGCAAGATCGCCAACGACAACGTCGAAATTCCCTGCGTCGGGGCATTGTGCATTGGTGCGGGTGTAGGTCCTTCCGGTCGCCCCGAAGATGTTTCCACCATTGAAGCGCCACTGGTAGGTCAGCCCGCCACCGCATTGGTTGGTGGCCAGCACGCTGAAGGTCAGGTTCTGTCCCTGTGTCACTGTTTGACTTAGCGGACCAATGGTTATCGAGGGCGGGGCGACCACGATCAGTGAGGCGATACTGCTGGTCAGACTACCGGCTGGATTGGCGACGACAACATCGTAGTTGCCCGCATCCCCGCACTGGGAACTGGAGTTCGTGTAGCCCGTCCCGGTCGCCCCGGAGAGGTTCCCGCCGTTGAAGCGCCATTGGTAAATCAAGCCGCCGCCGCATTGGTTAGTGGCGAGCACGGCGAAGGTCACGGTCTGCCCCTGGGTGACCGTCTGGCTCACCGGCCCGGTGGTGACGGCGGGAGGACTTACGACGGCGAGTGACGCAACGCCGCTGGTCAGACTCCCAGCCAGAGTGGCGATGACAACATCGTAGTTGCCCGCATCCGCGCATTGGGGACTGGTGTTCGTATAGCTGGTTGAAGTCGCCCCGGGGATATTCCCGCCATTAAAGCGCCACTGGTACGTCAAGCCGCCGCCGCACTGGTTGGCGGCCAGCACAGTGAACGTCGTGGCCTGTCCCTGTGTCACCGTCTGGCTTGCCGGCGGGATGCTGACGCCCGGTGGTGCAACGACTGTGACTCCCGCGACGCTGCTCGTGATGCCGCCAGCGAGAGTCGTCACAACCACATCGTAGCCGCCCGCATCCGCGCACTGGGCATTGGTGCGCGTGTAGCTTGTGCCAGTCGCCCCCGAGATGTTTCCGCCGCCAAAACGCCACTGGTAAGCCAGCCCGCCGCCGCATTGGTTGGTGGCCAGAACGGTTAGCGTCACGTCCTGGCCCTGAGCGACGGTTTGGATTCCAGGCGGGACACTGATGCCGGGAGGGGCCACTACTGTAACCACCGCCACACTGCTGGTGGCGCTGCCTCCAAGGGTTGTCGCTACGACATCGTAGTTGCCGGCGTCGGCGCATAGCAAATTGGTGCGGGTGTAATTGGTGGCGGTTGCTCCTGGGATGTTCAAGCTGTTCAGACGCCATTGGTAAGTCAACCCGCCGCCGCACTGGTTCGTGGCCAGCGCGCTCAAAGTGACATTCTGGCCTTGCGCGACGGTTTGGTCGGAGGGCGGTGTGCTGATGGCCGGAGGCGCGATCACTGTGACCGCCGCAATGCTGCTGGTGATACTACCGCCCAGGGTGGTCACCACGATATCATAGTTGCCCGCATCCACGCACTGGGCATTGGTGCGCACATAACTGCCGTCAGTCGCGCCCGAGATGTTCCCGCCGCCAAAACGCCACTGGTAGGTCAGCCCGCCGCCGCATTGGTTCGTGGCCAGCACGTTGAGCGTGGCGTTTTGGCCTTGACCGACCGACTGATTTACGGGCGGGATGCTGATGCCGGGCGGCGCCACCAAAGTAACCGCTGCCACACTGCTAGTGATGTTTCCAGCCACATTGCCGACTACCAAGTCGTAATTGCCGGCATGAGCGCATTGTGCATTGGTGCGGGTAAAGCTGGATCCGGCCGCGCCGGAGATATTCGCGCCGTTGAGCCGCCACTGGTAAGCGAGGGGCAAGGTGCCGGTAGCGGCCACCGATAGCGTCAGGTTGCTGCCGACTCCCGCACTAAAACCGGCAGGCTGAGTCGAAATCGCCGGGGGCACCCACACGGTTAAGGTGGCCACAGCGCTGGTCACTGCGCCCGCCACATTGGTGATGGCGACGGTGTAATTGCCGGCGTCGGTGGGCTGCAGGTTGGTGAGCAACAGACCGGGGTCCGTCGCGCCCCCAATCGCGGCGCCATTGAGTTGCCATTGGTAGCCGAGCGGCAAGGCCCCGCCGGCGAGAACGCTGAAGGAGGCGGTCGTGCCAACGATGTTAGTGAGACTCTGCGGTTGAGTGGTGATGTTAGGCGCAGACAGGACTGTCAGTGTGGCTATCATACTGACGGCGGCATTGAGAGAGTTGCTCGCTACTACCGTGTAGTTCCCTCCATTGGCAGATTGCACATTGGTGAGCGAAAGGCTGGTGGCAGTGGCGCCGGCGAGGTTGGTTCCGTTAAACTGCCATTGGTAGCTGAGTTGACCAAAACCCGTCGCCGACACTGTAAAGAGAGCATTGCTTCCGGCGATAACTGTCTGGCTTTGCGGTTGCGTCGTGATAATTACGCCTTTGCACTTGCCCGAAACGCCAGCGGCATAAATACCAGCGATTTCATTTGAGCTCAGAGCGCGGTTGTAGAGGGAAACCTCGTCAAGCCGGCCTTTCAGCTTGCCGTCCCAATAAGGTTGGCCGGAGGTGCCAAAATACACAGGCTGCGTGCCGTAATCCTGGGGGAAGCTGACGTTGGTCTGGTTTTCGAACCTGCCATTGACGTAGATTTGGAGAGAATTCGGGCCTCGCACCGCCGCGACATGGTACCAAACTCCGGTACTGACTGTAGTTACGGACGGAAGAAACACCTCCTGGCCGGAGCTGGAGGCGACTGTGAATAGGAACACGTCGCCGTTGCCGACGCGGAGTTTCTCGAGGGAGTAGCCCTCAAACTGGAAGGCTTTGGAGCTTTGCTTGAACACGAGATACTGGTCGCCTTGCGGGGCATTGCCCGAGATCGCCGAGTCCAGCGCGGAGAAGTTGACCCAGGTTTCGATGGTCAGGTTCGTGGGCCGGAGGCTGGCTGCGTTGGGAATTTGAACAAAACTGTTGGTTCCGTCGAAGCTGAAAGCCGAGAGGACGTTGCCTGTCGCAATGGCGGTCGCGTTGCCGGCGAGGGTGCCGTTGTTCGTGCCGACAATATCATTTGCGTTCCCATCGCCCGGCCACCAACTGACCAGGCCGGCCGGAGCGGGATCACACCCGGCCGCCGGGGCCCGCAAGGCAAAACCCAGGCCCAGGCAAAAAGCGATTGCCATGAACCAAGCCCGACCCGAGCGCAAACAAGGGCCTGAGTGATTCCCACTAAACAAAATCATTTGTCCTGGGATGGATACTAAGCCCATCGTATGTGGTCCCGGCACGCGCTGGCCAGTCGCCCCAGTACGGAGGACCATCCCCAATAATACGGAGTAATTTCCATTTCGGGCCGGTCAGTTTACCTTGGGACCAATGGCCGACCGACTGCCGATATACGAAATTCAGGACGCGCTCATAGCTCGGGTGCGCCAAGAGGGGCGGACAATCGTCTCTGCCCCCACCGGCTCCGGCAAATCCACCCAGGTGCCCCAAATGCTCCTGGATGCCGGCCTGCTGGGCACCGGCCAGGTGGTGGTGCTGCAACCGCGCCGGCTGGCAACCCGCCTTTTGGCCGCCCGGGTGGCGTGGGAACGTAAGGTGGAGCTTGGCGGAGAAGTCGGATACCAAATTCGCTTCGAGAACGTCAGCGGGCCAGAGACCCGCATCCGCTTTGTCACCGAAGGGGTGCTGCTGCGGCAGATTGTCCAGGATCCAAGGCTGCGCGGCATTTCGGCCCTGATTTTCGACGAGTTCCACGAACGGCACCTCTACGGCGACATCACCCTGGCCCGCGCGCTGGATTTGCAGGAATCCGAACGGCCCGATCTCAAAATCCTGGTCATGTCCGCCACGCTCGAGGCCACGCGGCTCGAGGAGTATCTCAAGCCTTGCCGAGTGTTGGAATCTCTGGGCCGCACTTTTTCGGTGGAAATCCAGTTTGCCGACACCCCGGGTTACATCGATAAGCGCCCGATTTGGGACCAGGCCGCCGCCGCCTTCGGCGATTTTGTGCGCGGCGGAGGCGAGGGCGACGTGCTGGTCTTCATGCCCGGTGGTTTTGAGATTTCGCAAACCATCGAGGCGATTCGCCACTGCGATGAATCGCGCGGCTTCATCCTGCTGCCGCTCCACGGCGAACTGCCGCCGCGTGAGCAGGATGCTGCCGTCGCCCGTTACGACAAACGCAAGGTCGTCGTCGCCACCAACGTCGCCGAAACCTCCCTCACCATCGACGGCATTCGTTGCGTCATCGACAGCGGTCTGGCGCGTATCCCGCGTTACGACCCGTATCGCGGCATTAACACGCTGCTGATCGACAAAATCAGCCGGGCCTCCGCCGACCAGCGAGCTGGCCGGGCGGGCCGGACGGCGCCTGGGGTGTGTCTGCGGCTCTGGTCCAGAGAGGAGCATGCGCATCGGCCCGCACAGGAGCAGCCCGAGATCAAGCGGCTGGATTTAGCTGAGGTGGTCCTTACGCTTAAAGCCGCGGGCGTTGAGGACCTGCGAAAGTTTCGCTGGCTGGAGGCGCCGGAGGAGCAATCGCTTGCGCATGCGGAGGAGCTCCTTAAGGACTTAGGCGCTGTGAAAAACACCGGCACATCAAGCTCGATCAGTTCTATTGGAGAGAAGATGCTGGCCTTTCCTCTGCACCCGCGCTACTCGCGGATGCTGCTGGCAGCGCAGGATTACGGCTGTGTTTACCAGGCTTGCCTCGTCGCCGCCCTCACGCAAGGCCGCGACCTGCTTCTGCGCAACGTGGACCGCGACACGGTCCGCTGGCGCGAGGACCTCCTGGGCGACAAAGCCGCCAGCGATTTTTGGCTGTTGATGCGCGCCTGGACTTACGCTGCAAAGAACGATTTTCGCATCGAGGCCTGCCGCCGGCTGGGCATCCATATGGTCACTGCCCGCCAGGTCGGGCCGCTATTTCAGCAATTCCTGGATATCGCCCGGCGCGAAAGATTGGACATCGCCCGGCGTGAGGTGCCTGACGAGGCGCTCCAAAAGTGCATCCTGATCGGGTTTAGTGATCGCGTCGCCCGGCGTTTGGATTCCGGCACGCTGCGTTGCGACCTGGTCCACAGCCGGCGCGGCGTCCTGGCCCGCGAGAGTGCCGTCCAGAGCAGTCCATTGCTGGTCGCTGCTGAAATCCGCGAAGTCGAAGGCAAAGACAAATCGGTCAATACGCTACTGAGCCTGGCCACCGCCATCGAGGAACCGTGGCTCCGTGAGTTGTTCCCCGGCGATATCAGCACGACCTTGCGCGTTTTCTATGACTCCGCTACGAAGCGCGTTTACGCCGAGGAACAGCTTCGGTTCCGCGACCTGGCCATCGGCATGCGCCGCGTGGACCCGCCGCCAGCCGATGAAGCGGCGCGGTTGTTGACCGAGGAAGTGGTCGCAGGCCGGCTCCTCCTTAAGGATTGGGACCACGCAGTCGAGCAACGGATTCTACGCCTGAACCTCCTTAGCGAATGGTGCCCCGAGCTGGCCCTGCCGCCGATTGCCGCTCAGGACCGCTGCCACCTGATCGAGCAACTTTGCCACGGAGCTTTCGGATACAAGGATATCAAAGACAAACCGGTCAAGCCCGTCGTAAAAAGCTGGCTCAGCCCTGCCCAGCAGGAGCTGCTGGACAAACATGCCCCTGAACGGCTCACCCTCTCAAACGGCCGCACACCAAAGGTTAATTACGAGCCCGGCGCCTCCCCGCACATAGCCATGCGCATCCAGGAACTCTATGACGTCAATGCTACCCCTCGCATCGCAATGGGACGCGTCCCGGTGCTGGTCCATATCCTGGCCCCGAATCTGCGCCCGGTTCAAATCACCCAGGACCTCGCCGGCTTCTGGCGCGAACACTATCCTCGTGTGAAACAGGAGCTCCAGCGTAAGTACCCGAAGCACCAGTGGCGGTGAAATCGGAAACTTCGAGGAAACTTTGAGGCTTGGACTTTTGGCCGGTCTTCGGTAGCCTTTCCCCGGCCCGTTTGATTCGTCCCGCAACAACTATGAAAACCAAAGATAAAACTCTCGACACGAAACTCACCCGGCGACAATTCCTGCGCAGCGCCGGTCTTTGCAGCACCGGCTTCATGGTTCTGCCTGCCGCCGTGCTGGGCTTGCGCGGTGTGATCTCCCCCAACCAGAAGCTGAACGTTGCCGGCATCGGCATCGGCGGCCAGGGCGGCGAAGACCTCAGGCACATGGAGAACGACAACATCGTCGCCCTGTGCGATGTGGATAAGAATCATGCCGCCCACGTTTTCAAACGGTATCCCAAGGCTAAACAATTTACCGATTACCGCCAGATGCTGGACGAGATGAAGGAAATCGATGGCGTCGTGATCGCGACGCCAGACCATCATCATTTTCCTGCGTCCATGGCGGCCATCCAGCGCGGCAAACATGTCTATTGCGAAAAGCCGTTAACCCACTCCGTTTGGGAATCGCGGGAGCTTGCCCGCGCAACTCGGGAGGCCAAAGTTGCCACGCAGATGGGCAACGGCGGCCAGGCCTCCGAGGCCACGCGCCGGCTTTGCGAATATGCCTGGTCGGGGATCATCGGGCCCATCCGCGAGGCGCACATCTGGACGGACCGCCCGTCCAATGGCTTGTTCGACGAATATTGGCCTCAAGGCGTGGCGCGGCCTAAGGAGACACCGCCTGTTCCCGCCACCCTCGATTGGGATTTGTGGGTCGGTCCGGCGCCTTTGCGACCTTATAACCCCGCCTACCTGCCCTTCAAATGGCGCGGTTGGTGGGACTTTGGGACCGGCGCTTTGGGCGACATCGGCTGCCACTCCATGGACCCCGTGTTCCGGGCGCTGAAGCTCGGCGCGCCTTTGACGGTCCAAGCCTCCTCGACGCGTGTGAATCCCGAAACCTATCCGCTGGGATCAATGGTGACCTACGAATTTCCAGCGCGGTCCGCCGAACCACAAACCAATAATTGGCACGTGCGCGGACTCACGGGCGCCGGGGCCGGCGGAATCGCGATGCCGGCCTGCAAACTGGTTTGGTACGACGGCGGCCTGCGCCCGCCCCGGCCAGAGGGCCTGCCCGACGGAAAACTTATGGGCGACAATGGCCGGCTGCTGCTCGGGGACAAGGGGTTCATCCTGGGCCGCGCGGACAATATGGTTTACCCGGAATCGTGCGCGAAAGCAGCCCAGGAAATAGCCGCCACCATTCCGCGCTCGCCAGGCCACCACCAGGAATGGCTCGACGCCTGCAAAGGCGGAAAACCGGCCGGTTCGAATTTCGACTGGGCCGGGCCGCTGGCCGAGGCGGTGCTGATGGGCAATATTGCTTTGCGGGTGAAACTTCGGGAAGACCTCACACTCACCAAACTCCACTGGGACGCGGCGAGCTTGAAGTTCACGAATCTCGACGAGGCCAACCAGTTCGTCCGACGAGAGTATAGGGCGGGGTGGGTCACTTGAGGCAGCAACAAAAGTAACTAAAACTTTTATGAACCGATTAAATTTTCGGACTGATGCTCTGTGGATTATTGTGTTGGCCGTGCTGCTGGGGATGGGCTTCGCGACGGCCGCAGAGCCGGACGGAAACAGCCGCCCGCAGCGGCCTCCACTTCCGCCGGGAGAACGAGGCGAGCGTCCATTCCCCGGGGCCGGTTTGGGCCAGTTTGCGCCTGGTTTGGGCCGTCTGCTTGGCGTCCTGACGGACGAGCAGCGCGCTTCCTTGCGTGAGGCCATGGAGAACCAACGGGCTGACACTCGAACTCTCGAAGAAAAACTGCGGGGCTCTCGCCAGGAGGTGTTTGCCGCCGCGTTGGTGGAAAAGTTCGATGAGGCCGTGGTTCGGCAAAAGGCGCTGGCTCTCGCTAGGTTCGAGGCCGAAATGACCGTGCTCCGGGCCAAAGCGCTATCCCAAATGCGCCCGCCGCTGTCACCTGAACAACTTGAGAAAATCAAGCAGCCGGGCCTGCCGAACACGGGAGACGCCCAGCCTCAACCACGTCGCCGGCGGCCGGAGCTTCCGCGCGATGAGAACGGACTGCCGCCTAAGGACTCACCACCGGAGACGCAACCTTAGAACTGAGAAGTTAACTGCGTTAAAAGAGTTAAGCGGGTTGAATGGAGGGCGAAGGCGCGTGCAGCCCGGTAGCTCTCTCGAGCCGGAGGGGTTTTCCAGGGCGAACCAGACGCAACTTTCCGCAGCCGGATGGAACGGTGCTGCGAAGAGCAGAGCTATTTCGGCCGAAGCTGTAACCGGAATTGGCGGCACGGGCAACCGCAGGGCCAACCTCAACCAGGACTTTCCGGCGTGTGCCGCTGCCAGGCGAGACTCCATTTGCGCAGCACGCGGACAAAGACTTCGTCCGCGCGGCGGTTGAAAACGCCGACAAAGGAATAGCCACGGCGCACCGCCAGGCCACAGCGCGGCAAAAAAGCCAACTGGCCAGGAGATGAGTTTCAGGAGCCATGCGGGAGACCGGCCAGGTGGCAACTTGCACTTCTCAGCCGGTTCAGGAACGCAACGGCGGCTGCCAGATTCATCAGGCGCAGTGTATGGCGGATGCCTCGCAAACCAAGGAAAAGTCGACGCGAAAAACTCACGAAGAAATCTTGAAGAAAATTTTTTATTTTTTTTCACATTCCTGTTTACAGCCGACCACTGAGTGTTAGTATCCGGCTCTGCGACTCGGAAGAATGACATGAAAAAAATTGAGGCCATCATTAAGCCTTTCAAGCTCGAAGACGTCAAAGAAGCGCTATCGGGCTTGGGCGTCGAGGGCATGACGGTTTCGGAGGTCAAAGGCTTTGGCCGGCAGAAGGGGCATACCGAGATTTATCGCGGCAGCGAATACACTGTCGATTTTTTGCCCAAAATAAAAGTCGAGGTGGTGCTGGCGGACGGTGTCGTGGCTTCTGCCGTCGATGCCATCGTCAAAGCTGCCAAGACCGGTAAGATTGGTGACGGCAAAGTGTTCGTCAGTTCCATTGAGAACGCCGTTCGGATTCGGACCGAAGAGACTGGCGAAGCAGCGGTTTAACAACAACAACTCCCCTTCGCTGGTTTGCCGAAGGGGTTTGCGGTAGAGCAGCTCAGAATACAGCGAAATATCTCCATGAGTACACCCAAGAGCGTAATTGAATTAGCCAAGAAGAGCGGCGCCAAGATGATGGACATCAAGTTTGTCGATACGTTTGGCACCTGGCAGCATTTCAGTTGTCCCATTCGGGAATTGACCGAGGAAATCTTCAGCGA
>DATMQA010000137.1:0-5224 GCA_035566895.1 Binatia bacterium
CGCCGTCGATGCTCAAAGCACCGCCTACGTCGCCGGCCTGACCTTCTCCAGCGATTTCCCGGTGAGCGCGTCGGCCTTCCGCACTAATTTTGTCGGCCCCAGCGGCATCGCCTTCCTGGCCAGGATTAACTTCTTCTCGCCCGTGCTCATCATCACCAGGGCGGGCGGCAACCTCCTGCTTCAGTGGCCCGCCTCCGCCCCCGATTACGGCCTTCAGTCCGCCCCAAGCCTCAGTCCGCCCATCGCCTGGACGCCCGTGCAGCAGAGCCCCGTCTTAAACGGCGGGTTCTACACCGTGACCCTGGGACCCGCCAACGGCCTCGCCTTCTTCCGCCTGGCCCACCACTGACCTCCCCCCGCAAGATGAACGTTCGGGCCGCCACCCTGTCTATACCCCACCGAGCGCCAGATTTGTATTGGCTGCCGCCACGGTTTCTGCTTGTCTCTTTTTTATGAAAAACTGGTCAAAAACATGGATTCCTGCCTTATTGCTGATGTCGTTGTTGAGCGGGTCGGCCTGGGCACAGGGCAAGATTGCCACCGTCGATTTGCGCAAAGTCTTTGACAATTATTGGCGGAAAAAACAGGCCGAAGACGCCCTCAAAGTGCGCGAGGACGAGATAAAAAAAGACGACACCGCCATGATGGATGAATACAAGAAACTCAAGGAGGACTATACCTCGTTGCAGTCCGGCGTGAACGAAGGCGCCATCTCCCCGGAAGAGCGTGACAAGCGCAAAAAGGCCGCCGAGGACAAGCTCAAGAGCGTCAAGAACAAGGAAGACGAAATCACCCAATACGAACGCACCGCCGCCGCGAATCTCAACGAACAGAAACAGCGCATGCGCACCGGCATCCTCAACGAAATCCGTAACATCGTTGCGGCCAAGGCTAAATCCGCCGGCTTCGCCCTGGTCGTGGATACCGCCGGCGAGTCAACCGTCGGCACGCCCCTCGTCCTCTACAGCAATAATGAGAACGATCTAACCGACACGGTGCTGCTGCAACTCAACCAAACGGCCCCCACCGATACCGCCCCCTCGGAAGACAAACCCGCCGACAAGAAGGGCGACAAAAAGAAAGAAACCAAGAAGTAAGAGACTGCGTGAACCGCGTAGCGCGGGTTTCAGCGTGTCTCCCCTCCGATCTCCCATCTCCCATCTCCCGCCATCCATCATCCACCATCCACCATCCTCCCTCAGCTCTGGCTGAGCCGCTCCATGGGCTTCTCGAACAACATCTCGTGCGCCTCTTTCAGGATGCCCGGGATGCGCGCGGCGAAGGGGCTCCGGTCGAGGCAGCCGTCGAATTTCAACTCGGCGATTTTCGCTGCGTTTTCTCCCGGGAACCAGTGGTCGGCCTGGCCCAGCAGGTTGTAACGCATCTTGCCCCAGCCCACTAAATCCAATGATTTGGCGTAAGTCCACAGCCGAAGAATTTCCAGGAGATTGATCTGGCCGGGCACATCGACATATTGCGGCAGGCCCGCGAACCAGCGGGCGCACCAGTCGGCGCCGAGCACTCGCTCCATCTCGCGGCGCAGCCGCCGCTCGATGGGCGCAATCGTCTCAGGGATGCGGTCGTAATAATTCAGCCCGCGCGCGTGTTCGTCGAAATCGGACGGTTTGCTGATGCCGCAACTCAGCGTATGGACCTCCGGGCGGGCGAGGCAGTAGAGATCGTTAAACCCCATGGGGGATAGCGGCGCGCACAGCTCGACCAGCTTCGGCGGCGGTTCATACAGTTTGCCGCCCTTGTCGTTCGGGCTGATGATAAACACCCCCATGTCGCGCGCGTGCGCCGCTTCGATGGCGGCCCAATTGAGGTCATTGACGAAATACCAATGCAGGTTCACGTAGTCGAACTCGCCGCTGTTGATCGCCTCCAGGATGATGTCGGTGGTGGCGTGCGTGGAGAAGCCGAGAAAACGGACCCGGCCTTCCTTTTGGAGCCGTCGGGCCGCCGCGACACAACCATCTTTCCTCAGCGCGTAATGAAGCAGTTGCCGGTTGTTAACCCCGTGCAGCGCCAGCAGCTCGACGTGCTCGAGGCGGAGGTATTTCATCGAGGTGTCAAACGTCTGCAGGAACTCCTCCGGGGTGGCCTTGGGCGCGACTTTGGTCTGGACGATCATTTTGTCGCGCGGCAGCGAGGGCAGGATGCGGCCGAGCTGCATTTCGGAGGTCCCGTAGCCGCGAGCGGTCTCGATATGGTTGATGCCCAGCTCGAGCGCGCGGCGAATACAGGCCTCGACATTGGCCTGGTTGTCGGCCGGAATCTCCTTCGGTTCGACGTCCTGCCACTTGAACTGATAGCGCATTCCACCGCAGGAGATCACCGGCATTCTCAATTCGGTTCGGCCAAAACGACGGTATTTCATGCCGTGAGAATAGGCTCGGGTCAGCGGACAGGCAAGCCGAGCCAAAACCGCGCATCAGGAAAAAGCCGGTTTCCCTCCCGCCCGCCTCAATACGATCTTGAACCAGAGTGGTGAATTTCTATGATACCTCCGCAAGTTTTTGATTTTATGCATTTGAAATCCGGCTTCCGAAACCCGGCTGCGCCCCTGGCCCTTCGCGCACCTGCCGTTCTCCTCTGCCTGTTTCTGTCCACGGCCGCGCCACTTTTAGGCCAGGAGCATTACCTTGTGCCAGGTCAGCCCGATGGCATCGCCTTGCTGCCGCCGCCGCCGGCAGCCGGCTCGGTCGAGGAAGCCGCAGACCTCGCCTCGGCACGGGCGGTGTTTAAAGGGCGAACTCCTGCCCAGGAAAAGCGAGCGATGACCGATGCCAGCCTCTCTTTTTCACTGTTTGCTCCGGCCATCGGCCCCGCCTTCGCCCCGGCGACGCTGCCTAAAACCCAAGCTTTATTGGAGAAGGTAAAAATCGAAATCAGCAACGCGATCGACACTCCTAAAGACCATTTCAAACGCCTGCGCCCGTACCAACTGGACGAGCATTTATCGCTGGGCCAGCCGGAGCCCAGCTTCGGTTATCCCAGCGGTCATTCCACGCGAGGAACCGTCTATTCGCTGGTCCTGGCGGAACTGTTCCCGGAGAAGAAGCAGGCAATCCTGGCGCTGGGCCGCGACATCGGCTGGGACCGCGTGCTCATTGGCAAGCATTTCCCAAGCGATGTTTATGCCGGTCGGGTACTGGGACAGGCTATTGTCCGCGAGCTGCTGGCCGGCCCGGCCTTTCAACATGATCTCTCTGAAGCCAAGCTGGAGATCCACCTGGGCCAACATGCTCCGGTTCCAGCGGCAGTGGAAAAGTAGTCCGAAACCCGAAACTTGAAGGCCAAAAGAAGGCCGAGTTCCGAATTCCGAAACGCGAGCGCGACATTGCCTTTTTGTGATCGGGTTCCCGCCTGCGACAGGACTGTATCTATTACATACTTGCCGAGAGTATACCGGTCGAATTGGCGCTGGATATGGAATTGGATCGCAGGAAATTGGGTTCATGGTCAGTTTAGATTTTTTCATTTTGCTGTCACAACCGACTGCAAATCAGCCACTATTAAAAATGTTGCCAATTGGCAACGTTTCCACCATACCCATTCGAATCTCACGGAGGGGACCCGTCGATCGCCGAGTTGGTGGTCGTGCCACGGGTACCAATGCAAAGGGTCTCTATATAGCTCCACGTTCGAAAAATGTCCGATCTTTCAAAAATCGATCGCTTTTGTTTGTGATTGCCTTCAATCCATTTCGAAAAGTCGTCAGTTCTCGGTGTTGGCCCACCGGCCAACGAGGCGGGCGCATCTCGCCACAGGGAGCGAGTCTTGAAACTAGCTAAATCAGGCAGAATTACCCGGCGGGTCGTCCAAGAAATCGCTCGGACGATCATGCCAGGCGGCAAGCACCACGCTGTCCGGCGACTCGCGCGCAAGCAAAGAAACAAGGCCCCCGTCGGCCAAATACTTGGAATCCTGTAACAAAGAAAAAGATGCATCGAGAAGGATCGGGTGGACGAGGCCATTGAGGCGCTTGAGAGAATAGAGAACATGCTTCTCAGACACGCCATTCAATCGCGGAGAGCGAATAAAACAATAGGCTGCTAGACTCGTCGGGCACCAAGCTTGGCCTCCCCGCGCCGAATGCTTGCGGCCGAGCTGGCGAAAGATTCTTGAAAGAACGTGAACCAACCACAGTTCACTGATGGGTCGAGTAATCGATCGCGCTCAAGGAAGAGCCTTAAGAGCGATAATCTTCTGAGCGAAAAGCCGATGCTCTCCATCCACAAAGATGAGGCTATAATCGTTTTGAAGAAGTGCCTGGAATGGTACCTCTAGGCCGTCATTTGGAAGCAAGATCATTTCCGGTTTCGCCGCGGAGATTTCAGAGACGAGGCCTTCAATTGTGATTTCACCTGACCAAAATCGTTTAAGTGAAACGACTGCAAGTTGGGGTGGCATCGGAATATCCGAATGGAAGGAATAAATGGATTTGTCCGCGTATAACCAGCGCGTGAAGGGCCGGAGCCGAACTATAAATTGAAGCACCGGCTCACTATCCAGTTGAGGTGAATTTCGGATGCCAATCACTTGGAGATAAACTCGCGCACTCGTCCAAAAGAGAGCTCCAAGAATGAAGAGGCTCAACAAGGGCAAGAGGGCATTGTTCCTGCTCTGATACGCCCATTGGGCGCACGTCGCCATTCCGAGTGCAGCGCACCAACAAAGAGGTATGGCTGTATGAATGTAGTAGTAAGCCCACCAAGGTCTGTGCAGCGTAAAAACCGTGAAAGACAGTACCAACCAGGCTAAGGGAAGCATACCAAGCGTAAGTGGTAACAACCTCCGCATCAAGATGATGGCCCCCAGAACTGCAGGTACGCTCGTATCCCAGTTGTTCAAAACCACACGGAAATCAAACGGGTGGTCATTGGCGGACCCAAAATCGAAAGACTTAGGAGCGCCAAAATGAGAGCTCCAAGATTGATTGAAATGAACCAAATAGGCTCCCTTATCGATCAGCAAATCAATTGCAAAAAAGGTGGCAATAAGAGCTATCCCAAAGGCCAACGATGAAATCAAAACTTTGCCCTGGTTGCGACGCCACAGGATTAAGACAGCCAGGCTCAAAAGGATACCGGGAAGCAACTTCGTTTGCAGCGCAATGCCAAAAAGTACGCCTCCGAGGATGCAACCGAAATGCCATTTCGACGAGGGCCAAACGCAGATGATGCAAAGCCCCGCGACTGCCGTTGAAAGCGAAGGAATC
>DATMQA010000138.1:0-42143 GCA_035566895.1 Binatia bacterium
TGGACCAGCACGCCGCCCATGAGCGCATTCTCTTTGAGCAAATGCTCAACCGGCTCGAACGCCATGACCAGGCGCCCTCCCAGAAACTCTTGCTTCCGGAAACCGTCGAGCTGTCCGCCCGCGATGCCCAATTCCTGCGGGGCCAATTGCCGACGCTGGCGCGCCTGGGGGTCGGCCTGAGCGAATTCGGGGAGCGCACCTTCCTGCTCGATGCTTTGCCGCCATTTGTGAAAGCCTCCGACCCCCGCCGATTCGTACTCGAGTTATTGGATGAACTCAAGGCGGCCGGGCAGGAAGTCAACTCCTTGCGTCTCGGCGAAAAAACCGTCGCCAAAACGGTTTGCCGCCATGCCGTCAAGGCCAATGACCCGCTGGCGGGGCGGGAGTTGGAGAATCTGGTCGAGGATTTGCGCCGTTGTGCAATGCCCTACACCTGCCCGCATGGCCGGCCTACCCTCATCGAAATGAACTTCCGCGAGCTGGAAAAGAAGTTCGGACGAACCCAGTAGGTTCGTTAACCCTTAACTCGGATTCACCTCTGCAGGCGCCGCGGTGCCCGGTGCCTCATCCTCAATCTTTGCATTCTGCTGGAGAAACTCGAGGACCTTCTCGTTCATGACCTGGTCATAAATCTCGATCAGCCCATTGCGTTTCTGCAGGTCTTTGGCAAATTTCTCCGGCGGAATCTGGTACATCGCCGCCATCGTCTGGATGCGCTGCGCGATTTCCTGTTGAGAGACTTTGATGTCCTCCTGCTCGGCTATTTTCTGCAGCAGGAACGCCACCTTCACCCGTTCCCGCGCCCCCTGCGTCGCCGCTGAGTAAATCTGGTCCTTCTCACGCTCGATAGTCTCGCGGGTGACGCCCCGCTTGGCGTTTTCCTGGACGAGGTCGTAAACCACATTGCGGGTTTCGTGGGCCACCGCTGTCTCCGGCAGTTCGAAATTGACCCGGTTCAATATTGAGCGGATGAGCTGGTTCCGCAGGCTGCGGTTTTGCTTGTAACTCAGCTCATTCTCCAAATCGCGCCGCACCCCGGCCCGCAGTTTCTCCAGGTTTTCCGCCCCGTACGATTTCGCGAACTCCTCATCAATCGCCGGCAGCACCTTCTCCTTCACCTCCACGGCCTCGACCTCATAAACACCTTTCTTGCCCGCCAGCTCGGGCGTGACAAAGTTGGCCGGAAAATCCACCGTCACCGTGCGCTTCTCGCCCGCCTTGGCGCCGAGCAATTGCTCGGCAAAACCCGGTATGAAGGCTTGGCCGCCTATCTCCACCCAGAAATTCTTCTGCTCGGCCAGACTTTTGGCGTTGGGAGCGATTTCCAGGAGCGGCTTCTCTTCCACCTTGCTGGCATAGTTCACCACTACAATGTCGCCCGTCTGGGCGGGACGCTCCGCTGTTTTAAAAGTCGCCCGGGGCTGGCGCAGTGCTTCGATGGCCCGTTCGATGTCCTCCTCGGTCACCGTCCGCGCTTCCCGTTTGATCGGAATCGCTTTGTACTCGGGCAACTGGAATTCCGGTGCGGTCTCCACCGTCGCTGCGAACTGAAACGGCTGGCCGCGGGTGAATTGGATCTCCTCGATATCCGGCTGGCCCAGCACGTCGAGCTTCTGCTCTTCGACCGCCTTCTTATATGAGTCTGACAGCAGCTTGCTTTTGACTTCGTCCTCGATGTCCTTGCTGTATTTGCGCACCACCATCTCGCGTGGCGCCTTGCCCGGACGGAACCCCGGAAACGCCGCCTGGCGTTGAAATGATTTGGTCACTGTATCGAACGTCTCATCGACTTTTTGCGCTTCGACTTCGATCCGGACGAGCTTTTTGCAGGGGGCCAAATTTTCTACCGTTACATTCACAAAGAAACCTTTCCGTTAATCGCTGGAAATGTCCAATGACGATGGGATGCCGCGCTTCCGCCATCCAGCGAGCTGGCTACCCTAGACAAGCCGCGCCCGAGAGTCAAGCCGATGCAAAAAATGGTAGTGTCCTAATTTACTGAACGGCGGCGGATCCAAGACCTTCTCGTTGAGCCGCAACTTTCAACTTTCAACTTTCAACTTTCAACCTTCCCCGTTCTCACCCCCGCGGTCGGACGTTCCACAGAAACGCGAGTAGAACGATCCCCATGAGAATGCAGCCAATAATCGCATAAAGCCCTGCGTTCCAGCCGTAATGTTGTGCGACCCAACCCAGGCCGATCCCTTGAATGACCCGGCCGCCCACATAACCGAAAAAACCGACAAAACCCGCAGCGGTCGCCTGCGCCTTTTTTGACGTCAGGTCCAGCGCGACGACGCCGGAAAATGTCACCGGCGTATAGACAAAAAAACCGATCACGCCAAAGAGCACGAGGTTCAGCCACCACAAATTGGCCGGTGCCCAAATCAACCCCAGGAATGCCAATGGCAAGGGCATCATTGCGATCGCGCTCAATCGGGCGCGTCGTCCACCCATCTTATCTGAAACCCGGCCCATCACGATCATCCCCACGGCGCCGGCGAACTCGATCACCAGCGTGCTGAACCCGCCCCCGACCAGCGAAGCGCCTTTGACTTCTTTGAGATACGTCGGCCCCCAATCCACCATCGCATAGCGGGCGATATAGACAAAGATGTTCGCGCAGGCCAGCACCCAGAGCATCTTGTTGGGCAGGATGTAATGCAAAAAGGTTTCGCGGAAACTCAGCTCCCGCTCGTGCCTTTCCCCTTCTCCCGGCGGCCAATCATTCTTGTATTCCTCGATCGGTGGCAGCCCCTCCGATTGTGGCGTGTCGCGCACGCGCCAGAACAGGTAAATGGCGCACACCGCTGCGATCGCTCCCGGTACATAGAACGCCGACTGCCAACCCCAATGCTGGGCGCAGGCGGCTGCCAGGTAGCCCGCGATGCCTCCCCCGATACAGTGCGAGGTATTCCACACCCCGAAGATCGTCCCGCGCTCCTTCACGCTGTACCAATGGGCCAGCCCGCGGGTGCAAGGCCCGTAGCCCATCCCTTGCACAAACCCGTTCAGGGTCCAGAGCAGCAGATGTCCCTCGTAATTGGCCGTCGCGCCAAAGAGAAAGTTCAAGCACGCCGTCAACAGCATGCCGACGGCAATGTATTTGCGCGAGTCGCTCCGGTCCGCCAGGTACCCCATGACGAGCTTTCCCGACCCATACGCGATGGCCGTGCCGGCCAGCAGGTTGCCGATCATCGTCTTGTCGTAGTGCAGGGCCGCGCCGATCTCTTTCGAGACCGGCGCGAAGTTGTTGCGCACCAGGTAAAACGTGGCGTAAGCGACAAAGGCCGACTCGAAAATCCGCCAACGGTAACGGGGATAGCGCTGGTCAACTTCGCCCGCAGGCAGCCGGGGCCGATGCGGCGCGGGCTTGAACCACGCGAGCAGGCCGGGGTCGGAACGTGGCGCGTCAGCGCCTGGAGCCTGGCCTCCTCCTGGCCCCACGCTCTCCCGCTCCACGTTCATCAGGTAGTCCGCAGATGCGCGGCGCGCAGGTGCCGGCCGAACTCCGAAAGCGTCGGCACAATTAAATCCGGCGCCGGAGAGTGTCCGGCCACCTGTTCGGCCGTCGTCTCCCCCGTCAGCACGAGCACTCCGAATGCCCCGGTCCGGTGCGCCATCGCGACATCCGTGTACAATCGGTCGCCCACCATCGCCAGCTCTTCGGCGCGCAACCCATGTTTGTGCAGGATCCCGCGGAGCATGGCCGGGTCGGGTTTGCCGAGCACCGCGGCAGGCGCTTTGCCGGTGGCGCTCTCAAGCGCGGCGCAGATGGCCCCGCAATCCACCAGCACCGTCGGTTGGTCCGTCGGGCACACTCGGTCGGGATTCGTGGCGAAATACCGCTTGCCCCTGGTGATCCACCACGCGGCGCGGCACAACCGCTCGTAAGTGAGTGTCAGATCAAAACCAACCACCACCGCATCTGGCTCTGCGCGCGGGCTGTCGGGCAGCAACTCAAAGCCCGCTCGCGTCAGCTCGTCGCACATGCTGCGCGTCCCCAGAACAAACAGCCGCCGGATTTCCGGAAATCTCTCGTGTAGAAACTCGATGGTGGCCTGGACCGAGGTGTAAAGCTGCTCCGCACTTGCCTCGATTCCCATCCGCCGAAGGTGCGCCAGGTAATCACCGGTCCCCTTCGAAGGGTTGTTAGTCAGAAACGTGTAGCCAATGCCTGATTCCCGCAACAGTTCGAGGAATGGTGCTGTCGTTTCGAACATCTTTGTCCCCTTATAAATCGTCCCATCCATGTCCAATGCGACATGTCGGATTTTTTCGAGATTCATTTTAGAGACGTGCGTTTTATCGCATCAGCGCAGCAACGTATATCCCTTTAGCCGTTCAATGTCAGGTTTTTTGCGCCCGGCGATGGCTCAAGAATCTCGCATCGCCGCTCTCACGGTAACGTTAACCCCCTTCTGCCTGCCGCCCGGCCGTCGTTAAAACTGTTGACAAGAATAAGCCCGTCTCGGGCTTGACCACGCGCGAGTCGGCAAGTAGATGGGGATATGAGCCGGTTAGTCCTATCAGCCGTAATAACGGCTTTGCTGACATTGGGCTGCAAAAAGCCTGCCCCGTCTCCCGCTGCTGACGCCCCCGTCCAGGACCCATCAGCTTCCTCTACCGTCGCGCCGCCTTCACCCCGAGGGCCAGGCCTGCCCACCAACGCTCCGTCCGCCGTCGTCGTGCCTGACACCGGCAATATTGACGCCACATTGAACGAGTTGTCCCTGCAGTTGCGACGATACGTCGTCACCACGCGGAGCGTGCCCAGAAGTTTCGAAGAATTCGCGGCCAAGTCGAGTTTGCAAGCGCCGCCGCCGCCGGCCGGAAAGAAATACGCCATCCAAGGTCAACTGGTTGTCCTGGTGAAACGTTGAACCCACTCGCACCGCTCGCCATGCGCTCGTCATTCCAATCGAAAAATTCAAAAGAACCTGGCGTGACTGCGTTCGCGCCGGGATTCACCCTAATCGAACTGTTGGTTGTTATCGCGATCATCGCCATCCTGGCCGCCATGCTGCTCCCGGCCCTGAGCGCCGCCAGGAACAAAGCCTGGCGAATCCAATGCACCTCCCAAATGCGTCAGCTTGGAATCGGCTTTAATCTCTTTGCCACCGACCACGAAGACCGGTACCCGCCGGCTGGGTATGGCACCGCCAGCGGCCAACTGGCCTGGGACAGTTGGATTTACCGCTACATCGGTGCTAACGCGTCCGACCGGGATCTGATCACCGGCCTCACCCCCACACTCCTCTCCCCAAAAATCGAAAAATGCCCGGCCGATCGCATCCCCACTTCGCCTACCGACCCGCAATGGGGCTGGGTTAACTTTGGTCTGCGCCGGACTTACGCGATGAACAGTGTCGGTTCTGCCTGGAGCTCAGACTATCAAGTCTCCACGGCCGGCCAAACCTATCCGCTGCCTGAGCTGTCTCAATTTGGACGCCACGGCGTCGGCATTTATTGGCAGGATGGTGGGTTGCCCTCCACTGGCCTCCCGGATTGGGACGCCAAAGGCTATAAGACCACCGTGGTGAAGGATCCCGCCGGCACGATCCTCCTGGTGGAAGAGCCCAACATTCAGAATGTCGTCGGCAATATCTGGCCGTGCATCTGCCTCGGCCCCCAGGGAGCCGGTGACCTTTACCAGGTCGATCCCGGGCCCGACGCCAAGAATTTTGGCAATAACGAATACGGAATCCATAGCCACCGTTTCAACTACCTCTTCCATGACAACCACGTCGAGGCCATCAGAATCGAGCAAACGGTCGGCACCGGGACCTTGGCCAACCCAAAGGGCATGTGGACTGTTGCCGCCGGAGACTAGCTAGCTGGCGCCTAGCCCAAGGGTTGCGGCGAATGCCTGACTATTGTTCAAGCTCTATCCGGTAGAATCGCGCGTTTGAAGGGGAAGTGGCCGGGTCCACTGCCGTGTTGGTTGGCGCCGTGGCGGCAATGTTGGTTTGCACCAGGGTATTGAAACCGGCGAGCAGGTTGGTCGCCCGCTGGAGGCGATAAAACTTCCCGGCAACGCTCGGCCACTGGACCACAAACCCGTTGGTTGCTGCCATCCTGGGGAGGGCCAGCCGCAAACACGAAGTTGCGTTTGTCGGGTTGGTGCCCGCCAGCCACTCGGCCAGATTACTGGCACCGTCATGGTCCGGGTCGGCATTGGGATCGGTCCCGGTCAGGTGGCCGAAATAAATCTGTTCCCACCAATCCGGCAGCCCATTGCCGTCCGTATCTACCGTTCGCTGGAGATTGAGACGGCCGCCGGTGCGCACGACTCCGTTGAGGCCGGGCACGGCATCCACGTTCGCAAGCAGCCGTTGAATCCGTTGGGCTACCGTTTCGCTGGGGATATTCATCGCGGCGAAGGCCACCGCTCCGGCAACGTGGGGCGTCGCCATCGAAGTGCCATCCAGAAACTGGTAAATTGTCGAGGGATCATAATAGCTGACCACCGTGACCGTGGTCGGGAGCGTGGCCTGGATTGCCTGGCCGTTCGTCTGGTCGATCGACACGGCTGGAATCCAATTGCTGGGGAATTGCAGCGTGCCCGCGAAGCTGCCCGTCGTGTTGTTGTAAATGACCGCCGCCCGCGCACCCGCCGCCATCGCATTGGCCACCTTGGCCGCAAACGTAAGCGTGCCGCGGCTGATCAGCGCGATGTTGTTGCTGACGCTCGCTGGAAAATTAGTGGGAAAACCGAACCCGCAATCGTAAATCGCGCTCGTTAGACCGGTCGTGGAACCGGAAAACAGCATCGGACTTGCCGGGAAGACTGAGGAACCTTGTTGCACGGTGCTGATGGGCGACGCGAAGCTCGTGGGCTCGGTGGAAAGGATGTTCACCCCGGGCGCGCCCACGTCCACCGTGCCGGCGCCGTAGTCTGAAAAGCTGGCGAGTCCGTCGTTCTGATCGGTGGCCGCAACGACGATCATGTTCGCCAGGCGGTACGAGCTAGGGTAAACCGGAGTGGTATCGTGGTTGACGCTGCTGTTCCCGGCCGCGGCGCAAAAAATAATCCCGGCGTTGCCGGCCGCTTGAATAGCCGCTACCTCGGTGCTGTTGGAACCCCCGCCCGAGAAGGACGCGTTGATGGCTACAACGTTGATGCCCCGTTCCTTCATCATCGTGGCGTACTGGATCGCCTCGATTTCGGCCGCAGAAGCGATGGAACTGCCGTCGTTGGAGACTTTGAGCGCCATAATCCGCGCCTGGTAGTCCACCCCAATCACACCTATGAGGTTGTTGCCTGTAGCTGCAATCGTTCCGGAGACGTGGGTCCCGTGAAAACCGGAGTCTTGGGGATCGGAAACGCCATCCGCGAAATCATACCCGAAGAAATCGTCCACATACCCATTGCCATCGTCGTCGATCCCGTTGTTTGGTATTTCTCCCGGGTTGGTCCACATGCTCGCCGTCAAATCCGGGTGCGTATAGTCCACCCCGCTGTCCACCACCGCTACCACAACCTGATTGGACGTCGGGCGAGCCAAGCCCCACGCCGGTACAAATTTGAGGTCATCTCCGGAGGTGCCCGCCGCGCCGTTGACCGCTTGACCCTTGTTCTGCAGAGCCCACAACTGCGGGAAAAGGGGATCATTGGGCAAACGAACCGAGACCCACCTCAAATAGTTGGGTTCGGCTGCCTCCACTGCGGGGTCGCGGGATAACTCCGCAATCAGGTCGGCGGTCGTCCGCTGTGCTGCTCGCACCAGTCCGCAATGACGGCCTCGCTTCGCCGACAAAAAACCGAAATGTTTGGTCAGCTCCAGCGAGCGCGCGCCTAGTGCCCGTCGCGCTGCGTCCAGGCTGACCGATGCCTTGAAGGTCACAATAGCATCCCCTTCGACATATTTCTCCGGCACCGGCCTCGCTGGTGCCGCCCACGCTATCACTGACATCGAGATCAGCACAGCCGTAACCAGCCAAGTCCTGAAATGCATTGCTCGTGGGCCGGAGATAACGCCTGAAGCCACAAGCTTTTTCTTGCAGGTACAGGAACGGCGTGGTGACATCGCGCCCATTACGGCAATTCGGCTTTCATCCTGGTTCATGCGATGACAAGCCTAATCCGACTCGGTCTCCCGTCAAGTGAAGGCGTGAGATGCCCTGAGTGGTTTTACACGTTCACGTATTCTCACCGTCTTGCGGTTCTTACCCCGTGCTAACCGCTACACCTATGTGCAGGGTCGCGCCATGATAGCACTTTCCAGGAGCCCCGGTTAAGCCTTATACAGAAGAGCGTCGTTGAGTGTTGCGCCGAGTCGGGTGGCGCGGCCTGCAGGTTCCGGCAGGCTGCCTGCCCTTGCGCGGTGGATTTCTTGTTGTCACGCATAGCACGATATGAAACACAAAAATACCGTTGGGTTGCTCGGCCTGCTGCTCGCAACCTGCCTTCATGCTCAAACGCCTTCAAGTAATTCGAAAATGGAGGCGTTCGTCGGCGCCCTGCTCGATAAGATGACCCTCGATGAACGCATCGGTCAGTTGAACCTGCTCTCCGTAGGTTTTGATGTGACGGGGCCGATTGTAAACAAGGACGTCGAAGCGAGTATTCGCAGGGGATTAGTGGGCGGAGTCTTCAACACCTACACGCCCGGCCCAGTTAGAAAGCTGCAGGAACTGGCCGTAAATCAGTCCCGGCTGCGCATCCCGCTCCTGTTGGGCTATGATGTCATTCACGGCCACAAGACCATCTTTCCGATTCCGCTGGCCTTGGCCTGCACCTGGAATCTCGACTTGATCGAGAAGAGCGCGCGCATCGCCGCTACTGAAGCCACCGCCGACGGTTTGAACTGGACGTTTTCCCCCATGGTGGACATCGCCCGGGACCCGCGATGGGGACGGATTGCTGAAGGCGCGGGAGAAGATCCGTACCTGGGCGCACAGATTGCCCGCGCGATGGTCCGGGGTTATCAGGGAGACGATTTGCGCCGCAACAATGTGGTCATGGCGTGCGTCAAGCACTTTGCTTTGTACGGCGCCGCCGAAGGCGGGCGAGACTACAACACGGTGGATATGAGCCGAATCAGGATGTACGAATATTACCTGCCCCCGTACAAAGCCGCCGTGGACGCCGGAGTCGGCAGCGTCATGAGTTCTTTCAACGAAGTCGACGGCGAACCGGCAACCGGGAACCATTGGCTGATGAGCGAGTTGCTGAGAAAACAATGGGGCTTCCAAGGATTTGTCGTAACAGACTACACGGCCATCAACGAAATGACCCAGCACGGGACGGGCGACTTGAAGCAAAATGTCGCCCGCGCCCTGAGAGCCGGCATCGACATGGACATGGTGGGAGAGGGCTTTCGCAAATATCTGAAACAACTGGTCGCGCAGCGAACTGTCACCGAGGCGATGATTAACCAGGCTTGCAAAAGGATTCTGGTGGCCAAATTCAAACTCGGCTTGTTTGCGGACCCTTATCGCGGCTGCAACGCCGACCGGGCCGAAAAGGAAATCCTCACCCCTGAAAATCGGCAAGCCGCGCGTGAGATCGCTGAGCGTTCCTTTGTGCTATTGAAGAACTCCGGCCAAACGCTGCCTTTGAGAAAATCCGGCACCATCGCCCTGGTCGGCCCTTTGGCCGCCGACCAGCGGAATCTCCTCGGCTCGTGGAGCGCCGCCGGGGATTGGAAGAAATCGGTGAGCATCGCCGAGGGAATCAAGCAAGCCGCACCCGCCCTGTCGGTTTTGCAGGCGAAAGGCGCGAATCTAGTGGACGATCCTGCGCTGTTGCTGGCACTGAACGCGGCTGGAGGAGACATTGCCCTCGATAAACGCTCGCCGCAGGAGTTGCTCGATGAGGCCGTCGCCGCAGCCAATAAGGCCGATACCGTCATCGCGGTTCTCGGGGAGTCCTTCGGGATGAGCGGCGAAGCCGCCAGCCGCAGTGATATTGGAATTCCCGAGGGCCAGAAGGAATTGCTCAAGGCGCTGGCCGGCACCGGCAAACCGCTCGTGCTCGTCCTGCTCAATGGCCGGCCGCTAACCTTGACCTGGGAGGATGCGCATTGTAGCGCCATCCTCGAAACCTGGTTTGGCGGCACCGAAACCGGTAACGCAGTCGCCGCAGTGTTGTTCGGCGACTACAATCCCTCAGGACATTTAACGGCGACCTTTCCCCGAAGCGTTGGCCAAATTCCCCTCTACTATAATCACAAGAATACGGGACGGCCTTACACGGGCGACCCGCGTGCCAAGTACCTTTCGCGCTATCTCGGCGTCCCCAACGAACCACTCTATCCATTTGGCTACGGATTGAGTTACACAACGTTCTCCTACAGCTCAGTTCGGCTTAGCAAGACCTCCCTTGATGGCGGCCAGGCCTTGGTAGCTGCCGTCAAGGTGTCCAATACCGGCCAATATGCGGGAGAAGAAACCGTGCAGTTGTATATCAGCGAGCCGGTAGCCAGCGTGACGCGCAGTGTGGAGGACCTGCGCGGCTTTCAGAAAGTCACCTTGAAACCGGGCGAGAGCAAGGAGGTTGCGTTCAAGATTACGACCGAGGACTTGAAATTCTACAACCGTGATTTGGTCTATGATTGGGAGCCGGGTGAGTTTATCGTGCGCATCGGGGGCAGCTCGAGCCAGTTAAAGTCGGCAAGCCTGCGCTGGAGTAAGCCCGGCGCCCTCACGAAGACTCGTTGAACGGTGAATCGTGAGCGAGCGCCTCGTCCGATTCTTTCAGGGTGACACATGACAAACGTTTTCATCACTCCACGACTCGAAGCCGGTCACCTCTTAGGCCTGTCCATGTTCACAAAATTGACCACCGGTTGGCCGGACAACAATCGGTCCATATCTCCAGCCACCGCCTCGAACGTCCGTTCCTGCGCCTCCGCCGTGAAGGCGCCGATGTGCGGCATCAGGAGGACATTCGGCAGCGACTCCAAAACGCCCTTTTTCACGGGCGGCTCGGTCTCCCGAACATCCAGGCCGGCGCCCGCCAACTGGCCCGTTTGCAGCGCCTCGAGCAACGCCGTTTCATCCACCACTCCGCCGCGCGAGGTGTTGACAAAATAGGCGCCGGGCTTGGTCGCCGCGAACATCTTCCTGCTAAACACATGCTGAGTTTCGGACGTCAATGGTAAGTGCACGCTCACGAAATCCGCGCCGGAGAGCGCCTCCTCGAGACTGCCGCGCAGGAGGGCGCCGCTTTCCCGCAAAGCGGGAGAATCGGGTTTCACAAAAAGATCGAAGGCCACCAACTTCATGCCAAACGCCCGCGCTCGACTGGCCACCAAGCCGCCGATGCGCCCCAACCCGCAAATCGCCAGTGTCTTGCCTGCCAACTCAATGCCCGTGCATCCTTTCCGGTCCCAGGCTCCCTCCTTGGTCGAGCGATCCGCCTGCGGGATTTTGCGAGCCAGCGCCAAAATCAGACCCAACGTCAACTCCGCCACGCTGGTCGCATTGGCGTTGAATGGCGCCACGACCACCACGCCCAGGCTGGTCGCTGTTGCCACATCAATGTTGTCTAAGCCCACACCCAATCGGCCAACGCCCAGCAACTCAGGCGCCGCGCGCAACAACTCCGCTGTCACCTGCGTCTGGTTTCGCACCATGAGCGCCCGGGCTTTGCCGATGGTCGAAAGCAATCGCTGCGGCTCCTTCCACAACCCGCCGTCACGAACAATTTGGTACCTCTGCGCCAGTCGTTCGATAGCCGGCCCCTGCAAATCCTCAGAAATCAAAATGTCCATTGCTGGGCATCGTGGCATTTCGGCCACCGCCCGGGCAAGCTCTCGTCGACCTCTCCGCCTACATCGTCAGCACTGCTCGAAATCGAACTTTTCCTGAGCCCATGCGGTCGTAGGCTTCCGCCACCTTCGCCAGGGGGAACTTCTCAATCATCGGCCTCACGCCGGACAACGCACTGAACTTCAACGTGTCCTCGGAGTCCATCGCCGTACCGCTCGGCCAGCCTTGAATCCCGCGCCGATCACCAAGCAGCTCAAAGACACTGACCGTCAACGGTTCCGTCGGCGCCGCGACCACCAATAGTTTTCCGTTGGGCGCCAAACCGCCCACCAACCCCGAGATGGATTTGGCGTCCGGTGCGGTGGCCAGGATCACACGCGCGCCGCCCAGCTTTTGCAGTGCTTCCGCCGGACTTCCCGTGGCCGAGTCAATGTAATGCTTTGCCCCGAGCTTCATCGCCAACGGCTCCTTGTCTTTCCCGCGGCCAAGCGCCACCGTCACAAGGCCCATTCGGTTCGCATATTGAATCCCCAGGTGTCCCAAACCGCCAACGCCCTGGACCGCTACCAGGTCGCCGCCGCGAGCGCCAGAGTGCCGGAGCGAGTTGAACACTGTAATGCCAGCGCACATCAACGGCGCGGCCTCATCGACGGGTAGCTCCTCGGGCATGGCCGCCACTGCTTCAGCGGGCGAAATCATATACTCGGTGTAACCGCCATCATGGCTGATGCCGGTGATCTTTCCTGAACGGCACAGGATGAAATCGCCGCGCCGGCACGGTTCGCAGACAAAACAATGTCCCCCGTGCCAGCCTACCCCGACGCGCTGCCCGGCCTTCCACTGACTCACCTTTCCCCCAAGAGCGTCGATGCGCCCGGCTATCTCGTGTCCCGGAATTCGCGGATACTGCAAGCCTGGCCATAGCCCTTTCTTCACCAGCATATCGCTGTGGCAAATGCCGCACGCCTCCACTTTGATGCGAACTTGTCCGGGGTCCGGTTCCGGAATGTCGCGCTCAACGAGTTCCCAGTCGCCGTTTGGTTTGCTGACCTGTGCCGCTTTCATGCGTTTCATAGAATGCTTTCCTCTCGGTAAATTCATCCATAGTAGCATCAATTGAAGGAGCGCGCATCGTGCGGGAAAAGTTTTCACATTTCACGTTTCACGTTTCACGTTTCACGCATCACGCATCACTTTTCACCTCCTCCCCCTCAGATCACTTGTGTCTCCGCTCATCCCTGCTAGATTGGCCCGCACATGAGCACACCGCTAAATGAACAGGTGCAAGCAGCCGCCGCGTGGATTGGCAAGCTCCGCACAGAAATCGGCCAGGTCATTGTCGGCCAACAACAGTTGGTTGACCGGCTGCTGGTCGGTTTGCTGGCCAACGGCCACGTCTTGCTCGAAGGCGTGCCTGGTCTGGCCAAAACCCTTTCTGTCCGCACCCTCGCTGCAGCAATTCAGGCCTCCTTTCATCGCATTCAGTTTACGCCCGACCTGCTTCCCGCCGATATCGTCGGCACCCTCATCTACAGTCCCCAGGACGGAACTTACCGCGCCACTAAAGGCCCTGTGTTCGCCAACTTTGTCTTGGCCGACGAAATCAACCGCGCCCCGGCCAAGGTCCAGTCGGCCTTGCTGGAGACGATGCAGGAGCGCCAGGTCACGCTGGGCGGTGAAACCATGCCATTGCCTTCGCCTTTTCTGGTGCTGGCCACCGAAAACCCCATCGACCAGGAAGGCACCTACCCGCTGCCTGAAGCCCAGGTGGACCGCTTCATGTTCAAAGTGCTGCTGGATTATCCTTCATTCGACGAGGAGCGGAAGATCCTCGACCGCATGGCCTTCACCGCTCCAGAAATCCACGTCCAACCCGTCGTCGGCCTCGACGAAATCCTCCACACCCGCAAACTGGTGGACCAGATTCACGTCGATGAAAAAGTTCGGAATTATGTCGTGCACCTGGTCTTCGCCACCCGCAAACCCGGCCAATACAAGCTCGACCTGAAAAACTTCATCCAATTCGGCGCCTCCCCGCGCGCGACTATCTACCTGACAGTGGCGGCCAAGGCCTGGGCCTTGCTTCAAGGCCGCTCCTATGTCACCCCCGAAGACGTCAAAAGCATCGGTCCCGACGTGCTGCGCCATCGCATCATCCTCAGCTACGAAGCCGAGGCGCAAGCCGTCACTACGGACGACATCATCAAGAAGATCTTTAACGCCGTGCCGGTGCCGTGAGAACAGTCCAAAGTCCAAAGTCCAGAGTCCAAAGTCTGCAGCCGTTGACCTACGACGTCGCCGCTACCGGTCAAGTTATAGTGGAGTTGGAAGCGGCGTCACCCATTACCTGTCACTTGTCACAAGAATCGGTTTGGACTTTGGACTTTGGACTTTGGACTTTGGACTCTTGCCGCCATGACTATTACTGAATTGCTCGAATCCGTTCGCCGCATCGAGGTGCGCACCAACCGCGTGGTTAACGACATGATGGTCGGCGCTTACCTGAGCCACTTCAAAGGGCGCGGCATGGATTTCGAGGAGTTGCGCGAGTACATCCCCGGTGACGAAGTGCGCGACATCGACTGGAACGTCACCTACCGCATGGGGCGGCCCTTCGTGAAGCGCTACCGTGAGGAGCGTGAACTAGCCATGGTGCTCGCCATGGATATTTCGGCCTCATCAGCATTCGGCTCGCTGCTCCGTTCCAAACGCGAGTTTGCGGCTGAAATTGCCGCCACGCTGGCCATCTCCGCCACCCGCAGCAGCGACAAAGTGGCTTTGTTGCTCTTTAGCGATGGCATCGAGCTGTTCCTGCCTCCGCGCAAGGGCCGGCGCCATATCCTCCGGCTCATTCGCGAAATGCTCTTCTGCCAGCCGAAGCATCGCGGGACCAACATCCCCGCCGCCCTCGCCTTCCTCAATCACGTCTTGCACCGCCGCTCGATTGTTTTCCTGCTGACGGACTTCCTCCATAGCTTTGGCGCGGCGGCCGTCCAGCACAAGGCCGGTCGGGATACTCTCCAGGAGCTTGGCCTCACCAACGCCCGCCACGACCTGGTTTGCGTTCACCTGCACGACCCGCGCGAAAGCGCCCTGCCGCCGGCCGGCTTGCTTACCCTCGAAGACGCCGAAACGGGCGAACTGCTCGAAGTCGATTCCACTCGCGGACTGGTGCGTGAGAAGTTCGCCCGCACCAACGCCGAACGTCTCGCCGAACTCGACCGTGCGCTGCGCCGGGCCGGGGTCGATACCCTCAGTTTCAGCACCGCTGAACCCTTCGCCCAAACCCTCCAACGCTTCTTCGAAACCCGCCGCGGAAGGAGAAGGAGATGAGGAAACGCCAAAACAAAAAACTTCAAATTCCAAACACCAAACACCAAATAAACTCCAAACACCAAACACAAAGCTCCAAGTTCCCAAAGCTCGGTCTGCGCGCCTTTCGGGGAAGGATGATCCTAACCGGCCCGGTTGGAGGTTTGAATTTGGAGCTTATTTGGTGTTTGGTGTTTGGAATTTGGAGTTTGCTGGTGTCAACCTCGTCGTTCGCTGAGACAAACCCGATCTCCGCCGACGAAATTCCCCAACTGCTGCCGCCACGCGTTGAGATCCCGCCCACGTTCTGGGAACAACACGGCTGGTGGGTCCTCGCGGGGGGTGTCCTGGCAGCCGCGCTAGGCTCCACCGGGATTTGGTTGCTGCTCCGGCCCAAGCCGGTAGCGCCGATCCCGCCGGAGGTTCAGGCCCGTCTTCAATTGGAACCGCTGCGTCAGCAACCGGAGGATGGCGCGATCCTCAGCCGGGTTTCGCAGGTGGTCCGACACTACATCACCACAGCTTTCAGTCTCCCCCCGGAAGAACTTACTACCACTGAGTTTTGCCGTGTCATCACCGCTGCGGAACAGGTCGGCCCGGAACTGTCGCAGTCAGTGGGCGAATTCCTACAAGAATGTGATCGGCGCAAATTTGCTCCCTCTCCACCACCGCCGCCGCTCCAGGCAGTCCCGCGGGCCTTCAAGCTGATCGAGATAGCCGAAGGCCGCCGGGCACGACTACAGGAAGACCGAAATCCGAAATCCGAAATCCGAAACAAATCCGAATCGTGAAACCTCAAATATTGAAACTGACGGATACCGGGCGTATCCAATCCTGCTTCGGCCTTCGGATTTCGGATTTCCTTCGGCCTTCGGATTTACGCGCCCCATACGCCCAATGACCGGCAATTTTGAATTTCAATTCCCCTGGCTTCTCGGCTTGCTGGCCCTCCTGCCGGTTTATGCCTTCCTCCGTGGCCGCGTCGGCAAGCTCTCCGCGCTCCGCTTCCCCAGCGCCGACATCGCCCGGGCCGCTGGTGCCACCGCCCGCTCCGCCGCTGGCCGTCTCTTGTTCTTTTTGCGCATCCTCACCGTGGCCCTGTGCCTCGTCGCGCTGGCCGGGCCTCGCTTCGCTCATGACCATACCGAGACCCAGGCGAGCGGCGTGGATATTATGTTGGTGCTGGACCTCTCCTGGTCGATGATGGCGCTTGATATGGGAGGTCCGGACGAGCGCGTCTCGCGCTTCGATATTGCCTCGCAGGTGCTCGAGGATTTCGTCCGCAAACGGCCCAGCGACCGCCTCGGCTTGATCGTCTTTTCCGCCGTGCCGTACCTTGCCAGCCCGCTCACGCTCAACCACGATTGGCTGATCGAGAATCTCCATCGCTTGCACGTCGGCCTTATCCGCGATCTAGGCACCGCCATTGGCGACGCCACCGCTTCCGGCGCCAAGCGCCTTAAGGGCCTCAAGGACAGCAAAAGCCGCATCATCATCCTGCTGACCGACGGTGACAATAACCGAGGCGAGATCGATCCGATTCCCGCCGCGCAACTGGCGGCGGCACTGGGCGTGAAAGTTTATACCATCGGAATCGGCATCGAAAAGCCGTGTATGTTATATCGTTTCGAACCAGGCACCGGCCAACTGGTGCTGGATGCTCAAGGCAACCTCCAGCCGGGTATGATTCTCCAGCCGGCCAATTACGATGTGCTCGACAAAATGTCCGCCCTTTCCCGCGCTAAATTTTACCGCGCCACCAATCGCCACGAACTGCAGCGCATTTATGACGAAATCGACCACCTCGAAAAAACCCAGGTCAAGCTCCGCCGCTTTACCACCTACCGTCCCCTGTTTCAATGGCCGCTGCTGGCCGCGTTCGGCCTCTTCGTATTGGAAATGGCTCTGGCTAATACAAGGTTAAGGAGGGTTCCGTGAACATCGATCTCTCCCATCCTCACTTCGCCGAACCGCGTTGGCTTTGGCTGGCTTTTTTCGGACCGGTGCTGCTGGTGGTCCTCCAGCGGTATTCGGCCTGGGCCCGCAACCAGCAACTCGCCCGCATCGCTGCGCCCGACTTCATCACCGATCTTATCCGCTCTCACAGCCCGCTTCGCCGTGCGCTGAAGAACGGTTTGCTCGTTCTGGCTCTCGCCGCCGTCGGCTTGGCCCTGGCCCGGCCTCAATGGGGTGAACAAGCCGAAGCCAGCCACTTGTTGGGCCAGGACACCATCTTTCTCCTGGACTGTTCCCGCAGCATGTTGGCGGCGGACGTGAGCCCCAGCCGTTTGCAACGCGCCAAGCTCGCTGTCCTCGATTACGTTCAGCGCTACGCTCATGGCCGCGTTGGCCTGGTCGCCTTTGCCGGTCAGGCCTTCCTTCAATGCCCCCTTACGTTTGACTACGGCGCCTTCCAGGACTCACTGGCCATTGTTGATGATAAAACCATCCCGGTCCTCGGCACCGATGTCGGCCGCGCGCTTGATGAGGGCTTTCGGGCAATGGACAAAGGTGAACGCCAAAAAATCCTTGTGCTGTTGACGGACGGCGAAGACCTCGAAAAAAGTGGCGTCCGCACTGCTGAAACGCTCGCCAAAGAGGGCGTAGTGGTCTTTACCATTGGCGTCGGCACTCCCGTCGGGGCGGAAATCCAAATGCTCAACGAGCAGGGCAAGACGGAGCTGGTGCGCGACACTAAAGGCGAGGTCGTGCGCAGCCATCTGGACGAAGCTGCTCTGAGCGCCATCGCGCAGGCCACCCATGGTGCCTATTATCCGCTCGGCCCACTCGGCGAAGGCCTGGCCAAAGTCCGCCTGGCCTTGGAAGACTTGAACTCCAACTCAAGTTCCGCGCCGGCGCACAAATTGGGTGTGGACCGTTTCCACCTGCCGGTGGCGGTGATGCTCGGCTTGCTGGTAATGGAATCGTTGATTGGGACCCGGCGACGTTTGACGTCATATTGACTCTTAACCCTTCGTGATCGATCCTGTGCAGAGTATGACCAGCGCAAAAGACATCGCCCGAAAGCTTCGGATTTCGGTTTTCGGATTTCGGTTTTTGCTGCTCCTGCTGCCACTCCTGCCCGCTTTCGCCAACACTCCGCAAGCCGCCGCTCCCTCCCTGCCGCCGCCTTCGACTCCGCGCGAGTTTTTCAACGCCGGTACGCAGAAACTGCATGAGGGCAAACTCCGCGAAGCCGAGGCTTTCCTGGAAAGCGCCTTGGCCAGCCAGAACGACGGCCTTCAACCCCCGGCGCTCTACAATCTTGGGCACGTCCGCTTTCACCAGGGCACTGACGAGTTGAAGAAGGGTCCAAAGGCGGGGCCAACCTCCGACAAAGGCCGCGCCGCAACCCGGGCTGCAACAGCCGCTATCCAGGAGGCGGACCAGGCTCTGGCCGGCACCGATCTGGAAAAAATGGTTGCTTCCTATATGCACGGGCGCGGCGCGCGCAAAGAGTTGAAGGACGCCCTCAAGCAGGTCAAACATGCGATGGAAACCCACGGCGCGGCGCTGGGCAAATGGCAGCGCGCTTCAGGCGATTTCAAGAGCACCGTCGAGGTCAACCCGAATGACATCGACGCGCAGCACAATGCCGAAACGGTGGACCAGTGGATTGCCAGACTCGTGGACAGCCTGCGCGAGATGCAACAAATGGCCCAGGCCATGGGCGAAAAAAACCGTGAGCTGGGCGAGAAGCTCAAGAAGCTGAAAGGCAATATCCCCGCCCAGGATATGCCTCCGGGCGGCGCCGGCGATGACGAAGAAGACGAGGACAAACCTTTCGGGCCACAGCCGGGCCAACAGGAAGGACCCAGCAAAGAAGGACAGCAAATGTTGCTTTCCCCGGAACAGGCGGGCTGGCTGCTGGATGCGTTCAAACTCGACAGCGAGCGCCGCCTCCCCATGGGTCAAAAGGATACTGCTGAACCCAAAGACCGCAACCGGCCGACCTGGTAGCCAACCCGAATCCCGAAAGCAAGAAGGCCGAAAGAAACCCGACACACCGAAATGCCCACGTCGCAGATACTCTTGCCAGTTCCCGACCTGCGGGAAGTTCGGCCTTCGACCTTCGGCCTTCTTTTGGATTTCGGATTTCGGATTTCGGATTTCGCGGCGGCGGTAGTCCTTGCGGCCCTGCTTTCCTCGACCGCCGCCGCGCAGCCCGCCTCCCCAACGCCCGTGGACCCGCTGATGCAACTCATGCTCTCTCAGCCTCCGATCGACGTCGAATCGCCGGTAGTCCCTTTGGTCTCTCTCGATCCACCGGTCGTGCGTCCCGGCGAGTTTTCCACCTATCGGGTGATTTTCAACGCGTTGGAAGAATCGGTCGAATGGCCCGCTAAGCTTGCGTTCCCGCCTCCCTTGGAAGCGCGTCCCGGTGCCCATGGCCAGATGCTGGCCCCGGGCGGCGCGAAACTCGAGCCGCACGCTGCTTTCAATTATCACGTCCGCGCTTCCCAGCAGGGCCAGTTCACCATTCCCGAATTCACCGTCACCGTCTACGGGAAACCCGTCACGGTGCCGGCTGCCCAACTCGAGGTCGTCGCCTCCCCGCCGGCCTCCCTCCCGCCGGCACAGCGACTCATTCTCGAGGTGCCGACCACCAACCTTTTCGTCGGCCAGGCGATCAAGGTTCGCGTCCTTCTGCCAGGAACGCCCAGTGGCTTCGTCCCGGGCTTGATGTCCCCGGCCCAAATCACGGGCGAAGGCTTGTTCGTGGACCAAACCGCTTTCCACGCCCTGCCGCCCGTCTCCGACAGCAACGGGGTTTATAACCGTTACGAGACTAGCCTCACACCGCTCGCGGTTGGCAACCTCTCCGCTTTCGCCCAGGCTTTTACTGCCGGATTTCGTAACCTTGGCCCCGGCCCCATTACCTTTAGGGGCCCGATGAGCATTCCCGCGTTGGGCCTCCTGCTCGACTCTGACCCCGTTGAACTCCGGGTCCGCCCTTTGCCGCGGGAAGGCGAACTTCCAGGTTTCACCGGCGCCGTTGGTACGCTCGCGCTCGATCGGCCTGAACTTGACAGTAACCTGGTCCGCGTCGGCGAACCGGTTAAACTCAAGGTCAAAGTCCATGGCGACAGTAACTGCAATCTCGCGCGCGTCGTCCCGCCGCCGCCACCTCACGTCCGCGATTGGCAGATCTTTGTTTCCACAGCGGATACCTTGCCTCCCCAGATTATCCAGGCCCAAGGCTTCACCACCTTCATCTACACTTTAATTCCTTTGACTGAAAAGACGCGCGCCACGCCGGCTATCCCATTTAGCTGTTTCGATCCCGACCATGGTTCCTATATAGACGTGACCATCCCCGCCGTCCCAATCCAGGTAAAGCCTGGCGCCGCGCCTGCCGATCTGAAGGCCCTGTCTCAAGCAGGTGCGGCCGAGCCCGAATCCGAGAAAGAACCCGTGCTGAGTGGCCTGGCAACTTCCCCGGGTCTCGCCGCCAGAAGCCTGGTGCCCGTGCAACAGGAGCCCTGGTTCCCCCTCGTGCAATTGGTTCCTGCCGGTGCCATCTTCGGTCTGTGGAACTGGGATCGCCGCCGCCGTTTCCTCGAACTGCATCCCGACCTGGTCCTCCGTCGCCGCGCCCGCCGCGCTCTCCGCCGCGAATGCCATGTGCTGCACCGCGCCGCGCGTGCCGGGGACGCTTCCCGCTTCGCCGCTGCGGCCGTCAATGCGATGCGCCTCGCCTGCTCCCCCCATTATCCGGCCGAACCTCGTGCCCTGGTCGGCAACGACGTGCTGGGGGTCTTGTCTGAAACAGACCGCTCCACGCGCGCCGGCGAACTCGTGCGCCGCTTCTTCGCCCTGACGGATGCCGCTCGTTTCGGCACCACACCTCCCGATACCTCCGGCCTGCTGGACCTCAAACCCGACCTCGATCGCCTGCTCAGACAACTTGACGAGCAGCTACTATGAACCGGTCTGAAATCCGAAATCCGAATCGCTCGGGAACCGGGAGCGTGCAAGATAACTTTCGGCGTAAGCGCTTCGGCTTTCGGTTTTCGGCCTTCTTTCGGCTTTCGGTTTTCGGCTTTCGGATTTGCTGTACCCTCGCCCTTACCGTGCTCGTCGTCCTCCCCTCCTCCGCAGCCTCCCCCGATGTCCTCTTCCGCCAAGGCTCCGAGGCTTACCACGCCGCTGATTACACCTCCGCTGCCAACGCTTTTCAAAAAGCCGGCATCCTGCGCCCCGCCTCAGGAACCTTTCAAAATCTCGGTAATGCCGAGTGGGAACGCGGTAATTCCGGCACTGCCATCCTTGCTTGGGAACAGGCCCTCTGGCTCGACCCTTTCAATGCCGCCGCCTGCAACAACCTCCGCTTTGCCCGCAAGACCGCCCAGCTCGAAGCGCCCGAACTGGCGTGGTACGAAGTCGTCTCCACTTGGCTGCCCGTCAACTGGTGGGCGTGGATCTCGGGCCTGAGCTTTTGGCTAGCAGTCGCAATGGGCACGCTGCCGGGCATCTTTCGCTTGCGCAAAGCCGTTTGGCATCAGGCCATCGCCGCCTTTGGGTTCGCGGTTTTCCTGCTCAGCGTCCCAGCCCACCTCGGCGTGGCTACCCGCTCACGCGTCGGATTCGTACTCCAGAAAGACACCCCTCTCCGGCTCACACCTACGGAAGATGCGCAGTTTCTAACCCGGCTGGCCGCCGGCGAACCCGCCCGCCTCGAGCGTGTCCGCCAGAAGTTTTTTCTCATTCGCACTTCTCGCTCCCTTGGTTGGATCCGGCGTGACCAATTCGGCCTCACTTGTCCCAGATAGCGGAAGCAAATCCGCTTGCACTGAGGTGGGTCTTTCCCTAAAACAACGGCGCATGTCTCGAAGGACCAATGACCTGGAAACGGCATCAGCAGGCCAGTTCGATTTATCAGAATACCTCGCCGCAACTACCGTGGCAGTCAACCGCGCTTTGGACCGGTTTTTACCGCCGCCCAACGCCAGGCCAGCCACCATTCACAAAGCGATGCGGTATTCGCTGTTTGCCGGGGGAAAACGGATGCGTCCGGCGCTGTGCTTGGCCTCCGCCGCCGCGTGCGGCGGGAAGCAAGCGGAGGCGATGCCCCTGGCTTGCGCGGTCGAATGCATTCATACCTATTCGCTGGTACACGATGACCTCCCCGCGATGGATAACGACGATTACCGCCGGGGCAAGCTGACCAGTCACAAGGTTTTCGGCGAAGGCGTCGCGGTACTCGCCGGCGACGCGCTGCTGACGCAGGCCTTCGAAGTGGCGGGTAAATGCAAAGGCTCGTCGCGTTATCCCCACCAGCGGATATTTCTCGAGTTGGCATCTGCCGCGGGGTCGCTGCAGTTGATCGCGGGGCAGGTGGCGGACCTGGAAGCGGAGGGGAAGAAGATCACGGCGTCGCAACTCCGTTACATTCACGAACGCAAGACTTCCGCCTTGCTCTGCTGCTCGGTACGTCTTGGCGGCATGAGCGCCAACTGCTCGCCGGCGCACCTCAAAGCGCTCACCGATTTCGGCTATAACGTCGGCTTGGCGTTCCAGGTAATTGATGACATTCTGGACGTGACGCAGACCAGCGAGAAGTTGGGCAAGACAGCGGGCAAAGACACCAAAGCTCAGAAAGCGACGTATCCCGCGATCGTCGGGGTGGAGAAATCACGCAGGATTGCTGAAGAGCTGACGAGCCGTGCGTTCGCGGCCCTGAAAACATTCCGCGGTCAGGCCGTCGCACTGGAAGCGCTGGCCGAATTCCTGCTGAAGAGAGATCGCTGAAAGTCTCAATCCCGTCTTGGGCCGGCATCGCTGTTATGCCTGTCCGCCATAGTATCCTTCGACCTTGGCCGCGACATCCTTGAACGCGCTATCGACTTCGTAGATCAGCTTGAACTGCTCGATGGCTTCTTCTTTCTTGGCCATGCTCTCGAGGACCGAACCGAGGTTGTAAATCAGGTCCTTCTTCTCGTCATCCAGAATCGGTTTTTCTTTGATTGCATCCTGGAGCCGGCGTGCCGCCAGGTCATACATCTTCTTCTTGGCGAAGCACTGCGCCAGGTAATTCATCGAGGCGATGCGGCGATGGGGATTGTTCTGGGCCTTTTGGAATTCGGCGATGGCTTCGGTCGTCTTGCCGTTCTGAAAATAAAGCTGGCCCATCTCGAATCGGATTTGCAGGTCGTTAGGGAATCGCTCAACCCGCTTTTGACACTCAGCCAGTTGGTAGGCCTCTTTCTCAGCCTGGAGCGCGGCGGCTTTGTCGGCGTACTCGGCTCCGTTGGGATCGAGTTGGGCGATCTCGTGTTCGTATTTGCGCACCCGGGTTGTGGCAATGCCGCTGTCCAGTGAGGGATCGTTGCCCACATCGGAGGCCTTAATGCGTTCGTAATAGCCGAGGGCGCGGTCGAATTGTTTCTTTTGGGTGTAAAGCTCAGCGAGTTGGCGAACGAGTTTGAGATTGGTGGCCTCTGTCTTGAGCCGGGTCTCGTATTCGTTAATTAACTTCTCGGTGATGTCTTCGCTTTTGACCTGGCGATTTTGTTGTTCGAGCGAAACGGCTTCCTCTTTATCCTTCAAAATGTCGCGATAGGAACCGGAGCCGTCGGCCAGGGCATCGTAGCCGCCTTCGTCCATGGTTTGGCGCGCTGAAAGGTTTTTAAGCGCCTGGGCGAGTTCGTTGTCAGTCGGGTTGGCGCGATAGAGTTCGGCCAGGAGTCGTTCGCCGCGTTTGGGTTCGCCGATTGCGGCCAGGGCATTGGCGAGCTGGATGGCGGTCTCGACGTCCTTGGGCGAATTGCGAACGAGAATCTCCAGCGACAGAACGGCGGTATGGGGCATTTCCAGCGCGGTAGCCGCCTTGACCACGAGGCGATGGGCCTGGGAGTTGTTGGGATCACCGTTGAGGATGTGCTCGGCAATCTGGAGAGCTTCGGCGGGATCTTTGGCCAGGGCTATCTGCCCCTTGGCTACCATGGGCTGAGAACTGGCGCTGCTCCAGACTTTTTTGAAAATGCTGCTGCCGCCGCCCGCTTTGCGTTGTTGGGCGGTGCGAAGGGCTTTGCGGCACTCGTGCAGGCCCGGCTCCCGGGCCAGCACCTGGTTGAACAGGTCGATTGCGTAATCGAAGTTATCCCGCTGCAAGGCGTCGTTGCCTTTGGTAAAGATCACGCGCAAATCGCGCGGCAGGTCATTCAAGCTCTTTTCTGCCATACCTCAGTCTATTCCCATTCCTTCTGAAAAAGCCAACCGAAAGTGTTTTTCGGGAACCAAATTCCCCTTCAACCCTCCTACGAATGCAACCGCCATTGCTGAACACGAGTAAACCCGGGGCGACACGAAAGGTTTGTATGTTGAAGACAGTTAGACAGGACATTTCAGTAGCGAGCGAGAACTCGACGGAGTTGGCTGCCCGACCCTCTGGCCGCTCCCGGTTAGGCCGGCGGTCGTTCCTTAAGCGGCTGGGCATTGGAGGGACAGCACTCGTGCCGGCGGCGGGTTGGCTCGCCACCTCCGCGCAAACCAGGGCCGACGGCAATGGTCGCCTGACTCGAGGAGATGTTGCCATTCTGCGCTTTTTAGCGGCGGCGGAGATTATTGAAACAGACCTTTGGCAGCAATACACCGAAATCGCGTTGGGCAACCTGCCTTTTCTGCAGGCCCTCCAGGCGCTCGACGGTGATATGCCCACCTATGTAAACCAAAACACCCGGGACGAACGGAGCCACGCCGGTTTCATCAACGCTTACCTGATGTCAAAGGGGCATCAGCCCGTAAGCCTGGAAATGTTCCGCAGACTGCCAAGCAGCCAGGCAACCGGCTCAAACAAAGGCGCTAACCGGTTGACTAATCTGATGAATCTGACAGTAGATACGAGTTGGTTCAATCGTTACCGTTTCCCCGGCAACCCCGATTTTGGTGACACCTTTCCGCAGATTGTCGATTTGGTGAACGTGCCGACCATACCGAATGGTGATCTTCCCATCGGCGGAGACGACATCCAGGTCATCGCGAATGCGGCCGGTTTCCATTTCGCCACGATCGAGCAGGGCGGCTCGAGCCTTTACGACTCATTCCTTCCCAAAGCTACGAGTCCCGAAGTGATCAGAATCGTCGCGGCCATCGGCGGCACAGAAGTTATGCACTTCGAGCTCTGGCAGGACAAAGCCGGCAACGCCCCCGCGGTGCCAGGACGGTTCCCGCAACTCCCAGTGGCGCCTAACAACGCCAGTGGTATGACGTTTTTCCCGGGGGACGGTACCGATCCCTCGCAACCGAACTTCACCAACCAGGTCATGCCTGCGCCCTGCAAGTTCATCAGCACGGACCTGCCGCTCTGCTCGGTCATCCGTCCGACCCTCACGGCCAACGCCGGGGCAACAGCCGCTGCCACAGGTTTGACCAACTCAGGGCTTTTCGCAGGACAAGACCAAGAGTTCTTCAGCACCCTTTTCGAGCTGGCTGAGGAGGCGGACGAGGCCCAGCGCGGTTCCTGACGGGGAACGACTCGCGCTGTTCGATTCGGGCGGGGCGGTTTGAGTTGGAGTTCACGGCTCGGCGTGCCGACTCAACCGCCCCCGCCCTTCTCGGACAACGGAGTAATCGAGTATAGCAGCGGATTAATGGATTTGGTGGATTATTATGGACTACTCGCGTTAGGTACCATTAATCCAATAATCCACTCATCCATCAATCCCTTCCTCGCGGTCTTCGTTTGGCCCTTTCCAAAATCCGGATTTGCGCTAGATTGGGCAAAACCCAGGATGAAAAAATGAAGAACTTCTTCGCGCTGTTCGTCGCCATCTTACTGACTGGCCTATCCGCTTCCGCCCAGGATTGGGCGAAGGCTCGTCTCGAAAAATCCCCACGCCACCTCGAATGGGTCAAGGTCAAGAATGGCGCCCGCGAGGTTAACTGTTTCGTCGCGTATCCCGAGGTGAAGGAGAAAGCCCCCGCCGTCTTGCTGATCCACGAGATCTTTGGGCTCACGGACTGGGTCCGCAGCCTGGCGGACCAACTCGCGGAGGCGGGTTACGTCGCGATCGCGCCGGACTTGCTTTCCGGCACTGCTCCAGGCGGCGGCGGCACCGCCGAGCTTGGCGGTGGCGATGCCGTGCGTAAAGCAATCTCTTCCCTTCCACCTGAGCAAATCACCGCAGACCTGAATGCGGTGGCTGACTACGTGGCGAAACTGCCTGCGTGTAGCGGAAAAGTGACCGTGGCCGGCTTTTGTTGGGGCGGGGGGCAGAGTTTCCGCTTCGCCACGAATCGTAGGGATCTCACCGCAGCGTTGGTGTTCTACGGCACGGGACCTAATGCAGAGAAGGACCTGGCTCGTATCCAATGCTCCGTTTACGGTTTTTATGGCGGCAATGACGCGCGCGTCACCGCCACGGTTCCGCAGACTCAAGAGTTGATGAAGAAAGCCGGGAAGACCTACCAGCCTGCCATCTACGATGGCGCCGGGCATGGTTTCATGCGGGCGGGTGAAGCGCCCGATGCCAAAGAGCCCGATAAGAGAGCCAGAGATGCCGCTTGGAAGCGGTGTATGGAAATCCTGAAAGCGCAGTAAGCTCCCCCACCTATCCAGGGGCGGTGGCTTGCTCCGGCACGCGAGTTTGCGTCGTCTCCTTCTGCCCATCTTGGTTTTGGTGTCTCTTTCGGTCCTGCCTTTCCGGGCCCATGGGGGTTTGACCCCATAACTTGGGGGTTTGACCCCATAACTTTTTGTGGGCACTTGCTCAAAGTAAAGACTTGCAGGCCAAATCATCTGGGGCGATTGGTTTAGAAGAGTATTCAATAAAGAAAGAACAATGCGGGATGGATTTCAGCGTTGAAACTATAACCCGATGAATGCCACCCAGAAAGCGTCCAGCGGACCACGCCGCCCTCTACGCGTGTTGCTGGTGGAGGACTCCCAGGCCGACGCCATCCTGCTGGCCCGGGCCTTGGAACGCGGTGGCTTCGCGCCCACGTACGAACGGGTCGATACCGCTGTCGCCATGGAAACGGCTTTAAACAAGCAATCCTGGGACTTGATTCTATGCGATCATGCGATGCCGCAATTTAGTGCGCCCGCGGCGCTGGAATTGTTGAAAAAGCACGAAATGGATGTGCCGTTCATTATTGTGTCGGGTTATATCGAGGAGGAGACGGCGGTGGCAGCGATGAAGGCGGGGGCGCATGACTATATCATGAAGGACCACCTGGCGCGGCTGGTGCCGGCGGTCGAGCGCGAATTGCGTGAAGCTGCTGTGCGCCGCGCCCGCGAGAAATCCGAAGCGGAACTGCTGTGCGCCCGCGAAGAGTTGGAACTGCGGGTGGAAAAGCGAACGGCCGACCTCCGCGCCGCCAATCTGAAACTGGAAAATGTCATCGAGGAACGCAAGCGGCTGGAGAACGAGTTGCTCGAAATCGCCGAGAATGAGCGGCGGCAGATTGGGTTCGATTTGCATGATGATCTGGGCCAGAAGCTCAGCGGCGGTTCCATGATGATCAAAGCGCTTGAACAACGGCTCGCCGCCGAACAGCACCCCTGCCTCGCGGATGCGCAGAGGATTCACGGTTTGATGGAAGAAATCATTTGCCACACGCACAACCTCGCTCACCAGTTCAGTTCCCTCGATATGAAGGGAGACGACCTGCCTGGCGTGCTCAAGGGGCTGGCGGCTAATGTGAAGAGAATGTTCGAAATCTCTTGCGGGTTTAGTATGAAAGGAATTTCGCCTGAGTTGCAGCCGCACACGATCGTCCAGCTCTATAAGATCGCCCAGGAGGCCGTCAGCAACGCCATCAAACATGGCAAAGCAGCCTCCGTGGCGATTGGACTCAATCAGCACGACGATTGTCTCATTATGACTATCAAAAATGATGGGCTGCCTTTCGCTCAACCCGCTGCCAAAAATCGCATGGGGCTCCGCATCATGAATTACCGGGCTAACACCATTGGCGCAACGCTGGGAATCAAGCCCTTGAATAAGAACGGCACCTTGGTGACCTGCGCCTTGCCGATCAGGCTTCCAGCCAAAGCGCTCGCGCCACACTCTCCGCCGAATACCGAGTCGGGTACCGTCCCTCCCGAACCAGCCTTCTCGGCAAAGAACCGCCGCGCGCGCTCGGCCGCGCCCGCACAATCTTGTAGCTCTGATAACCACGAAGCTCAAGCCAGTCACGCCCTTTAAGCCCGCCGGGCCCCCTCGGAAGACAAGATTCGCTTGGAACCACTTTTGCCTCGCCTCGGGAGGCAATGTTCCACCAAGCTGGCAGTAGCATGGAAACCGCCAATGCCAAGCTGCCCGTGTCGGGTGCGGAAGCAACTCACCTGCGCCAAATCTCCTCCCTCCAATGGCGGTCGGGACTTGCTGCCTGGCTCGGCTGGACGTTCGACGGGCTGGACATGCACCTCTATACCCTGGTGGCCACCCCATTTGTCGCGCAGTTGCTCGGCGGGTTGAACACAAAAGACCCTAGTGTCGGGCGATACAGTTCGATTATTCAGGGTGGATTTCTGCTGGGCTGGGCCTTGGGCGGAGGGTTCTTTGGGCGTATCGGGGATCGGCTCGGCCGCGCGCGGGCCCTGAGCCTTACGGTCCTCACGTACGCGGCCTTCACCGGTTTATCATTTTTTGCGCACGCCTGGTGGCATTTGCTGATATTCCGGTTCCTGGCCGCCCTGGGCATTGGAGGCGAATGGGCGATCGGGGCGTCGCTCCTGTCGGAGACCTGGCCTCGGCAGTGGCGGCCCTGGATAGCGGCCGTCCTGCAGAGCGGGGTGAACGTCGGCATCCTGGTCGCCGTTCTGGCCAACCATATCCTTGCCAAGGCGCCACCCCAGTACCTTTTCCTGGTGGGCATTTTGCCCGCCTTGCTGGTGCTCTGGATTCGCCGCGCCGTGCCCGAGCCGGAAGAGTGGTGCTTGGCAAAGGCCCAAGCTCACAACCATGAGCCCGGTGTGCGCGAACTGTTCGGCCCTGAGGTGCGGCGGATCACTCTCTCGGTGGTGTTGGTCTGTGCCATCTCATTAACCGCGCATTGGGCCTTTATGTTCTGGTATCCCCAACACCTGCGCAACTTGCCCGAGGTTTTAAATTGGAGCGACGCGCAAAAGAATCGGTTGGTGGATGCCGGGATGTTTCTGGTCATAGGCTCTTCCATTCTGGGCAATTTCTTCGCCGGCTGGGTGTCGCGGTCCATCGGGTATCGGGTGACGATTGCGTCCATTTTCCTGCTTTATTTTTGCGCCATGTTCGGCGCCTATTATTTGGCACGGAATCATCAGGCTCTGCTCGCTTGGTTTCCGCTGATCGGCTTTTGCCAGGGCGCCTTCGCGCTCTTCACCATGTATCTGCCGCCGCTCTTCCCAACTTTGCTCCGCACCACGGGCGCGGGTTTCTGTTATAATATCGGGCGCATCACCGCCGCGTTCGGCACCGTCTTCTTCGGGCTGTTCTCCAAGGTGGGTGACCATCGCGCTGCGTTATTCTATGCGGGGTTCCTGTTCCTCCCGGCCGCCTTTACCGCCCTCTTCCTGCCACTCCCTCGAGACTCGGGATCCTAACCCGGAGGAACATCTGGTGACGAGCCCTCAGGACGAATTGGAGATAACGCCCGGCTGGCCGCCTCCCCCGAAGCACTGGTCCTTGCGGGAGAACGAACTGCATGTCTGGGCTGCGTCGCTGGATGTCAACGATGCTCAGTTAAACAGATTTGCGGTAAACCTTTCTTCGCTCGAGGCCGGGCGCGCCTCCCGCTTCCATTTCCCGCGGCATCGGGACCGCTTTATTGCCGGACGCGGTTTTTTGCGCGCCGTCCTGGGCCACTACCTTCGAACTGAGCCAGGAACCTTGGAATTCTCCTATGGCGCTCAAGGCAAGCCCGCGTTGGCAGGAGTCCACGCCCGGAACGGGCTCCACTTCAACCTGGCTCATTCGGAGGATCTGGTTTTGCTTGCGGTAACACACGCGAACAGCGTCGGCGTCGATGTCGAGCGCGTCCGAACCCTGCGGGACCCCGAGGAACTTGTGGCGCGCTTTTTTTCCCCGCGCGAGAGCGCCGCCTTTCGAAAAGTTTCGCCGGACCGGAAGCCCGCCGCGTTTTTCAATCTCTGGACGCGCAAGGAATCCTGGCTCAAAGCGACGGGTGAGGGCATCGGCGGCTCACTCCATCTTGTGGAGGTGTCCTTTCTTCCGGGTGAACCGGCCCGCTTTCTCAACCTGCCCGTACCCGTGACGGAAAAGAAATCCTGGGCCTTGTACGACTTGAGGCCGGCCCACGGTTTTGTCGGTGCTCTGGCAATCGCAGCGACTGACGTGCGGCTTCAGTGCTGGCGCTGGGGGGGCGGCTGATACGGCATGACTGTCTTGTGCACCTCCACGAAAGCGCCAGCAGGAAGCAGACCTTACTCTTTCACGCCTTACGTTTCACGTTTCACGTTTTACGTTTCACGTTTCACGTTTCACGTTTCACGTTTCACGTTTCACGCGTTCACGCTCATCCCTCATTCCCCTCGAGCAATCCGTACTCCTTTAGTTTGTATTGTAACGCGCGACGGCTAATGCCGAGGGTTTTGGCGGCTTCCTCGCGGTTGCTAGTGACGTGGGTCAGGGTTTGGCGGATCAGCATTTTTTCGACTTCTGCCAGGGGGGTGCCGGGCCGGACGTTGAAAGTCGTCGTGCGGCGGTCGTAATCGCGCAGAAAATCCGGCAGATGCAGCACATCGACCACCGGCTCGCGGCACGTGATGACCAAACGCTCAACGACGTTGCGCAATTGTCGGACATTGCCGGGCCAGGGAAAACGCTGGCACAATTGCAACGCTTCGGCCGACATGCGCTTCCGCCGGCGTTTGTGCTTGGCAGTAAAATGCTCGAAGAAACGTTCGATCAAAAGCGGGATGTCTTCGCCCCGCTCGCGCAACGGTGGCATGACAATCGGGACAATTTGCAGACGATAGAAAAGATCCTCGCGGAATTTCCCTTCCTTGACCGCCTCCTGCAGCTTCTTATTGGTCGCCGCGATGACCCGGACGTTGACCCGCATCAATTCGGCGCCGCCCACCATCCGAAAAGCGCCATCCTCCAGCACGCGCAACAGGTCGCCCTGGCCTTTCGGTGAGAGATCGCCGATTTCATCCAAAAACAAAGTGCCGCCATCGGCAAGCTGGAAACGGCCCGGTTTATTGGCAACCGCACCAGTGAAGGCGCCTTTGACGTGGCCGAACAACTCGGCTTCGAGCAGTTGCTCAGCCAGCGCGGCACAATTGACCGAAATGAAAGGCCGGTCGCGGCGGGGGCTTTGCTGATGAATCGAGCGCGCGACAATTTCCTTGCCGGTGCCGCTTTCGCCTTCCAGAAGCACGGTGACGTCGCTGTTCGCAACCTCCTCAACCAGGCGGCCGACGGCTCGCATGGCTTCGCTGTTGCCGACTAGCAGGCTCGGCTCCGTTCGAGTCTGCAGTCGCAGCCGCAATTCGTTGTTTTCGGCAACCAGCGCTTGGAATTCCAGGGCTTTCTCCACCAGGACCCGGAGCCGCTTCATATCGAGTGGTTTGGCCAAATAATCGTAGGCGCCCTGCTTCATTGCCTGAACGGCATTTTCGACCGTGCCATAGGCCGTCATCAGAATGAAAAGCGTGTCGCGATGAAACGCGCGCACCTGCTCGAGCAATTCCAGCCCTCCCATGCCGGGCATTTTGATATCGGAAATGACCAGGTTATACAGTCGTTCCCGGGCAAATTTGAGCGCCGCAGGTGCATCACTGACCGCATCGACCAGATAACCCTCGCGGCGGAGTGCTTCCTGGATGCCGGCGCATAGCCCCTGCTCGTCATCCACCACCAGGATTTTGACTTTTGATTTGTCCACGTTCGTGACTCGTCTTCGGTAAGCACTAATGGGTGCCCGGTTTCAGCGGGTCCTGCTCGCAACCCCGCCCCCATTCAACCTATTTAAACCCATTTACCCATTTAACCCTGTAACCTTGTAACCTTGTAACCATTTAACCCAATTGACCATTCAACCACGCCCCTTGAGTGGCAGGAGCATCGTAAAGACTGCCCCCCGGCCGCCGGCATTTTGGGCGCGCAGGCTGCCGCCGTGTGCGGTTACAATTTGTTGGGCAATCCACAGACCCATGCCATTACCTTCGGGTTTGGTCGTGAAATAAGGCTCGAAGATGGAAGCGAGTTTCTCCGGGGGAATCCCGGGTCCATCGTCGCGCACCTCCAGTGAAATGCTCCCTTCCGAGAGGCATGCGCTCACCTGGATGCGCCCGTTGCGTTCAACCGCCTGCAAGGCGTTGATCAGCAGGTTGAGAAGCGCTTGGGTCAGGCGCACCGGATCGGCGGCAAACTGCGGCAGGCCCCCTTGCAGGTGGGTTAGGATTTGAATCTCACGCGAGGCCGCTTCCGGCCGAAGCAACTCGCAGACGTGATGGACAATCTTGCTGAGCTCAACCGCCTCGAGGTCCAACGCTGAAGGGCGGGTCAGCCGAAGAAAATTTTCGACTATGGTTTTGAGCCGGTGCAATTCGCCGTGAATGACTTCCAGGCGCGGGGTCAACTGCTCTCGGGTGGCCGGAGCCAGTGTGTTGAGGTCCTCCTCCAGCAGTTGCACGTGGATGTCAAGCGAGCTAAGCGGGTTGCGGATTTCGTGAGCCAGGCGGCCCATCAGGCGCTCCAATAAATTGCGTTTTTCCGCCAGCGCCGGTTGCGTTGTGTCCTGCCCGAGGGCGTGGGCCAAAATTGTTTCCACTGCCGGGAATCATAAGGTCGGAGGTGGCGGTTGCCAATATTTCAATTGGTACCGAAAGACCTCCTAACCGTGCTCCCGCAAATTTGCAATTACGCTCACCATTAAAAATCAGGCCCCCGCCAGGGTTTGGGCGATCGTTGCAACACGCGGATTTCGCAGCGACAACCATCCCCGGCGGGGGACCTTTATTTTAATGGTTTTCCGGCACCGCGATTCGATATCGGGGGCCGGACCATTTTGTCTTCTCTGTCGGAAGACAAATTCTTCAGCCGTCAGCAGGCTTCCAGGTCAACTGGCGTTGCCGACCTGGAAGTCTTCATCGGCCTCGGCCGCGTCGGTAACCAGGTGGAAACCCCTTTGATCGTGATAGCCCATTGGCGCCCAGGCGGAACCGGCGGCGAACAACTCGAGCGTTACTCCACCGGCGATTAGCGCCATAATACTCAGGGCGACATCAGTCATGAGTGCTCCTAAGCATTCGCGGTGCCAAGGGATTGTGACCACTCACCCGCGCCAGGGAGCGTTCTTCAGCTCGCCGTCAAACCTGTGAAAGAGCGATCGAGTGTTCCAGCCATAGAACTTTAGCCGTCAACTTTTCCTCCAATACAAGCCATCATTTCAATACTCCACTCCTCCTCTTCAGCACTCCCTTTCTGCATCCGTGTTCTGTTATGTCTATCCCCTCGGTTTGGCCTTTGAATTTCGGAGTCCCGGGTTTCTTTCGGCATTGTCCATTTTCGTGACGGTGTGTGACATCAGGACAATTCCGGAGGATTGTTTTGACCCCTGATCCCCATTCTGCTTTGCTAAAGCACGCAGATCCGCATGATTCCGCATTTATTGACCCGGCGTAGCCCAGGCAGTGCCCTAAATGGCCCTTTTCGCCCTTTGTTAACCCAATAGAAGGAATCCGATGTCTTTCACCTTGGTCGGCCTTTGCCTCCTGGCAATTATCACCGTTTATTTCGGCAACAATCCCCTCAAGCATGGCTCCTGGTTCATGGTCCGGCGGTTGATCAACTGGTTCCCGCTGGGCATGACCTACTCGTTTCTCTACATGGGTCGCTACAATTTGACCGTCTCAAAGAATGCCTTGGGCACGTTGATGTCCAACGAGGAATTTGGATGGATTTTCGGTGCCGGCACGGTTGCTTACGGAGTTTCTTTCCTGGTTAATGGTCCGCTGGTCGATAAAATCGGCGGCAAGAGGGGCATTATCATCGCGGCGTTAGGCGCCGCTCTGGCCAACATCCTGTTGGGCGTCCTGACTTACCTCGTGCTGACGGGTCGATGGAAAATAAAACTCGCGCCGGCGTTTTCCGTCATTTACGCGCTGAATATGTATTTTCAGAGTTACGGCGCCGTCTCGATCATCAAAGTTAAAGCCTACTGGTTCCATGTCCGCGAACGAGGCGTTTTTGGAGCGATTTTCGGCACCCTCATTTCCTTTGGCACGTACTTCGCCTTCGACTGGGGACAAGCCATCGTGGGAATGGCCAAGGCCAATCCGGCCGGCAAATTGACCTGGTTCCATCAGCTCATTCAGCAGGTGTTTGCCGTGGACACGAAGGTCGTCGATGCGACCTGGGCCGTCTTTTTCATACCCGCAGCTATCTTAATCGTTTGGGCCTTGCTGGACTGGTGGCTGATCAAGGACACGCCCGAGCAAGCCAGTTTCCCCCCCTTCGATCCGCATGACGCTTCTTCGGGACAGATGCACATACAACTCACCACCATGGATCTGCTCCGAAAGGTCTTTGCCAGCCGGCTGATGCTGCTCATCGCCATGATCGGCCTGACCTCCGGGGTGCTGCGCACTGGTATCATGAATTGGTACTTCATTTTCGCCGACCAGGTGAAGCAGCCGGGCGCCGAATTTATTTTGAAAAACTGGGGTTTGCTGCTCTGCCTGTTTGGCATCGCCGGCGGATTTCTCGGCGGGTTTCTTTCGGATAAGATTTTCCAGTCCCGGCGCGGTCCTCCCGCCGCCCTCTTGTGCGGGTCCATGTTCCTCCTGGCCATTGTCATGGCCGTGTTCCTTTTTTCTTCCCCCTTGGTGGTTGGCTCTGCCGCCTTGCTCATCACGACCGCGGTCATTGGCGTTCACTCGCTGATGTCGGGCACCGCGGCGCCTGATTTTGGCGGCCGCAAAGCCACCGCCACCTGTTCGGGCATCGTCGACGGCTTTGTTTATTTAGGAGCCGGTTTGCAATCCTTCAGTCTGGGCACTCTGATCAAACATGGATGGCTTTGGTGGCCGGTCTTCCTGGCGCCCTTTGCCCTGCTGGGCGGAATTATTGCCCTGGTGATTTGGCACGAACTGCCGGCGGCAACCCGGAAGTACATCGCCGAGGTCGAGGACAAGGCGGAGATTGAGTTGATTCCGGAGTGATGCGGGGGACTGAGCGCCCAAAGCAATTGACCCGGCTGAGTGCGGCAGGATAACTCTGCTTTAATTGTTCTGCCCAATTGGTCCTGCCTTTCGCTCCTTTGCCTCTTGGCCTCTTTGCGTTAAAATTTCCCTCGAATGACCGAAAACACCCCGCCGTTCTCGGCTCGCCTCAAGTATCCTCCCGGTTTCCGGGCGCGGCGCGGGCTCAACTGGAGTTTCCTGGGGCTGCTGTACACCTCTTTTTACATGTGCCGCTACAACTTGTCTCTGGCGAATAAGTCGATCAGCGAACAGTATAGGTTCACGCGGGCGGAGATGGGCTACATCATTACGACGGCGCTTTTTGCCTATGCCTGTGGCCAGATTATCAACGGTTTGATCACCGACCGCATCGGCGGCAAACGCGCCATGCTGATTGGCGCAGCGGGCACGATCGTGATGAACATCCTTTTCGGCGCCGCCTCGTTCGTAGGGATGCTCGGCCTTTTCATCGCCATTCGCGGCGTGGATGGTTACCTGCAATCATTTGGCGCCCCCGGCATGGTTAAGATCAACGCGGCCTGGTTCAGGCGCCGCGAGCGCGGGCGCTTCTCCGGGGTTTTCGGGTTCATGATCAACCTTGGCCGCCTCGGCATTTTCTCGCTTGGGCCGGCCCTCCTCGCCGGTTTCACCATCCTTGGCCTGCTCCGGGTGCCGCCCCTCCACTGGCGCTGGCTTTTCTGGACGCCGTCACTCATCTGCGGGGTGGCTGCGGTCTGTATGGCTTTGACGGTCAAGGAAACCCCCGAGGAAATCGGTTTCCATGATGTCGTGCCGGACGATTCCGGCCAGCCGGACGTGGGACCGCGAGCTCAATTCAGCCTGGTGATTCGCACGATTACCGCCAATCCCGTTGTTTGGGTCACGGCCTGCGCCTACGCCTGCACCGGTGCGGTACGGCAAGCTGTGGACCAGTGGTTTCCGCGCTACATGCAGGACCTCTATCAGGTGAACCTTAACTCCGCCGGGTTCCAGTTTCTCGCTTTCCTGATACCATTGGTGGCCTCGGTTGGGTCATTGACCTCGGGCTACGTCTCCGACACGCTCTTCCATGGCCGGCGTGCGCCCGTAGCGGCGGCGCTTTACTTCCTGGAGACCGCAACGATCCTGCTGGCCGCCCAATTTCACACCGCCACCAGCGCGATCGTGTTCTTGGTGCTCATCTCCTTCACCGCCAACTCCACCCATTCCATCCTTGGCTCAGCCGCGCCGATGGACATCGGTGGCCGGCGGATGGCCGGCTCCGCGTTGGGATTAATTGACTCCTTTCAATACTTCGGAGGCAGCCTCGCCGGCTATTTCCTGGGCAAACTCCTCGACAAAAGTCTCGGTAACTACTTCTACTTTATGGCCCCATTCGGCGTCGTCGGCGGCCTGCTGATGCTTACCATCTTAGGCAAGGTGACCCTCGCATCAGCGAAACCCAAATGAATTGCGCGCCGCGTGCCGCCCGGCGCCGTTGAGAGCTAAAATGTCCGCCGCAGCTCAAGCCGCCAGCCGGACACCCTCGCGCGCCAACAACGTGCGTTTCCAATCCAGCCCCGCCGAAAAGCCGCCCAGGCCCTGATCGGACGCCAGCACCCGATGGCAGGGCACCAGCACCGGAATGGGATTGGCCCCGCAAGCCGCCCCCACCGCCCGGACCGCTTTGGGCCGGCCAATCGCGTGCGCGACTTGCGAATAGCTCGAGTTGCGTCCGCAGGTAATTTGCGACAGCGCCTGCCAAACGGTCTGCTGAAATTTTGTGCCGCAGGATAAATCCAGCGGCGGCAGTCTCCCTGCGGCCTGGCCGGCCAGGGCACGCCCGAGGGCCTTGACCGTCAGCGCATGCCAGAGGCGGACATGCGGCGGCACGGGCGCCGGATTCGGATCCGGGGTGGACGCTGGTGCTTTGGGGCCGGAGGGGAAGTCGAGGGCGCAGAGGCCCTCGGCCGAGTAGCGAGCCAGGAATTCGCCATCCGCAGTCCGGATGGGCAACGTGAAGGTCTGTGTTCGATCGTTCATAAACATCGCAGATTATAAAGCGAAATTCAAAATTGGTCACGAAGAACTTACCGGTGGTGGAAAAATACCAGGAGCGTCCCCAGCAGGGTCAGGAACAGCACCAGAACGAAAAAAATGAAGCGGTTTCGCGCCACCCGCTTTTCATAACGCAAAGGCCGGAGCCCCTGGATGCCCCCCGCCGCCAGGTAGCTCACCAGCTTGGGATTGCTCGTGGAGGGCCCGCGAAAATGATTGCGGATGCGCCGAAACAGCGCCGGCAGATCGTATTTGCGCACCCCCAGGTCGTTGTAGTGCTCCGGAGTGCTCGGCGGCTCGGCGCGACCGTCCAGCAGTTTGATCTCTTCGAAGATGGGCTCGTGGGCGAGCGGGGGGCTGGGGGTGGGCGCGAGGGCGGGCGGCGGCTCATAAAGACTGGAACCGCGCGGCACCGAGGTCGAGCGCAAGCGCGGTTGTTCCTGGTCGCGTTGCAGTTTTGCATCCAGCCGCTTGATTTGGGCTTCGAGCGCGGCGATTTCGTCGGTGAGCAGGCGGCCGCGTTCGGAAATCGGGTCTGATTTTCTTTTAAGCCAGGCCATGGCGGCGGAGATGGTTAGGCATCTTGGCGCCCATCGCTTTTACTTCCGCAATAACGCCACCAGCAATCCTGCCAGGCCGAGCAATGCCACGGCTACGGGCCACGTCAGCGCGAAGCCCAGGCGGCACAACTCGCCGAAACTGTAGGTGGCGAAGAGGGAGGGGGGAGGGGCGCCGGGCCCGGGGGCCGTCGCGCCGCTCGGCTGGAGCTGGCCCGACAGTACCGGAAACTTCAACCGCGCTGCATTCCATTCCATGCGGGCGTTTTCAAGCGTGGTTAAGGCGCGAGTCAGCTCAACGTTGAAATTGTCGCGTGTCCAGCTCTCGTCCTGGGCGGCCTCGATCTTGCCCAGCGCGTCGCGTAAATCCGCCAGGGCTTTGGCCATCTGCTCGGCGTCGCGCCGGGCGCTGAACTCCGCCTCCTCAAGCAGGCCCAATCCCCGCGTGAGGTTTTGGAGCATCTCCTGCCGCCCGGTCTGGAATTCCATCTGGCGGCGGCGGATTTCCTCCAGCCCGGACCGTTCGCGCTCCAATTCTTCCTGGGCCCGTTTCAGGTCGCTGAGCTTTTGCTGCGCCTCGGCGACCTTGGCATCCACTTCCTCGCGTGAAGGCGCCCGGAGCGGCGCGTTGGCGCTGCCGGCGGTCGCGGAGCGCGGCGAGCGGTGCGCCTCAAAATCGCCGTCGATAAACTCCGTTGCATCGTAATCCGAAGACATGGCCGGAGTTTACTCCCAGCGGCGGCGGTGTGTAAAGGGATGTCTTGGGGGAACCGAAAGTGCTCCCCGTGAAGCTCAAGCCAGCAGTTCCTGGATTTCCTCCCAGTTCAGCGAGGCCGCGAATTCCTCTTCGCCGCCGATCGTCGCCCGGATGATTTCACGCTTGTGGTTTTGTAGCGTCAGGATTTTTTCCTCCACCGTGTCCCGCGCGATCAGTTTGTAGCTCGTCACGACCTTCGTTTGCCCAACGCGATGCGCGCGATCGGTTGCCTGATCCTCCACCGCCGGATTCCACCACGGATCGAAATGAATCACCGTGTCGGCACCCGTCAGATTCAGGCCCACGCCGCCGGCTTTGAGGCTGATGAGAAACACCGGGATCGCGGCATTGGTTTGAAACCGCTCGACGACCCTGGCCCGGTCGGTCGTCGAGCCGTCCAGATAACAAAACTCAATGCCTTCCGCGGTGAGTTTCTCCTTCAGCAACGTCAACATGCCGACGAACTGGCTGAAGACCAGCAGGCGATGGCCGCCGTCAATGACTTCCTCCAGCAGTTCGCCAAACATATCCAGCTTGCCCGACGCGTTGGCGGGGTTGACGTCGTCCAGCTTCAGCAACCGCAAATCACAGCACGCCTGGCGCAGCCGCAACAATGCGGTGAGCACCACCATGCGGCTCCTGGCCACGCCTTGCGCGCCGACAGCTTCCAGCACTTCCTTGCGGCTGGCTTCGATGACTTGCTGATACACGCTCCGCTGGTCGGGCGTCAATTCGCAGAAGGACACCTGTTCGAGCTTCGCCGGCAGATCGGACGCTACCTCCTTCTTCAGCCGGCGCAGCATGAACGGTCGCAATCGCCGGGCCAGCCGCGTCTGGGCTTCCGCATTTTTCTCCTTCGTGATGGGCAATTCGTAGCGCTCGCGGAAATCCTGCGCCGTGCCCAGGTAACCCGGCATGAGAAAGTCGAAGATGGACCAGAGATCGAGCACCGAGTTCTCCAGCGGCGTGCCGGTGAGCACTATCCGGTGCCCGGCCTTGACCGCTTTGACGGCCTGCGCATTCTGGGTTTGCCGATTCTTGATGTGCTGCGCTTCGTCGAGAACCACGGTGTCGAACTCCAGTTCGCGATACCGTTCCGCGTCGCGGCGGATCAGCGCGTAGCTCGTCACGACGATGTCGCTCCCCGCCATCAGGGCAAACTGCGTGTGCCGGTCCGGGCCTTGCAGGGCCAACACCTTTAAGTCGGGCGTAAACTTCCTGGCCTCGGCCACCCAGTTGAACACGAGGCTGGTCGGGCAAACAATCAACATGGGCGCCACGCCCGGTCGCGTCTGGCGAATGAAACGCAGGAACGCCAATGTTTGCAGCGTTTTGCCCAGACCCATTTCGTCGGCGAGAATGCCGCCGAATCCGTTCTCGCGCAGGAAGCCCAACCACGCCACGCCGTGCTTCTGGTACGGCCGCAGCACAGTTTCCAGGTCCCCGAGGGGCGGGCATTCCAGCTTCGCTTCGCCGCTCTGTTTGGCGGCGCGCGCGCGCCAGGCGGAGGGCGCTTGAACCTTCCAATCGGTGTGCTGCCGCAAAGTCGCTTCGAGGAAGCCTGCCTGCTGGCTGTTGACGCGGTAGCCCTCGGCATGTTGTTGCGGCGCGCAATCAAGCAGGACCTCCTGTAATTCCTCCACCGCGCCGGTATCAATCACCGCCATCTTCCCGTTCTGCAATCGCGTATGGCTCTGCCCGGATAACACCAGCCGTTGAATATCCGCCGGTGAAAATGTTTGCCCGCCGCTGGACGCGAAGACCACCCCGAGATCAAACCATTGCACGCCCGAGGAGGTGATCTGAAACTGCGGCTCGACTCGCTCAATGTTCTTCAGCGTGCGGTTTTGCAAATGCTCGTCCAGCGTCACCCTCCACTCGCGTTGCAGCTTCGCAAATTCGCGGGCGAAGAAATTCAAAACCGCGTTCTGCCCGAGCAGTTGCAGCCTCCCCTGTGCGTCCGGCCCGGAGAAACCGCTGCGCTGCAAACGCGCCAGCGCCGCGCGCTCGGCGTTGAGGTCGCGCGTGGAATAGCGCGTCGGCACCTCCGGATCCGGCAGCCACACGCTTTCATCGGACGCCGTGACGCCGACGGTCATGATCCGTGGGCCGTAGCCGCATTGCAGCAGCGCGCCAAGCTGCGCCAGCCCGCCTTTGAGCTCCAATAGAAACCGCGGCGCTTGCGGTTCGAGCGTAAAATCTTCCAGCTTGAAATTCGCCTCGGCGCCCCCGGCCTGCAATTGCGGCCAATGCTGGCTCAGGAACTGTGGCACCTGCGGTCGCGGGACTCGGACCGGCGACCGAAATACCTCCTTCGCGACGGCTGGCAAACCCAGCGGCTGAAACGTCGGCTTCTGCCAAACCCAATCGCCGACCATCATGAACGCCGTCGTTTTCTGCTTCAACGCCAGCACAATTTCTCCATTCGCCTCCAGCGTCGCGCGCAACGGAAGATTCAATGGCACCTTGGTAACCGTAACCTCGTCGGCTTTGCCGAGCGTGATGTTCGAGTGTTCCGCCAGCACGGGAAGCAGTTCCGCGAAATCCTTCGTCTCCATTTGCAGGAGGGCGGGCGTCTCGCCATTCGTCAGCCCTTCAAGGCGTTCGATGAGCGCGTTGTCCTGCGGCGAGAAGGCAAATGAGCGTCCCTTCGGCAGCGCGCTCAGCGGGCACCGGCCCCCGCCCCATTTCGCTTCAAACACCAGCATTATTTTGCCCCGCGCCATAGCCTGGTCGATATTCGGCGGCAGGATAATGAACAGTTCAGCCGGCTCACCGGCAACATCGCGTTGGAGCGCGGAAACCCTCTTTGCCGGGAGCTTTGTTTGCGCTCCGCCGGCTGCCGGGCGTGCCGGACTCGGGCTGGTTGCCGGCTGTTGGGCCTTCAACCAATGCAATCCAACCGCGACGCCGTGAGCGCAAATCTTTCCCCACTCCCGCGCCTCGCGGCAAGTGCAGAGATTCTCGATGTCAATTTCGCTCTCGATCACCATCGAGGCTCGGAACGAGACCTCGCTCGCCTGCACCACCCCGCGCAGCAGCGGTGGCGACCAATGGGAGCTGACCACCGCGCCTTGTTGCAGATACGCGCGCGCCAGTTTCATCACCTCCCAACCGGCGGCTTTGCTGAGCAAGGCTTCTGTGAGTTCAGCGGACATCTCCGTCAATATGTGGCCGGGGCACGCAGCCGTTCAAGGATACACCAGAGATTCGCCCGCGAGTTTCCTCCCGGTTAATCGGTTCCCGAAGCCGAACGGTAACATTTCTCGCCCTTATTTCGTGTCTGCTTTGTCTTTACATACGCCTGGAGTATGCTTAAATACGCTAAATCCATCGATAAGCCCTCATTTACTTGTGAAAATCGAACCTGCTCTTCCAATCCAGGCCCTTTTCATTGCGTTAGCTTTCAGCGCCCAGGCGGCGTCTTATTCAGGGAACGGAGGCTCCGGCTTCGGCGGTTCGGTCGGGTCCGGCTTCCTCGACATGTACGATTCTCCAAGTCAAATGATCTTCACCCTGTACCGAGGCCCTGGTGCGTTTAACGACGACTGTGTGCTTTATCTGGATACCAAACCTGGAGGTTTCACGAGTACCGCCCTGTTTTCGGACAATGGCGACGGCGGACGAA
>DATMQA010000139.1:0-43083 GCA_035566895.1 Binatia bacterium
CATAGCATGCTGTTCTTCCGCTTTGCCAATACTGTGCTCGAACCGTTTTGGAACCGTTCTCACGTCGAAAGCGTGCAAATCACGATGGCGGAGGATTTCGGAGTCCAGGGCCGCGGCGCGTTTTACGAGCAAGTCGGCACCGTTCGGGACGTGGTGCAGAACCACCTGTTCCAGGTGCTGGCCAATCTGGCGATGGAACCACCCATCCGCACGGACAGTGAATCCATTCGCGACGAAAAAGTGAAAGTTCTCAAGGCCATCTCACCGCTCGATCCGAAGAACCTGGTACGGGGCCAATTCAAAGGTTATCGCAATGAACCTGGTGTGGCGCCTGATTCCAAGGTGGAAACGTTCGCAGCCCTTAAACTACACCTTGATTCCTGGCGTTGGCGAGGAGTTCCCTTCTATATTCGCGCCGGGAAATGCCTCGCCGTTACTTGCACCGAAATCCTGGTGCGACTGCGCCTACCTCCAACGATGTTTAAGCACTACGACCTGGAATCCAACTACGTGCGGATGCGGATCAGCCCCGACGTTGTCCTGGCTTTCGGCTTCAATGTCACTTCTCCGGTAGAGGAATCCCAGAGCCTGTTGTCGGAACTGTTGGCGAGCCGACATCCCTGCGCTCAGGAGATGGATGCCTACGAACGAGTGCTCAGCGACGCGATGGCGGGCGATTCCACCTTGTTCGCCCGTGAGGACTATGTGGAGGAGGCATGGCGAATCGTGGATCCGGCGCTGAAGGCCAACACTCCGGTATATGAATACGAGCCGAATACCTGGGGACCGGTTGAGGTTGAGCGTATCACCCCGCCAGGCGGTTGGCAAAATCCGTTGCTGAACAATAAAACCGAATGAATCCCGGCCCTTGCCGGTGAAAGGAGGAAGCTCGTGCGAATAGGAATCGCTGCCGATCACGGCGGCTTTGAACTGAAGGAAAAGTTGGCGGCCCGGCTTCGCAGCGCGGGCCATGAGGTGATTGATTTCGGCGCTCACGAGCTGAAAGCGGACGATGATTATCCTGATTTTGTAATTCCGCTCGGCCAGGCGGTCGTCTCAGGAAAGGTGGACCGTGGCGTGGCGGTTTGTGGCAGCGGCGTCGGGGCATCGGTTTGTGCGAACAAAATCAAAGGCGTTCGCGCCTGTCTTATCGAAGATCATTTCTCAGCAAAACAAGGAGTTGAGGACGACAACCTCAATACAATTTGTTTGGGCGGACGCATCGAGGGACCGGAGTTGGCCTGGGACTTGGTCCAGGCATTTCTTGGAGCTGAATTCAGTCAGGCTCCGCGACACGTGCGTCGGCTGCGCAAGGTGGCAGCGCTCGAGCGCTAACACCCCCTCGGCTCCACCATCGCCTCTGGACAGCCGCTCACGCCGCCGGGGTGATGTCCAAAACAATATCAAACCGCGCCGCCAATTCGCCGAGGCGCGATGCTTTGACCGGGACAAAATCCACCGTAACCAGGGCGCGGGCCTGTTCGTCGCCGATCCCCCGCCAGAGGCCGTCCTGCGCATTGCCCGGCTCGCCTTTGACAAAAAGCTGGGTGGTCCAGGGGTCCCGGCCCTTCAGCTTGAGTTTGAAATGGATATGAGGAGCGCGGCGACCAGGGTACGCCACCGGCCTAAGCGTGCGGAAGTAATACTCGCCCGTTGACCCCGTCAAAAACCGGCCGAACCCCTGGAAGTGGGAATCGTACTGGCCCCGGTTTGAAGAGTCCGCAAGATAAATTCCATGGCTGTCCACGCTCCAGATTTCAACCGCCGCATTGCGAATCGGGTCCCCGCGCTTGTCGAGCACCCGGCCGCTCAGATGCGTTACCTCGCCAACTGCCGGCGTAATCGAGTCGTTCACGATGAGCAAATCGTTATCGGTGTCCAGGGGCAGTTTGGGCGGATAGAACGGGCCTTCTTCCACCCACGGCGTCTTGCGCGCAAGTTCCTCGGCGAACGCGCCCGGTACCGCAAACAACGCGGCGCCCAGGCCGAGTCGGGCGAGAAAAGCGCGGCGCGAGCCGGAGGCGGGGCCGGAGCCGGCAGGCCTGTCTTCGGCGCGTGAGCCAGAGAGAGACCCCTCACCCCACCCTCTCCCCTGATGAAGGGGAGAGGGAGACCCACAGCCCGAGTCTCCGGGCGTGGTGGCAGTATCGAGACGCGCGGCGCCGGCGCTGGAAGGAACGATGGGATTTGTGTTCATATGGACAGGCAGTTACTTTTGTTTGAACCCGGTTGAGCGAATAGCATTGGCTACAACCTACAGAAACCGGATTAAGAGAACATTAAGACCAGAATGAGTGTTTGTAAACTTCGGGGGCGAGACGCGCCATCAGGATTTGATCAGCCTCCGGGTCTGTCGTCCCTGGCGGGACTTTGCAAATCGCGATGGCGGGCTTACCCACCCTTGAAAGGCCTTGAAAGGGTGGGCTATTTTCAAACATCCCTTGCGGGATGACGACGCCTGGGATAATGTTCGCGGCCGTTAAAATTGAAATTGTCCTGGCTGCCCTGGTCGTCCTCAACCTGGCCGGACTGAGCATCGCCGCCTACCGGATCATGAAGAAAAAATAGGCCCGATTGCGCGATTGACCGGGGACCGGGAAAGCAGTAAGCAGTGAGCAGTAGTCAGTAATCAGTAATCAGTAATCAGAAGGCGGCAACCAGTAGCAGAGGGACATAGTGGAGAGGGATTATGAAGGTGACATATTACGGACATTCCTGCTTCGCCGCGCAGCTCGCCCATCGAACACTGTTGTTCGATCCATTCATCACCGGCAACGAACTCGCCAAGGGCATCGACGTCAAGAAAATCCCGGCCGACTACATCTTAATCTCACACGGCCACGCCGACCACATGGCCGACGCCGGGGACATCGCCAAACGAACCGGCGCCACCATCGTGTCGAATTACGAAATCACCGTTTGGTTCGGCAAACGAGGTCTCCCAAAAAGTTATCCCCTCAACCACGGAGGCAGTCACCGGTTCGATTTTGGCCGCGTGAAATTCGTCAACGCGATCCATTCCAGCGGTCTCCCCGATGGCAGCTATGGGGGGAATCCGGGCGGATTCGTCGTCGAGACCCCGGAGGGCGAATTCTATTATTCCGGTGACACAGCCCTGACCCTGGACATGAAGCTCATTGGCGAGTCCCAGAAGCTCAAATTCGCGGCGTTGTGCATCGGTGACAATTTCACCATGGGCATTGAGGACGCCATCCGTGCGGCGGAGTTTGTCCGTTGCGATGAAATCCTGGGATTGCATTATAACACCTTTCCACCGATCCAAATCAACACGGCCGAAGCAGTGGAGAAATTCAAGTGTGCACGAAAACACTTGCACCTGTTGCGGCCGGGGGAGTCGTGGGAAGTCGAGTAACCAGTGACCAGGAACCAGTAATCAGTAATCAGTAATCAGTAACCAGTAATCAGTAACCAGTAATCAGTAATCCAACAATCAGTAATCAGCGACGAGGAACCAGTAATCGGTAATCAGTAGTCAGTAATCAGTAATCAGTGACCAGTAATCAGAAATTCAGAAATCAGTAATCAGTTCCCTCATGGCCGTCACTTTCGAAGACATCCAGGCCGCCGCCAAACGCATAGCGGGCAAGGTGGTCGAGTCCCCCTGCCCTTTCTCGCTCCCGCTTTCAGAAGCCACCGGGATGCGCATTTTCTGCAAGCTCGAGTATTTGCAGCGCACCGGCAGTTTCAAGGAACGCGGAGCGCTCAATGCCCTGCTTCTTTTCTCACCGGACCAGCAAAAGCGCGGCGCTATTGCCGCTTCGGCGGGCAACCATGCCCTGGGCGTCGCCTATCACGCCCGGTTGCTGGGCATCCCCGCCACCGTGGTCATGCCCCGCTTTGCGCCGCTGACCAAGGTGACCAATTGCCGCCGCCTCGGCGCCAAGGTAGTGCTCGAGGGCGCCAACATTGCCGAGGCTCGAACCCGGGCGGACCGCATCGCCGCCGAGCAAGGGCTTACCTACATCAACGGATTTGACGACCCGGCCATCATTGCCGGCCAAGGCACCCTCGGTTTGGAAATCGCCGCGCAAGTGCCGGGCCTTGACGCCGTGCTCGTCCCGGTCGGCGGCGCCGGCTTGCTCGCGGGCATGGCCCTGGCCCTTAAAACTCTTAAACCACAAGTTCAAATTATCGGGGTCGAGCCTGAACGCGCCGCCAGCTTCACCGCGGCCCTGGCAGCGGGCAAACCCGTCCTCATCGAGATGAAACCCACCCTGGCTGATGGCCTCAGCGTGCCCAAAGTGGGTGAAAACGCGTACCAGCTCGCGCGGCAACTAGTGCAGCGCATGGTGCTCGTAGGCGAACAGGCTATTGCGCGAGCCGTCCTGCGGCTGATGGAATTGGAAAAAGCAGTCGTCGAAGGCGCCGGCGCCGCCCCCTTGGCAGCCTGTCTGGCCGGCCTGGTCCCCGAGCTAAAGGGAAAAACAGTTGTCCTGCCCCTCTGCGGCGGCAACATCGACTTGAACACCCTGGACCGCGTCATCGAGCGCGGCCTGGTCTCGGAAGGTCGCCTTTGCCGCTTCACCACGACCATCAGCGATCGACCCGGCGGTTTGGCGCGCTTCGCCGGCCTAATCGCGGAAGAAGGCGCCAGCATCATTGATATCACGCACGACCGCGCGTTCACAGATGATGACATCACCACCGTTGCAGTTCGCTGTGTCGTCGAAACCCGCGATGTCGAGCACATCGCGGCGCTGCACGCACGCCTGAACCGCGAAGGGTTCCGTGTGGCCTAGCCACGAGCAAAGGGTTAAATAGGTTAAAAGGGTTAAATGAGTTAAATCGAGGGGTGAAGGGAACTTGTGCCGATACAGCCCTTCTCCCGAAAACTTGGCCACAAAAAGGCACGAAAAACCACAAAAACGACAACCAAAAGGTTAAATAGGTTAAAAGGGTTTTCAGCCCGGCGGCAGGTCCTCTTCTTCTCCCGGCTTGTGCACCAGTGTCCGCCCTTCGGTCCGCACACCAGTGCCGCCCCTGTATTTAATGAAAAGGTAAAAGGCGCAAAGGATGATAAACAGGATTACCAGTGCCGGAATCAACCAAACGTGCAACATAGTTCTTCACCTCGACTTTCGTTTTGGCAGGCGCGGCCGGCCGGTGTTGTAGCTTGCCTCGTCCCAAATGGGCGAAGTTCGACGCAGCGGGTTTGAGTTTCCGCTGCCGCTGGGCAGTTTTAATGTCACCCGCCTCATAACTTCGTGCGAATTTAAACCGTGGGCCTGCCCACTGCCTCTTCACTTTCGCACAACCTGGGCCGCGAGCAAAGCTGTTCCGGGGCATATTCCGGGCACCAGCCGAACCCGGAAAGGTTGCCTGCGCTTATCCACTTGAGACTGGCGGTGCAACATTACTTTGGCGATGGCGTGGGTTCCGCCTTGCGCAACTGAATCCAGAACCTGGAGCCTTTGCCGGGCTCGGACTCCAGCCCCATTTGTCCGCCCATCCGCTCCACCGCCTTGCGGGCAATCGTCAGCCCCAGCCCCGTCCCTTCGTATTCGCAGGCCGGCCGGATCCGCTCGAACAGACGGAAGATGCGCTCCCGGTCTTTCGGGTCAATGCCGATGCCGTTGTCTTCCACCCAGATACGCACGGTTTGTGAAGGGGAGTCCTGGCGTGGTGGTGTGGTGGCCGGCGGACCTCCCAGGTCGGGTTGTTCCTCTGCCAAGGATATCTGCCCATCAAGAAGAGAGCTTCTCCCATCGAACGCGCCCGCGGTGACCAACTCAGCCCGGATGGTGACATGAGGCTGGACGCCCGGCGGAACAAACTTAACCGCGTTGCTCAGCAGGTTCGAGAAGCACTGGGTGAGCCAGGCCTGGTTGCCCAGGACAGCGGGGAGGGTTTCCTTGATTTCTATCAGCGCCTTGGGTGGCTGCAACTCCGGATAAGCATCCAGCAGGTCGCTCACCAAACGCTTCAAATCCACCGGCTGGATCGGCACCTGGGCCCGCACGATTTTGGCGTAACCAAGGACATCCTGGATCAAGCGGTCCAGCCGCTGAGCGGAGCGCTCGATGCGCTCGAGAAAATCGAAAGCGCCGGGGTCCATCTTGTCCTTGTATCGGGTCAGGAGTATGTGAGCGAAACCCTGCATCGAGCGCAGCGGCGCGCGCATATCGTGCGAGATGCTGTAAGAAAAGGCTTCCAGCTCGCCGACGGTTTCCCGGAGCCTGAGGGTGCGATTCTGGATTTTCCTCTCCAATTCTTCGTTGGATTTCTGCAGTTTGGCCTGCACTTCGCGCAGCAGTTGCGTCTGCCTGGTGTCGGTGATGTCGTCGATGGCGAGGAGGACCAGGCCGTTTTTCCCGCCGCTTTCGAGACGGCGGGCGTTCAGCAGCATGGTGCGGCGCCCGAGCCCTTCGAAATCGTGAGAGACCTCGAAATCATCGAAGGAGCTGTTCCGGGCCAGAACTTCCCCCAGTAACTGCCGCAGCCCGGGTATGTTCCATTGGCCGTTGCCCAGTTCAAAAACAAAGCGTCCTTCGGTTTCGCCGGGTACGGCCTTGAATTGTTTGAAGAAGGCCGCGTTAGCGGTGCTGACACATAAGTCTTCGGTAAGAACCAGCAGCGGAGCGCGGATGGTCCGTAAGATCGCCTGCGCATAGTCGCGCGCGGCCTCGATCTCCCGCGCGCCGCGTTTGAGGGCGTCAATATCCACCAGCACCAGCACCGCGCCATCGATCTTCTTGTCCAGGGTCAGGTAAGGGCGCGCGCGCAGGGAGTACCAGCGGCCGTTCTTGTCCTGCACTTCCTGCTCGCGCTCGGCCATGGTGTCGATGACCTCCCGCAGCAACTGTTCGAGGTCGGGCAGCTCGAGATTGTGCCGGACGTTGCTCAATGGGCGGCCCAGGTCGGTGGCCAGCAGGTTGAACAATTTCTGGGCGGGCGGAGTGAAGCGGCGAATCACCAGGTCGCGGGTGAGCACAAGGATCGCCAGGCTCACGCTGGCATGGAGATTCTGCAGGTCCGCATTGGAGCGGTTCAGCTCGGCATTACGAAACGCCATCTCGTCATTGACGGTGGTCAATTCTTCGTTGGTGGATTCGAGCTCTTCTTTGGAAGTTTCCAGCTCCTCATTGATGCTTTGAAGTTCCTCATTGGCGGAGGTGACTTCCTCGTTGGAGGACTGGAGCTCTTCGTTGGCCGCCTCGTATTGTTCCTGGATGGATTGGAGGTAATCGCGCGTCTCCGCCAGCTCGCGTTCCAACGCGGCGAGCCGGGTGCCCTTGGCAGCAGGTTTGGATTCTACCGAAGAGATCGAAACGAGCGAAGGGGAAGACGCTTTGCCCGGTTCCCGGCGGTTGCTTCTTTGAGGCTGCTCGCCGGAAAGCTCAAAAAAAATCAAACAGCATTGCTCCTTGAGGTGGACCAGCGGAACCACTTCAAAGTTAACGGCCTGCTTGCCGCCGTTCTGGACCACCGGCACCGCTTCCCGGCGCACGGGTTTGTTTTCCTTCCTGGCCTTCTTGAGCGCCGCGCGCAGCGGCAGCATCAAGCCTTCCCGCGCCATCTTCAGCACATCAAATGTGGCGCCACCGGAAGGCGGCCGCAAAAACGGGCTGGTCTCCCCGCGAAACTGGACGATCTGAGAGTGCGCGTTGACCAGCACGCCCGCAGGAGAAAAACGCGTCAGGGTCACGCGGTCGGCCTCGCGCTGCACATCCAGGTGCGCCTGGAATCCTTCCGGCGCCCCGGTCCGCGCGGGAAGGTGAACCGCTCTTCTTTCTGCCGGGTGTTGGGGAGCAAAGTGACTTTGGGGAGTCACTCCCGTCTTTCTGGAGAATATTTTATGTTTTCGATCCACCGGCTCGAAGAGCTCCTCGAATCCGCCAATCGTTTCGGACTCGCCCAGGAACAAAAATCCCTCCGGCTGGAGCGCGTAATGGAATGAGGGGAGGATTTTTTTCTGCAAGCTCGGTTCGAGGTAGATGAGCAGGTTGCGGCAACTGATCAGGTCCATGCGGGAGAAAGGGGGATCGGCCAGAACGTCCTGCCGGGCGAAGACTACCATCTCGCGCAGCGCCTTGCTGACGCGGTAGCCCCCGTCCTCCTCCACAAAGGACCGCCGCAACTGTTCCGGGGAGAGGTTCTGGACCTGGTTCCTGGCGTAAAAGCCGGCCCGTCCCTTCTCCAGCAAGGCCTCGTTGACGTCGGTGGCGAAAAGCTGGAACTTGCGCTGGTGGCCGGCCTGCTCGGCGAATTGCACGAAGGACATAGCCAGGGAATAGGCTTCCTGGCCGGTGGAACAGCCCAGGACCCAGCCGCGCAGCGCTTTGTCGCGCGGCTGCCGGAGAAATTCCGGAAAGACCTTATGCCTCAAGGCGTCGAAAGCCGCCGGGTTGCGGAAAAAGCTCGTCACGTTGATCAGCATGTCCGAATAAAGCGCCTCCAGTTCCTTTGCGTCGCCGCGCAGGAGTTTGGCGTAGGCCTCGGCTTGCTCCACTTTGTTGAGCACCATTCGCCGGGCGATCCGGCGTTGGACGGTATTGGGCTTATAAAGTGAAAAGTCCACGCCGGAATGATTGCGCAACAACGCGAGAATCTTTCGAAAACCGTTTTGTTCTCCGCTTACGAGGCCGGTTTGTGCCTCGTCCTTCTTCCCCTGGGAAGGCGGGAGCGAGGGCGTGTGGGGTCCTGCCACATAGGGGTGTTTGGCAATGCGGCCCAACTCTCTGGCGATAGCCTCGGGCGACAATATAAAATCCACACAGCCCGTCGCGATGGCGCTGCGCGGCATCGAGTCGTGTCTGGCCGAATCGTCCTGGGCCAAGGTGATTCCCCCCTCGGCCTTAATGGCCTCCATCCCAAGCGTGCCATCCGAAGCGGTTCCCGACAGGATGATTCCGATGGCGCGCTCGCCCTGGTCGTGGGCCAGCGACTCGAAAAAGGAATCGATGGAATAATGCGGGGCGCGTCCGCCTTCGCGCGCTTGCAACCTCAGCACCCCTTGCGCGATGGCCAGGCTGGTCCTGGGCGGAATGACATAGACATGATTGGGCTCAACTCGAAGGTTGTCAGCGACCTCGCGAACCGGCATTGACGTGGCTCGTGTGAGGAGCTGAGTCAAAGCGCTTTCATGGTCCGGGTCCAGGTGCTGCACCAGAACGAAACCCATGCCGGTGTCCCTGGGCAAATGCTTCAGGAGCTGGGTGAACGCTTCCAACCCGCCTGCGGATGCGCCAATCCCGACTATTGGGAAAGCTTTGGCTGGTATGTCGGGCGGCTTTACGGGTGCTGCGTGGGTCTGGCTGGCAAATCCGGTTGCTGATTTCTGGGGGGCTCTCGCCCTCACAATGGCGTTCGGACTTCTCACTCGGCCTGCTGGTTTGCGCGCGGATGTGAATGACCCAAAGAACCCCGCATCCGCCTGTTAAATATTATGCACCCCTCCTTTGTAGTTGGCAATAACTTATTACGCGCTCCTGTGGTGTTGTTTCCCCGCGACAAAAGCCGCTGCCCGTCGCCCGCCCTCGTCGACTTCTTCCCAGGACATGCCCAACGCGACAAACTCGCACGCGCCCTCTGCACCGCGGTAACCTTGTGCCGCCGATAACCGCACCCACTTCAGCGCCTCGATCCGCCCTTCCGACACCATTCCCCTCGGCCCGCTTCGACACGCCAGGTGTCGCCGCACTCCAAGCGTGTATTGAGCGCCGGCATCCCCCAGCTCCGCCGACCTTGTCATCCACATCAAGGATTTCGCCTCGTCCCGCAGCACCCCCTGCCCCAGCCCATACATCATGGCCAGATTGAACTGTGCCAGGCCATGGCCCCGCTCTGCCGCCTGACCATACCATCGCGCCGCCTGCGCATAGTCCTGGACCCCTCCGTGCCCGGTGGCGAACTTTACCCCGTTCATGAACTCCGCCTCTGCTTCCGAGGGGCGGGGCTGGTTTTCTACGGTTTCCGGGGCGTTGCGGCGGCTAAACCAGTGGTGAAGGACAGAAAGGGTCATATTCGAATTTTTAAATATTCTAAGAAGTAAGACAATTAAACGTTAAGATTGCTCAAATAAACCTTGCCCCCCGTTTCCGTTCTGGTAATCTCGTCTCTGTAGGGACCGTTTGGTCAACCGATGAAAATTGCCCGTATCATGGACCAGGCCGGAGACTCCTTCGCGCTGGAGTACGACAACACGCTTGGCAAAAAGCACACCATGCGCCTGGACGCCCTGACCTACGAAAAGGCGCTTCGCGAGGCCAGGTCTTTTCTGGAAATTGACTCCGAAGACCGCGACGCCGAGGGCACGCAGTGGGATATTGAGTAATTGGCCCGCTGCGGGAACTGGGTCTCAATGGCCCTGGGCGGCCAGGCTTTTAACGATCTCGATATATTGTTGCAGCGCGCGGGAATCGTTATTCCGGTTCCAGGCGATGCAATAGTCGCTGTTGACCGGGGGTGCGAGGAGCCGGAAGGCCACTCCGGGGTGGGGTAGTTTTTTGATGTTCTCGCGCGCCAGTGTGACGCCCAAGCCTTCGGCGACGAAGGTCATCAAGGCTGGTTCCACCTCGGCATCTTGCAGAACCCGCGGGGTAAAGCCCGCCTGCTGGCAGGTTGCGTTGAGCCAGTTGCGAAAGCCGGGATGCGTCTTGTCGGACATGCCAACAAAAAACATCGTTTCCAGCTCGTCGAGATTGACGTGGCGCTTGCCGGCGAGCCGATGTTTGACGGGCAGGACAACGACCGTGCGATGCCTTGCGATGCTTTCCCAGCGCAGGGCCGTGAGGGCTGCCGGAGGAGGAAGCCCGACAAAACCCAAATCAATCCTTCGTGCCTCGAGCGCGCGAAACTGTTCCGCCGGAGTCATGTCGAAGAGATTCAGCGCGATGTGGGGGAAGGTTTGGCGGAAAGCTGCGAGCGTTTCGGGGAGCAGCTCGAAATCAAAATTGGACAAATATGCGATGTTCAATTGGCCCGTTTCGCCCCGGCTGAGCCGCTGCACCGCCAGGACGCTTTCCGCCGCCAGAGCCAAAATACGCCGCGCATCAACCAGGAATGAGCGCCCTTCCTCGGTCAACGCCACCTGGCTTTTGGAACGGTTGAGCAGGCGGACGCCAAGCTCCTCTTCCAGATTATGGATCTGGCGTGTGAGGGAGGGTTGCGCCAAATGCAGCTTGGCGGCGGCTCTGGTGAAATTGAGCTCTTCCGCCACCGCCACGAAATAACGCAAGTGACGCAGTTCCATAACGGGGCGGCAGTTTAGCAAATTCGAATGCATTAGCAACCGGTCAATGAGGCTTGGGCTCTGCTCGTCCGACGTGAGATATCCAGACCGCGGGAATAAAGATGCAGGTGATGCTTCGGTTCCTCAGTTACTTGAGGGCCGTTTCAAGCCCGGCTTCCCATTCCGCAATGGTCATAACGACTTCCGGAGTTCGAGAGCCTCCAATCGGAAGCGCAAGAAGCGCCGCAGTCCATAGCCAAAAGGCATTGCCATCTGCACTTATTAAGTATTGGCGCGAGCGGCGGGGCGGATGCGAGTTTGCCGGGAATGCACCTTGTAAGCGGCCTCGGTTTTGAGGAGCTGGAGGCGTTGCTGTGCTGCTAAGTCGCGAGAATTTGTCGATGATACCATGAAAGACATTTTGCACAAATTGTTAGAGCTGCAGGCCCTGGATTTTGGCGACGGGCCCCGAAAAGCAGCCCGGGCGGCGGCCTTGCGGGCGGCTATCCCGCCAATGATGCTGGAGCAGTACGAGCGTCGGCGAGCCCGCGGGAAAAAGGGGATCGCTTTGGTCCGGAACCGCGTCTGCACGGGTTGCCGCATGCAGGTGCCCATTGGTGTCGTTGCGGCGCTTATGCGCGGAACCCCCATTCAAGTCTGCGGCAATTGCGGGCTTTATCTTAGTCTGCCGGAGTCCCCTGAAACAGAAGTCATCGAGACTCTCGTCACCCACCCTGCGCGAGACAAAGGCAAAGCGCCCCGTCACGAGCGCCAATTATCCGTTGCTTGAGCCGGCTATTCCTGCCGAAATCAATTACTCTCCCCGAGGCCTGTTGGATGTCAGCTCCGGCACCATGACTTGCGCCTGTTCCCCTCAAATCACCCGGATAAGTGCCGCCCCGCCCGGAACTCATAGTTTAAAAGTATTGTCATTCGCTTTTCTAAGTATTGGCGCGGCCACGCAGACGGCGCGAACCTATGTTCGGAATGAAACCCTATACGCGCAAAGCTACCGTGCTCTGGCTGGGCACTCGTCAGCGTGGCAAAGGCGCCATCAGCACGCCAAGCGCTGCCTTGAGGATGGCCCTGCACGGCTCCAGCGGCGACGTCAAGCGCCGGGGAACCAATCCGTCCGAGCTGATCGCTGCTGCTCACGCCGGCAGCTTCGCGCTGACCCTGGCCAATGAATTGGGGGAGGCCGGCTACAGCCCGCGTCAAATTGATACGACCGCGACGGTCACGATGGAAAACATCGCGGCCGGATGGACCATGACCCAGATCCATCTGGATGTGATTGCCGAAGTGCCACGGGTGGCACAGTTCGACTTTGTTGACGCGACACTGCGGGCCAAGGCGAATTGCCCCGTCTCGCGCGCGCTCAACGCCAATATCTCGATGCGCGCGAACTTGAGCCGTCGGGACAGCGCGGCACGAGTTAACCCTCGCCGGCGCTCGCGCGGTGCCGGATCCGACACCTTTCGCGAGAACCGGGCAAGGCGAAAGCAGCCCAACCATTAAGCGCGGTTTATCCCGGAGCAGCGGGCTCCTTCCCAATTAAGTAAAAAAACAAATGAATTCATCTCTTGTTAAACGAGCCCTGGAAAAAGTCCTCAACCCCAACGTCCTGGTCAACATGATCTCCCGGCGCGTCCGCCAGTTAAACTCCGGTGGCGGGGGATCAAGCAGACCGCTTTTAGCCGACGTCGGCCATCTTGGCGCCGCAGACATTGCCTTGTCTGAAATCATCGAGGGCAAAATGGGCTTCGAGATGCCGGAGATCATCGAACTCACTCGGCCGACGGGAAGGAACCGAAAGCGGCCTCAACATTGGGTAAAGAGTTAACGCCGCCAGCGATTTCCGCGGCCGGCCGGGGCGGAGCGGAAGCCGTGGCGTCTGCCGGAACTGTTTCCGTTGGAACGTCCCGCTACCTGGTGCCGATGGGGCTGATGGACCGGAATGGCCGACCGCCCTCTTTGTTCCCATGGCGCGCCGTTGGGGGCCGTGGCCGTGTAGTTGAATCCTTCAGAGCGTTTTCGGACGATGCCCCGGCCGATGAACCGCTCAAGCGAGCGCAAGGCGCTCTGATCCTCGGGTGTGACGAAACTGATAGCATCGCCTACCGCATGCGCGCGGCCCGTCCGGCCGATGCGGTGGACGTAGTCCTCGGAGTGCATGGGGAAATCAGAATTTACCACATGCGAAATGCCATCGACGTCGATTCCACGGGCCGCGATATCGGTCGCGACCAGCACACGGACGGCGCCGGACTTGAAGTCTTTCAAGGCGCGCAGGCGTTGGTTTTGCGAGCGGTTCGAGTGGAGGGTTGCGGTCCGGATTCCGTTGGCTTCGAGCCCGCGCGCGATACGGTCGGCGCCATGCTTCATCCGCGAAAAGACCAATACCATGTTGAGGCTCGGTTCGCGCAGCAGGTGCACGAGCAGAGCGGATTTGAGGTGCTTCGGAACCTCATAAACGAATTGGGTGACGGTGTCCGCGGGATTGGCCCGGCGGCCGATTTGGACGGTTTTGGGCGCGCGGAGGAACTCATGGGTGACGGCTTCGATTTCTCGCGATAGCGTCGCCGAGAAGAGGAGGGTCTGCCGTTTGTGCGGCAGCGCCTTGACGATCCGCCGAATGTCCGGCAGGAATCCCATGTCGAGCATCCGTTCGGCTTCGTCAAGGACGAGAAAACTGAGCCTGGAGAAATCGCAGAGGCGCCGGCTCATCAGGTCAAGCAACCGGCCTGGTGTGGCCACCAGCATGTCCACCCCGGAACGAAGCGCGTCGATCTGCGGCCGCTCGCTCACTCCGCCATAGATGGTAGCGGCACGCAAGGGAAGGTGCTTGCCGTAAGCGCGGACGTTCTCCTCGATTTGGGCCGCCAGCTCACGCGTCGGCGCCACAATCAGCGCGCGGATGCTACGTGCGCCGCCGTTGGGATTCATCACGGCGAGTTTCGCGAGGATAGGCAGTACAAACGCAGCGGTTTTACCCGTGCCCGTTTGGGCAATGCCGATGAGGTCGTGCCCGGCGAGAATCTGCGGGATGGCAGCCGATTGGATGGGCGTGGGTTCAGTGTAACCGGCCTCCTGGACGGCTTTAAGAATATTGGCTTCGAGGCCAAAGACACGAAAAGGCATAAATTGAATGGATAATCAGGTTGGGATGCGGGCTGGCGCGCGGTTAAATCGTGCCCGGAAGAAATGGTTTGCTCAGGCTTGAGCGGTCAATAGCTTTTTGAATTCGGTCAAGAGAGCGTCGAAGAAAGCGGCCGCTTTAGGAGTGGTTGTCAGGCTGGAATCGAAGTTCAGGAGAGTAGGCAGAGAGCTTTGCGTCGGGATATCGTGGTACGGCAAAACGGCCTTGATGCCGCCGTCCTGGCCGAGCCGCGAGTAGCAATCCTGGATGTGGATTGCCCGGGCCAGAACCAGCTTGTGGCCGAGCCTGGCCATGAGTTGTTCATAACTGTTGGTTTCCAATATGCCCGCGTAAAGCAGGTCCCGGTCATGGGAGAGGCGGTCGAAGATCGCTTTGAGTCCTTCGAAGCGAGCCTGGGACAAAATTGGCTCGAACCGCTCACGGCGGGTTCCACGGCCTGCTGCTAGTGTGTCATTTGACATGAATTGATGCTGTAGGTTCGAACGCGCAACGGCTGCCATTCAGGGCGAGCGCTACAGAGCGAACTTCAGTCGATTTATGACTTAGTCGCCTGCTTTTTCCCAAGGTGTTCCCGACAATCGGGTTTCAAATCATCACTGAAGAGAATTCATTGAGGATCTACCTGCCTCGGAATTGGCAAGTTGGCTAAATGCAGGGTCAAACTAAGGGAAATAGTTGAGGAAAGCAACTATTGTTCGCATTTATTTCTTTATTGCTGTGGGGTCGCGCACCCAGGTGGCGCCTTTCCTTTCCTGCTTCCGGGAACGGTAAGTCGTGTGTAACCTTCGTCCACAGGCGCCTCAGGAAGAGGTATGAGCATCACATCTCAAGCAAAACCCTGTCCGAAGTGCGGCGGGCCGATTCCCGCTGAGGCGCCACAGGGGCTGTGTCCCAAGTGTCTTCTCCAGCAGGCCTGCGTTCCCACCGAGACAGGCAAGAGCGAACCGGCCAAATCAGCCCCGCCGACATCGGAGGAATTGTCTGTTGCGTTTCCGCAGCTCGAGATCCTTGGTCTGATCGGCCAGGGGGGCATGGGTTTCGTCTTCAAGGCCCGCCAGCCGAAGCTTGAGCGCTTTGTCGCCCTGAAAATCCTGCCGGCCTCGCTAGCGGCCGACCCGGCCTTTGCCGAGCGGTTCACGCGCGAAGGGCGCATGCTGGCGCGGCTCAATCACCCGAACATTGTCGCCATCCACGACTTCGGCCAGGCTAACGGCTTTTTCTATCTGCTGATGGAGTTTGTGGATGGGGTGAACCTCCGCCAGGCGATGAAGGTGGGGCGGTTCACGCCCGCCCAGGCGTTGTCGGTTGTGCCCAAAATCTGCGAGGCCCTGCAGTTTGCGCACAACGAAGGAATCCTTCACCGGGACATCAAGCCGGAGAACATCCTGCTGGATACCAAGGGGCGGGTGAAGATCGCCGATTTCGGCATCGCCAAGCTTCTCGGCGAACCGCACTCGGACGCTTCCCTGACCGCCAGCGGCGCGACGCTCGGCACGCCGCATTACATGGCCCCGGAACAGCTCGAACACCCGCAGGACGTGGACCAGCGCGCCGACATCTATTCGCTGGGTGTGGTGCTTTACGAGATGCTCACCGGCGAGTTGCCGATTGGCCGTTTCGCCCCACCGTCGGAAAAGTCCTCCGTCGATCCGCGCATGGATGAAGTCGTGCTCCACACCTTGGAGAAGGAGCGTGAACGCCGCACAAAATCCGCGGACGAAGTGAAGACGCAGGTAGAGACGATCGCCGGAAGCACAGGCACGAAAGTTCTCGAACCGGGGTCCCCCGCGGCTCCGCGGAGCCCTGGGTCCAGGCAACAGCCGAGTGGGGGGATGGGCAGACATCTGCGCCGAGGCGCGACGGTCGGTTTGCTGGTGTTTGTCCTTACCCTTGCTACGGCGACGGTCATCACATTCCTTTTGCCGAAGACCTACCGGGCTACGGCGCGGATTAAACTCGAGCAGGTCGCGCCAGCCGGTGCGGCGACCAGCCCTTCTTACGACCCCTACATGGTCCAGCGCGAAATGGAAGTCATCAAGTCCGACGGCGCTATTCTATTGAAAGTGATCGGGGACCTGAAACTGGACGAACGCTGGGGTGAACGTTTCGCGCGCGGAAAGCTGGACTCGGCTGAAGCCGCCAGTCTGTTGATATCCGGAATGGAGATACGACCTGTCCGGAACACGCAAATTCTGGATATCGGCTTCCACAGCGACAGCCCTCGGGAGGCAGCCGAAATCGCCAATGCCATTGCCGAGAGATACCGTGCCTACAATCAGGAGCGGCTTGCTGACTCCGTCCAGGAACACCAGAAGTCAGTCGTCGAAATCTTCAGCCCAGTGCAAACGTTGTTGCGAGTGGACATAATCGAGCAGGCCGTGCCGCCGTTGCACCCAAGCCGGCCTAACCGGCCGTTGAACATTTTTCTCGGAGGGGTGATTGGTTTCTGCCTTGGTCTTTTTGCGGCCGGAATAACGACTTTGGTATGCGCTCTGAAATCCCGTTGGGCACCGCCTGGGAGTGAACAAGCTCAGCCGCTAGCTTCGAGCAGCACCGGCGGGAGATTGGCTCCTGCGCCGGCCCAGCCGAAGCCAGATCGGTTATGGCGATGGTTTGCGGTAGTGGTGTTGGCTTTGATTTCGATCCCCGTTTTTATTTCGATCCTCGGCATACTAGCGGCGATTGCCATACCCAATTTCGTGAAAGCTCGGCAACGCGCGCTGGCTAACCACCAACAGCAGGTGGCCTTGCTCAGTGCGACCAACCCGGTTTCTGCCTCAGGCGAAACCTGGGCTCCGGCAGCGGCGCCGCAGAGCACCATCGATTTGCAGAAAGTCCTCAACGAAGCGAAGGAGTTGGTGTCGATAGGCGCTTATGAGGAAGCCTTGCAACGTCACATCTGGTACCACAATCACTCGAAGTCCGATCCCTCTCAAACCGGCGTGCGCATTTCCTTCGCCCTGTCCGACTGGGTCGAGTTGGGCCGCCGATATCCGAAAGCGCGGCAGGCGCTTGTCGAAATTCGCGATTCCGACGCACGCGAATTTTCTGAAGGCCGCGGCTATTTCGATTTGTTCATGGAACTGGCTGCCATCAACCAATACCTCGGCGAGGACGACGCCACCGTGGCTTTGTTCAAGAGTATCGGCGAGCGCGACAAACAATTGGCTCAGCAATGCTACGGCCTGGTGGAACCCCTGCTCACGCAGCGCTGTGAATATGCTCTGTGCATGAGCTACATCGGCAAGCCGGACGCCAGGTTCCAGGCCTACCGCCAGTCGTGGGAACATATGAAACAAATGGGAGATCGCCAGAATACCCAGCGGCAGCAACAAGTCGAACGGTTCAAAGCTATGGCGAAGACCAATTCCGCTTTTTCCAACTGGCAGTTGCCGCTTCCGCCGGACCTTGCGAAGATGGCTAACACCAATTTCGTCGCCCAAACCTGCCGATTGATCGAAATCCTCTCGGCCACCGGCCACAAGCCCGACGCGGAAAGCATTCGCGACCAGGCTGTGGCAATTCTTGACGACCCCGGTTTGAAATCCGCGGTGGACGACGCGGAGAAAAAAGTTCGCAAGTAATTTGACCTCTGAACATTCAACTCCAGAAGGCACGGCACCCAGCGCGTTCGTCACGACGCAATGGACGCAGGTGCTGGAAGCGCGCGGCGATTCACCAGAGGCGAAGGCGGCGCTGAGCGACCTGTGCGCCGCCTATTACGCCCCGGTCTTTGCGTTTATCCGGCGGAACGCGGCGCAGGAGGATTCCGCGAAAGATCTAACGCAGGAGTTTTTCACCCGCCTGCTCGCCCGGCAGGGTATAGCCACCGTGGACCCGCAACGGGGCCGGTTTCGCTCCTTTCTGCTCGGTGCGGTGAAGCATTTCCTCGCCGATATGCGGGACCATGCGCATCGGCTGAAACGAGGCGCCGGCCAACTCATGGAGACAGTCGAGCCGGGAACGGACACCTCGCCGGGCCTGCAAGTGGCCGACCCGAATGCGCCGAGTCCCGACCGCGAATTCGACCGCAAATGGGCTTTAACGCTGCTCGACCGCGCCCTCGCAGCCCTGGCTCGAGAACACGAGGCCTCCGGTAAGGCCGACCATTTCGAAACACTCAAGCCATGGCTGACCGGCGATACCGAGAACATTTCCCAAGCGGACGCTGCCGCCCGGCTCGGCCTGAACGAAGGCGCCGTCAAGGTTGCGATTCACCGGCTCCGCCGGCGTTTTCGTGAAGTCATCAAAAGCGAAATCGGGCAGACCGTGAGTGAGCGCGCCCAGGTGGAAGCGGAGATGCATTACCTCCTGGAGGCACTCCTGTAACAGGGCGCCGGTATCTATCCGCCGGCGAACACGGGGCGAAAGTTCGCCTCGCTCAGGATGCGCGCGACCTCCGCGCGTTTGTCTCCCTGAATCTCGATCTGGCCGTCCTTGACCGTGCCGCCTGTGCCGCAGGCCTTCTGCATCGCCTTGGCCAGTTGCTCCTTTTCCGGCAGCCCGATGCCGACAAAACCTTTAACCACCGTCACCGTCTTGCCCCCTCGCCCTGCGGTCTGCCGGATAATATCCACGCGACCACGGTTCTTTCTGGCCGGTTTGGCTGATGGCTCCTGGCCGGTATTAGCCGGCCCCCTGTCGGTGCCGGGCGGGAGTCCCGCGGTGGACAGGGCACCAAAAGGATTGTGACCAAACCTCTCTCCACCGTCGGTAGGAATGCGTTTGGGGCCGCTCATGCGTTTCGCTCCAGCAGGACCCTAATCGCGGAAGTTAGCGAACTGGAGTGCTACCGGAAAATCTTTGGCCCGCACGGCGGCGATCACGGCCTGCAGATCGTCCCGGCTCTTGCCGGTCACGCGCACCTGCTGGTCCTGGATCTGGGTGGTCACTTTGAATTTCGCTTCGCGGATATAGCCGGTGACCTGTTTGGCTACGTCGGTCGCCAGGCCCTGTTTGATTTTGATCGACTGCCGGGAGTGCCCCAACGGGGAGACTTCCGGTTCGCATTGTTCAACGCTTTTGAGACTGATGTTGCGTTTGGCGATCTTCCCAATGACAATCTCGGTCAGTGCTTTGAGCTTGAACGCGTTCTCGGCAGAAAGCTTGATCTCATCTTTTTCCAGGACGATTTCCGCCTTGGTCCCTTTGAAATCGAAGCGATTGGCGAGCTCCTTTTTGGCGATGTTCACCGCGTTCTCGATTTCCATCGAGTTGACCTGGCTGACGATATCGAATGACGGCATGGCTGCATCCTAATCCACCGCCCAAAAATGGAAATCTAAAAGGATGGCTTCAAGGAGTTTCCTTGATGCGGATGCGGCGGTATTCCATTTGACCGCGGTCGCCTTCGAGGCCGATGGGACCGGTGGGGGGAACTTTCATGGCCGCTTCCAATACTTCGCCGTTGCAGAGACAGTTGGCCATGCCATCCGTCACAATCACTTCGATTTCATTCCAGTCGCCGGGCCGATAGTTCCTGAGATTTTTGTAAGGGCCGGCGAGGAGGTAATCCCGGCATTGAAGTTGCGGGTTGCGGATGAAGATGCCGCTGTCGGCATTGGGCGTCGCGCGGAACTCGAGGCGCAGGATGAAGTCTTTCGGGAAGTCCCGGGTCGTGGAGAGCTGCTGAATTTTGCGCCCTTCGGACGGGGTGGTGACGATCAGGCGGCCATTGCTGGCGATAAATCTCCCATCGGAACTGCTGGTCTGGCCGTCGAAGCTGACCTGAGTAGTGACGATGGGCCATGGCGGGGCGTTGGGGTCCCCTGCTCGCCATTTTCTGGCGGCTTCTTTGTCCGCGTCCGACGTGGGCCGGAACCCCCAGCCAGTGAGGTCCTTTCCATTGAAGAGGCTCACAAAGCCGGGCTCGGGCGTAAATTGGTATGGCTGCGTTTCCAGGAACCCGAGCGTGGCAAAAATGGGGCGCAACGCCGCAGCCCACTTGGCGTAGCCGGCGAGATTGGGATGAAGTAGGTCGGGAAATTCCGCTGCGAGCGCGTCGCCCCTGGCGTCGGCAAAGAGCAGCCAGGTTTCGAGCAAGGTGACTTGCGCGTTACCCTTGACCGCGGCTCCATACAGTTGATTCAGCTTCTTGATCTTATCCGCCGGCCGCGATTTCGATGCCGAGCTGGGGAAAACCTGGCACAAGACGACGGGGATTTTCGGCTCGTGCCGCGCCAATTCGGCCAGGATGAGTTTCAGGTTCGCCGCCGCGGTTTCGGGGTTGGCTTTTTCTTCGAGATCGTTAGTGCCGATGAGCAGGACGACTGCCCGCGGGTCCAGCGCGAGCACGTCTTCCTGCAAGCGGATGAGAACTCCGCGGGAGGTGTCCCCACTGATGCCGCGATTGGCAAGCCTCATGCCGGGAAACCAAGCGCTGAAATCTTCACCCCAACCTTGCGTGATTGAATCGCCGAGCAACACCACGGCGTTCCGGTCACGCTCACCCCGACCGGCCCAGGCGGTGCGGCGCTCCGTCCAGAGCTTGCGAAACCAATCGTAACGGCGAATCGGCCCCTCGCCGGGCAACCCATCGTCAGTGGCAGGGATTTGAAAGTGTCCCGCGAGTTGGGCCGCGGGCGGTTTGTCCTGCGCTCGAGGCGTGACCCCACCCGGCAGGAATAATAGCGCGATGAGGAGAAAGCGGAGCGTGAAGCTGGATTTCATGTGGCGCGATTTTCGCAAATAGGCGATTGGACGCAAGTTTTGTGAGGGAGGGGTTTTGGGAAGACGAGCTCGGCAGGGCCGTCCGTCAAGATGGTAGCAACACCCTTGCACTCCGATACTCCACCACTTTAGCCTTACTTTGCCTCGGCGTGTTTGGCGCAGTAGCGGTTGAAACGCTCGTCCAGCCAGCATTTGCGGACATCGTCGAGCAAGCGGACGAGGTCTTCAAATCCGTGCGGCTTGACGCGGTAGTCATACACCCCCAACTGCCGGGATTTATCGACATCGGACTGGAGCTTGGAGGAGGTCAAAACCACGACAGGCAGGGTGTCGAACTGCTGTTGAGTGCGCAGCCAATTGAGCACGTCAAATCCATCCATCCAGGGCATCTTCAAGTCCAACAACATCAGCCCCGGCAAGGGGAACTTATCACGTTGGACGTAATCGCCGGTGCCGGACAAATAATCAATCGCCTCCTGGCCGTTGCGCACGACAAAAAGAGGGTTCGGGATGCCGGCCCGGTCGAAGGCCCGGCCCATGAGGAAAATGTCGTTTTCGTCGTCCTCGGCTAACAAAATTGCCACGTCGTTCAGCATGTTCTTCAGGTTGCCCGCCGGTGAACAGCTCACCCGAACGGAAACTAAACTCGCCGCCAATATCGCACATAAGTCCTGGAAGACAATAGGGTGTTACTGGGGTACCGGCACCGGTGGAGGTGCGTCCTGGGCGGCCTTTTCCGGAACGAAGAATTTTCGGGCCATGCTCATCCCCATCCGCATCATCTGCAATTGGCTCGATTGGTATTTGCCAAAGGCGTCCAACTGGTCGGGGGACAGAATGGTCCGGGCGCGCTCAAAGACGCGCTGGTTGAGCGTCTCCTGGGACTGCAGAAGTTTGTCGCCCTGCTCCTCGGAGAGCATGGCATCGAGAGACTTAGACGGGTCCTGGCTGGAGTCCGGGGAGGGCTGGCCGGTGGCAGCAGCGACACTTTGTTTCTCCTCCTTCATAAAAGCCAGCAACTGCTCGGTTTGCGGGTCAGTGAGGGGATTGTCGCTGCCAGCGGTTTGCTGCTTAAATACGTTGAGTTGCATGCGCTCGCCTGAGGTTTGCTGGTAATCTTTGTATTGTGTGAACCGGGCGTCTCCAAGTACGGCCTTCAATTGCTCGTCCAGTTGCTTCTGCTGCTCAGCGATGTTGCTGGCCATAGTCGCGCGATTCGTGGAGGAGGCTCCGTCAAAAAGTGAGGTTGCCTGCTCGGTGCTTTTGGCCATGTTTTCGGCCAGAAGGTCTTTGAACTTGGCCGCTTCGTCCGGGTTAAGGCCCATTTGCTTGATCAGCGGGGCATAGAGTTGGTTCATCATCACGCTCTGCTGGTCGACGATGATCTTCTTCATGTTGGGGTCGTGCATCATTTTTGAAACCATTTTGCCAAAACCGCCGCTGTCACCGTCCGGTTTTCCAGGTTCGGTCCTAAGGGACGCCGTCACGGGAGCGGAATTAGTGTGCGAGGCGGGCGCGACTTCAGCCGGTTGCTTGGCGAGAAGTTGGCCTGCCATTTCTTCGGTTTCGTGGCGCAATTGGTCGCGTTGCTGCTCCAATTGCTTCTGGACTGACTCAAGGGCTGCGATTTGGCTGGCGTTCGCCTCAGCGTCGGCCCGCTCCGCAGCCAGGTGGCTTTGCTGCTGCCTGAGTTTTTGCCATTGGAAAACGCAGACGCAGCCCAAAACCAGCGTGGTCCCCGCCAGGAACAGAGTGAGGAGATTTTTCATAGGAATGTTCGTGTTTCAAGGTCGCTTCAAAACTTTGCTGCCAATCCATTCTTAAGAGATGCCTTTCAAAAGTAACTTATAAACTCGAGCGGAGATTGTAGCCGGCACGCCCATGGCTCTTGCAACTGCATCGATACGGCACTGTCACCGCGGCACCGGCCAGGTCCCCGCGAGCCGGTCCTGCAAACCGCGTTGCGGCAAGGCCACCGAAACGAGCGCCAGACCGAGGAGCAGCCCGACAGCCAGGGTGCCAGAGCCCGCGCTTTTTGTGGCCACGGAAATGCCCGTTAGCACCAGGGCCGGCAAAAGCGGGCTCCAGGCGACGAATGTGCGCCAAAACAGGCGCGGGCGCCGGGCGGGCGCGCCATCGCGCCGCACAAACGTCACGCCAGTGACAAGCAGGACCAGCCCGCCGCGAAAGGCCAGAGCGGCGGCCAGAGCGGGCAGGCAGACGTAGATGGCCAGCGTCGCGTTGAGCATCATCAGAACGAACGAAGGTTGTCTGAGCCAGTCGAATTCGTTGAAACCGAACCGATAGGTTTTGAGGGCGGCATCCACCTCGGTAATCTCGTTGGCGGCCGGCGGCGGATTCAGGACCAGACTCTGTTCCGCAAACCGACGGTCCTCGCCTTTAATGAGGCTGAGGGCCATGGCGCTGGACCAGGTGTCGCGATTGGTAATGGTGGCGTCGTAGTGACCGGCGATATAAACAGCCCATTGGCGGTCGGTCGGGCCGGATTGGTTTTTGGCCCAGCGCCGCAACGCCGAACGTTCCTGCAGCAGTTGGCTGAGTTCAAGGACCCCGGGATGGCGGCGGTTCCATTGCTCCAAAAGACCCAGCCCAAGGAAGCACGAGCCCGCGGTCAATAAGGGAAAGGCAGCACAGGCCGCCACCATCGCCGCGCGGCGAGCGCGAGTGACCACCGCGACGCGCTGCAACAGGGGCCGGAGCGACCGCAGGAGAGCATCTGCGTCCAGAAGATTCGGCAGAACCTGGAAAAATTGGCGGACGTGCAACGGGAGCGGAACGGAGACTTCGCTGGGTGATTTGGCGGCGGCATCGGCTCGGCCTTCCAGTGTCGCGGCGGCCATTTGGCCAAGAAAATGGGGGATGGCCACAGGAGACGGCGGGCTGGCAGAATTACTGGATTGAATGGCTAAATCAGTTAAATGAGGTGATCGAGGCAGATTTGAGAGCCCTGGGGCGGGGAAGTCCAGCAGTTTAGCTCGCCCGTCGCCGGTCACCCAGACACGGTCGAGAGCGAGGAGAGGCGGGAAGGTCCCGTCTTTTTGGGCGGCGCTCATCTCGGTGGCCAGATCGCAGAGCCAATAACGGACTTGGGCCCATGGTTGGGCGTTCGAAGCAGGGACGGCGTCCTGGCCTGGGTGTTGACCTGGGGCCGGAATCTTTTGCGGCCCCGGCTCGATTAAACGCGGCAGCGGTTGGCCGCTAACCGCTTCGAAGGCATCCCAATTCTCTTCCGGGGAACGCCGTCCGGTGAGCCAGCGCAACCGGCCGACGCGCCCGAGGTTTCGCAAAGGGGCCGGAACGGGCGGGGTACCGGCAGGCACGGTTCGAATCCAGACTTTGCGCAGGAGCCGCAGGTCATAGCCGAGCAGCCAGGCAGTGCCGGCGGAATCTTCGAGGGTGTCCAGCACGTGATAGGGGCCGATGAGGGGCTTGGTCTCAACGGCGGCAGGAGATGCTTCGCCCACCACGGGCGCCGGGCGGGCGTGGAGGGTCGCTCTGGAAACCACGCGAGTTTTGGTGAGGAGATCATGGAGGGCGGCGAAGCCATTCCTGCGCCGCGCCGTAGAGAAAAGCACCGCCACCAGGATGTAAAAGAAAGAGCCCACGAGGGTTTGAAAGGCAGTAGAAGCTCCGAGGTAAGCTTTGGGATTAATTCCGTAAACGAGCCAATAAGGCAGGCATGGCACCAGCACGTAAAGCAAGGGCCGAGGCAAAGCGCGCAAGAAACCGGGCGGATTATTGTCGGGCCCGACGACACGCAGGCCGAACACGAGCTTGCCGAGAGTAAAGCCCCAGCGGCCCTCGAGCACAGCGTAATAGATTACCATGCCAATGAGCGCAACCCAAATAATGGCCAGCGCCTGCCAGGAAGCGCGGCTGAGGAGGTCCAGGAAGTCGAACGGATCGAATGTGGTCTCCTGACCGGGGGTCGAGTCGTGGGAACCATGGAGGAGTCCGAACGGGTGAAACGACAGGAGCACCGCGATTATCCAGCCAACCAGGCCGAGAAAGAACATGTCCACTAGCCCGGCGCCAAAGCGGAGTCCAAGCGTGGCCGGGACTGGGGCGGTGGAGCTGTAGGGGGCGAGGGCTTTGCGCAATTCCTCGTAACTTTTGAAGCGTTCCGTCGGCTGCTTCTCGAGGCAACGCCGCACAACCCTGGACAGACCACGTGGAAGACTCGGCTGCACTAGCCTGGGCGAAGGCGCAGGCTCCTCGAGAACGGTCGCAATAAGGGCGACGACGTTCTTCGCCTCGAAAGGGGTCCTTCCGGTGAGCAGATAGAAAAGGGTCGCGCCGACGGCATAGATATCGGAGCGGACGTTGAGCTCTTCGCCGCGCAGTTGTTCGGGTGAAGAAAAGGCCGGCGTGCCAAGAAAGGAGCCAGCCGCAGTCAAGGCGGGTTCGATGCGAAGAGTAGTGGAAATAGAGAGGCCGAAGTCACCAATCTTGATGGTGCCGTCCGTATCGACAAAACAGTTGGAGGGCTTGACGTCGCGGTGGAGAATGCCAATGCGCTGCGCCGCCTCGAGCCCCGCGATGATTTGGAGCACGGCATCGACCGCCTCGGCCGGAGGCATGGGGCCGCGACTCCGGACGCGGTCTTCGAGGGTGCCACCGGCGACCAACTCCATCGCAATGAGCGGGATGCCGCCGAGTTCCTCAGTGCCAAAGACGTAAACGCTGTTGGGATGATTGATAGATGCGGCCAGTCGGCCTTCGCGGAAGAAGCGTTGGCGCGCGTCAGGCGAATCGAGTGCCTGGCTCAGTACCTTCAGGGCGACGCGGCGTCCGTTCTCGAGGTCCTCGGCTTCAAAGACCGCGCCCATGCCGCCGCCGCCGAGGGAGCGAACAATGCGGTAGTGGCCAAGCTGCTCGCCGGGTTGAGGGAGGCCCCGGGAAAGGGGCTCCGCAGGGATAACGACAGTCCCACCCGGACCGGTTTGGGGCTGGGTCGCCAGGCCGGTTTTGAGGAGGCACCTGGGGCAGAGGTCAGGTGGCAGATTGGCTGGCAGCTCGGCGCCGCACTGGGGGCATCTTTTTCCAGCAGTAGAGTTTTTAGCAGGCTCGGTCATATTCTGTTTGCCTTTACTTAAGCAAGGCGCGCCAGAAGTAACGCGCGGGGTTATGAACCAAAGGCTGAAAAGAGGTGGCGAATTTCCTCTTCGATTTCGTCGGGCGAGGAAACGGTCTGGGCAATTTCGTGCTGGAGGATTTCGCGGTAACGGCCACGGAGGCGGTGAACGGCCATTTTGACCGCCGCCTCGGTGAGGTTAAGCCGCTCGGCGATTTCAGCGTACGGCAATGCCGATTCGTCCTTGGCGAGGCAATTTCGGAGGTACTCGAACAATTGGGTCCGGCCGGTGGCGAGATACTCCTGGTGGAGCTGGGTCATTGTCCGTTCGAGCAGGGTCATGGCCCACTGGCGATCGAAGAGGAGATCGGGTGGAAGGTTATGAGCCGGTTCGGAGGCGAAACGGGACTCGGCGATTTGTTGGTCGATGGGAACGATGGGGGTGAAGCCACCGCGTTTCTGGGCGTGTTGTCGGTCCCATTCGTTAGCCAGGTAGCGCTTAAGTGCCACCAGCAGGAAAGTGCGGAAGCGGCCTTTGTCGCGCGTGGCCGCTTTGAGGTAATCCTTTTCCAGGAGGCGAGCGAAGAAACCTTGGGTGAGGTCCTCTGCATCGGGCGGAGATTGGCCCGCGCGGCGAGCGTAAGCATAGAGCGGATACCAATAAGTGCGGCAAAGAGATTCGAGGGCCTCGCGCGAGCGCGGGGAATATGGGTCCTGGGCGGCCAGCACTACCGACCAATGCGTGGTCACAAACCATGCATCCGAGCCGTGTGGGGGCGCTGTGCTGCCGAAACTCATTCGACGGGCAACTGTAGTCGGACACGAAATCGGAGTCGAATGGATTCCAGACCCTCTCTGGCTGGCTATCAACTATCCGCCATCGACTATCCACTTCGGTTGCGACTTGCCTTTGCCTACGCATGGGCCTAAAACAAAGTCATGAACCGCCGTCAATTTCTTCAAATGGGTGCGGCTGGACTGGCTCTCTCGGCCCTCGGAGGCTATGCCGCAGAATTCGCAGACCAAAAAAAGCGCGTTGGCCTGATCGGCTGCGGCTGGTACGGCAAAAGCGACCTGCTCCGGCTCATCCAGGTTGCACCGGTCGAAGTCGTCTCGCTTTGCGATGTGGATAAACAAATGCTCGCGGGGGCGGCCGAAATCGTCGCTACGCGCCAGGCCTCAAAGAAGAAGCCGCGCACTTACGCCGATTACCGGGAGATGCTCAAGGAAAAGGACCTGGACATCGTGTTGATTGCCACGCCGGACCACTGGCACGCGCTAACGATGATCGCCGCGTGCGAAGCCGGAGCTGACCTTTATTTGCAGAAGCCAATCAGCGTGGATGTTGCCGAAGGCCAGGCGATGCTCGCCGCGGCCCGCAAACACGACCGCGTAGTCCAGGTGGGCACGCAACGGCGCAGCACGCCGCATCTAATCGAGGCGCGTGATTCGATAATCAAGGAAGGCAAACTGGGCAAAATCGGTCTGGTGGAAATCTATTGTTATTACGGCGGTGGCGGCTCCGAGCCCGTGGACAGCACGCCGCCGGATTACCTGGATTGGGAAATGTGGACTGGTCCGGCGCCGATGCGGCCTTACAACCGGATGAAGCATCCGCGTGGCTGGCGTTCATTCATGGAATATGGCAATGGCACGGTCGGCGATATGTGCATTCACATGCTCGATATGGCGCGGTGGATGCTCGACCTCGACTCGCCCAAGAGAGTCAGTTCGTCGGGGGGAATTCAGGTGCTGAAGGGGCGGAAGGCCAATATTGCGGACACCCAAACGGCGATGTTTGATTTTGGGGACTTGCAGATCGTGTGGCAACATCGCCGATGGGGCCAGTCGCCCGACCCGAAATATCCGTGGGCGGCAACCTTCTACGGCGACAAGGGCATGCTAAAGGCCAGCGTAATGAGTTACGATTTTGTGCCGCTGGGTAGCGGACAACCGATCCATCGCGACGTGACTTATGAATTGGAGCAGTATCCCGAAGACAAAACGGAAAAGGAATTGGAGAAGCACGTTGCCCCGGCGATTCGCGGGCATATGAAAGATTTGCTGGCGGCGATTGCCAAACGCAGCCGGCCAGTGGCCGATATCGAGCAGGGGTATATTTCAACCACGTCCTGTATCCTGGCGAATATGTCCATGAAGCTTGGCCGAAGCCTGACGTGGGACGCGACCAAAGGCTGCATCGTCGGGGATGAGGAAGCAAATACACTCCTGCACCGGCCGTATCGGGCGCCGTGGGTGCATCCGGAAGCTGCGTAGCGTCCAGCGTCAATCATTCTTTGGTTCACTGTCATGGTAAAACATTACTTCCTCCCAGAACTCTCCCAGCCCCCTGTTTCATCCGCCCCCGCAGGGTCCGCCGGTCTGACTCGACGCCAGTTTCTCAAGCGAGCGGCCATGGCGAGCGGGACGTTGGCGATGCCAGCCATCATTCCTGGATCGGCCCTGGGTCTCAACGGCGCTGTCGCGCCGAGCGAACGCATTGTCCTCGGCGGCCTGGGGATTGGCAGCCGCGGGACGGGCGATCTGAACTGGATGTTGCCGGAACGTGACATTCAGTTCGTCGCGGTGTGCGACGCCAAAAAGAGCCAACGCGAGGCGGTGAAGAAAATCGTGGACGATAAATATGGCAACAAAGACTGCGCTACTTACCGAGATATGCGGGAGTTTTTGGCAAGGCGGACCGACATCGACGCGCTGTTAATTGCCACCGGGGATCGCTGGCATGCCTTGGCGGCGACGATGGCGATGCGGGCTGGCAAAGATGTTTATTGCGAGAAACCTTCTTGCATGACCGTTGCCGAGGGCCAGGCGGTCGTCGCCACAGCGAAGCGATATGGGAGGGTTTACCAAACCGGCACCCAGCGCCTGAGCGAGGATAACTTCACCTTCGCCAATGAACTGGTCCGCACCGGGCGATTGGGAAACGTTCACACGGTGCGCGCCCACATCGCACCTTGGGACGAGGCACAGATGAAATATGACTGGCTGCCGGCTGAACCCGAACCGTCCCGGGACGACGTAGATTGGGACCAGTGGCTCGGCCCCTGTCCCTGGCGGCCTTATAATTCCGCTTACACCAGGGGCGGCTGGCGCGGTTACTACGATTTCCACACCAGTTGTATCGGCGAATGGGGCGCGCACACGTTCGCCCAATGCCAGGTCGCCATTGGGGCGGTGGACACTTGTGGCATCAGTTACGGCTATGTAGATAATCCCAGCGGCGACGGCATGGTCGTAGGGTTTGGCAGCGGCATCAGCATGGTCCTTTCTCGCGGGGAGAAATGGTGGCATGGGTCCTGTGGCGTGCGCTTCGAAGGCACCGAAGGTTGGGTCTCAGTCGCGGATGGCTATGCCAAACCGGAAGTCTCATCCCCAGTCCTGCTGGCTGACTTTTCCAAATTGGTTAAGGACTACACCGCGCGGACCGAACGGCCGATGAGCCATGTGCGGGATTTCTTTAACTGTATCAAATCGCGCCGGCTGACGGTCGCCAGCCCGGAGGTGATGTATCGCTCGATGTCAACCGTTCACGCCGCCAATATCTGCATGTGGCTGAAGCGCGATATGCAATACAACCCGATTAAGGCTGAATTCGTCAACGACGCTGAAGCCAATCGCCTTCGGTCACGGGCGATGCGGGCGCCATGGATGATATAGGAAATGAGACACATAGGATTTATCGGACGCAGGTTATGCATAGATTGTTGAATCCGGGCTTCATGGTACTGCTGCTGATCCTTAGCGGTGGCCCGTCACTCGCCGAAAGCGTTTCCGCTTCTCAGAGGGAGCAGGTCGATAAGCTGATCGGTGTCCTGAAATCTGCCGCTCCCGAGAAAGAAAAGGCCGATGCTTGCCGCGAACTAGCGCGCATTGGCACAAGCGAGGCCGTGGCTCCGCTGGCGTCCCTGCTGGGTGACGAGCACGTCTCGCATATGGCGCGCTATGGTTTGGAAACGATTCCGGATCCGACGGTTGATAGCGCTTTTCGTGAGGCCCTGGGCAAACTGCGCGGAAGGCCGCTGGTGGGGGTAATCGGCAGCATCGGTGTTCGCCGTGATACGAAAGCCCTTAAGCCCCTGGCTCGTTTGCTGCAGGACACCGACCCCGAGGTCGTCCAGGCCGCCGCTCGCGCCCTGGGCAGCATTGGCACCCCTGCGGCTGCCAAAGCGCTGTTGGCACGCGCGAAGTCGGGCTTCCGGCCTGCCGGTCAGGTCGCATTTTATGAGGGAATCTTCCGTTGTGCCGAGATGCTCGCGGCCAACGGCCACCGTAAGATGGCTCTGGAGTTCTACGACCTGCTGCGGGGGGCGGTCGTGCCTCAGTTGCGCACCGCAGCCTGGCGCGGCGCGGTCCTCCTGCGAAAAGAAGCTGGCGTGCCGGTGCTTCTCGAGGCGCTTCACAGCCCCGATTTCTCATTATTTGCAGCCGCCTTGCGCATTTCGCAGGAAATGCCGGGCCCGGAAGTGACCCGCGCTTTGGCTGCCCAATTGGTTAAGCTGCCTGCCGAAAACCAAATACCGCTGATTCAAACGCTTGCGCGGCGGGACGATACTACGGCCTTGCCCGCCTTGTTCGCGGCCGCGCGCAAATGCGTGAAGCCGGTTCGGTTGGAGGCGATCCGGGCGTTGGCGCAAATCGGACAACCCTCCGCTGTGCCGGTGTTGGTAGAATTGCTGGGCGATGCGGATGCCGACCTTGCCCAGGCGGCGCAGGAGGGCCTGGGGGCCCTGCCAGGAAAGGAAGCAGACGGTGCGGTGCTCGCACTCCTGGAAGGAAGCCAGCCTGACAGGCGGATTACGGCCATGGAACTGATTGTGCGCCGTCGGATGAAGGGGGCGATTCCGGAGCTGTTCAAAGCCGCCAATGCCTCGGAAACGAATGTCCGGATTCTCGCCATCAAAAAGGTCGGGGAACTGGCCGGGCCGGGCGAACTGCCTTCGTTACTGGACCTGCTGGCAGACGCCAGAACGCCCGAGGACATTGAGGCCACGGAGCAGGCCCTTAGCGCGGTCGGTGTCCGAGCGGCGAACCCGGGCGCATGCGCGAAAACACTCGGCGAGCGCGTGGTGGATGCCCGGCCTGCACAGAAATGCGCGTTGGTGCATGTGCTGGCCGCCATCGGCGGCGCCGATGCGCGCAAACTGGTCCGGGCCGAAGTGGATAGCCCGGAGACCGAGGTACACGCCGCGGCGCTCCGAGCGCTGGGCAGTTGGAACAGCGCGGAGGCCGCGCCCGATTTGCTGGAACTGGCGCGGGCCGCCAACAACTCCACGGATAAGCTCATTTGCTTGCGTAGTTATCTAGGTTTGGCCGGCCAACCGGAGTTGACAGACGAGCAACGGCTGGCGATGTGCCGGCAGGCCGCCGAATTGGTGCAAAAGGATGAAGAGAAAAAGCTGCTGCTGGGAACCTTGAGCGGGGTCCATTCTGGCGAGGCCCTTGAGCTGATTAAACCTTACCTGGAAGATGCCGGAGTCAGTCGAGAAGCAAAAACGGCGACGGTTGATATCGCAGAAAAACTGCTGGCGGGAACCGATTCCACCAGGCAGGCGCCGAAATTGATCGAACCGCTCGAAAAGGTGGCGCAGGGCGAGGCCGGCGACGATTTGACGAAACGTGCCAAGGCACTGCTGGAGAAAGCGCGGAAAAAGGCGAGCGCAACGTGACGCCCTCTTTCGGCGGACCCAGGATCGGAAACTCCAAATTCCAAACTCCAGAGAAGCAAATTTGAAGTTTCTCTAAAGCTTGGTGTTTGGAATTTGGTGCTTTCCTGAAGTTTGGAGTTTGGAATTTGAACTTTTTCCTGGATTGCCATCACCCCGCGTTTGCGGTATAAGAGCATTATGAAGCGCGGGCAAATGAATTTGCGCTGCCGGGGAAATAGCTTCCGACACGTTACCGCTCTTGCTTCCCATCGTGCTTTTTCCCTGATCGAACTGCTCATCGTCGTCGCCCTGATGCTGCTGCTCACCACTCTTTATTGGAGTCCCAGCAAGGGCAGCCGCCAGCGCCAGTTGAAAAAATCGTGCCAGGCGAACCTGGAGAAAATCTACATCGCGATGCAGATTTATGCCAATGATTCGGCCGGCCGGTTTCCATTGGTTCCCGGCGCTCAAACTTCAGAGGAAGCGCTGGCTCCGCTCGTCCCGCGCTACTCCTCGGATACGGCTGTTTTCCTCTGCCCGGCCAGCAAGGATTCGTTTGCAGGCGAGTCGTTTCTCAAAAGTCAAATCAGTTACGCCTATTACATGGGTTTCGCCCCGACCAACAGCCACGTCCTGCTGAGCGATCAGCAGGTGGACACTCGGTCTAAAGTTGCGGGGCAGGATGCCTTCTCCAGCACCGGCAAACCGCCCGGCGCCAACCACGGCAAATACGGCGGCAATTTCCTGTTCTGCGATGGTCATGTCGAGCCAAGTCCGGCCGAAACGCCCTTCGCACTCGAAGTGGGTACCGGGACCAAATTGCTCAATCCTTAAGCTAGCTATGGGAAGAAATGAACGGCCGCGGATTTCGCGGATGGCGCGAACAAATAGAGCGGCGCGGATTCTTTGTTTATCCCGTGTCATCCACGAAATCCGCGGTTAATAAATTCCGGAGGCACGCCCAATGAAAATCCAATGTTCGTGCGGCGCGAAGTACGAGTTCGAGATCACCCCGGAGATGATGGCTCGGCCAGTGCGATTTATCTGTCCGGCCTGCGGCGTGGATGCGTCGGAATTCGTGGATAGCCTGGTGCGGCAGGAACTCGGTCAAACAGCAACCCCCTCAGGCGCGCTGGTGGACGTGGCGCCGGGCCGGTCCCGAGCCGTAATGGCCGCCGCGCCGGCGGGAGTGTTGCTTGAGGCCGAACCAGCGCCAGCGCCTGCCAGACCGGCGGTGCGGATGGTGACCCGAAATGCGGAAGCCGCACCCGCAGGAGCGAGCCAGGCACCGCCTCCGCTCGACACCCCGCAGCCTTGCCTGAAGCATTTGGGCGAGCTGGCGACCGAAAAGTGCTTTGTCTGTTCCAAACCGATCTGCCCGAAATGCATGGAGTTGTTCGGCTACGTCTGTTCCCCGCTCTGCAAGGCCAAAGCCGACTCGCACGGTATTGAGGTGCCGGTTTACGAGGGCCAACGGTCGGTCGTCGAGGCGCGGCAGTGGCGCATAATCGTCCGGGTCACCACCACGGTTTGTCTCATCACGCTGGTGTTGCTGAGCGTCCGCGGCTGGTATGCCTGGTCCGGGTCCAGGCCCAAACCCATTTTCTCGGTTCGGTTCGACGAGCCGGCTTACTCCGGCCAGGCGGTCATCTGCGGCAAGGATAAGGACCAAATTGTTTTCCTTCACGGCGACACCCTGGCACGGCATGACATGAAAACCAAAAAGGAGGTTTGGTCCTGCCGGCTGCTCGACCGTAAGAAAATCGCGGAAGACGTCCAAAAAGAAATCAAAGATATGGAGCAGGCCAATCTCCGAATGGGCGATAACGGCGTGAGCCATCCTCCGCCGATTCCGCCCGCGGACAAACTCCAGCGCGAGATGGAAAGGGCCGCGGCGGCCGATTTGACACTGCACGTCAGTGGCCAGAGTGTCTGGGTCAGCACGCCGGAAAAACTGGTTCGCTACGATTGGGAGACCGGCAAGTCCATCAAGGAACTGGCAATCCCTCAGCGCAAAGGAGAGTTGATTTCGCATGGAGAGGAGTTGCTGCTGGTCGATGCCGAACCGGGCCGGCCCAGCCTTACACATATCAATCTGTCGAGTTGTGAGGTCCGCACCGAGGACCTCAGCGGGGGCGCCGCTGCGGACCTGGCGGAGGCAGGAAAGGCCGGCGTTTTGGGCACCGGCAGCGGTAGGCGCAGCGCCGACCTGGCCGGCTTGCCCATGGGTATGCCGGGAAAAGACCTCGGCAAACCGATGGACCCGGCCAAGGTCGCCGAACAGGCCCAGCATCTCTCGCTGCCGGCACGGCTCGCCTTGCCCGCCACGCTCAGCGCCAATCTCAGCCAGGAGCGCGCGCTGACCGAGCTGGACGACACTTCGCGTCCCCAGAACGGGTCAGGGCGCGCGTCGGTGCGGCTCACGCTTTTGCCTTCCAAAGACGGATTCGTCGAAGTCGCCGTCCGCCTGGTCGAATCCCGCATGGTCCAAGTCAGCGCGATGAAGGCTCCGCCCTCAAAATCTGTGCTCAATGGCAACCTGACGGCGGGCAACACTCTGGAAGCCGCCAATGAAATCCTTAACGAAATGCAACGCTCGCGTGGCGGCGACATGGTCGAAGAGGACCAGAGCCGCTACCAGGTCACGCTGCGACGGTTGGGCGCCCCGGAGACGTGGACCGGTGAAGTGATCGGGCCGCCCAGCTTTTACCCCCTCCAAACGGTTAACGTGCTGGCCGCCAACAAAAGCATTCGGGTAATGGATAAAACCTTCAAACAACTCTGGCAAAGCCCGCTCAACTACAATGTTGAAGGCCGGCTGTCGCTGGACGAAGAAAACGCCATTTATGGCCAGGGCCCGTGTGTCGAACATAAAGGCACGCTTTACGTTTTCGATGAGGGGGTGCTGACGGCATTCAACCTGGCGACCGGCACCGCCCGCTGGCGCCTGGTTTCAGTTGGCATCACCGGCATCTTTTTTGACGACAAAGACATGATTTACGTAAACACAACCAGTGCCAGTCCCGATAGCATCAAATACTCACGCCAGATTGACGTCTCCCAGCGCGCCGGCTCGGTGATCCAGAAAGTGGATTCCAAGAGCGGCAAAGTGCTCTGGACAGCTGAGCCGGGTGGCCTGGTTAATTACGTTAACGGCAAGTTCATCTTTACCGTTCAGCAGTACATGCCCTATGAGTCCGAAGATGAGAGCCCGTACACGGTCGAGACTGGCTTGGAGGCGCGGGCCTACCTGCGGGTGCGGCGAATCAACCCGAAAAACGGCCGCCAGATGTGGGAGTACTTCCAGCAAAGGGCGCCGCTGGACATCGCTTTTGACAAGAACCGAATCCGCCTGGTTTTCAAGAAGGAAGTCCAGGTGCTGAGGTTTTTGGCGTTCTGAGGCCGCGCCCCGAATGCCCGAGCGTTACCTGGCAACACTTGGTTGCAGGGTCACATCGTTACAAGGTTACAAAGAGCCGCATCCCACACGTAACTTTGGAACCATTTAACCTTGTAACCTGGGCCGGCCGCTTCACCGCAGCGTGGTTTCGGGCTGGGCGGGTTTGCCAACCTCAGAGGGGGTGGGTGTGCGGTTGATTTCGGTCCAATAGATTTCGAAGCGCTGGATCAAGTTCACCATCTCGTCGAATGACACCGGTTTGACCAGGTACGAATTGGCCCCCAGGTCGTAAGCCCGGTCCACGTCCTCCTGAAGATTGGAGGAAGTCAGCACGACCACGAGCAGCCGTTTCATCTCGGGCTCGGAGCGGATCCATTGCAACACCTCGAAACCGTCCGTGCCTGGCATCTTGAGGTCCAGGAGGACGAGGAAGGGCAAGGGAAAACGCTCGCGATTGGCGTAAGGGCCGTTCCCGGTCAGGTATTCAAGAGCCTGCTCTCCGTCGCGCACCATCTTAAGAGTGTTGAGCAGTCCGGCTTTTTGAAACGCGCGCTGAATCAGCAACACGTCGTTGGCATCATCTTCCACCAGCAGAATGAATTGATTGTGCAGCATTGGGCACCTCGTTCTTGACTGATGCGGTGTTTTATTTCAACGCATCTTGACACTTCGGCTACTCGCTGTCACTGGGGTGAAGACCTGATTGAAAAGAGCATTCCTCAACCATAAAATGAAGGGTAATCAACGAATCTGTTCACATCCTGCCTATGCCAAACATCAATGTATTGCTCGTGGACGACCATAACATCGTGCGCCAGGGACTCAAAGCGCTGCTCGCCGCCGAGGGCGACTTCACGGTCATAGCGGAAGCGCAAAGCGGCCGTGAGGCGGTGAACCTGGCCGCCAAACTCCATCCGGAAGTCGTGGTAATGGATTTAGCCATGCCGTTGCTGAACGGTTGGGAGGCCACCCGCCAGATTCTCAAGGCGGTGCCCACCGCCCGCATTGTTGTGCTCTCGACTTATGACGACGACGAGCACGTCCAACAGGCCATCGCCGCCGGTGCGGCCGCCTACCTGATCAAACAGACCGCCGCCGCCGACCTGGTCAAAGCCATTCGCGAGGTGAAGAAAGGCAATGCCTATTTTAGCCCGGCGATCGCCTCGCGCCTGCGGGAACAGACCTGCCGGGCTCCAGCCGAAAGCGAGCCGGCCCAACCCAAGGTGGAATTGACGCTCCGCGAAGCCGAAGTGCTGCAACTGATTGCGGAAGGATTTGCCAACAAACAAATCGCCGCCGAACTGAACCTGAGTGTCAAAACCGTCGAGAAACATCGCCAGCAGGTGATGAACAAACTGAACATTCACGACACCGCCAGCCTGGTGCGCCACGCCGCGGCCAAAGGGATTATCGAGACCAATCTCGCGGGGGTGCCGACCAGTTAAAACTCCGAAGCTCGAAGTCCAAGTCAGTAAGCGAGACGTCAGTGCGTCAGCAGTTCGCGCTGCCAGTTCATCAAGTCGGGGGAATGTTTATCCCAGTTCCGGGCGAGGTCCGAGAGGGTGGCCCGGCTGGCGATGAGGGTGGGATCGACGCCCAGTGCGGCGGCGCGGGCATCGCGGCGGGTTTGCAAATCCAGGAAGCGGCGGCGCTCCGCCTCACTGGGGCGGCGGCCGATGGCACGAAGGATTTCGGGATGCTCGTCAGGTGAGAGGCCCATTCCGCGGGCAACGGCTTTGGTCAGGCCAGAGCGTCGGCGCTCGGAAAGATGCTTGGGGAGGAACGGGTCGAGGGACCGGTGCGTCGCAGCGGCAGCGGCCACATCGACCAGGGCCTGGTGGTTCATCACAAAAAACGGCGGCTTGTTGGCAGCGACGGCCTCGGTTTCGCGCCAGCGCCAGAGTTCGCGCAGGACGGCCAGAGCCGGCCGGCCGAGCAGATGGCTGCCTTTGATGCGCCAGACCGAATCCATATCCGCCGGACGCGCGCGCGTGGACTCAGCAATGAGGCGGGCACACGATTCCTGGTGCCAGGCCAAACGTCCCTTGGACTCCAACCTGGTTTTGAGTTGGTCGGCAATTGGTTTGAGGTAATGGGTGTCGTTTCGGGCATACTTCACCATGCGCTCGGTCAATGGACGCATCGCCCAGTTGGCCTTCTGCGCCCCCTTCTCCAGTTTCACTCCCAGGCAAGTTTCGACCAAATTGCCGAGGCTGAATTGAAGGACGCCCAGGAGGCGCGCCGCCAGCATGGTGTCGAAAATCGCACTGGGGACGAACTCATGATGCTTGCGCAAAAGGCGCAGGTCGTAATCGGCGCCATGCATGAGGAGTTCGTGACCGGAGAGGGCGTCCAGCAACGGGTCGAGCTTCAGGTGTGCCAAGGGGTCGATCAACACGTCGCCCGAGACGGTGCTGATCTGAATCAGGCAAACCTTCTCCGGATAGGCATGAAGGCTGTCGGCTTCCGTGTCCACCGCGACCCAGGTGGCTGCCTGGAGGGTGGGGAGGAACGCCTGGAGTTTTTGTTCCGTATCAACCACAACGAAAATATACCGGCGCACTCGCAAAGGACCATGCGAAAATCGCGGAGCAACGGCACGGCGGCGTGTGACCGAACTCCGTCGCTCCGCTACCCGGCCGCCCTCCGTCGCCATCATTCCCCTTCTTGCCTAACGCTGGAGCTTCTTCATAATATTTGCGGAGATGAATTTGGCGAAAGCGTTTGCGGAGTCCGTCCGAAAGCAGCCGGAGAAGACTGCCCTCTTTTGGGGCGAGCGCGAGTATTCCTATGCCGAGCTGTGGGAACAAACCCGTTTTGTTTCGAGCCGGCTCGGTGGGCAGTTTGGGGTGAAAGCCGGGGACCGGGTGGGGCTCTGGCTCAAGAATTGTCCCGAATTTGTCCCGGCGCTCTTTGGCATTCTGCAGGCCGGGGCGGTGGTGGTGCCGATCAACAATTTTCTCAAAGCCGACGAGGTCAATTACATCCTGAACGACGCCGGTATTGACGTGCTGATTACGGATGCGGAGCTGGGCTCGCATTTTCGCGCGCTGGCGGCCGCGCGGCCGCAGCTTGCGATATTTAAGGTCGAAGAAATTGATACGAGGGTGAAAAGTGACGAGGGGCGAGTGACGAGGGGAGGCGATCGGACCGAGGGTTCGGGTTCCCTGGCACACGAGGCCGGCAACTCGTCGCTGGCGGTGCTCATTTACACTTCCGGCACGACCGGGCGTCCGAAAGGGGCGATGCTGTCGCATGGCAACCTGCTGCATAACGTGGAGAGCTGCCGGATCGTGCTGCAGACCGTCAAGACGGACCGTTTTGCGGTGCTGCTGCCGATGTTTCACAGTTACATGCTGACGGTGGGGCTGTTGCTGCCGCTGCTGGTCGGCGGGTCCATCGTGCTGGTCAAATCGCTGCACCCGGTGCGCAACGTTTTGCAGGAAATCATCCAACGGGAAGCGACGGCGCTGCCGGCCATTCCCCAATTTTTCCGCAGCATGGTGAATGCGCCGTTGCCAGGTCCCCTGCCCTTGCGTTTGTGTATCAGCGGGGCGGCGCCGCTGCCGGTCCAGGTGCTCAAGGAGTTCGAAGCCCGATTTCACATTCCGCTGATTGAAGGTTATGGGCTGAGCGAGGCCAGCCCGGTGGTGACGAAAAATCCCCTGGACGGCACGCGCAAGCCGGGGTCGATCGGGCTGCCGATTGCGCATGTGGAAGTCAGCATTCAGGACGACGCGGGGCGGAAACTGGGGGACAACGAAGTTGGGGAGGTGTGCGTGCGTGGCGGGAATGTCATGCTGGGTTATTGGAACCAAGCGGAGGAGACAACCAAGGTGATGCGCCATGGCTGGCTGCTCACGGGCGATATCGGCTACCGGGACGCCGAGGGATATTACTACATCACGGACCGGAAAAAGGACATGCTGCTGGTCAATGGGATCAATGTTTATCCCCGGGAAATCGAGGAAATCCTGTACCAGTTCCCCGGGGTGAAGGAGGCGGCGGTGATTGGGAGGACCGACTCGCGGCGGGGCGAACAGCCGGTGGCGTTCGTCTCCGCCAATGACGGGGCGTTGCTCGAGGAGAAAGCGATGCAGCATTTCGTGCGCAAGCGGTTAGCCGATTACAAAGTCCCGCGGAAGGTGGTCGTGCTGCCGGCCCTGCCACGGAATGCAACGGGCAAAATTCTTAAGACGGTGTTGAGGGGAATGGAGGCCGGGCGTGAGGCGTAAAACGTGAAACGTAAAACGTGAACAAGAGTGACGGGTGACGTTCCCTCGTCACGCGCCACTTGTCACGCGCCACTTCCTCAGCACTTGCCCATGAGGTCGGATTCCTCGCGCAGCATCACCAGGCCTTTGGCGATGGCGTATTTGGTCAGGCCGGCAACGCTATGGATATTGAGCTTGCGCATGATGCGCTCGCGATGGGTTTCGACGGTGCGCACGCCGACGCCGAGGCGGGAGGCGATTTCCTTATTGCTCAAGCCCTCGGCAATGGCGATGAGCACCTCGCGCTCGCGACTGGTGATGCGATGGCCGGGCTCCTCGGAGCTGCCGTTGCGGCGGACGAACTGGTTGAGGGCGACGCGGGCGACTTCGGGACTGAAGAAGACCTCACCGGCCTGGACGGCTTCGATGGCGCCCGCCAGGTCGTCGGGGCTGGCCTCTTTGAGGACGTAGCCACGGGCACCGGCCTGGATGATGCGCAGGACGTACTCGGAATGGCTGTGCATGGAGAGAATTAGGACTTTGACCTGGGGCAGTTCTTTGCGCAGGACCTCGGTGGCGGCCAGACCGCTCATTTTGGGCATGTCGATGTCCATGAGGACAACGTCAGGCAACAATTCGCGGGCCTTGCGGATGCCATCCTGGCCGTTGGCGGCTTCGCCGACGACGAGGAGGTTCGGGAACCGGGCGAGGCAGGCAGCGACCCCGCGGCGCACCACCGGATGGTCGTCCACCAACAGAACTTTGATTTGATTTTTCATGTAGTTTGTACTTCCAGGTTCAGAATACATAAGAGACACCGACGGTGACGAAAACGGCGCGGGTTAGGTCGAGCACAGCCTGTTTGCCGTTAACAAACTGCGAATATTTGCCGACATCCTCGAACTGGGCGCCGGCGAGCAGGGCCCATCTTTGGGAGAGGGCGACGGAGCAGGTGGCGGCAACGTAGCCGCCGGGGAGCCAATCGGAATGGGAGCCGGAGCCGGAGTGGGTCTGGGAGCCGACGCCGGCGACGGTGACGGTCTCGTGAAAGGAGAAGTCGCTGTTGATGAAGGCGACGGCGAGTCCGCCGCTAAAGTTCAGGGAGACGGTATCGCTGAGGGGGAGTTCGACATATGGCCCGAGGCGGAAACCGAAGACGTCGGCATCGAACTGGCGGGAGCCGGAGATGAGGGCGCCGCCGGGGAGGATTTGGGCAGGCAAATGGGCAGGGGTATCACCGAGCAGGGCGTTGGGACCGACAGAGTCACCATAATGAGGACCCGGGTAATTGGCGAAAGTGGTGATGCCGTAGCCGGTCATGGGGTCGATAGGGACGGCATAGGCATCGGAGGCGACGGCGAGGTCAGCGGCCATGGGGCGGGAATCGTTAACTGAGACGCGGCCATAACCAGCGGCGGCCTCGAGACCGGCGCGCCAATTTTTGCCGCGGTACAATTCGCGGTTGTAGGTCAGCTCGAAGTTGGACTGGGGGGTGGCGTCGTTGTCATTGGAATTGGCGTTGGGCTGGGAGGAGAACTGGTGGAAAATGACGCTGGGGTCGCCCAAGGTGTATTGCTTATAGGGAGCGGGGGCGGCGGCGTAGCCCCAATACCAGGTTTGGCCGCCGAGGCCATGGTTGATGTCCTGATAGACGTAGCCATCGCTGTAGTTGAAGGGGTCGCCGTTGGGGGTCAGGCGGAGGGGCTGGCCGAAGCCGCCCAAGCCGTGGAAATTGACTTTGAGGTTCAAGCCCAATCGGTAGTTGAGGCCGAAGCGGTTGGGGGATTGCGCGTCCGCCGTTTGGAGGTTTTGTGCGCGGGCGGAGGTGGCGGCGAGGGCGAGGCCAGCGGCGAGGGCGGGGAGATAATTGAGAGTTTTCATCTGGTAAAATTTGGCTTTGCGGCTCAAGGCAACAGGACCAGGCGATAAAAGCGCTGGGGTTGGGAGGCCGGGAGGGACTCGGTTTTGGGCAAACCGTCGTCAACCCAGGGCACGACCAGTCCGTTACCGGTGATGGCCGGGACGGCGGTCTTCCAGTGGAGCAAATCGCTGGAGTACTGGATGTAATAGACGCGGTTGAGGAGGGTGGGGAGGTTGAGGAGGAAGTTATGATTGGCCAAGACGAGAGCCTGGTTGATGTGCTGGACTCTGCCGCCGACAACGGCCACGGACGGGCCTGAGGGCGAGACCAACTCAGCGCGCAGCAAGGGGTAGGGGAGGATACCGTTGGTGACGTAGTATTCGATGGTGAAGGGGACGGAACTGCCCGGTGGGATGGCGACGTAGGATTGGACGTAAGGGATACCGTTGCTGTAACCGGAGGAGTTATACACGACCTGCCCCGGGAGCAGGTTAGCGACATAGACGCGGACGGCATTGAAATCCGAATAAGTTGGGTTATTGACGCTGACGGTCTGGTCGAACAGGCCGGTGGCGGGGTTGCGATGCATGGCGCTGAGGAGGGTGAGCGGCGGCTTGTCGATGATGGTGACGCTGACCGGGGCGGAGGTGCCGGTGGCGGCGAGGTTATCGGTGGCTTTGGCGGTGAACGAGTAAGAGCCGGCGACGAGGTTGCTGAGGACAACAAAGTAAGGGGCGTTGGTGGCCTGGCCGAGGTGATTGGTAGCGGCGAGGAAGAAGTCCACATTGGTGACAGTGCCATCGACGTCCTGGGCATCGGCGAGGACGGTGAAGGTTGCCGGGGCGATGAAGACGGCGCCGTTAGTCGGGCTGAGGATGCTGACGGTAGGCGGGTGGTTAATGGTGAGGGTGGCAGCTTGAACGGCGGTATTGCAGGCGCCGCTGACCTGGACGGTATAGGTAGCGTCATCGGCGTAGTCCAGGTTGGTAAGGCAAAGGCTGTTGGTGTCGGCGCCGGCAATGGCGGTCCCGTTCTTCGTCCAGGTGTAGGTGAAGGGGCCGGTGCCGGAAGGAACAGTGGCAAAAGTAACGCTATCGCCCAGATTCCTGACGGAGCTGGCGAGCGGCGTGGCCACCACGATTTGGTTCAAGCTGAGGGCAGCACTGTTGGTTAAGGAATTGCCGCACTGATCGGTGATGATGACCTGGTAGGAGCCGACGTCCGCCGCACTCAAGTTGCTGAGAGTCAGGCGGGCATTGGTGCCGATAACGGACGCGTTGCGCAACCAGAGATAGCTCAACCCGGTGCCGGTAGCGTTGACGTTGAAGGTGGCGATTGTCCCAGGGCAGTTGGTCAGATTGCCGGGTGCTGAATTAATCACGATTGGCGTTTGATCGAGCGCGAGGACGGTTTGGCTGCACTGGGCGCTGTTGCCGCAGGCGTCGGTGGCCACCCAGGTCCGGGTGGCGTCGAAGGTGTTGCCGCAATGACCGCTGGTATTGGTGACAGTGTTGAAGACGGTGATCGTGACGTTGGTGCCGCCGTTGTCGGTGGCGGTGGGCGGGTCAAAGCTCCAGGCCTGACCGAGCTCCACGGTCTTGTTGGTATTGGCGCAGGTGATGACGGGGGCAATCGTGTCGATGGCGTTAACCGTCTGACTGCACTGGGCGCTGTTGCCGCAGGCATCGGTGGCAACCCAGGTCCGGGTGGCGTCGAAAGTGTTGCCGCAATGACCGCTGGTATTGGTGACAGTGTTGAAGACGGTGATCGTGACGTTGCTGCCGCCGTTGTCGGTCGCGGTGGGCGGGTCAAAGCTCCAGGCCTGGC
>DATMQA010000140.1:0-7272 GCA_035566895.1 Binatia bacterium
GGTCCACGGTCCGCAGTCCACAGTCCACAGTCCACAGTCCACAGTCTCGGTCCACGGTCCACGGTCCACGGTCCACGGTCCAAGGTCCACGGTCCACAGTCCACAGTCCACAGTCCACAGTCCACAGTCCACGGTCCAAGGTCCAAGGTCCAAGGTCCAAAGTCCAAGGTCCACGGTCCGCAGTCCAGGGGATCCATTTTTGATTTCAGTTGGGGGAAGTCCGGGGCAAAAAGTTTACCGTTTCTTTGCCGATTTGAGCGGTGATTGGAATTTGGAAAAGCGTCTTGACCTTTAGTTACTGCGGTTAGGTCCGGATTGGTCCGGATTGGTCCGGATTGGGCATGAGCAAATAAAGGTTTGGCGTGAGTGAATAAAGGTTGGGGAGGAGTAAGTAAAGGTCAGGGCTTGAGCTGCTAAAGGTTGGGCCGGACTAAATAAAGGTCGGGCGCGAGTAATTAAAGGTTTGGCGGATTGCACGGATTGCATTTTTGATTTTTGATTTTTGATTTTTGATTGAACGGCGCGAGTTCGGCGAGTTCCGGTTGAGTGCCTATTCACATTCCCCTTACCCACAGCCCTCTTCCAAAGGGAGCGGGGAAGCCCACGGCCCGGCAAGGGTTGTGGCAACGTTTGGTTTTGAAGGGTTGCCAGGGTTGCCAGAAGGGTGGTGGGATTTTTTTCTTGTAGTGAGGTGGTGTACAGGGGTTGACACGTTGACAACCTGCTGTTTACCGAGTGATTGTGCGTTTCAGGGCTTGCCAAGGGGTGATCCTGAGGGTTGACAGGCGTCGCCGAATGAGAAACCGCTAATCTTTGGCTGCCGGACAATGGGCCAAACGGGTAGGGTGGAGGGCCGCGCCGTCCCGCCTGGCGGCGGTGGTGGATTCATGCGAAAAAAGTTTTTGGTTACCAACGGTTACCAGGGGTTACCAGCGGTTACCAAAACGGGGGGGTGGGTTACCGGAGGGAACGGTCTTGGGTAGCAAACGAACCGAACTGTGAGCGGGATTGATGGGTTGTTTGGACCGGAAATGTTTTGCGCGCAGGGGTGTATTTTAGGCGTACCAGTCGTGCCAAGCCCACGTTTACCGATGTTTTTTGAATTTTTAGCCGTACCGCAGGCGTACCGGAGGCGTGCCAAGCTCGTATTTACCGAGGTTTTTGTCGTCCCAATGGGCAAGTGACGGGTGACAAGGGGAGGTGACGGGTGACGCGTTTCTTTCGAACTTATCCGCGAATACCCGCTGTTACCCGCCGTTAGCCGCTGGACGCTGCTGCTGGTCCCCTCTGCCGCCGGAGGGAGGTCCTGCCGGGAATCGGCGGGAAAGGGGAATAAGGGGGTTTTTCATGATTTCTCGATATTGGCGGTGCCGACTGGCGGCGTGGCCGCTTTTGTTCCTGGGTTGATGGTTGTTTCGGGAGCGACGCAGCAGCAAAAAAGCATCGTGCCTCTATATATTAAGGCATCGAGATCTTCGCGATTGAGCACTTTTGTTGAAAATTTCACTCGGGCGAATTCTGAGAATAAGGAGACCTGCTGGTTCGCAGGCAGCCAGAGGACCTTACGCTGCGTCGGTCGGCGTGGATTATGCTGTCTTTTTTGTGAGATTCAGAAAGGGAACCTTTGTTATGGCCGGAAAAGACGTATTGGCCGCGGGAGCGAGCCAGGGGCTGGAGCCGAAACGGGCGGTCAGAGTTGACCTGGACGGGTGATTTCGCAGTGCCAGCGCGAATGGGAAAGAGCGGCGGTCGAGTTGCTCTATGGACATCGGGTGATCATACAAGTCCAGCAGCTCGTCCGGGGCCTGCTCCATCGCCACATATGCTGATAGGAGGAGGCAACCGGGACCGAGCGCGTCATTTCTACGGTCTGACCCACGGTCCCGGTCTGGATGGGCGGGCCCGATCACTGACTTGTGGGAGCGGGCGGAGAGTCCAGCGGGCTCTGGACGTTTTTGAGGGTCAGGGTCGGGACGGTCTGGAGGTAGATCATGGTGGTTTTGATGTCGCTATGCCCCAGGAGACGCTGAATGGTCTGGAGGTCGTAGCCGGCGAGCAGGAGGTGGCTGGCGAAAGTATGGCGAAACGTATGCGGGGAGACGCGTTTGGGGATGCCGGCCCGGGCGGCGGCGTCCTTGACGGCGCCCTGGACATGAGATTCGTGGAGGTGATAGCGGCGCATTTCCCGAGAATGCGGGACGAACGTGAGATCGAAAGCCGGGAAGAACCATTGCCAGATGTACTCGCGCGCGGCGTTTCTGTATTTCTTTTCGAGCTGTCGGGGCAGGAAGACGCCGGCGTAGCCGGCAGCGAGGTCCTGCTCGTGTCGGCAGCGAACGGTGTCCAGTTGCTCGCGAATCTCAGGGAGGGCGCGGGCCGGCAAAGGAACCGTGCGGTCTTTCTGGCCCTTGCCGTCGTGGACGGTGACGAGCATGGCATCGAGGTTAAAGCAGTGGATGCGAAGGTTGACGCACTCAGCGAGGCGGAGGCCGCAGCCATAGAGCAGGAGGACGACGAGGCGGTAGGGTGGCTGGAGTTTGCCGAGGACAGCCTCGACTTCAGAACGAGACAAGACTACCGGCACATAGCGGTGGCGTTTAGCGCGAACAACGCCGTCCACTTTGCCGAATTCGCGGCCCAGGACGTGGCGGAAGAAGAAAAGGAGGGCGTTGAACGCCTGGTTTTGGGAGGAGGCGGAGACGCCGTGCCGGACCGCCAGGGCGGAGAGGAAACCGCGGACTTCCTGGGTATCGAGTTCGCAAGTAGGGCGGCTGCGAACGAAGGCTTGGAACTTGCTGATCCAAACGCGGTACGATTCCAGGGTTCTGCTTGAGTAATTCCGGAGTCTGATGGCGCCTTCGAGGTCGCCGTATTCGCGCTCCCAGGAGGCGTGGGTGCGAGTGGCGCCAGCCTCGGCAGTTAGGTCGTGAGCCGTGATAACCTCCGCTGGGGCGGCAAGGCTCTGGAGCTGAGGCTGGCTGGGCGTCGGCAGCGTAGTCGGGGTTGCTGCTGGAGAGGTTAGGTTTAAGGGTTTAGGCTTGAGGAAGAGCTTGACGGCAGCAGCGGCGTGATGCCGCTGGTCGACAGATTGGTTTATAGCGGCCAGTTTGGTAAGGAACGGGCCGAGGCTGGTAGAGGCCGCTGGGGAATAACCGAACTTCTGGCAAAAGTAGCAATAGAGCCGGGCCCATTTGTGATATTGAGACTGGTGCGGTGGCGGAACTCGTGCCTGATTGAGACGTTGCTCAAATTCTGCCACTGCTGGTGCGGAGAGATAGTGCATAGAAACGCGCATGGGCAGACCGCTGCCCGTTAGGGCAGATGCTTATGCATTGTGGCACAGTGTGTTAGAAAAAGTCAACGTCAAACGGAACAATTCGCTTTACAATGGCATCTGGTGGGTTTAGCGTGATCCCATGAAAGGGAAGCCGTCACCTGCCGGGATGGTTTATTGGTTTATCCACCCAAAACGGGGTGATAAACAGATCTGTCTACTCACTTGTTAGGGTTTTTCGCCCGCATGTTTTATTACCGACCGCCAAAAGGAAACAGTTACGGGCATGCCCTAAGACCTTCGGACCCACCGAGAGCTTGGCCGGTCCTGAAAGGCTTTCTTGACGGTTTCTTCGAACCAGCACCGCCGGAATCAATCGAACTTGAGGTGTGCCCGGACTTCTGGTCCGGCAGTCAGGACAACGCCGAAGAATGCAAGAAGAGAGCTTCCGCAGCTTTCGGGGGACCAGCCGGGAGACGGCTGTGGCGATTTGCAGGGAGGAACACCAGCAAGTAGTTGATTTCGTGATAGCGGGATATCCCTGGCCCGGAGGTTCCACCTCGCCATTGTCACTTTCCTTCAACTATACCCTCCGTTGGAAATCCGGTGTGCTTCCGAAGGAGGTTTGGCTGGAACCGTATGGGCCAGGAGGCATCCACCGTACTTCCAGCTTAATAGTCTACCTGCAAAACAGATGTGTCGCTTCAACCTCGTTTCTCATCCCAATTCCGGTTGATGACGCAGGTGCTTTTGGTTTCCTGAGGGCATTCGGCAAAGCAGCGCCATTCAGGATGAAGCCCAAGCACTTTAGGTTGGCTGATCCCGCTTGGCGCCGCGGTATGTTCCGCAAACCAGACACGGTTATGACAGCCAGAATCGAGGAATCATTGAATGAAAAACCCTAACCAGATCACTTCACTCGACGCCGCGTTGACGCTTTGGTTTCATGTTGTAGCTCACTCGCGCGGCGCGAGTGAGTTCGGTCGTTCGGCGTATGCATGCGTATGACTCCCCAGAGGGCAGGGCGAATGTCGCCGCCATCGAATCAAAGCTCAAAGAACTTGATGCGGTCTTCCGGCAGTTCTGCTCGCGAGAGGGCTACACATTTAGCGCGATGGTGGATCTTTGGCCTCGACGTCTGGTGTGGCGCCGACAGGAGATTGACCGGTGCATGGACCTCACGATGACGATCGGGATGGTTGGCGTCCAAGACGTCCTGGATCGCGGTTTTTATCCAGAGCTACCGTGGTCACTTTGTGCGAGTGGATCACTTCCACCTGGGACAGATCCAGATATTCACATCCTCTCACGGCCAGTACTCGAACAGGTGCCGTTCTCAGAGGTGGCATCGACCCTCGCCGAAAGCCTTGAGCGCGGGCTCCAGATCCTGAATTCTATGACGAAGAGCGAGATACTCACCCGAGGAGAGAAGTGCGGGCGCCGCCGCGCCGAACCTGGCGCTTCACCGAATGGCGGCCCCGCGACGTCTCCTGGCAATTCGGGAGCGGCAGAGAGGCCGCCATCGGTGAGCTGAGCGTTGGGCTGCACACTTATGAGCTTTCAATTCCGACGTGCCTTGGCTCTGACGGTGGCGATGGCGGCGGCAGGCTTCGGCTGTTCGCATGCCCGTCGTGATGAGGTCGCCGTCATCAGGCAGAGGGTAGATGCCAAAAAGGTGCAAGCGTGGGCGAAACAGATCCTCAAGGAATATCCTGATCGAGCTGAGCTTTTCGCATATTTCCCCGGCATCCACACAGACCCGACAATGGTGATCCTCTCTAACCCGCCCGCGATCCTACGGGATATGGGCATCCTGGGGCGCATGGGGCCGAGCATTCACGTGTCACCCGCTGGTATGACTAGCAACCGTTGTGTTTCCTTGCTTTATGCCGAGAGCTTCGGCTTCGGTGGCGATGGCCACATCATCGAGGCGGGCGACGAAACCTATAGGCAAGCCACGAACGCCCAGTGCGTCGAGTGGATTCCGGGAGTTTACTACCGCTACGTTCACTCGCCATGAACAACACACCCAACCAGGCGCCTGCACCTAACCGCCGCCCGCACTTTCCGCTCGGCGGTTTGGGAAAGTTCGATTATCGTGTTTACGCTCCACCTGGCTGCCCGGCGGCGGCAGGTGAGGCGCAACGTTCGGCACGGACATATGCCCACGCCAGTTAAATCCATCCGGGACATCAAGCCAGGGGACCTGTTTGAGGACTGCGCCTTCCACCCCTGCCTTTGCATTGCCGCTGGCCGAGGGGACGATGATGAAGTCGAAGGGATTTCACTGGTTGATGGGAGCAGTCCACGTTGTTGTTCGGCAGACCACTGCGGGTTGCGGTTGCTCACGCTAGAGGAAGCGGTTCACTGGAAGTTCCACGGGCCGAGGGACGAAGTGCTTCCGCCCGAGAGCAGATGGTGGGAGAATGGAAAAGGCAAATGAAGATGCCGAACCCGGCTCATGCACTGGACGGCGGGATTCCGTCTCTGTCACGTAGCGGACGTCACTGGCCCGCCGCCAGTGATGTGGATCGTTGGCAACTTCTATGATCCGAGTAATCGACAGCATTACGTTCGACAAACATGCGCTTTATAGCGACCCAAATTTTTCGGAGAAGGTCGGCCCTGGACTTCTTGTGACCACTGATGTTAAACAGAGCCTTGACGCAGAAGGGAAACCATCATTCTTGGTTGAGCCGGGCACCACGGTTAGAATTCACCGCCCAGATGGCAGCGTGATTGATCGCACGGTGGCTGGCGTCGAGATTTGGCGAGAGCAGGTTGGGTTATTCTTCCCGAACGTGGAGCAGCATGAGATTCCCGTATCATCAGAGATTGAGATGTTGGCCTAACAATCCGGCTGCAGGCAAGGCCGGGATAGCGCCCCTGTTGCAAGTTAAACACCATTGCTCCGGCCTGCCTGAGCCGGTCCGTTCGCCGTGACACTATGAGAGTCGCTGCGCCGCTTTGCCTTTTGTTTGGCTTCATGGGGCTTGGCCTCCTGGACGGCCAGACGTTTACGCATGCCGTTATGGGTGTTGTGTTCGGCATAGTTGCTGTGGTATGTGGGATGGCTTCAGCTCGCCGTGATCCGCCGCACCGGTGGGAAGGTTGGATCATGGCCGCATTGGGAGTCGTGCTTTGGACTCTGGTGCACCGTCCTGCTCCCGTCAGGTTACCGCTTTCAGAAGGAGTTCAACGGACGAAGGGAGCAGAGACGACATCAGGAAACGACACCGGCGAACCCGCGGAGCGCAGTGGACGCCGGTTTCGCGTTCTGTTTGAATGCTCGGCGTTCTTGGTCCGGCGCCACTGGCTCCGATCCTTGGGCGGAGAAGGCATATGACCTGTCACAGATGCGGAAGGCCGACACGGGGCGTGGGCTACGTTATGTACAGCCGACACCGGGACGATCCGGAAGACTATCGGCACGTCCTTTGTCACGAGTGTAATCCCGCATACGAGCAGGAACGCAATCAGTGGCACGAGAGTCACCCCCTCCCCTCGTTTGAGGGCATGGCGAAGCAGGACCGCACTGCCGCGATTCAGAAGTCGGCTGACGCTGGCCATGAACACATGCGGGACTGGCTCGTAGCCGAACGCAGGGCATGAGAACATCGCCCAACAAAGCGCCTGCACCTAACCGCCGCCCGCGCTTTCCGCTCGGCGGTTTGGGAGAATTTGATTATCGTGTCTGCGCTCCACCTGCCGCCCCGGCGGCGGCAGGTGAGGCGCAGCGTTCGACACACAAATGAAAGACTCCATCTGGAATCACAACCCGGCCAAGTTTCTAAAGGAGTGCAAGCGACTGCGAGCGCTTTGCCAGCGGATCATTGATGGCAAGGAATCGGTAATAGAGGGTTCTCGCAAAATGGCGACATATCGCTTCTGGATGAAAGAGGAGGGCAACACCGGATGGAGCATTTTCACAGGCGTCTCTTCAGAATCTGACCATCTGCCCCTCGGTGCGGTAAGGCAGCATTGGGCTGCGGACGCGC
>DATMQA010000141.1:0-9831 GCA_035566895.1 Binatia bacterium
AAACCGGGGTTGCGCAATATCTATTTGCGCTATTGCGGGCCCTGGCGGCGCAGGGCGGAAACCATCGATTCACGTTGTACGTTCTCCGGGAGGACCTGCCATTGTTTGATTTTGCCAAAGGTGTAATGGAACTGGTCCCGGCAGGTGGGGAAAGCAAAATCACTGTGGCAAAATGCGGTTGAATTTCAAAACCTATGGCCAGGGCGAGCCGTTGCTCATTTTGCACGGGTTGTTTGGTTCACTCGACAACTGGCACTCAGTCAGCCTTAAATTGGGTGAGCGTTTTCAGGTCCTGGCTGTGGACCAGCGGAATCACGGGCACTCGCCCCATAGCCCTGAAATGGATTATCGCCTCATGGCGGAGGACGTCCGTGAATTGCTCGAAGCGCGGCTCCTTCCATGGGCCCACGTCCTGGGTCATTCGATGGGCGGCAAGACGGCGATGCAGTTTGCCCTGCTCTACCCGGCTCAGGTGCAAAAACTCGTGGTGGTGGATATCGCGCCGCGGGTTTATTCACCCAGACATACGGACGTATTTGCCGGCCTTTTGCCGCTTAACCTGGCGTCATTTCAAACACGCAGCCAAATCGAAAACGCCCTGGCGCCTTCGATTCCAGACCTAGCGCTGCGGCGCTTTCTGCTCAAAAACGCGGAGCGCGACCCCGGCGGCGGCTTCCGCTGGCGATTCGGCCTGCAAGAGATCTACCAAAATTACCAGCGCCTTGGAGAGGCTCCCGCAGGCGCTCAGCCTTTTAACGGGCCGGTGCTCTTCATTCACGGCGAAGGCTCGGATTATTTGAAGGAGGAAGACCTGGGGTCCATCCAACGGCTTTTTCCCCAAGCGCGGCTTGCATCGCTCTCCGGAGCGGGGCACCTGCCGCATACCGAAAATCCGGGAGCGTTTGTGCAGCAGGTGAAGGAGTTCCTGCTGGGAGATTGCGGATAGCAATTTTTCGCCCGCAGAAGAACGCAAAGAAATTATTTGTCCTTTGTGTTCCCGGTGTTCGCTGGCGGCCAAACCTTGGTGAAAAAGCATTGCTGAATTCGGGACGCGTCCCTAACGTTGGCCGTGCCTGTTCGCTTGACAATTCTTGGCAGCGGTTCCGGCGGCAACTGCGCTTATGTGGAAACCGACGAAACCCGCATCCTGGTCGATGCAGGTTTCAGCCTTCGCCAAATCCGTAAGCGACTTGCTACCATTGGCCGGGGGCCGGAAAACCTTACGGGCATTCTCGTCACGCACGAACATTCCGATCACGTGCAAGGTCTCGTGGCGCTGAGTGAAAAGCTTCGCATTCCGATTTATTGCAACCGCCCGACGCAGGAAGCCGTTGAGTACCAACTGCAAACCAAACTTGATTGCCGGGTCTTCATCACCGGCGCGAGCTTCGAGCTAGGCGATATTCTCGTGGAGACGTTTGCTATTCCTCATGATGCGCAAGACCCGGTCGGTTTTCTGCTGCGGACCCCCGCCGGGAACATCGGGTTCCTAACCGACCTGGGCCATGCAACCCGCCTTGCCCTCGAACGGGTCCGCAAAGCCCATGTGCTGCTGCTGGAGAGCAATCATGACATTAAAATGTTGCAGGACTGCCCGCACCGGCCCTGGAGCCTCAAGCAACGCATTCTGAGCCGGCACGGCCACCTTTCGAACGAGGCTGCCGCCGATGCGATCGAGCAGATTGTAACCGCAGATATGCGGCACCTGTATCTGGGACACTTGAGCGGGGAATGCAATCGCCCCGACCTGGCGCACCGGGTGATGTATGAACGGTTGCAGAGAATCAGCGCAAATCATTTGCGCCTGGAGGTGACCTCCCAGACAGTCCCCTGCCCTACGCTTGAGCTTTCAGCCGGTCCGAACGGCAGCTAACCTTGCGAGTTCGTTAAATTTTCCTGCCATAAATCCGGCGGAGTTCATCGGTCATGTTCCACATCCGGAAAATTGATTCGTTCGACCTCCCTGAACTACAGCCCTACCGCACGATGCGTCGCCAACACGAGCAGCGAGAGCAAGGGATTTTTGTGGCGGAAGGCGAAAAGGTTGTGCGCCGGTTGCTTGAGAGCAAGTTCAGCGTCGTTTCGGTGCTGTTGCCGGAAACCTGGCTTCAGAAATTGGAACCGCTGTTGCAGGCTCGGCCTGAGAATATCGATGTCTTTGTCACCGACAAGAAGCTGCTGGAAACTCTCACCGGGTTCTCCATGTACCAGGGACTGCTGGCGCTCGGGCGGATACCGCCTCAGCCGGCACTGGAAGACATTCTTTACCGAACCGCCCGTCCCTGGTTGCTGGCGGCTGTCGATAGCCTCTCCAGCGCCGAAAACCTCGGTGCGCTGGTCCGCAATTGCGCCGCTTTCAGTGTGCACGCGTTGGTCGTGGGGGAGACGTCCAGCAGCCCCTTCTTGCGCCGCGCCGTGCGCAGCTCCATGGGCACGGTGTTCCAAATGCCGATCATCGAGACAAGCAATCTCGCCAAGACTTTGCTCCAATTGCGCCCAAGGGGCATCCGCTGCATCGCCGCGCATCCGCACGTGAAGGGCCACACACTATCGCTGGCAAATTTCACAGGCGATTGCTGCATCGTGTTCGGCAGCGAAGGCCACGGTATTTCGGCGCCGATATTGGAAGCTTGCGAGGAAGCTGTGGCGATTCCGATGCCGCCGACCGTTGACTCGCTGAACGTCGGGAGTGCCTCGGCGGTCTTCCTGTATGAGGCTAACCGACAACGGGTGCGCGTTGAAGGTTGAGCGAAAGTTTCGGGTAACTCTCAACCTTCAATTTTCAACCCCAAACACTTTCCCGTAAACTTCCCGCACGGCCCGGCGCCACTTCGCGAGGTGCTGGCGAAACGCTACCGGCGTGGCGAAACCGCACCGAACGGAAACACGGTAGTAGGGCGCGGGCTCTTCCGGCAACACGGTCTCACCTTCGTAACTCCAGCGCCGCAGGATGCCCTCGAATCGGCGAAGCCGTCGATAATTCTCAATAAGCTTATCCGCGTCCAACAGCACATGCTTCTGGCGGCCACGTTCGAGCGCGCGCAAAGTGTTTGCCTCTTGCCACCCTTGTTCCATGCAAAGAGCCTGCGCAATGAATTCCGCATCCATCAATCCGCCGATGCCTGTCTTTATCGCCAACTCATCCTTGCCGGGTGGCGTTCGTTCCTTCTGAATTCGCATCCGCATCCGGTGGATCGTATGTTTCCAATCCGCCCCATAAGCCGCCAGCGGCAGACTGGGCTGTTTGAAATTGGCCAGCGCGGCCGCGAGGGCCTGGAAGCGAGCGCCCAGTTTCAAATCGCCGGCCACTGCGCGGGTTCGGGTAAGGGTTTGGATTTCCCAAAGCTGCGCCCGCCGCCGGTAATATTCTTCGTAAGCCGTCAGGGTGTTGACGAGCAAACCCTTTTCACCATCCGGTCGCAGTCGCGCGTCAGTATGAAAGACCACGCCTTGTTCGGTCCGTGTCGACAGCAGGTCCATAACCGCCACCGCCAGGCGCGGCAGCTTTGCCAGATTTCTGACCTTCGGGTCCGCAACAAACACGATGTCCAGGTCCGAGCCGTAATCAATTTCCGCCCCACCCAGTTTCCCCAATCCGACAATCACGAACGGTGGAACCTTAAGCCTATTTCGCCGCATCACGACCTCCAGGGCGTATTGCAGGCAGGCATCGGCCAGCGCTGAAAGCTCGGTGAGATACTGCTCGAAATCCGCCAGGCCCAGGATATCGCGCAACCCGATGCGCATCAGTTCAGCCTGATGATACCGTCGCAACCAAAGGTACTGGTCATCGTCGTCCAGTCCATGCCGCAGGTCGCGCAAGGTTTCCTCGGCTGTTTTGCGTTGCCGCAACCGCCCCCCGGCAACCAATTCATCGACGAGGTCGGGAGTCTGGATAGCCAACTCGGCGAGAAATTCCGACCGATCAAACAAAAGCACCAACAGGTCAAAAATTGCCGGATTGCGGTTCCACAACTCGAAAAGCGTCGCGCGCGCTCCATACGCGCTGATGAAGCTGTCCAACCGTGTCACCACGCGGTCCGGGTCCGACAAGAGCCCGGCGCCCGGACTTTGGCCATTGGGCTTTGGGCCTTGGCTCTTGGTCTTCGGGTTTCGGGTTTCGGAATTTGCTCTCACGCACCGCCCAAAGAGCCTCGGCAGTAACTGATACGCCAACTCGCTGGTACGCGGAGAAACATGTACATAACCTGGTCCCTCGACAAATTCACGCAAGACGCGAAAGGCTTTATCCACGTCCTCAAACGAAAGGTCCGCCAGAATCTGTTTCCATTCCGCTTCGGCCCCCTCGAACTGGCGCGGAAAGGGAGAAGTAGCTTCCGCGTGAGCCGCCTCGATCCGGAGCACCTTGTCAAAAATCCGGCGCACGCTTCCCGTGTGCGCTTGATGCGCGCTTTCAAACTCGCTGAGCGAGGTAAAGCACATCAAACGCGCCAAACGTTCGCGCGCGTGGCGGTCACTGGGAATGGTGTGAGTCTGGCGATTATCCTCCATCTGCAAGCGGTGCTCGACGTCCCGCAGAAAGGAATAGGCCGAGCTTAGCAGGCGCGATTCCTCGGCTGACAACAGCTCGTATTGAACCAGCTTTTGCAGGCACGGCAGAGTCTGCGCTCCCTGGAGAAATGGCTGACGGCCCGCGTGGAGAAGCTGGAGCGATTGGGCAATGAATTCGATCTCGCGAATGCCGCCCCGCCCGAGCTTCACGTTACGCTCCAACTCCCCCGCCTTGACGACCTCGTTCTCGATTCGGTCCTTCATCGCACCGACTTCGTGCAAGACGCTCTCGTTGATCGAGCGCGGGTAGCGAAATGGCTGAATTAACTCCAGAAACTCGGCCGCCAGGCCCTCGTCACCGGCCGCCCCGCGAGCCTTGATTAACATCATGCGCTCCCAGGTCTGGCCCCATTGCGCGTAATAGTTCTCGAACCCGGCCAGGGAGCGGTTCAGCGGCCCGGCATCGCCTTCAGGCCGAAGACGCAAGTCGATCCGATACAACGAACCCTCCGGGGCCAGCCGGGTGACTTCCGCAATGAACGCCTCCGCCACCCGCTTGAAAAATTGGTGATTGGCCAGGACCGGACGCGGCGGTGCGGAACGCCGGCGCCCACGGGCGGAAGCGGAACCTTTCTCCTTCGCGAAATCCGCGCCGGGCGGCTCCTTAAACACTTCCCCCTCCTCGCTGTAGACAAAGAGAACATCCACATCCGAACTGTAGTTGAGCTCCTGACCGCCGAGTTTCCCCAGGCCGAGTACGCACCCCGCGGTCGGCTGCCAGCGGCCGGCCGCGTCCTGGTGCCAGGGCTGGCCGTAACGCTCGAGCATTTGGCGATGGCAGACCTGCCAGACGGCATCGAGGCAGACATCGGCGACATGCGAGATTTCCCGAGTGATCTCGGAGGTGTTGCCCAGCAGGGCCAAGTCCCGCGCGCCTATGCGCAGCATCTCGCGCTGTTTGAACTCGCGCACTCGCCGCAGCTCGGCCGCGTAATCACGCCCCTCAAGAAGAGGCTTTAGCCAAGTTTGCGCCTCCTGCTGCAATCCTTGCTTGCGGCGCGGAAACTTCAGCGCTTCCGGCTCGAGCGAAACCAGCCAGTCCGGATGTGAAACCAGCAAATTGCTCAACGCCTGCGAACCGCTGAACAAAGCTGCGAGCACCTTGGCTTGGGATTCCTGGCACGAGGCGAGCGCAGGACCGGCGTTTGTCGCCCACAACAGCTCCAAAAAGTGCTTCGCGCGTTGCGGGTCGGCACAACATTTCAGGGCTTTGGTCCAAATCGGGCTGTGTCTCAACTGCCGGCTCACCGCACCGGCCTTTCCAGCATCACCGGGGGAGGTGTCCCTTGCCCTGGAGGGTTTAACGTCGTGAACAAACCGCGCCAAAAGCCGAGTCCGTAGAGCACATGCGTCAGCACAATCAACGGAATCGCAAACACGCTCCGCATCATACGAGTCCCGACTTTGGACTTTGGACTTCGGACTCTGGCCAGCAAGGCCGCCTGTCCGACCACGGCCACCAAGTACACTGCCAACGGCACCAGCGGGAGCCACCCAAACCTGGGGAGGAAAGAGAGCATACCTACCAGCGCGAGCAAATATATAACAAACAGCGGCGGCACAAAGTTCAATGCGGAACCGGGGGTTGGGTTGACTCGAAACTGCTCTGCCCGGCCCCGGCCGTAGGTCATCAACATTTTGGCAAAGGATTTGAGGCTTGAGCGCGGCCGGCGCAGGACAATGAATTCGGGATCATACAGAAGTTTACCGCCTTGTTTTTGCAACTGGTCCATTAACGCGTTCTCTTCATTTGGATAGAGGGATTCGTCGAACCCCCCCAACTCGAGCATGTCCTCACGCCGCGCGACCAGATTGCACAGGATGAGTTCCTTCTCGCTGGTCTCGCGGGTCTTGCCGACCGGCGTGTACCGGGCGCGGCTGGAGGCCAGCGCCCAACTCGCGAGCACCAGCGCGAAGACCTGCTCGAGTTCCGGCGCATCCGGCGGGCATAGATTCGGACCTCCGACCATCTTCACCTCCGGCCGGCTGAAAAGAGGCGCGGCCCGGAGGAGATTATCCGGCCGCGGCACCGAATCGTCGTCGAGGAAATAGATTAGCTCTCCGTGAGCGGCCTTCAGGGCGGCATTGCGCTGAGCCGACGGCTGTTTGCCGCGCGCGACCAGGATTTCCAGCTTGTCGCTCGGATAATCCAGGCTCTGAGCAGCAGTCACGGCCTTGATGTCCGCCTGCTCCGGTCGTGCCGCGATCAGCACCGTTACGCTCGGCAAATTCCCGTTCACGCGCAAAAGCTAAAGGCGAGGGCATGAAGTTCAAAGGGGAAAGTGTGTAACCCAAAACTCCGCGAACACGATAATACTTCCCTTGACGTTCTCACCTAAAAATCAAAATACTCTTCGGCGTATCAAGAATCCGCTTATGAGAATCGCCCACCTCCTTCCCACCCTCTCTCGCACCGCCCTGCTCGCAACTCTCATCGCGACGTTGCCCTCGCCCGGCTCGGCGGAAGTGCGCCTGCCCAAAGTCTTCGGCAGCCACATGGTCCTTCAACAGCAACAGGCGCTGACGTTCTGGGGTTGGGCCGAGCCGAACGAAACCGTCGCGGTGCAACTGGACGCAGAGAAGCGCCAGGCACAGGCCAACGAGCGTGGCGAATGGAAAATCGTGTTGCCGGCGATGAAAGCGGCCGGCCCATACGCCCTGACGGTCTCGGGCTCGAGCCGCGTTGAATTCGAGGACATCATGGTGGGCGAGGTTTGGCTGTGCTCCGGCCAGTCGAACATGGAAATGGGCGTCGGCGGCGCCAAAGAAGGGAAAGCGGAAATAGCGGCTGCCAATTATCCGAATATTCGCTTGTTGCTGTTTCCCGAGCGTTGGACTGCCGAACCGCAAACCAATGTCGAAGCCACGTGGAAGGTCTGCTCACCCAAAACCATTGCGGAAGGCGGCTGGAATGGCTTTTCGGCAGCCGGTTATTTCTTTGGCCGCGAATTGCACAAGGAACTGGGTGTCGCCGTTGGCCTCATTGAGGCGACCTGGGGCGGAACACGGATTGAATCCTGGACGCCGCCGGAAGGGTTTGCTGCGGTGCCGGCGTTGAAGCGGGAGTATGAGCTGGTTCAGTTGGGCGATCCGCGAACTGCGGCCCACCAGCAGCGTCTTGAACAGATTCTTGGCGAAACGGAACATTGGCTGGCGTCGGCGCGACAAGCACTCACATCGCGCACGCTCGTCCCAGCCATGCCGACCTATCCGGCGGAGCTTTTGCCGCCGCACGACCGGGAGGGTCCGACCGCCCTCTATAATGGCATGATTCACCCCCTGCACCCGCTTCCTCTGCGCGGCGCTATCTGGTATCAGGGCGAGGCCAACGCCGGTGAAGGAGCAATCTATGCCGAAAAAATGAAAGCGCTGGTCGGCGGCTGGCGCCAGGTTTGGGGGGAGGGGGATTTCCCTTTCTATTTTGTCCAGATTGCGCCGTTTAGCTATGGCGGCAATGCCCAGAAAACCGGCGAGTTCTGGGAGGCGCAGGCCGCCGCTGCAGGTGCCATCCCCAACAGCGGCATGGTTGTCATCAATGATATCGGGAATCTCAAAGACATTCATCCGATACACAAACAGGAAGTCGGCCATCGCCTGGCTTTATGGGCCCTGGCCAAAACCTATGGCCGGCCGGACCTGATTTATTCCGGACCGGTTTTCAAAGCGATGGCCATTGAGGGGGACAAGCTCCGGCTCAGCTTCGACCACGTCGCCGGTGGTTTGTCCAGTCGCGACGGCAACCCGCTGACCTGGTTTGAAATCATTGACGCGGATGAGGGTCCGTTCGTTAAAGCCGACGCCCGCATCGATGCTCAAACGGTAGTGCTGTCGGCCCCCGAGGTGAAGCACCCGGTCGCGATGCGGTTTGCCTGGAGCCTGATTGCAGAGCCGAACCTGGTGAACTCTGCGGGTCTGCCCACCGGCGCGTTTCGTGCCGGCACAGTGCCGAAGCGCGACCTGCTGACGCTCAATGTGCCGGAGGCCAAGGACTACCAGTTGGTTTATGACGTGGACCTCGCCAAGCTCGGCCCCGACTTCTCTTACGACGCGAACAACTGCGCCGGGTTGCAAAAGCCATTCGATCGCGTCGCTTACTTCCTGGAGTTGGCCGGCGCCAACGGGGACGTGAAGTACCTTTATGTTTCGATGGATGCCTTCACGGATTCGCTGGACAAGATTGGCGTGCCTACTTTCAAGTCCGGCGCGCATTTCCAGCAAAATGTCGCCAACATGAATGTGTATTCGAACGCCAAGGGCGTCGTGACCGGCAGCGGCCTGAAGGGGGGGAACATCGAGTTTTGGCCGAACAACTACGTGCCAAACAATTCCACCGCCGTTCCCAATGCCTCGGACCAGACCTTCGATTTCGGCGACCAACCCACCGACCCTTCGGACGGCTATGGCTCGATGCAGGTTCACAATCACGAGGCCAAACAGACGCTCTTTGCGCTCAATCATTGGCGAGAAGGCAGCGGCGCAGACCTGGGAATCGGCAACCAACCCAAAGGCAATCCTGACTGGACCTTCGCCAGCAACGCGGGCTCGTACGAGACTAAACGCCTGCGCATCCTGGTACGGTGCAAATAATCCCTTTGACAATTCCGGCCTCACCTCTACATTTTTCCCCACCCCGGATGGGGTCGTAGCTCAGTTGGTAGAGCGCCTGAATGGCATTCAGGAGGTCAGGGGTTCGAACCCCCTCGGCTCCACCAATTCGTTTCGAAAGCACGCGCCATGGGCATGATGAAAAATTACCTTCTAACATTGCTGCAGCAGTGTTCGGAGGAACAATTCGGCCAAGACGCCATTGAGTGGGCGCTTGGGACTGGACTCGTTCGCCTCTCGTATGAGTTGGACGCGGATGTCCGCTCGATTATGCCGAGATACGACGAAATCATTGAGGCCTACCGCCGGTCCAATGCACCCGCAAAAGAGGACCTCCGCCAAGCGCGTGCACCGATGAAACGTGCAGCGCCTCGGCGTCAAATTAAGGCTGCCGGCTCAGGCACTGTAATTCGGCGAAAACGTGCCGCCTAGAGCTGATTGAACGAGCTGCGGGGCCTGTGCCGGAATCACTTTTCTCAAGCCCACACGCGCGGAACGCCGCAGGGCTGCAATAAAGCCGGAAGGCGCGAGCAAGGCATTGGCCAGATGGTGCCATACCCCCAGATCGGGTCAATACACTGGCGGTTACTTTGTGGCTTAATTCACCTTAATTTAGCTGAATCCACCTTAATCCACTTAAGCTTGATTTAAAAA
>DATMQA010000142.1:0-55263 GCA_035566895.1 Binatia bacterium
CACTCGCCCTCACAAAACCCTGGATGGACCTATCCAACGCACAAGCCGCCCGTGCGGCCAGCACCGCCACTGGTTCCAATTGGTTTTGGGGAACGACACATTCTCGACAGGTCGCGTTCATGCACGGATTCTACACCCCCCCTGCAAGAAACTGGGTTGCGCCCAAGGATGACTGAGTGTCAAAATCGTCCTTGTCATTCACGTGGCAGATGGTATTGTTCCCGGCCTTTTATGAGAGATAAGATACATCCAAAATATGTGGATGCGGAAATCCGTTGCGCCTGCGGCAACGTGATCAAGACCCGTTCCACCAAGCCGGTGATCATCGTCGGCATCTGCAATGTTTGCCATCCCTTCTATACCGGCCAACAAAAGTTCGTCGATACGGCCGGCCGCGTCGATAAATTCCAGCAGCGCATGGCCAAGACCCAGGCGGCCCAAGCCGAGGCCGCCGGCAGAAAAAAGAAGCGCTAGCCTCCTCTTTAAACCTCCGCCCGCATGGTCCCGAGACTGTCCGGGCGGATTGTTTTTTACCATGGACTTGGGTCCGCACATTGAACGATTCGCGCGGCGGTTTGCCGAGGTGGAAGCCGCCTTGAGCGCGCCGAACGCTTTTGATAATCCGCAGCGCGCCCAGGAGCTGTCCAAAGAGTATTCCCGGCTGAAAGAACTGGTGGGGCATGGCCATGCCTATCAAAAGGCCGTCGCCGACCTGGCAGAGAATCGCGCGCTGCTACAGGCCGAACCGGCTGATTCCGAACTGGGGCGAATGGCGCGTGAAGAAGTCGCGCGGCTGGAGTCAGAAGAAAAGCGGCTGAGCAAGGAAGTTCAACGAGGCGTTCTGCCGCCCGACCCGGCAGACTCGCGCAACACGATCATCGAAATTCGCGCGGGCGCCGGCGGACGGGAATCGGCGCTGTTCGCGGCTGACCTGTATCGGATGTACACGCGTTACGCCGCCGGGCACGCCTGGAAATTCGAGGACCTTGATTCGAGCCCGTCGGACCTCGGCGGTTTTAAAGAAGTGATTTTCGAGATTACCGGGACGGATGTTTATAAGCGGCTGAAGTACGAGAGCGGGGTGCACCGGGTCCAGCGCGTGCCGGCGACCGAGGCCCAGGGACGCATCCATACCAGCACCTGCACCGTGGCCGTGCTGCCGGAAGCCGAGGAGGTCGATGTGGAACTCAAGCCGGAAGACCTCGACATCACGGTTTGCCGGGCCTCGGGTCCGGGCGGCCAGGGCGTCAATACCACCGACTCAGCGGTCCAGATCATCCACAAGCCGACCGGGGTGACGGTGCGGTGCGCGGACCAGCGTTCGCAGCAAAAAAACAAGGCGCGAGCCCTGACGGTGCTGCGCTCGAGGTTGCTGGAGCGCAAAGTGGCTGAGGAAAACGCGAAGTACGCCGCTCAACGCAAGGCGCAAGTTGGCACCGGTGAACGCAACGAGCGCGTTCGCACGTATAACTTCCCGCAAAACCGCGTCACCGACCATCGCATCGAGTTGACGCTGTATAATCTGCCGGTGGTGTTAGAGGGGGATTTGGACCCGTTGATCGAGCCGCTGATGGCCGATGACCTGGAACGGAGGCTGGCGGAGCTGAAGACGTGAAACGTGAAACGTGAAAGCGCGTTTGAACGTCCCTTCTATGTTCACGTTTCACGTTTTATGGTTTATGCATCCCAAGACCACTATTTTTTCACATGATCAAAGGACTCATCTTCGACTGTGACGGCACCTTGGCCGACACCATGCCGCTGCACTGGCGTGCCTGGCAGGCCATTGCCTCGCGCCATCAGTTCCGATTTCCGGAAGATCGTTTTTACGCCCTCGGCGGTGTGCCCTCGCGCGACATCCTGAAGATGTTGAGCACCGAGCAGGGGCTGCGATTAGACCATCTGGCCGTGGCACAGGAGAAAGAGGCGGTGTATCTCCCGCTGATTGCTCAAGTGGAACCGATTAATTCAGTGGTAGGAGTGGCTCGGGCGAACCACGGCAAACTGCCCATGGCAGTGGCTTCGGGCGGCACGCGGCAGATCATCGAGCAAGTGCTGGAGCATATAGGCATCCTGCATTTATTCGAGGCGATCGTGACGAGCGAAGATGTGGTGAACCAGAAGCCGGCCCCTGACATTTTCCTGGAGGCTGCCCGGCGGCTGGGCGTGCCACCGCACCACTGCCGAGCTTATGAGGATACGGATTTAGGCATGCAAGCGATTCGGGCTGCAGGGATGGAGGCGGTGGATGTGCGCAAACTGGTCGTCAAGGCGCGAACGTGAGGCGTGGAACGTAAAACGTAAAACGTGAAAGCGCGTCTGGACGCCCCTTCTAAGTTCACGTTTCACGTTTCACGTTTTACGCATCACGTTTCACGTTTCGCATCCCGTTTCCAAACGTACCGAAACATCACCACTCGTAGCGCGGCCGTCAGCGGGATGGCCAAAATGCCGCCGAGCAATCCGCCGAGCAAGGTCGTGCCGACCATCACCGCGATAATGATCGTGACCGGGTGCAAGCCGACGCGGCCGCCCATGATTTTTGGCGAGATGACCAGTCCCTCGAGCGCCTGCACGCAGGCGAAAACGACCAGCACCAGAAGCGGATGGCGCCAGTCGCCAAACTGAACCACGGCAATGAGCAGCGCGGTCAGGCAGACGACAATCGCGCCCAGGAACGGGATGATGGTCAGGAACACCGCCGCCACCCCGATGAGCAAGGCATAGGGCAGGCCGATAATGAGAAAGCCAACGCCATAAAGAACACCATCACACATGGCCACCAGGACCTGGCCGCGAAAAAAGGTGATGAGATAGTTGTTGATGGAGTTCAGCACAAAGACGAGCTCGTTCTTGAAATGGGAGTCGGCAACCGGGAGGTAATCGGTCCAGCGCGAAGAAATGCCGCGCTTCTCGAGCAGGAAGTAAAAAGTGTAAACCGGGATGAGCGCCAAGCCCGCCAGCACGCCAAACCACGACGCCACCCGCCCGACCTGGCCAAAAAGCCAGCGCCCGGCCTGGGGCAGCGCCTTGGCCGCCCAATCGGCGGCGGTTTCCAGGGTTTCGTTGCGCAAGGAGCCGGCGGGCGGCGCGGGGTTGTTCGTGGCCCCGGCCGCGCTGTTCGTTAAGTCGGTCGAAACGGCGGGGGGATTCGAGTTCGTAGCGGTTGCGGGGGCCGTCGGTTGCGCGTTGCTCGCTCCGCGCTCGAGCAAGCGTTGAATTTGCTGAATCAGGGGCGGCGGATGGTTGACCCAATTCTCAATTTGCTTCTCGGCGCGCGAGGCGTAGGCGGGGATGCCGGCGGCGAGTTGGCGAGTTTCACTGACCAACTGCGGCACGATACTGCCGAGTAACGCACCCACCGTCACCAGCGCAATGCCAAACACCATGAGAATTGCCGGTGGACGTTTGAGTCCCTTGCGCTCGAGCAAATCGACCACCGGATCCAACAGGTAGGCAATCACACCGGCCACCGCAATGGGCCAGAGCACGGGCGAAAGGATTTCCAGCACGCGGCCCAAACCCCAGATGAGCCCTGCCACCAGGCCGGCGAGCACCGCCATGGATAACCCGCTTAGCGACAGCCAGAAGAGGCGGGCCTGGCGGTCGGTGGGGGGTGGGAAATTCATTTTCCCATTCACGCTTGCCCCAGTTTCCTTGATTTTTCAGTCGCCGCCCGCACGGCGCTGATAAGCGTGCCGCGCAGTTTGCCCTTTTCCAATTCATGGAGACCCTCAATGGTGGTGCCGCCGGGACTGGTGACCATGTCCTTGAGCGCGCCGGGATGCAACCCGGTCTCCAGCACCATTCGCGCGCTGCCCAGAACGGTCTGCGCAGCGAGTTTGGTCGCGATGTCGCGCGGTAGGCCCGCGGCAACGCCGCCGTCGCTCAGCGCTTCGATGACGAGATACACATAAGCCGGTCCGCTGCCGCTCAAGCCGGTGACCGCATCCAGCAACGCTTCCTTCACCTGAAACGCCAGCCCGACGGCGGAGAAGAGCCTTTGTGCCAGCTCGGCGTCTTCGGGCCGAGCGGATTTGGCTGGCGCAAAAGCCGTCGCCGAAGCGCCGACCAGCGCCGGCGTATTTGGCATCACCCGGATAAGCCGCGCTCCAGTGCTCAGGCCGGCCTCCAGCTTTGCCAACGGCACGCCGGCCGCAATCGAGAGGAGCAGGTGTTTTTCCGTCAACTGGGTACGCACCTGGGCCAGCACCGCACCGACCTGGTCCGGTTTGACTGCCAGCAGCAGCACCTCGGCGAAGCCCACCACTTCCGGATTGGAATCTGTTGTACTGGCGCCGGTTTCTTTGGTGAAGGCGGTGCGGGCGACTGGACTAGGGTCGCTGGCGATGACCTGCTTGGAGGTGATGAGTCCGGCCTGGATAAAACCTTTCGCCAGGGCGGTGGCCATTTTGCCGGCGCCGAGAAAACCGATGGAGAGTTTGGCTGCCATTCCGCAGTTCTAGCAGGCTGACCGGAATCGAGAAAGCCAAAACGAACCCGCCCCGGAGCGAAGCCTCCGGGCGCGCAGTAGGGTCCGCTATCGAAACGGGCTCGCTCGGGAAGGCCTCTACTTAATCTGCGGCGTCAATTCGACGTGAACGGTTCCGAACGAGATTTCCAGCACCCGATTGAGCAGCACCGGCAGTGCCCGGGTCGATGCGACTTTCTGGCCAGGCTTCTCGAGCACCGCGGACAGCTCGATGCTGTTGGGGTCTATTGGCTGGGCGGTCAGGATGCACACTGAGCCACCACCCAAATCGCCCGCTCATCATTTGGCCGCCCGTACCTTTAAACTGTCCTGCGGCCTCGATTCCATCTCGGTGAGCCGGAGGCTAGCGGCGTTCAGATGTCCGTTGATGATATTCGTGAATACCTGGTCCAACTCGGCGGAAACGGCGGCGTTGGTTCCGTATTGGCGGCGAAGCGTGTAGAGGCGGTTCGCCATCACGAGGTCGTTGGTGTGATAGCCAAAATCGGCGTCCAGATGTTGACGGCGAAAGTCCTGGATGATCCCGAGATCTCGGTAACCGTATTCCCTCGTAGGCTCGACGACGGTGCCTTCCCCGAAGTCGTTCCAGGTAACGATCTGGACACATTTCGAGGCATTGGTCATGGCCCGGCCCAGGGTTTCACGCAGGACGTCTCCGTTGTGGTCGCCCAGGTAGCCCCAGTAGTCACGAACACCTGCGGGTTGATAGATGTCGTGGAAGCGCGGGAAGGCGCTGCTGATAAACGCCGGCCACACTCCGGCTTTTTGCTCGAAACCGGACAGATACTGGCGCAAAGCCGCATCGGAGAGCACGCCGCCTGTGCCAGGGGCCTGGCTTAACCACATGGGAGGCCAGTTGAACGCGCCTGCGCTGACGGGGATGCGGTCATCTTCAGTGAAAAAAGCCGGCTGATTAGTAGGGCTCAGGACCGAGAAGATTGCCTGCCACTGCGAATTGGTTTTGAAATACTGGGGCCCAAAATTCAACAGCACAGGCCGGTTGCCCCACCGCCAGAAGCTCGCGTCGCTCCAATAGTTGGTCTGGAGGTACAACATGGTTTCTTGGGCGTGGGCCACCGCGCCGGTGGCAGCTATAAAACCGCCGTTGATCTCCTGCTGGATGGTTTGGTCTTCGTAACAGAGGGAGAACTTCAGGCCAGCGCGCCGAGTGTAATTGAGCAGGGCCGCGGTGCGTTCATTGTTGACGGCGTAATCGTTGTAGCTATCCGGGCCGTACCAATCGACGATGACGCCGTCAACGCCGGCCAGCTTCATGAGCAAGACGTGATATTCGAGCACGACGGGGTCAGCCGAATCGTAGGGGCCGATCAGCGGGTAGTACCAGGAGGCGATCTGTCGCTCGCCAAAGGCGTTGACGATGTCGGGATCGAAGTGGTTCATCGTCCAATGCCATCCCCAGGAGCTGCTGTGAGGTTTAGCAACAAACCAGGGCATGTAATAGACCATGACCGGCTTGGGGCTTGCGGGGGCGACCCCCGGCTGCAGGACCAAAAACGCTGTAAACCACGCCAGCCGGAAGATACTTCTTAACCTCATAGGGTTGACGTCATGCTAAAGGGCCGGCGGCAGCCCGGCCAGTCGCATGAAGTGGGGACAGGTAATGTTGTCCGGAGCTCAAGGGCGGAGATATTTTGCGACGGCCTCGGTGCGGGACTGGACATGCAGCTTCTCGTAGATGCGGCGGAGATACGTGCGAATGGTGTCAATGCTGATGCCCAATTGATCGGCGATTAATTTATAGGTGTATCCCTTGGACAGGAGGTTCAAGACCGTTTCTTCGCGCGGGGAGAGGTGCGGAAGATTCGGCTGCTTCTCACCTGGTGGTCCGGACTTTTGAAACGAGGCGACCACCTTGCGGGCAATGGAGCTGGACATCGGCGAGCCACCGGCGTGCACTTCGCGAATGGCCTCAAGGAGTCTCGAGGGACTGGACCGTTTCAAGAGGTAGCCGCTGGCTCCCGCCGAAAGGGCCTTAAAGATTTGGTCGGTATCCTCATAAACGGTGAGCATCACAATCTGAATGGCCGGGGCGAGCTCCCGCAACTGGGCGACGCATTCGATGCCGGTCATTCCGGCCATGTTGATGTCCATGAGCACGACGTCCGGCCGATCGGCCGGCAGACCCTGGAGGGCGGCCCTTGCGCTGCCATACGTGCTGACACAGTGAAATCCCGGGGACCCGTTCACGAAGGTGGCAATGGATTCGCGGAGGGCCTTTTCGTCATCAACAATGGATATCGAAATCATGCGATTAACTTTCTCTTTCTACTCTTTCTACGTCACCCCGTTTAGCGGAACCACAAACCGAATGGTAGTGCCGTGCCCCGGTTGGGATTCGATGCGGCAGGACCCGCCGATATCGGCCATACGCCTGGCCATGTTGTGGAGGCCATCCCGGCCCTCGGAAGAAGCCTCCGCCGCGGTCTCGCCCAGGGAGGGACTAAAACCGACGCCGTTGTCGGCCGCGGTGAGTTCGAAGGCCGAGGCCCCGCAGCAAATAGAAACCTTGGCCTGGCTCGCGCCTGAATGCTTGAGGATGTTGGTGAAGGCCTCGTGTGCCGCGAGGAAAAGATGGTGGCGAGTCTGCGAAGGGATGCGGTGGGACGGGAATTCGGCGGGGACGGACAGCTCGCAGTGGATGCCAGTCATTTGAAAATAATCCTGGGCGTACTGCGCGATGTAGGAGGCGACATGATCGAGCGTATCATTTTTAGGATTGACGGCCCAGACAATTTCGTCGAGCGAATGCAGCACCTCGCGGGACGCGTCGGAAATCGAGGCGATTTCATGCTGCAGCTCATCGGGCAGTTTATCGTTTCCGCGAGCGTGTTCGCTGAGGAAAGAAATGCGGCAAAGTTTAGCGCCCATTTCATCGTGAAGGTCCTGGGCAATGCGAGTTCGCTCGCGTTCCAGTCCGCGTTCCTGTTCGAGCCGTTTGAGCCGGCGCTGGAGCTTGCTTTGTTCGACCAGCCGGGCCGTGCCGGCGATGGAAATGACAAGTCCGAGCAGTGCCGGGGTGATGATCCACCAGGATTGCCAGAAATGCGGGGACACCTTCACCGCCAGGCTCGCGCCAGTCTCGGTCCAGACTCCGTCCCGGTCGCAGGCGGTCACCTGGAAATGGTAAACACCGGGAGGCAGATAATTGTAAAAGGCCGTGCGCCGCACGCCGGCCTCGACCCAGTCGGCGTCCAGGCCATCCAAGCGGTAGCGGAAGCGGAGCTCTTCGGGAGCATCGGAACCAAGGCCCGCGTATTGCAGCTCGATCCGATGCTTGCCGGGAGGGACGTTCAGCATTCCCGGCTGCGGCTGGTGGTCCTCGCCGGCGGGCTCTCCGTCCACCATGACTTCCTCGATCACCACGGCTGGTGGGTGCATCAAGTTCGTGTGCTGCTGGGGTTGGGTCACAACGACACCCAAGGAGGTTGAGAACCAAAGCAGACCGGATTTGGTCTTCAAGCCCGCAGGAAAGAACCCGCCGGTGCATTCCTCGGAAGGCATTCCCTCAGCATGGCCATAAATCCTGGGAAACAATGGCCGCGATTTGCCCACGGCGGCTTTCTCCAGTTCGAGCTTATTCACGCAGGCAATCCCATGGTCGCCTCCGAGCCAGAGACCTCCGGCGTCATCTTCGAGGATCTGCGAGATGGTATCATCCCGGAGACCCTCGCGGGTGGTTATCGTGGCCAGGCGGCCATCCCGCCACCAGCTCAAGCCTCCGCCGGCCGTGCCGATCCAGAGAGTGCCTCGCGAATCCAAGCACAGGGTGCGGATGGCATCGCTGGACAAGCCGGTCCCTTGCCCATAATGGACGCGCACCTCGTCGTTGCACCGGTACAAGCCACCGCCATCGGTGCCGATCCATACGAGGGCATTGGCGGCAGGGACGATGGCGGTAATCGGATGAGTTTCACGGAGAGCGGCGCGCTCGGACCATCGACCTTTTGCGAGCCGCCAAACTGATCCTTCGCGGGTCCCGGCCCAGATTGCGCCTTGCGGATCTTCGGCCAGGGAAATGACGTTCAGGTTTGACAACCCTAGTGGAGTGGCTTCGTCAGCAACCGCTTGTGGATCTTTGAAGCGCAACAGCCCGCGGGCGTGGGCGACCAGGCAACTGCCATCGCGGGTTACGAGTAATGCTTTGACCTGGGGGTCGCGCAAAGGCAAGCCGGCGGCAGTCAAGCGGCTGAAAGTCTTTCCCTCCCAGCGATAGAGACCATCGTTGGGCTTAGCGGCCCAGATGACTCCCGGCGCAACCTCCCGTAAGCCCAGCACCGGTCCGTAACCCAGGCCTTCGTCCTGACCAAATACACAAAACGTGTTGCGGCGAAGCTGATTCAGGCCGGAATCAGTCCCCACCCATAATTTCCCTTCGCGGTCAACGAGGAAGGATTTGATCCGATTGTCGGTGAGACCGGTGCTGGCATCCACCGCTTTGAGTTTTCCTCCGTTGAAACGAAACAAACCTTCGCTGACAGAGCCGGCCCAAAAGGTGCCATCCGGTTCCTCGGCCAGGACTTTCACGTAGGGCCTGGCGCTATGGCGAGGAATCCGATAGCGGCGCCACTGGCCGCCATCCTTACAAAGCACAAAATCGTCTCCGGCGCCGACCCAAAGCCGCCCGCCAGCGTCCACCCGCAGGCAATGCGGATCGCGGAGCAAATCTCCCACGGAGGGATCCGTCAAAGGAGTGAGCTTGCCGCCGTCAAATCGGAAGATGCCGGCGCCAGTAGCGCCGACCCACATGTTTCCTTTTCCATCGTTAAACAGGAAGGCGATGGGCTTGCCATGGAATGGTGCATCAGCGCTCAGGGGCTCAAACCGGCCGCTCTGGTAAACGGCGAGGCCCGCTTCGCTGCCCAGCCATAATTTGCCTTCCTGGTCTTCTGCCAGCGCGGTGATCGAATCGGACGGCAGCCCGTCCTCCTTCTTGAAGGTGGTGGACTTGCCGCTCTCGAAGCGGACCAATCCGCCACCGCCAGTTCCTATCCATAAACGGCCCAGACTGTCTCCAAACAAGGTCCGCACCGGAGCGCCATGCAAACCTGCCTTTGTGCCGAAGGGAACAAACCGCACGCCATCAAAGCGAGCCAGGCCATCATCGCCCCCGAGCCAAAGATAGCCATCGCGCGTTTGAGTCAAAGCCTGGATGGGATTGTGGGGCATGCCGGGCTGCGCCTGCCAGGAATGGAAGCTGAAGGGCAATGGCCCGAGGCCGCCGTTGGGTATAGGCGTCCCAGCTTTGGCGCTGCTGGTGTCCACAAAATCGCTGAAGGAGGTTGCAATCGCCATGCTGCTGAAGGTCCAGCCGCCACCGCCGCCGCCATGACGCAGGCGGATGGAGTCGAATGAGGCGTTAACGCTGAACCGGGTAATCAGTGATTCCAGTTGGTACACTTCGTTGGCGCCGGGACCGAGGTCCGGGTTCAACCAAACCGTCACCAGATCATCTCCGTCCGGAACATACTGGACCTTGAAGACGATGGTGCGGCCATTGCCGCGGCGCGGCAATTCATAGGAGGAGGGCGCTCCAGAGGCCAGAGGTTCGGGGTTGGAGGAGTGCAGGTCGGTGTAGCTGGCGACCTTGCTGGATTTCCCGGTTTCATCGGCATTGACGAAGGCGCTATAGGCCCAGGCTTTTAAGGCGTTGCCGACGCCTAGCCGCTCGGTGTCGCCTTCGTACAACTCGAAGCCGGCAAAGTATTCCTCCGTGGACGAATCCGAAAGCGGTTCGACATGAAATTTGAAATAGAGTGTGCCGGAGGAGGAATCATCCCTTTTCAATGCGCCCCCAAGGATGTCGGCGCCGGCGCCGTTCTCATGAACCAGGGTGGCGCCAAGGTCGCTCCATAAGATGATCGCCTGGGAGGGGAACACCAGGAAGAGGAGCAGCAAGGCCACGGAGCGGACGCACGCTTTGAACGCGACAGACAGGATCCCCTGAGAAAGCGGCTCTGGAGGCGAGCCAAACGGACAGGAGGCGACGGCGTAGCCGAACATGGTTTTGACGGCCAGGATTATGACGCCGGAAGTCGCGTTACACAAGCCAACAAGTGTTTCTGATGTGTCACCGTTTCATGCGACTTTTGAGGAGCGGAACGAAGTTGCTAGATTAGAGAATTAGACGACTCGTGTGGGAGAAATATTATGAATCGTAAAAAGGCTGCCAGGGTTGGAGCTTTAAGAGCGGCATTCACGCTGATCGAATTGCTGGTGGTCATTGCGATTATCGCCATTCTGGCGGCGATGTTGCTTCCGGCCTTGAGCAAAGCGAAGGACCGCTCGTTGGGAATAGCCTGCCTGAGCAATACCAGGCAGATCGGTCTCTCCTTCATGATGTATGCGAGCGACAACGGAGATTTTTTTCCATCGCCCCCGACTTGGTGGACGCCTGGACCTTATAAGAATGCGCAGGGATTGATTTGCGGCGGGGAGTGGCTGTTACGGGACCAGGTCACGCCGAATACCCCGGCGCCAATGTTGAAAACTTATCTGCCAAATCACAAAACCTGGGTATGCCCGAAGCGGAAACGTGGCCTGACTTACACCAGCGCACCCGGACTGTGGGACCCAAGCATCACGGGTTTTCTTTCTTACGGATTCAATTCCTGTGGCGTTTTTGGCGCTGTAAACCCCAACGACGGGAACATGATCAATGCAAAACCGTTCAAAGGTTCCTCTGTCTTGAGGCCGTCCGACATGGTGGCGCTCACCGACACCAGCGGGTCGAACGACCCGAATAACACGCCCGCTGCCGCCTGGCTGGACTCCTTCTGGGCGGGATATTCGGGACCTACGCTCCCCGTGACCGACTCGGAGAATGCGCGGCTTCAGACCGCGTATGCCAAACACAATGATCGGGTGAACGTAATATATGTCGATGGACATTCGGCGCCTTCGCGGCCAAGCGCTCTGACCTGGGGACAGTTCTATGGTGTTTTTGGCGCCGGGGTTACTCTCAAAACCTCTCCTTCAACCCCTGTGAGCACTGTCCAATCGGATGCTGCCATCAGCAAGGCGGCCTACGACAGCCAGCAATGGGCGGCCGATCCGGAATGACCGGTTTTGAGCCTGGCCGCGAGTGTGGTAGAGTGAATCGTGTTCCTGTGAAATATAGAGGTATTGTCATCCTGGCGGCCCTTGCCCCGCTTTTATTCGCCGTGCCGCAAGCCGCTCAGGGCGCCTCAAAGCCGGTGATGGTTCATTATATGCCTTGGTTTGTCTCTAAGCCCTACAGCGGCTCGTGGGGATGGCACTGGACGATGAACCATTTCAATCCCGATCTGGTCAACACAAATGGCCAAAGGCAGATTGCTTCGTGGTACTATCCCTTGATTGGCCCCTACGACTCGGTTGACCCTGCCGTCCTTGAATATCATGCGCTCCTGATGAAGCTGGCGGGAATCGATGGAGTCATTGTGGATTGGTATGGTTCGGACAACTACAACGATTACGCGATCAATAATCAGCGCACGCTGGCTTTGCTGAATTACACCCGGAAGGCGGGTCTGAAATTCTCGCTCTGTTATGAAGACGCGACGATCCAGCAGGAGATCAGCGGCAGTTATATCACAGCGGGTGCCGCCATTTCCCACGCTCAGCAGACCATGCTTTATGTGCAAACGAATTATTTCACGGATCCGAGCTTTCTGCGCCTGAGCAACGCGCCGGTATTCCTGAATTTCGGGCCGCAATATTTCAAAAACAATTCCGATTGGGTGTCCATTTTTTCGGTGTTAAATCCTACCAATCAGCCGGCGTTTTTCACCGAAGACAACCGGCTGGCGGCCGGGTGGGGTGCTTTCGATTGGCCGCCGATGTGGATGTCTGGCGGCGGCACCAATACGCTGACGCAGGCGCAGCTCCAGAGTTATCTCACGAGCTTTGATCAAAAAGGGGGCGGGTGGCCCGCCTTTGTGAGCAGCGCCTTCCCGAGATTCCACGATATTTATGCTCAAGCCGGTGTGGGTGCATCGTATGGCTACCTGGATGATGCCAACGGGAGCACTTTGACGAACACCTTGAGCTGGGCGATGACCAACAATTCGGCCATAGTCCAGCTCGTCACATGGAATGACTTTGGCGAAGGGACGATAATTGAGCCAACGCAGGATTACGGTTATCGGGACCTTGGGATTGTTCAGAATTTGCGCCGTCAGTACCTGGACCCCGGTTTTTCCTATCACACCAACGACCTGGCGATGGCCTTGCGATTTTACAATCTCCGTAAGCAATATGCGAACAGCACTCCCATCTCAGCCGAGCTGAACCGCATTTTCACCAATATCGTTTCCGGACAAATCTCCATGGCAAACCTGCGGCTGACGGGCATAGAATCCAACCGGCCGGTAATTTACAATCTCTCCCACAGCGGCATTGTGCTCCAGTTCCAGATTGGGGGGTATGTGGCTTCCAGCGTTCAGGTCCAGGTTTCAACCAATCTGACCTCCTGGCAGACTGCCCAAACCTTCGCCGTCACCACTAATGTGCTGGTTTTCAGCACCGACGTCACGCAGACGGCATACAGCTTTTTCAAAGCTCAATAGTGTAACCCAAAAGGAGCGCCGACTTGCAATCGGCTTACGGTTGTTCTTAGGCCTGGTCGCCCGCCCAATGATTGTGCATCGGTCAAGGATTGGACAAGCGGAAGAACACGGGGGGATTGGTCGGGTTTATCGCGATCATAAACGGGCTGGACGTGCCACTGCCGGTGGCATGCCAGTTGGTGCCAATACCTGCACGGTTCGTTTGGGCCTGGACACTGTAACCCGGGAAAGTGGCGCTGTCCCAGGACAAGGTTAAAAGGCCGCCGCTTCTGGAGATAGCCAGGATTGGAGGAACCGCCAGCGTGCCCGTGACGTCAATGGAGCCGGTCGTCAGCGTGTTATCAACCCAGCTTAAATTATTCCGCAAGCTCGGGAAACTGGTGGAGACGAATCCGCCAGCATAACTCGGGGCATCGAAAAGCTTAAAGCTGGCGCCCGGTCCCGGAGGAGCCCCGGAGTTGATGACGTTCAGCAATCCGCTGTAGTACAACGCGGTGCCAGCGCCGGGCTGAAGAACGATCGTATTACTATGCGCAAGGTCAAACACCAGCGTTCCGTTGAGGGTTGGGGTGTTGGTGGTAAGTGTGATGGCGGTGCCAATGGCATAGGTTCCGTTGACCGTTATAGTTGGGAGCGTAAGTGCGTTGCTGCCGGCGATGTTCCCCGTGCCGTCAAAACTAATGCTGCCATATCCGGCGCCGAATATAGAGCCATTATTTGTAAGGTTTCCGCCAATACCCCAAGTGATTACGTCCGACACATACCAACCATTGGTGTAGGGACCACCCGGATAGGCGGGCACACTGTTGGTGGGGCCGGCGACAATTACATTGCCGCCAAAATAGTTCGTGCCCAGCGCGCCGTTCAAGTCCTCCAGCAAACCATAAACAAAAGTGTTACTTACCACCGTTAGATTGTCTCCGGAGCAATCCCAGGCACAGCCTGCGCCAATCGTCAGATTGCCACCGATGGTGATCGGGGCTCCTCCGCTTCCTTGTTGCACCTTGGTATGTCCGAGCAAAGTCATATTCCCGGCAATGGTCATAGGCGTGGGGCCACCTGCATCAGGGGAGAAGTTGTTGAAGTTTTGGTATTCGGAATATGGTGGAATGGGGTCCACGTAATTGGTATTAGCAAACACAAGATTATAGTAATTGCATCGCTTGGCATAGTAAGGATTGCCAGGGTGAATGACGGTATTGCCGGCGGCGGCGGCATCCAGGGTGGTGAGCTGATAAGTCCCAAAGTTGCCGAAAATGGTTAGCGTGGAATTCGTAGCCATCGTTACCTTGCCGTTCGTGGTGTCGTCGGCAATAGTTTGGGCTGAAGCGTTCGTATTCACAGTAACATTTACTCCAGCCGCGATAGAAACAACGTCATTTTTTCCCGGCACAGTTGCGCTATTCCATATGGTGGCGTCTCCCCAATTACCGCTGTTGGTAGCGGTGATAGCTGCCGCGCGGCTCGTCGATGAGAAAAGCAAGATGAACAGGACAGTCAATACCGCGAAGATGAGTTTTGTTTTCATGGTCAATTTGGGTCGGGTTGGACTAGTTGAGATTATTTATTTGTGCTTGGGAGCAAGTTCGAAGGTCTTTGATTACGAATATTTTTTAGAATACTGTGAATCGCGTGTCAACGGCAGTCGCATAAAATGGGGACAGTGCAAAAACAAGCGTTTCCCTTTTGGCAGGTATCCGGACGGGACGCTTGTTCTGACGTTGGTTCTTGAGTTGGCCTGCTTCCAACAGGACTTGGAAAAGCAGATATTCCATCTTTGCCTGCGGCGAAAGAACGCTGCAGATCCCGGGAAGAACATAGTGAAGAAAAAAGCCGCCCCGAGAGGCGGCTTGAAAAACGAATTGGAAACCGGTTCCTTATTTACGACGGCGGAAGGCCAGGAGGCCGGCGGTGCCCAAACCGACCAACGCCAACGTCGTCGGTTCAGGGACCTGGCTCAAGGTGATACTGCTGTACGTAATATCATAGTTCCCCGAAACATTAGCTGGATCTATTTGAAAGTTCATACCGTTTATGATAGCGCCGGCGGCAACATGGGCTTGATTAGGGGCTTGAAGAGCGAAGGTATAACTATTTAAACCCGGGGTCGGGACGTTATACCCGGTTCCATAGTAATCTGTACCGCCCATACTATCGTCAAGCGCAAACAAAACATTCACACCAGCCACGGCATTTCCGGAGTTCCACAAAAAGTGAAACGTGACTTGTGTATCGAGGGGATTGAGTGGTGTCTGTTGGCCCGCAGGAATGGCATAATACATTGTGCTAAACGAGCCGGTGCCACCGGGCGCGTTAAACTCCAAGCCGGTTGGGGTGGACGTAATCGTTGTAAGAGGAGTATTCCAGTACCCGGTATATGACGCGGCTGCAGGATTTATATTTGACAAATAGGTGGTGCCAGTGATGGCTTGCGCCTGAACCGAGTTGGCAAATACCAGCCCACTCGCCACTGCCAGGGCGGCCACAAACCATTTTGTATGTTGTTTCATAAGTCTGTTTTTTTGTTTTAGTCTCTAAGGCTCCGATGAAAATCACGGTCCGGCGTCGTTTTGAGCCAGGGCCAGGAGGTGTCTCGGGATGAGATCATGATTAAATTTCATCGGCTGTCTGCATGCTTTTCACGCCGAATATAGCAGTGACAAGGCATTGACGGTAGTCGCATGAACTGGTGACAAGGCGAAGTGTTCTTGCTCCGGGGTGTGGTGGAGGAGTGGTCGCCGAGGGGTTAGACATACTCACCCCTTTTTACCAGTCAACCCGTGGGAAATGGGGAAATTCTTCACAAAAAAGCCGTCAGGAATAGGGGTGTCGAAGTTCAAATGCACCCGAGACGTCCGCGACCTTTTTTGATTTGCATTGGTGGGGTTATTATGTCTTCTGGTCGACCAGCTAAGTGGGATAAGGATATGACTCGCGAAGTGGTGCAGTCGGATATTGAGCTCGCCCGGGGATTGATGGATGCCGGATGCCAGGACGGCGCGATCGTGGCCTGGTTGCGCTGGCGCGGTGTCGGGGTGGTGGAAAGCGCTCAACTCGTTGAGGCGTTGCACCAGAGACGTCCGATAAAACCCAAACAGCCTGGTGCTGCGAGGTCCGCGCAGCATTCATCACGAAGGCGACGTTCGCTCCGACAGCACCGTCGTAGTTCACCCAGGCGGTTCCTGCTGCGTGAACGACGCCGACAACATCGTCGCTTTGTGAAGAGGATAGTCCGAGGAATCGTCGGAATCCTGGCAATTCTCTTTGTATTATGCTGTTTTGGGTATGTTGGGTATTACGGGTGGCAAGGAGCGAAACAAAATAAGGCGCGCCATCGGCCGGAATGGGAGGAGAGAGTTTGGCGATGGGAAAATGGGCTTCCGGACACTGTTTCCGATGACCTAAAGAAACCGGCTGAGCAAGACAAAAAGTAACCTGAGCTACACGGTCAGGACGAAGGCCATCGTGACGTTGGCGTCGCTGGCATATTGGCGGGGGGCCCGGAAGGATCCTTCGCAGAGCATATGGCTGGCCGCAGGCAACAGATTATGAACCCGGGGCCTACGTGGCCGGCTGGACTGTTACGCGGACCAACCCCGCTTTCGCGGGGGCCAGCTTTTCGAAGGCCGCGCGCGCCAGGTCGATTACCCGCCCATCGAGAACGAGCCGGCGCTCCGGGCCGCGGTCGGTAATGGTCACGACGACGCTGCGAGTCGTACCGGGAGCGCTCTCGAGCGTGACGCGCACTTTCGTGCCGAAGGGATAGAACCATGAAGCGGCGGTAAGCTTGTCCGGGTCAAACGGTTGCCCATTGGCCATGAGCTTGCCGCGGTGCTCCTCGCCGTACCAGGAGGCCAGTCCGGCAGCCGGCGGTTGGGGCGAGGAGTCGGCCAAGTAAGTGGCGCCGTCAAAAGTCCGGCCGGTTAGTGGTGCGTCCGCCCCCAGGCCGGAGCAGGCCAGGAACAATGAGGCAACGAGCAGGAAGGGGGATCGGAATGGCAGCGTAAGCGTCATGTGCTGAGGAAGGGGAGCAAGCCGTTTGCCACGCTTGCCACGTTTTCCCTCCCGATGCCCTTTCCCTGGCTTTGCGGCGACGGTTGATGACTCAGGGCAACGAGCCTGGATTACTCGATATTGGTGGAGATTGGTGGAGATTGCTGTAGTCGAAATTGCTCGAAGCCAGGCGCCGGAGGGGGGAAGAGGACGAGAACGAGGGGGGGATAGGGGGTACCTTGGGGGTGTACAGCCGTCCCACCGTCCCGAGGCCGGTAAACACGGGCGATTCTCACTCTTGCAACCGTCCCACTGCCGTCCCGGACCGTCCCAGCCGTCCCAGAGCGGGGGACCGGAAGGTCAGGGATGAATCCGTTTCACAACCATGGCGGTGGTCATACTGAAGCGGTTGTCCTTGCGAGATTTTCAGCGTTCCATCGCCCTTACTCTCTCCGAGCGAACGCACATATGACAGCGAGATCAAAGCTACCAACACTTTGCTGCTCTGCGTTGGGACTCCGATGGCTAGATTCTGGACGGCCTGACCCGCTACGGCACCCTGGTGTGCTTCAAAGTCTTGCTCAAAACACCTGACGCCTGAGACATGTCCCAACCCAAAGCTTCGCCGCGCTTGGATCCATTGAGCAACGTTGACGAGCCCGGCGTCTTTCAGTTGAATCGACTACGACAAAGAGCACCTGGCGACGTTAAAGCCGAATGCGGACTGGTATCCGCCGAGCGTTTTTTTCCAGGGAATGAAGTTCATGCTGTTTGGCGACCCGAGTCTCCGTTTGCCTGGGTTAACCACGAATGGACACAAATAGACACTAATGGAAGCCTCAATCATTGCTGGCCGTATTTGGCGTCGACGGTAACGCCCCTTTTGAACAACACTGTAGCCGGACTAACCATGACGGTCTCTGGCCGACGCCAACATTTTGTTGGGTGCCGCAACAAAGCGCCGGCTTTGAAGTGAGAGACCGGACTCGTTGGGTAAAAGTCGCCAGGAGGCCCAATTATTTCTTGTCCCAATTGTGCTCTTTGATGAGTTGCTCAAGTTTAACCTTCGCCTCGGCATCAGGCTCGATGACATTAAACCGGGCGAGGTACTTGCAGACGTCACGAAGATGTTTGAGCTCATCTTTTTTGGCGTCGAGCTTGTCGGGGGGAAGCTGCTCGATGTTCGCCCAGTATTGGCCCGCCAGGTCTCCGGCCCGGTGGGCGGTGTCTGGGTCGTTCTCGTAAACGAGCGATTCCGCTAATCGCAGCATCTCGGGCACGGGATTGGACGGGTTCTTTAATTTGTCGGCGTCTTGCCGGAGCATGGCTGCGATTTCGTGGCGCTTGGCCATGGTGGCTTCGGTGGTGAGATAGCCGTCGGTCCCGCCTTCGATGGCCCGAGGGGGCAGAGGACGATACCAGATGTTGCGATAACGGACCGGGTTGCCGTGATCCTGCAGCTTCAGGGGGCCGGCATCCGGGAACGGACCCGGCTTGCTACGGGCCATGTGGCCGGTGCCGCCTTCGAGCCTGGTGTGGTCCTCAACCAGGACTCCGTTTTCAAAAACCGTGACATAACCGGGGTCCAGTTCTTTGCCGTCCTTGTAGATTGGCCGGCGGAAAACGATGTCATAAACCTGGAACTGCCCGGGCGGGCGCAAGGCGTTGGCCAGAGGTGGGTTGACGCCGTAAACCGACCCCGCGAAGCCGTCGGCGTAGGTGGGATTGTTGTAATTGTCGAGCACCTGGACTTCCACCCGGCCCATCAGAAAAACGCCGCTGTTGCCGCGGCCCTGGCTTTCGCCCTCGACTTTGGTAGGGGCGGCCCACTCGACGTGCAGTTGGATGTCGCCCAGTTTATCTTTCGTGCGGATATAGCCAGAATGGGGAACACACTCCATGGCTCCATCCTTGACGATCCATTTAGTGGGGACGCCGGTCCCCTGGTCGGCTTCCCATTTAGACAGGTCGTTCCCATCGAAAAGGATGATGGCGTCAGAGGGTGGTTTGCCCGGTTGCCCCTGGGTGCCGAAGGTGCCGGGGGTGACGAGCGGTGGCTGAGGACGGTTCTGGTCGTGAACGGCCCACGGGTGGTGTTCATCGGGAGCATCGCCGTAGAAAGGCGAGCCCGTGTTGGCAGCATAGACGCTGGTGTAGAGAGACAGGGCAGTGCAGATGGTCGGTAGGGGAGGCGGTAGCTTCATAGAATGTTCAAGTTTGTGAGAAGAATTCTATTTGTTCACGATGCCAAAGTCCAGCTTTCGCCATTCGCCTGGGCCCGCACGTGTTCGGCAGAGGGTGGTTCAGCAGAGGCTACAAGAGCGGTGAGGGGAAACGCCGGAGTGAACCTGAAGAAATCTATCGTGCGCCCGGAGGCCGAGAACTCCAAAAAATTCCATTGCGCGTCCTGCCTGGCTATGGCTTTATCCCTGCTGTCAAAGCCGGTGGAGGGCTGATTTTCCTCCCGGAACAGGCCGATGGTGGCACATTGGCGCGGGACAGTGGTGTGAATCGCAAGCAAATGCACATTTTTTACACCGGCAACGTGCAGGGTGTTGGGTTTCGTTATACGGTGAAAACGGTCGCCACGGGATTTGAAGTTACCGGGACGGTGCGAAATCTGGCCGATGGCCGGGTCGAGTTGGTGGCGCAAGGCCAGAAGGAAGAACTCGAGGCCTTTCGACAGGGCATTCGCGAAGCGGGCCTGGAGCATTTTATTGCGAAGGAAGAGGCCCGTTGGAACGATGCGACGGGCCAGTATCGCGGGTTCGAAATCGTAAGTTAGAAATGACATGAAGTTTGCGATTATAGCCGACATTCACGCCAATCTTGAGGCGTTCCAGGTTGTTTTGGAGGACATTAAACAGCAGAAATGCACCCATTATGCTTGCCTGGGCGACGTGGTCGGCTACAATGCCAATCCCAAGGAATGCCTCGATATCGTCCGCCGGATGAACATTCCCTGCGTGAAGGGGAATCACGACGATTACTGTTCCACGGACGACGCGTTGGACGGGTTCAATCCCGCCGCTGCCGAGGCGGTCAACTGGACCCGCAAACAATTGGCCCCGGAGGACAAGCAGTGGCTGCGCGATTTAAAGTACGTGCGGATGGTCACCAGCTTCACCATCGTTCACGCGACGCTGGATGGGCCGCAACGTTGGGGTTATGTTTTCGACAAGCTGGCCGCCGCGGCCAGTTTTACTTACCAAAACACGGCCGTGTGCTTCTTCGGCCACACGCATGTGCCGGTCGCCTTCATCCGCGACAACCTGGTCCGGGGCGGCACCTATTCCAAATTTAAAATGGAGCCGGGCAAAAAATATTTCATCAACGTGGGCGCTATCGGTCAGCCCCGCGACAATAATCCCAAGGCTGCTTACGTCGTTTATGATGTGGACGAAGGGACGATTGAGCTGCGCCGGCTCGAATACGACATTGCGGCCGCGCAGAAAAAGATCCTCGATGCCGGCCTGCCGCCGCGCCTGGCGGAGCGGTTGGCGTTTGGCAAATGAGCGGAGGCGACCAGCTTAGCATTTATGACTTTTGATTTATGATTTATGGTTGGATGCGCGGGAGCGAGCGCCAAAAATCATAAGTCATATCATCAATCATAAATGCTTTGAAAATCCTCATCCTCAAACCCAGCTCCCTGGGCGACGTGGTTCAGGCCCTGCCGGTGCTGCGCCACCTCAAACGGCACCTGCCCCAAAGCGAGATTTACTGGTGGATTGAGTCGAGCCTGGCGCCTTTGCTGGAGGGGGACCCCGACTTGACAGGGATCATTCCTTTTGAACGCCGGCGCTGGGCCGCGCCGCGCAACTGGCTGGCCCTCTGGCACGCCATTCAGTGGGTGCGCCATCAATCGTTCGATTGGGCCATCGATCTGCAGGGACTCGCCCGCAGCGGACTCTTTGCCTGGCTGGCGAGGGCTCAGCTTACCATCGGCCTGGACGAGCCGCGCGAAGGCGCCACGGCTTTCTATGATCTGATGGCGCCTCGCCCCTCATTCTACACCCATGCCGTGGACTGGTATCTGGGCGTGCTGCCCCTGCTGGCGGTGCCCGCGAACGGACAATTCCAATGGATCCCCCCGCGCCCGGAAGTCGCCGCCGCTCTTCGCCGCAACTGGCCTGTCGGCACAACGCGCTGGATTTCGCTGCAGCCGGGCGCGCGCTGGTTGAACAAACGCTGGCCGGTGGAACACTTTGTGGAATTGGTGCGGCGATTCCCGGCAGGTGGCAGCGCATTCCGTTTTGCCATCCTGGGCGGCCTTGAGGATGCTTCGCTGGGCCGAACTGTTGCGGAAAGCGCGCCGGAACGCTGCCTGGATTTGACCGGCAAACTTTCGCTGCCTGAAATGGTCGAATGGATTCGGTTGAGCGAGTTGATGGTCACGAACGATACCGGCCCGATGCACGTCGCAGCGGCGCTCGGGAAACCAGTGGTCGCCCTGTTCGGTCCCACCGAACCCCATCGGACGGGACCCTATGGCCAACTTGACAACGTCTTGCAACTGGCCCTGCCTTGTGTTCCCTGTCTCAAACCCCGTTGCACGTGGTCCAAACCTTTCGAATGCTTGCGGGCGCTCCCGCCAGAGGCCGTGGTGGAGGCCGTGTTGAAGAGGGTGACAGGTGACGAGTGACAGGTTTCGGGCTTAAAAAGCAGACTTGCCACTCCCAAGGGTCTGTTTAGAGTGTTACCAATGAAATCTATCGGTTTAGGGGCCGTTTTTCTGGCGGTTTCACTTTCTTGCGTCCGGTCCCAGGTGACGGTAGAGGTGGTGCAGGACCAGCAGGAGTTCTTGCAGGGTGAATCGCTGCCGGTCGCGGTTCGTATCACCAACCGTTCGGGGCAGGCCTTGCGTCTCGGCGCGGAAGAGGACTGGCTGACTTTCGAGGTCGAGAACCGGGACGGGCGGGTGGTCGCCAAGACGGGCGATGCGCCGGTGGCCGGTGAATTCGTCCTGGAATCCTCCAAGGTCGCTACCAAGCGCGTGGACCTGGAACCGTATTTTTCCCTGAACGAGCCAGGGCGCTACCTGGTCCGCGCGACCGTGCGGATCAAGAGCTGGGACCGCGAACTGACCAGTGCGCCGCTCGGTTTTAACGTCATGGAAGGCGCCAAGCTATGCGAGCTCGAGGTCGGTTTGCCCCCTTCGGCCGGCAGTACCAACTCGTTGCCGGAGGTGCGCCGCTATATCCTGCAACAGGCCAATTATCTCAAAACCCAACTCCGGCTCTACCTGCGCGTGACCGATGCCTACGGCAAAGTCTTCCGCGTCTTTCCGATTGGGCCGATGGTTTCTTTCGGCCGGCCGGAACCGCAAGTGGACAAGCTCAGCAATCTCCACGTGCTCTATCAAAATGGGGCCAGTTCATTCAACTACACCGTCTTCAACCCCGAAGGGGAATTGCTCACCCGCCAAACCTATGATTATGCCAGCAGTCGTCCGCGCTTGCGGGGCAATGACGACGGCACGATTTCCGTTGTCGGTGGTGTCCGCCGTGTGACGGTCAATGATGTGCCGCCGGCCAAGCCCCAGCCCGCTCCGACCACACCGGCGAAGGAGGTCAAACCGGCGAAGGGATAATCCTGATTCCGAAATAGAGCTTCAGAGATTGAAGGTTTAGAACAGTTGAGCCTTTCGGTTTTAAACGGGTTTCGCCTTTGGGATTTCAGAATTCGTCATTTGTCATATTTTTTTTCCAGGGCCCGGACGGAAGTTTTCAGGGCCACAATCTTGTCCACCGCCGCCGCCAGATCCGGCAGCACGAAATCCCGGTGTACCGTTCCCAGCCAGGGCGATTGGAGCAACAACGAGGTGCAGCCAGCCGTCCGGGCGGCCTCGGCATCCTGCCATTTATCGCTGATGACGAATGAGTGGTCGAGGTCCAGGTGCCATTTGAAGGCGGCCTCGATCAACAACCCGGGTTTCGGTTTGCGGCACGGGCAGTGATCCGTTTCATCGTGCGGACAGACGAGGATATCATCCAGCGGGAAGACTGAGCGCAAGCGCTGGTGCATGGAGTCCAACTCTCGCCGGGATTGATAGCCGCGCGACAACCCGGGCTGATTGGTCGTGGCGAGAAGGAGCAGGCCGGCTGCCTTTAAGCGCTCTAACAACGGCTTGGCTTCGGTGTTGAGCTCAAAATCCTCGAGGGTCAAAGGGCTGACCTGATATTGCCGCTCGACCCGAGCCCGGTTCAAGATCCCGTCCCGTTCAATGAACACACCTATCTTCATACCGCTGAGAAAAGCATAAAACCGGCCCTTAGCGGGTGAAGTCCGTAGAATCCCGACAAGTACGGGGTTCCAGACCGGGTTACTACGGGTTCTGAGGCCAACTTTCGACCGAGCGGTTGCAGTAATGAGAGAAACCTGCCGCCGCGTGAGTGCGGGTCGCCATTCCGTGCTCACCCCGCCGAACTTCTCATAAGTTGTTATAAATGCAGGACATCCGAGTCATTTTGTCTCGTTATCCTCGCCTGGCACGACCAAAGCCTCTCCGCAGCCGATTCGCAAATCTGCTACAAGAGGAGATGAGGTGCGATGGCGTAAGGAAGGCATGGAGCGCGTCAGTCAGCGTTCCCGCACAGTAAACACCACCTCATTCAATGCTTCGGTTCTCCAACACGCCGGTGCTCCACTTGCCGGCTTTACTTGCGCTGCGGCTACTCGATGAGATCCTGGAGCGATTGCACGCGCGCCTGCATTTCCTTCACAATCGGCGCGGCTCGTACGATGGCATTTTCCTCGGTCTGTCCGGCAAAGGATTTCATTACTACGCGGGCGGCGGCAATCGCGTCGCCGTTGCGGTCCCGCAACGGCATGATGACCGAGACCGAATCCTTATCCTTGCCGAAGTAGGTCTCGCCGCGGCCGATGACCTCGCGCTCGGTTTTTGCGCCCGGCTGGCCGATTTCCTTCTCGTCTTTGCTGGCAATCAGCCGCGTCGTCTTGACGTCGCTGCCTGGCACATAGACCTTCAAACCGAGCAGCCGCGGGTACTTCTTCGCCATCTCCCGCACCAGGGCCTGGGCCGGGAGCTCGCGACGCGGATAAACGATTTTAGTATCTGCGAAATAGCTGACGGAATCGGATTTGGTCCAGAATCCAATTTTGCCGCTGTTGAAAGAGGTGTCGATCAGCGGCGGGATCACTTCTTTGCCGTCGAGCTGGCACCGGATTTGATTGCCTTTGCATTCCACCATGAGGTCGTGCCAAATGCCGCTGGGGATTGGGACCTCCGGCCCGATAAGATTCCCGCGTTGTCCGTTGACGACTTTGTAGAAGCGGAAAGTGTTGCCGAGGGAACTGGCCCGGACCACGTAGTAGTTGGTCTCGTTTTGAACCCGAAAGGCAATGCCGGCCATCTGTTCAACGGTTCCGCGGACGGTCTTAAAGCGCGTCGTCAGGGTGAAATCGCTGAAGGTTTCCTCCTGATAAATCAGCAGTGGGAAATGCTCATCGGCGGGGTCCTGTGCCGTTTGGGCCAGCACGGCCCGTTTGGTGACCGTCGGCGCCTGGGGTGTCAAAGGCGCCAGCAACGGCGGCACATCGTCCAGGATGATTTTCCAATCGCCTGGTTTTCCCGCGCCCGTCACGGCATTGCGAAACCCGGGCGGCGGCTGGTCCAGGTTCATGTCGCCAAACTCGAACTTGCGTTCGGCTGCGTCCAATGAGAAGGCCAATAGAACCAAAGCCAAAGACAAACGACTTTGCATTGGCCAACAGACTAACAGAAGGCAGCCGCAGGACAAGTCCCGCGAGTCTATCTCTCTTCGTCCCAAGCGGGGTAAGGGGACTCGCGGCGGCTTGGCTTACGGCGCCTGGATCGTGTAGAACGCCGCGGGCAGAACCGGCACGTGGGGGGTGCCGGTGAAGCTGAAGTTGCCGCTGCCATCGAAGGAGTTGGTGGCGATGCGGGTCCAGGTGGGCAGCGGTTGCGCGACGTTGGTCGCCTCGAGCACGTAATAGGTAGCCCCGGCGAGACCGCCCGAGCCGCTGATGGTGACGGTATTTCCCGTGACGTTGTTCGAGGTGATTTGCGGCGGGGCACTGGTTCCGCTGATGCTGATGGTCCCGGAGGTGATCAGGCCGCTGGTGACCCAGCTTAAGCCGGGCCATAGCGGCGGCAGTTGGGTTGTAGCAAAAGAGCCCCCGTAGGTGCCGGTGCCGGAACTGAACAGTTTGAAGATTTGTCCGGTGCGCAAACGACCGGCGAGGTTGGTAACCGAGAGGGTGCCGCCGTAGGTGATGTTGTTGGCCTTTAGGACATCGTTGGTGGTCGTGGTCGCGTTGAGATCCATCGCATTGGTGCCCAGCAAAACGAGGTTGCTGTTGATGGTGAGGGTGCCGATGACGCTGAGGCCACCGGCGGCGATGGTGCCGCCGACGCTGACGGTGACGTTGCTGCCACAGGAGCCAGTGCCCGCCAGGGTGCCGTTGGTAGCGACGGTCACCGCGCTAAGGCCCACCGAGCCGCTGACAAAGAGGGTGCCGTTGGAGACGAGGGTGGGGCCAGTGTAGGTATTCGCAGCTCCCAGGGTCAGAGTGCCGGCGCCCAGCTTGACCAGGCCGCCATCGAGAACAGCGCCCAGGGTGCTGTCGTGTTTCATTGGCTCGAGGATGGAGATGGCATTGCTGCTGGTATCGATGATGGCGCCGCCGGATTTGACCGTGGTGGTGATGGGAATGGCGGGAGCGGAGGCGTTGCCCTGGAAGAAGGTGCCCGAGCTGGCGCCGGCCTTGAGGGTGCCGCCGTTAAAATTGAAGGCGCCGGAGACGCCGTTTTGACCGGCTTGCGAGTTGGCGGTGGCAGCGCCGACCCGGCTGCAGGTGAGGACGCCACCGTTGAGGTTGACGACGCCGACGCTGCCGAAGGTATTGCCGGCGGCATTGCGCGAGACGTCGAGGACGCCGCAGTTGAGGGCGCCGCCAAGCATGTTGAGGGTGCCGTTACCACGGCTGGCTACATAGAACTGAGCAGTGGCGTTGGTGGCGGCGCCGACATTCACCGTGCCTCCGAGGAGGTTAAAGGTGGAGGACTCGCCCAGGTTGGAGCCATTGGCGCCCTGGAATTGATCGCCGAGGTTAAAGATGCCGCCGACCACGTTGACAACTCCGGTGGAGTTGAGAACGGTGGCGGTATTCAGGCGGGCGAAGGTGGTAAAGGTGCCGTTGCTGATGTTGAGGGTGCCGATAGCGCCGGTGACATTTCCGACGCGGTTGTCCTGGGGTGTGCCCCTGGCAGTGATGGAGGTCAGGTTGGGTGCGCTGGCGCCCGCCCCAAAGTTGAACGTGCCGGCCAGAATGTCAAAAGCCCAGGGCACCACGATGGGGGTAGAGGAGGCATTATCCATCAAAGTCCAATTGGCATTGCTGGTGGTCATGCTGATGGTGTTGGTGCCGTTGGGGTCGGTGCTGTTGAGCAGGTTGGTGAGGATGCCAGTGCCGGCGAGGCTGAGGGTGTTAAAGGTCGTGGCAGTGTTGGTCACGCCGCCGCCGATAATCAGGGGTTTGGTGGCGCCTCCGCTCAGGGTGCGAACAGCCGTGCCGTCTAGAATCAAACCGAGGTCAATGGCTTGGGCATTGGTGGAATTGTTGGCGATATTCCCGCCCACGGTGATCGGGTTGCCGTTAAGAACGAACAGGCCCGCATTGGGGGTGAATTGGATTTCGCCATAAACCGTCGCTGCGGTGGTGTCATTGGTGTTATTGACGCGGTTAATGCCGTCAAAAACCAAAGGACCGCTGGCAGCGATGGTGACGCCGCCCCAATTGGCGGCGTCGCTCCAGTTGCTGTCAGAGGCGCTGCCACCGTTCCAGACGGGTGGGCCCCCGCTGGCCACCATGTTGACCTGGCCGGGGGTGTTGGTGTTGAAGGTAAAAGTGTAACCGAGCACCCCAGGTATATTAAGGTCCGAGTTCCAGATCAAATTGCCCGTATAATTGAAGAGGCGATAAGGAACACCCGGCTGCAGGATGGAGAGAGGGTTAATGTTGATGGTGTTGCCGTTGACGGTCAGGTCGCCGTTGACGACGATAAGATCGTTGGTGCCGCCGCCGGGCGTATTGGCGAAAGCCAGGTCAAAACCGAGAGTAGCGCCGAGTTCGAGGATGTTGGTGCCGACGGTGAGTGTGCCGACGGAATTGGAACCGCCGGGGAAGATCGTGCCTGAGGCGTCGAACACACCGAGGTTGGTACCTGTGCCTGTCACGGTGGCCAGAACGGTGTTGGTCAAGGGTCCGCCCAGGATACCGTTGAGATTGAAGGCCCCGGCGCTAACGGTCACGGCGCCAAGCAGGGTGGAACCGTTGCCGTTGTACGTGAGGGGCAAAAGACCTATCTTGGTGAGGGTGCCCGAACCGCTGAGGGGGCCATTGAGGGTGAGCGAGGTGCCGTTGACGGCGGCGATTACGCTACCGTTCAAGACCATGGGACCAATAACAGTGTTGGCGCCGGAACCGTTGAAGAGCGTATTGGCAGCGCCATCGCCATTAAGCACGAACTGCTTATTGAACAAGTTGGTGGCATTCCAGAGCTCGAGTGTAGCACCCAGTGAGACTGTGAGGGTCTTGGTCGGGTCGCCGAGACCGGTGGTATTGCTTTCGAAACTGAGGGTGCCGGAGGTGATGTTGATGTTGGCCAGTTTCGGATCAATGGTGACATTGGCGATAGCGATGAAGTTTGCTCCGATTTTGGTGAGGTTGTAGGCATTACCACCCGTGCTGAGACTGCACAGGGCGGGATCGGTCAGGCCGCTCGTGGTGGAGCGGATGTCCCACCGGCCAGAGCCGCCGAAGGTGGTGTCCGCGGTCATCGTGACACGATTGAGGGCGGCCAGTGCGGCAGTGGCGGCGGTGCTATTGATGATTGCGCCATTGCCGCCCACACCGATGCCGGAGACGGTGACCGGTTCGGCGCCGAGGCTGCTGTTATCGACATCGAGGGTAGCGCCGCTGGCGATCGTGGTGCCGCCATTGGTAGTGCCCAGGGCGGAGTTATTGGCCGTTTGCAAGGTGCCCTGGGCGACGGTCACGACCCCGGTAAAGGTGTTGGCCCCGCCGAGAGTGAGGGTGCCACCCGCACCATTTTGTGTCAGCGAGCCGGTTCCCGAGATGAGATTGCCGATGGTGACCGCGTCCGTCCGCGCGAAGACCAGGGCACCATTGTCGCTAACCGAACCGCTGGCAGGGAGATTGCCGTTGGCGTCACTGTTGCCGATTTGGAGGGTGCCGCCGCTGATGGTGACGCCACCGCTGAAATCATTCACACCGCTGTTGTCGAGCGTCAGCCTGGCCGAGCCCTGTTTGACGAGGGAGCCTGCGCCGGTAATGAAGAAACCGGCGAGGGTGTCGTTGATCGTGTAGTTCAGGACGTTATTGGTGATGGTGATGCCCGCGGGGGTGACGGTTTGCTGAAGAGTGACGATGCTGTTGCTGGCCGAATCGTCAAGGAAAACAAACCCGCCGTCGGCGTAAGTGGTAGGGGTGCCGCTGAAGAGTTTCCAGTTGGGCGTAGTGGTGTCCCAGGCGGAGTTATTGACGCCACCGCTGAAACCGGACCATCGGATTTGGAGAGGGCCGCTGGTGAGGTAGAGGTCCACGGAGTTATTGGCGACGTTGTTGGAGAGAAAGCCAACGAACGGCGTGCCGGGGGTGGGAGGCAGAGAGCCGCTGAGCCCAAAATTCAACGTGCCGAAGACGTTGGTGCCTTTGAGAACGGCGAACTGAGCCGGATAAGCCGAGATGCCCCCGATCTCGGTAATCTTAAGAAAATTGGTGGCGCCCAGCGAGAAGAAGTTGGTGGCGGCCAGGGTGGGGGCATTAGGCGAGGCCGGAAGGATGATAGTGCCATTACTGCACGTGAGGGACTGGCCGACGGCAAACGTGGAAGGAGTGATGGCGGAGACGTCCAGGGTGGCATTGCTGTTGACGGTGATTTGAGGCGTAGCGGTGGACCAGGCGCCCGCACCAAAGACCAATGAGCCGCCATTGACAATGGTACTGCCCTTGTAAGTGTCGACGCCAGTGAAAGTCTGGGTGCCCGTACCGATCTTGACGATGGAAAGGACATTGGGGGCAGTGCCGTCCTGGATATTGCCCAGAAAAGTCGCCGTAGCATTGTTGTTGCCGATGGTGAGGACTGACGGAGCACTGCCGAAGTTGGCCACCTGGACGTTGGCGTTGGTCGTGGCGGTTCCACTGACCAGTCCGTTGATCGTCTCGTTGTGTCCGTTCAGATCGAGCCGAGCCACGTCGGTTGCGTTAATGGTCAGGTTGCCGCGGCCAGGGCCATCGGGAATCTGCTCGTTGGCGCCAAGTTTGATGAAGACCCCGCGGGCGCCAACAAGGGCACTGATGACGGTGCCGCCGGGCCAGTCGTTGGGAGTGCCGGTGTTATTGGTCAGCAACAAGGTGGAGTTTGCGGTGGCAAAGGTGATGAACTCGAGTTGGCCGTCGCCGGTGATGGGACCGGAGATCAGGGGCGGGCTGGTGCTCGAGGTTGAGATGCGGGCGTTGCCATGGAAGGTGACTTTGTTGGTGATGTTAGCGGTGGAGTTCAACCGGATGGCGCCGGGAGCGCCGTTGATGCCGCCGTTGGCTTCAGTGGTCCCAACGCCGGTAATGTCGAACCTGTTGGGGAAGATGCCGCCCGCGTTCAAAAACGCTTCTCCGCCCGGATAGATCGTGACCACGTTGGTGCCGAAGGCTTGAATATTGCCGGCCTGAACACGGCCCTGATTGATGAAGGTGCCGCCCGAATAGGTATTGGCGCTTCCGATGGCCACATAGCCCATGACGTTGACGCTGACCGCGTTTGCCGGGCCATCATTGGTAATGACGGAGTTGACGGTGAGATTGTTTGCGGTGGCAGCGAACGGAGCGTCCGAAAGGGTGATTTCGCCGCCGCCGTTGGCCGTGAGCAAGCCACCGGTGACCGTGAAACCGCCGGTCGCCGCGCCGTTGCGGTAGAGGCCGCCCCTGGAACCAAGCTTCATCGTACCGGTAATCGTGAGGGTCCGGGCGACGCCTTGCTGAGTGAGCAGGGAGTTAATAGCGATGCCGCTGGCTGAGTTGGTAATATTAGCACTATCACCAATATACCTGACATTGCTGGCGGGATTGTTGAGAATTCCCCCGAAGCCGAGGTCGGTATAGGCGGTGTAAACGACAACGTTGCCGCTGCCGTCCAGCGCCGCCCAGTCGTTGGCGAGGGTGGCCCAGCCACCGAGGATGCCGTTGGCGTTGGCCAGGCCGGAGCCGGTGAAATTGACGGCGTTGCCGTTGGGAGCGAAGACCACGGTTCCACCCGTGTTGCGGGTGAACGCGCCGCTAAGATTCAATTGGCCGGCACCCAGATCGGTTTCAATATTGTGTTTTCCAGCCGAGAGCGTGAGGGGCAGGTTCACTGTCTCTGCGTTGGGCGAGGAATTGGTAATGCCGCCGCCGCTGGCAAGGCCGGCGCCAATGTCGCTGCCGTTGGTCAGGACCAGAGCGGCGCCGCCGAGAGTGAAAATGCCCGCGCCGCTATTAAAGTTGATGTTGTTGAAGATGGTGCCGGCCGGGAAGTCGTTATTCGGTGTCAACCGGGTGCTGCCGTCAAAGAAGAGTTGGTCGGCGGGGGAAGGGGCAACGCCGCCCCAGTTATTGGCATCAGTCCAATTGTCACTGGCGCCGCCGCCGGTCCAGGTATCACTGGCGGCATGGGCCGGATTGGGTGCGCCGCAGAGGACAAGCAGAGCGACAATTTGAAGGGTGGAAACGCCGGCGGTCAGACCCGCCAGGATTCGGTTTGGGGTGAGCTTGGTGTTCATGGGTTTATGGATGGGTTCGCTGGTTTAGTCCGGGGTCAACCGGCTTGGGGAGGCCGGGCAAGTCATTGGTAGCTAGAGTTCGGCATTAGCGGATTCGAGCCGACCGCGAGCGGCGAGTCGGTCCCGGGAAGGACAGCACACGCTAGCCGCGCGGTGGTCCTGGCAAAAAGAGAATGTGGCTCTCATAAGCGCTTGCGTGGTTTGGACGATGGCAGGACAATATTGCCATCGGCTCCCAGAGACAATAGAACGTTTGTTCTAGTGGCCTGGTTCAGACTTCCAATGTCTGTCCCGGACCGGGTTGAAGGACTTTAATTTTTGGAAAGCGCGCGCGGATTTGTTGCTCGAACCAGTTGCGGGAGGCGTCTTCGCCATGGGTCAGCAAGACGGCGCGAGGTTCGACCCGGCCGACGAAGTCGAGCAGGTCCGCGCGATTGGCGTGAGCGGTGAGATCAAATTCCTCGATCTCGCAATGCTTGGTGACCTGGCCGCCGCCGGCGCTGAAGAGGAAGGTTTCGCCGTGTTTGGCAGCGCGGAGGCGGCCGCCCGGGGTGTCAGGGTCGGTGTAGCCGACAAAAAAAATGGCCTGGTGCTGATCGCCGATCATCCGCAAAGCCAGGTTATGCGCCGCGGTGTTTTCGCTCATCATGCCCGCGGTAATGACGAAGATGCGCCCGCCAGTGAGGCGCATCTTTTCAGATTGTCCTTGTTCGAGCACGACCAGGTTCAGGGCCTCGCGCAATTGGAGGTTGGGGTACTGGCGGTGAGTGCGGTGGGATTCCAGGTCATAGATTTCCGTAAAGACGCGGCCCAGGCCGCCGATGTAAATCGGCTGCGGCTTGAGCTTGCCTTCGCCCATCAAAAGGGCGAGCAAAGCCAGGATTTCCTGCGTGCGCCCCAGGGCGAAGGTCGGGATCAGGATTGAGCCTTTGCGGGCCAGCACACGCTGGATGGCCTGGGTGAGGCGTTCGATTTCGCCCGGGCGGGTGAAACCGGGCGCCAGGGCGCGGCTGCCGCGGGTGGTCTCCATCAGCAACACGTCGGCCTTGATGTCTTCAAACCGCGCGGCTCTAAGGATGGTCTGGTCGTGAAAGCAGACGTCGCCGGTGTAAAAGAGCCTTTCCTTTTGGCCGCGGACCATGATGCCGGCCGAGCCGAGGGCGTGGCCGGCATCGTAAAACTCCAGGGTGGGGGAGAGAAACCCGGCACGGGTTTTGTGAAAAGCAGCCCAATCGACTTCGCGGTTGTATTTGAATCCCTGGAAGAGAGGTCCGATGTCCTCCACCTCGTCATGGCTGAAGAGCGGATATTCCCTGATGCCGAGTTCATCCCGTTGCCGGGTCATAACGTTGACGGAGTTGTGCAGGACGCGTTCGGCCAGGAAATAGCTCAGCTCGGTCATCAGGACGTGGGCCTGGGGGAAGTGCCGCAGGGCAACGGGCAAGGAGCCGACATGATCGTGGTGGCAGTGGGAAATGGCAATGGCATCCAGCTCCTTGTCTTTGATGAGGTGATAAAGCGGCAGGCTTTCCCGGCCTTCGCGTTTGGGATGGATACCGGTGTCCATCAAAAGGCGGTGGTCCTCCATTTCGACAAACCAGGCGGAGGCGCCGATGTCTTTATCGGGATTTAAATTGGTGATACGCATGGGTCAAAACGGTAGCACGGAGCGCGGCGCTCCCCAGCCGTAGAGGCACGGCGATTCGCAGCCCTGGCAAGTTCGCACGCTCGCCAGCCCGTGAAAGTGGTGCGGCTGGGGCCAGCCGCGCTCCGGCCCAATTGCAGCCCGGCAGTTGGCAATCCTTACTTCTTCCCTCCCTCCGCCATCATTTTTTTCATGACGGCTTGTTGCAGTTCCCACTGATTGGTGTATTGCGTATAGCCCGCTGGCGGCTCGAACTGCTTCAGGTCCGGTTTGACGAATTGGACCTGTTTGAAACGCACGATGGAGGTGGCTTCCTTTTCCTGCGTTTGAATTTGGAGCGGGAAATCCTTCAAGTCGGCGGCGTTCCAGGTGGTAGCCTGAACGCTGTTGCCCTGCTCGTCGCTGATGAGCACTTTGAATTTTGTACAGTCATGGCCATCGAGGGTTTCCTTGCCCAAACTGGTTTTTTGGATTTTAGGCGTTTTCTGCGCGGCTTCGGCTTCCTCTTTGGGCATCGCCATGCTCAGCAGGATTTTTTGTTCCGGATAGATCACATAGATCAATTTCTTGTCGGGACGAACGACGCTGATGATTTGCGCCATGCCCATCTGCTTAAGTTGGGCGGCGGCGCCCGGAGGCATGGTGTTGTTTTTTACCTGGGTCATGTCCATCTCGACCCGGATACTGCCGTCGAGCAACGCAAAATCCATGGGCATTCTGGCCATCTCTTTTTGGGAGCCATCCAGCACCTGCACTTCGGCCTTCGCGCTAAAGGCTTTGACGTCGCCAAAGAGTTTGACCATGGCGGCGCTCATGCCGGCCGGGGAGCCGGCGCCGGGCATTTGGGCAAAGACGTTGAAAGCCGCCAGGCCTGCCAAGGTGAAGATCCTAATAAAAACTGCGAGTTTAGGTACTTTCATAAAAGGGCATAAAAACGCTCAGGGAAGGATAGTCCGTGGGTGCCGGATGGCCAGCGAATTCGACAAAAGGATAAACGGCCGGGGCGCAACGGTCCTCCGCCGAGGCACTCCCGAATGATCCGATAGTGCTTCGCGTTTCCCCTCGCCCGCCAGCACACGCGGTGGCTGCTGCGGCTGGGGCCCGCTCCGGCCCATCCTCGAGCGGAATCGCGCAATGCGCCCTTGCTAGAGCCCAATCACCACCGCTTTGGTTTGAGTATAGAGTTCCAGCACCTCGTGGCCCATTTCGCGGCCCCAGCCTGATTGCTTGTAGCCGCCGAAGGGCAGCGCAGCGTCGAACACGTTATAGCAATTAATCCACACGGTGCCCGCGCGCAGTTGCGCGGCGATGCGGTGGGCTTTGCCGATGTCCCGCGTCCAGACGCCGGCCGCCAGCCCATATTGGGTCGCATTGGCCCGCGGGATTAATTCCTCGGCCCTGGTGAATGGTTCGGCCACAACCACCGGCCCGAAAATCTCTTCGCGGACAATACTCATCCTGGGATGCGCGCGGGTGACGACGGTGGGCTGGACGAAGTAACCGCTCTCGCCCTGGCGGCCGCCACCCGTCACATAACACGCGCCGTCCTGTTTGCCCTGGTTGAGGTAACGGGTGACACGGAGCAGTTGTTCTTCAGAGACCAAGGGCCCCATTTCGGTCTCTGGAGCGAGCCCGGGCCCCAGCTTAATCTTTTTGGCGCGTTCCGCCACGCCGGAGACGACCTCGTCGAAGATGTCGCGCTCGACCATTAGGCGGGAACCCGCACAGCAGCACTGGCCGTGATTGAAGAAGATGGCATTGGCTGCGCCATCGATCGCCGATTCCAGATTCCCCGCATCTTTGAAAACAATATTGGGCGATTTGCCGCCCAGTTCGAGGCTGACTTTTTTGAGGTTTCCAGAGGCGGCCCGGAGGATGAGTTTGCCGACCTCCGTCGAGCCGGTGAAAGCGACCTTGTCCACGTCCTCATGGGCGGCCAGCGCCGCGCCGGCCGTCTCCCCGAAACCGGTGACGATGTTGACCACGCCTTCGGGCAGTCCGGCTTCAAGCATTAATTCGCCCAAACGCAGGGCCGAGAGGGGGGTTTGTTCGGCGGGCTTAAGGACCACGCAATTGCCGGTGGCGAGGGCGGGGCCGAGCTTCCAGGCAGCCATCAGCAACGGGAAATTCCACGGAATAATCTGCCCGATAACCCCCACGGGCTCGCGTAACGTGAAGGCGTGAAATTGCGCGCCCGCGGCGTAGGGCACCGAGATGGGAATGGTGTTGCCCTCAAGCTTGGTCGCCCACCCGGCCATGTAATGGAACATGTCCGCCGCCAACGGGACGTCTGCCACCCGGGCCACGGCACGGGGCTTGCCATTGTCGAGCGACTCCAGTTCGGCAAGTTCGTCGGCATGTTGGAGAATCAGGTCGCCGATGCGCCAAATCAGTTTGCCCCGTTCGCTGGGAATGATTCGCCGCCAGGGGCCGGTTTCAAAAGCACGGCGGGCGGCGGCCACGGCGCGATTAATGTCTTCGCGGTCGCTGTCAGGCACTTGGGCGAGCAAGGTGGCATCGGCCGGGTTAAGCACACTGAAGGTTTTGCCGGAAGCGGCCGGCACCCATTTGCCGCCGATCAGGTTGTGTTTGGGCCGGGCCAGCCACGTCTTGACTTCGGCTCCCATAGGGTGGCCGTTGCGGCGGGCCGGCGCATGGCCGTTGGTTTCTCCATTGTGCCGGGCGGTGCGGTGAGATTTGGCGGCGCGGCCGGAGGTCCGCCGATGAGAAGCGATGGTTTTCATAAAAATCGAACTGGGCTTGTTTTTGTTAAAGGTTGAGAACCTTAACCGAGATTACTCCCGAGCCATGAATTATGCAAATGGAGGATATTAGGACGAAATTACCATGGGAACCACCCCCCGAGCGCCGGGCCGTGGGTCAGCGAACAAACTGCTGGTAAAAGGTCAAGGCCGACAGCACGAAACCAATAAGGGTGATGATTTGCCGCACGCGCTGTTGAGGAATGCGCTGCGAAAAATGCGAGCCCAGGAAGTAGCCGGCCAGGGAGCCCAGGGTCATGACGCCGGCTTTGGGCCAGTCGATCAGCCCGGCAAAGATAAACCAGATCGCGGCCACCGAATTGATCAGAGACCCGAGAATGGTTTTGAGGGTATTCATTTCGTGAATGTTGCTCAAACCGATGAATCCAAGCGTGGCGAGCATCAGGATGCCGATGCCCGCGCCGAAGTAACCCCCGTAGATGGCAACGGCAAACTGGAACAGGATCGCTCCCTGCAGCGCATATTTGCTAGAGGCGCGCGCGCCCTCCCGCTCGGAGTTGATGAGCCGCCGAAAAAAGCCTTGGGCCAGGAACAGCAAGGTCGCAAACAGGATCAGGAACGGCACGAATTTGGCGAAGATCCGGTTTTCGGTAAACGTGAGCAGAACCGCGCCTATCAAACCGCCAACGACGCTGATGGGAACAAAGCGCCATAGCCAGGGTTTGACGGAGGCCAAATGCTGCCGGTAACCGAAGAGGCTGCCGGAGGTGCCGATGACGAGGGCGAGTGTGCTGGTGGCGTTGGCGATATTCGCCGGGGTGTTGAAGAGCAGCAGCGTTGGAAAAGTAACCAGGGTGCCGCCGCCGGCCACGGCATTGATCGCGCCGCCGCCCGCCGCGGCGGCAACCAGGCCAGCGATTTCAGTCCACGACATGCTCGGCGGTGGAGGGTAGTGCGGGAGCGCGGCAACTCAAGCCCTACCTGACTCGACACGACACTATTCTACGCGGCCGCGATCTTTACTGTCGCGACACTAAAATACGCAGCTGCGATTTTTATTGTCGTGATCCTCAATTCCTCTGCGTCTCCCTCTCTCTCGGCGCATCAGAGAAAATCCTCGACTCTCCGAGATCGTTTCCTATATTGCCGGCTCAAATCGCAGACCACAAATCATCATGATCGCAGCCTTACCCCTCAATTGCCGCTTCCCAATTAAGGTGCCGTCCCTCCGCATCGCCACCGCGCTGGTTTCCGTCCTCCTGGCTGCCGGTTGGGGTCAAGCGGATGAGGGCATATGGCTCTACAACAATCCTCCTCGGGCGCTGCTCCGGGAGAAGTATGGCTTCGAACTGACGGAGCCCTGGCTGGAGCACTTGCAGCTCTCGTCGGTGCGGATGGGCGGCGCTTCCGCCGAGTTTGTTTCCGAGGAGGGCCTCGTGTTATCCAACCACCACGTGGGTTCGCGTTCACTGCAGCGGCTCAGCACCAGGGAGCATAATTATTTGCATGACGGTTTTTATGCGCGCACCCGGGCCGAGGAGAAACAATGCCCCGGCCTGGAGATCAACGTGCTGGTGAACACGGAAGATGTCACCGCGCGCGTGAATGCCGCGGTCAAGCCGGACATGAGCGATGAGGCGGCGTTTCAGGCGCGTCGGGCAGTGATGGCGGCGATCGAAAAGGAGTCCCTGGACCAAACCGGCTTGCGCAGCGAAGTCGTCACGCTCTATCAGGGGGGCCAGTACCATCTTTATCGTTTCAAGAAGTACACCGATGTCCGCCTGGTCTTCGCTCCCGAAGAGCAAATGGCTTTTTATGGGGGCGACCCGGATAATTTCGAGTATCCTCGCTTCGACCTGGATATTTGCCTGTTCCGCGCCTACGAGAACGGCCAACCGGCCCGGGTGACGCATTATCTGAAATGGAGCGCGTCGGGTCCGGCCGAGAACGAGCTGGTCTTCGTTTCCGGCCATCCTGGCCGGACCGACCGGCTGCGCACAGCCGCCGAGCTCGATTACTTGCGGGATGTGGAATATCCGCGCACGTTGCAGCGGCTGAAGCGGCAGGAGGTCTTGTTGAGCGCCTACAGTGCGCGCAGTGAGGAAAACGGGCGCCGGGCGCGCAACGACCTTTTTGGTGTCCGGAATTCGCGTAAGGCGCGGGATGGCGGTTTAGCCGGGCTGCTTGACTCCAGGCTCATGGGCCGCATCAAGGAAAGCGAAAATCAGCTTCGGGCCGCGGTGGCCACCAATGCCTCATTGGCGGCTCTCCAGGGCGCCTGGGACCGCATTGCCCAGGCCCAGAAAATCATTGCCGAGCACACGATGGATTATGAGCTGTTGGAGCGGGGAGCTGGTTTCAACAGTAGTTTGTTCAACTTTGGACGTGAGCTGTTGCGCGCCGCCGAGGAACGCCCCAAGCCCGATGGCGAACGGCTCGAGGAATTTCGAGAATCGGCTCGCGCGTCCTTCGAATTTGGTTTGTTCGCCGAACAACCCGTTTATCCCGACCTCGAAACGTTGAAGCTGGCCGACTCATTGACAGCGCTGGCTGACGGCCTGGGCTACAACCATCCGCTCGCGCAGAAAATCCTGGACGGCAAATCCCCGCGGCAACGCGCCTCGGAAGCAGTGCGCGGCTCCAAACTGGCTTCTGCCGCGATACGCCGCCAGTTGTACCAGGGCGGCCGGCAAGCCGTCAGCCAGGCGGGGGATTCCATGATTGAGCTGGCTCGCCTGGTGGATGCAGACGCGCGCGCGGTTCGCAAAATGATCGAGCCCCAGCGCGAGGCCATCCGCCAGGCCCACGCGCAGCTTGGAAAAGCCCGCTATGTCATCGAAGGCGCCAGCCATTACCCCGACGCCACCTCAACCCTGCGCCTGGCTTTCGGCACCGTAAAAGGCTACGAAGAAGACGGCCGGCAAATCCCGTTCGAAACCACCTTTGCCGGATTGTATCATCGGGCGGCGGAACAGAAGTACCGGCCGCCTTTCGATCTGCCCGAGCGCTGGGTGACAAACAGGAAGAAACTGAATCCGGCGACCCCGTTTAACTTTGTCTGCACCGCGGACATTATCGGCGGCAATTCCGGCAGCCCGGTGGTCAACCGCAAAGGTGAATTCGTCGGGATCATTTTCGACGGCAACATTCAGTCATTGGTGGCGGAATTCATCTACACCGAGGAGCAGGCCCGGGCGGTGTCGGTCCATTCCAGCGCGATTATCGAAGCGCTGCAGAAGGTTTATGAGGCGCGGCCTTTGGCGGATGAGTTGCTCGGAAAGGGACGGTCGAAGTGAGCCGGGAACCCGCAAAAATTGACCTCCGACCGGAATCTCCTCATGCTTGCGCTGATGCAAAATAGTGCTGGCCTGGAGGGATTTCTTGACACTCAACTGCCCGCCGCGCTGGAGATGCTGCGACAGATGGTCTGCATCAACAGCTTCACCGAAAACCGCGAAGGAGTGAATCGGCTCGGCCGGTACACAGCAGAATGTTTCGCGCCGTTGGGGTTCACCGCGGAATTTGTGCGCTCGATTAACCCAGGCTGGGGCGACCACCTGGTTTTGACCCGGCCAGGGCGTTCGCCGAAGAGCATCGTGATGGTCTCACACCTCGATACGGTGTTTCCGCCCGAGGAAGAGGCGCAGAACAATTTCCAATGGCAGCGGGAAGGAGACAGGATTTTCGGCCCCGGGACGCATGACATCAAGGGCGGAACGGTGATGATGTGGCTGGTGCTATCGGCGTTGCAGCAGCGCGCGCCCAGGGTATTCGAGGAGCTGACCTGGAAGCTCATCTGGAACTCATCGGAGGAGTGTTTCTCGCCGGATTTCGGGGAAGTTTGTTGCAGCCGCTTTAACGACGGCACGCTGGCGGCGCTGGTCTTTGAAGCGGAAGGCCGTATAGGAAACCAGCGTGCCATGGTCGTGGCGCGCAAGGGACGGGCGACTTGGCGTGTGCGCGTCAGCGGCCGCGGCGCTCATGCCGGCGGAAAGCACGCTCACGGGGCCAACGCCATTGTTCAACTCGGCCAAATCGTCCAGCGCATTGGAGCTCTAACGGATTATGAACGCGATCTCACCTTTAATGTCGCGACCATCTCGGGCGGCACGGTGTTGAACCGTGTTCCGCATGAGGCGAGCGCCGAAGGTGAGTTTCGCGCCTTCACTCCCGAGACTTACGCCGGCGGTAAGGCGGCGCTGCTGGCCCTGGGCGGGCGTGGCGAAGTGAAAAGCCCGGCCGATGGCTATGCGTGCGATGTGAGGGTGGAAATCTTAACCGAGAGCCGCCCCTGGCCGCGCAACCCGGCGACGGACCGCCTTTGCGAGCTTTGGCAACAAGCCGGCAAGGAGCTCGGTGTGGCGGTGAGCGGCGAAGAACGCGGGGGACTGAGCGATGGAAACCAGATTTGGGACGCGGTGCCGACGCTCGATGGCCTGGGGCCTTGGGGGGACAATGACCATTGCTCGGAGCGCAGCCCGGATGGTTCGAAGGTCCCTGAGTTCGTTGAGGTAAGTTCCTTCGTGCCGAAGGCGGCACTCAATGCGGTCGCCATTCTCAAACTGGCGAAGGCGTAGCCAGGAAGTCCCTCGGCGCCGCGACGCTGACGCTGCGGGAACCTTGACTTTCGGCCCGCAGCGATAGTAAAACATCCTTTGGTGTCGATTCCGTGGTTTTGATGAAATCGCCGTTTAATTTTTTCAGTGGTTCAGCCGACGAGCAGAGAATCCAGGAGCTCAAGGGGTTGACCCTGTTCAACGGCTTGCGGGCGCGGGAACTGAGGGAATTGGACGAGTTGCTGCATGCGCGGTCGTATCAGAAGGACGAAGTCATCTTCGACGAGGGGGACACCGGCCTGGGGTTGTTTATCGTGGTGCGTGGCCGCGTGAAGATAGTGTCCAGTCATGCGGGCCTCAAGCGCCTGGCCCCGGAATTCGGGCGGGGAGATTTTTTTGGCGAGCTGGCCTTGTTCGATGAAGCCAAACGGACCGCGCGCGCGGTGGCCATTGAGCCGACGGAGATCGTGGCCTTGTTTCGCACGGAGTTTTTCTCGCTCCTGGAGCGCGACCGGGGCATCGCGGCCAAGATTCTTTATGAGCTGTCGCGAACGGTGTGCCGGCGCTCGCGCAGTCTGGTCGTGCAGGAGGAGCATTTGCCGCTACTATGAGGAACGAGCCGACTCCGACCCTGTTGAGCTGGCTTATCATTATCCTGGTTACGTGTCTGGTGCTGTTGGTATTCCAAAAAATCCTCTGGTTGGTCATCCCCGGCCTTTTGGCGCTCGTGCTCTATTATTGCATGCAACCCTCCGTCCAGTCGCTGGTCCGCGCGGGATTGCGGCACGGCACAGCCGCCAAAGTGGTTGCCGGCCTGCTGTGTCTGGCGATGCTGCTGCCGGCGCTTTTCATTTTGTCGGTGCCGGCTTCGCGCGCGGCCGCCTGGAAAGGGACCCTGGCCCATTATGTGCAGGGCGGCCTGGACTTCCTGGGCAAGACCGAGGAGATGCTCGCGCAAAAGATGCCGATGCTCCGCAAGTCTGCCGTCTTGCATCACTCACCGGCCAACCTGGACGCGGCGGCCGAGGAGTTCGCTGAAAAATATCTTGGCATTTTTCTGTTGCAGCTCGTCCATTGGCTGCCGTCCCTGTTGCTCATCCCCTACCTGACCTACTTTCTCTTGCGGGAAGGAAATCTTTTCCGCAAGCATTTGATCCGCAACGTTCCCAACGCCTATTTCGAAAAAACCCTGCTGTTGTTTGACCGCGTCGATAAAAGTCTGCAGAGCTTCTTCGTTGGGCTGATGAAACTGACGTTTTTGGATACCGCCTGCCTGGCCATTGGCCTCTGGCTGATTGGCGTCTCCTTTCCGCTGCTGTTGGGCCTCGTGGCGGCAGTGCTCGCCTGGGTCCCCTACCTCGGCTCGATCGTCGGTTGTATTCTGGTCGTGGTGGTTGCGGCGACGGATTTTCCCAACGAGCCCGCCGTTGCCTATGGTTGTATTTTGCTCTTCATCAGCGTCCGCATTCTCGATGACTTTTTGTTCCTGCCCCTCACGGTGGGCCGCAGCCTGCGTATCCACCCTGTGTTAAGCGTATTGGTGCTGTTTCTCGGGGCGGAGGTCGCTGGTCCCATCGGCCTCATGCTCGTGTTACCCGTTTGGGGGGTGGTCGCCGTGGTCATCGAAAGCCTCGGCCAAATCCTTGCCGACCAGCGGTTGCACGAACGCTTTCGGCAGGCGCGCCAGCTCCGCGCTGTGACGGGATAACCTTGGCCGAGGCGCTGGCCGGCTTGCCGAAGCCGTGGGCCATCCGCCCGCACCGGGCCTGCTTCAACGGATGAGTTTTTGGAATTCCGAGGACTGGCGCAGCGCCGCGAAGCGCTCGTCTTTCCTGGCCGCCGCCAGCAGGTCCGGCTTGGTCGGGTCGGTTTCAAGGCGCTTGGCGTTCAACGCTAAAGCGCGAGTCAAAGCGGGAAGCACCTGGTTGGTCTTGCCGATGTTGGCTCTGAAACCCGCCAGGTCGTACCACGCCTCGGGACTGTCCGGTAAGACCTGGACGAGCTTCTCCAGCGCGGCTTCGGTTTTGGGCAGGTTTCCCATCTGCCGATAGGTGTCGGCGACCTGGGCAACCGTGCGGGCGCTGACCTGTGGAGCGTTGAGCACCCCCTCGAGCAACTGGTTGGCGCGGTCGGTTTGTTGGACCTGAACAAGGATCCTGGCCAGTTCAGTTGCGGCCTGAAAATTGGTGGGATGATTGCGGACTTCTTCTTCCAGCATTTGGAGGCTGTTGCGGGTTTGCATCATGCTGCTCTGGCTCTTGAAGCCCTGCAGATCGCTCAACAGGCGCATCACCTGGCCGTTGTAGGGGTCCAGTTTCAAGCAGGTCTGGGCCAGCAGCAACGCGTCGTCGATGCGATTGACTTGCAGCAGCAGATTGGCGTAGCGGAAGACCGCCTCGGGACTGAATGGACAGTAGGCAAAGGCCTGCTTAAACGTAAAATCCGCTTCCTTCAGCAGCCGTTGGAACTCGGCGTCTGTTTTGGGACGGAACTGGGGCGGGCACCCCGGGTTGAGCCGCCACGCATACACCCCGCCGATGGAGCTGCGCAGCTTCGAAAAGGACTTTTGCCCGTCGTCATCGTGGATGAATTTGCGGTCACCGGTGAAGCCGTTGAAATCATACCGGAGATAGGTCTTCTCAATCCAGTTGCACACGTCCTTCAGAGGCGTGTCATAGTCGATGAAATCGCCGGTCAGCCGTTTGGAGAATTGTTTCCAGAATTGATGGTCCCGTTGCAGGACGTCTTCCGAGAGGCTGGGCAACGGCTGGCGGTTAATCTTCATGATGACGCCAAAGGGCGTCAGGTGCGGATACATCCAATCCAGCGGAAAGCTTTCCTCGACGAAAAATTCGTTCTTGGGATTCTGATCGAACATGACCTTGGTGAGCAGCCCGTTAATCGACATCACCGCCGTTTGGCCGGAGACCGTCAGGCGATTGTCCACGATCTTGATGTCTTCGCCGGGTTTGATTTGCCTGGGTTCGTTGGGGAACTGCATGTCGTGCTGCAGCCGCTTCTGGGCGTCGCCATAGTACTCGCTGAAGCACCGCTGCGAGTCGTCGGGCGTGGCGATATACATCTCGCGGTCGGGATAAACGCCACCGAGGCTCTTGGCGATTTCTTTCGGGTAAGCCGCTTCGAGCAAGAGACGGTTGAGACGAATCCGCGTGTGGCTCTGTGGATTCTCTTTGATAAAATCCTGCAGGTATTCGGAGATTTGCACTTGCTTGAACCGGTCCGCGTCATAGAGCGGGCCGATTTTGGACAACTCGGCGATCTCCTGTCCGAGCTGCTGCTGTTTGTGTTGCAGGCTTTCGGAACTATTCCCCAGCGTGATCTGCTCGTCCGTGGCGCTTTTCTCCTGCTGTTTGTCCTTGAGACGTTTCTTGATTTCCAGTTCCCGCTCCAGCAGCACGTTGAGATCGCGGGCGAGATCCTGGCGCAGCAGTTTCTCGTTGCTGCCGGCGTTCAGCAGTTGCCGGGTGTCCGGGCTGAGATTGTCGAAAAGATATTTCGAGAGCGGATCTGGTTGGGGCGTGGCCCGCAGGCGGCCTGCCAGCGCGGGCAAATCGTTAAAATCCTTTTCCGTGAACCACGAAGTGTAAGTGCGGCGGCGCTTTTCGATTTTATCGCCAAGTCCTTCGAAGATAGTGTCGAGTGGGGAAAGGACACGCGCCAGGAGGTTGGTCTGATAATTCAGTTCCTTCTCCTTGGCGGAACGGACGAAATCCTGGAAAAAAGGAGGGTCATACTGCTTGTTGCGATTGTAATGGGCCCGGATGTAATTGAGGTAGGTGCCGTCGGCCAGCGCATTTTGGGTGATAATATAGACATCGCGACGGTCGAACTTCTGGTCCTCAAGCGGCTGGCAGTTATGCGGGGTGAAGCTCTCGCAAAAGATCATGTAGGTAGGGCAGAAGCGGCCCGGGTCCGTGCCGCCGTAAAGGATCGCGTCTTTCGTCATCTCCGGATACAGCGGCTTTCCATCAGTGCCGTTGAAAGGCGGCGTGAACATGTCATGGCCGAACCAATAACCGAAGTAGTGATTGCGTTGGTCGCTGGCGAACCAATGGGCCAGCCCGGAGTAAAGCGGCATCGCCAGGAACAGGCCCAGGGTGATGAACAGCGGGCCGCGATTCCGGTACAGCAACAGGGCACAGACGAACAGGAGCGGGACCGCGACCAGCACCAGGTTGCCGAAAATCGGCAGCCCGAACTGGTTCCGGGCAAACGCTTGGGCGATCCAGTGCGTGAATTGTGACAGGCCGAAGGACACACTGGGCCAGCCGGCACGGCCGAAGTACTGTTTGCCGGTCGCATCCCAAAGACAAAAAAGCGCCACCGCCAGCGCGACCGAACCGCCCAGCAGGCCCCAGCGCCGGAAGCGCTGATAATTGGTCGCCATAAACGCCGCCGTCAGTGCCAGGCCGTAACCGATCAGGCAGGCCACGATCGTATGCGAATTGCAGAAGAAAACCTTGACCAGATCAATCGAAGCCCGGTCCGGGGTCGGATTGAACAGAATGACCAGGAACACGCCGAGGAAGAAATAAATCGCCGCCAGGCCGATCAGCCAGGCGCGTTCGCGCTTTTGCATCCGCAGGAAGAAGGCGAAGGGGACGAGTGCGAGCAGCATGTAGGCCCAGGTGTACTCATCGGCGACGCCTTGAGCTAACATCCAAAGCTGGCCAAGGAAACGGCCGGGCTCGGTCAGCACATTGGTGGGGTTTGGCTGTTCGTACTGGCCGCGGCTCAAGGCGTGAAACCAGCCCTCAACAGTGCGTGGATAGCCCCATTGCATCGGCGGATTGGTCATGCCCGCCACGGCTTCGTAGAAATAGAACGAGAAGCCCACGATCCAAAGAGCGCCCAGAACTGCCACGTGCAACCATTCCTTTGAGAATCGCCACGTTTTCCAGGCCAGATAGCCAAAGCCGGCACCAGAGCCGAGCGCCACCAGAGCATAGAATGTTGCTGTGCCGGAGTCGTCCTTCTTGAGCAGCATCATTTCCAGGGCGGCGAAAAAGGCCAGCAGCGTCAGGTTGCGCCCGGTTTCAACGCCTTTCGTCTTCGTTACCAGCGCCAGCCAAATGCTGGCCGCCAGTGAGAACACACCCACCCCATGAAAGATGACCTGCAATGAATCCTTGGCCAGGTTGCTGAAGATGTACTGGTCGGTTACCTGGTGGTAAAGAACGGCCAGGGCGTAAATGACGAAATTGCCAAAGAAAACGTCCCGGCCCAGGCGCGGGCTACCGGCCGCGATGGCCACCTCAATGCCGATGGCCGCAACGATCAGGCTCTGGTGGGTAGTAAAACAGATACCGAAGACAAAGAGCGCCCAATAGAGGAAGCGGTATTGGTGCGGCGCATACAACCAGCGCATGATACACAGCAGCACGATCAGGAACCACGGCACGCTCGAGACGGCGATGCGGTTGACCGCAACCGATTCCTTCCACATGAACCCGTCCAGCCCCATCAACAGACCCGCCACAAAGCCCGAAACCATGCAGATGGCGCTTTCCCATTTGCCGGTCATGTTTTTGAGCTCCTCGATGCTCTCCATTAGCAGGCTGCTGCCGCGTGAGACCATCAGGCTGAGAAGGCCGCAGGCCAGCGCGCCGAGGAAGGCCTCGGCCAGCGCGACGCGCCAGGCCATGTTGCCCCAGGGAATCAGCTCGGTCCAAAGCCAGCTATAAATCGTCCAGACCGGATAGCCGGGCGGATGCGGAATCCCCGCATAGAGCGAGCCCGTTACCAACTCACCGGAGTCCTCCAGCGTTAACTCGGGGGCCAGCGTCACGTAATAAACCACGAAGACCACGACAAAACTCAGCAGCAAGGTAAGCCAATCGATTTTTCGGAAGAGCGGCGCCACCTGGACAGGGGCGGTGGACTGCGCAGCCGGCGCGGTCGGTTGGGCCACCCCTGGCTTTACAGCCGGTTGCCCCTTTGGCCCGGTTGGTGTCGGGATCTTTTGGCTCGCCTGGGCGCCCTGTGCGGGCTGTGGTGACTGTGTCGCACGGGTGTCGCGCCCGGAGTTCTTTTGTTTCGCCATAAGCAATTATACTAAACAGACACCATAACCAGCCGGAATTGTGTAAGCCAGATGAAATTTTGTTGAGATTGCCCCGCCCGCCGCACCACCGCTGTGTGGAGGCGGGCTTCCAGTAAGCCATGTAACTGTTTTAACTCAATTAACCCTTTTAACCCTTTTAACCCTTTTTGACGATGTAACCATGCAACCATGTAACCCTTGTAACCATGCAACCGTTGTAACTCTTTTAACTCAATTAACCCAATTAACCCAATTAACCCCGGCCCCCTTTGGTCCGTCCCGCCCTTGCCCGGCCCAACACCGCTCGCTAAACTCGACCCGGCAACAAAACCGCGAGTGTCATGGCCCATTCCCGCAAGCGACGCGACCATCGGCAAACCAAACCCCGAACTCTGACTCCACAGCCATCGGCACCCTTGCCCTCGAGCGCGCCCGAGCGGTCCACCATCGCTATCGTGTGCGTTTTGGCCTTGTTGGTGACCGTAACCGTCGCGGCCTATTGGCCCGTGCTGCGTCATGAGTTTTTCGTCGAGTGGGACGACCCGGACTACGTCACGGCGAATCCGCACGTGCAGCAGGGCCTCACGGCGCAAAGCATCGCTTGGGCCTTTCGCGCAACTGACTTCGCCAACTGGTTCCCGCTTACCTGGCTTTCGCACATGCTCGACTGCCAATTCTTCAGTCTCAATCCGCTGGGGCACCACCTGACCAGCCTCATCCTGCACGTCTTCAATTCCCTTTTGTTGTACCTCTGGTTACGCCGGATGGCCGGCGCGGTTTGGCCCGGTTGTGCAGTGGCGGGGCTCTTTGCGCTCCACCCGCTCCACGTGGAGTCAGTGGCCTGGGTGGCCGAGCGCAAGGATGTGCTCAGCACGTTTTTCGGGATGCTCGCGTTGTTGGCCTATGCCAAATATGTGACCAGTGGCGGGCGCCGAGTGACGAGGGAAAGAACGAGTGACGAAGGTCAGGTGTCGAGGGGAAACGTCGCACTCTGCACCTCGCACGCCCCGCTCCAGGTTTCTCGCCCCGCCCTTTGGTATTTTCTGGCGTTGGTTTTTTTCGCTCTGGGCCTGATGGCCAAGCCGATGCTGGTGAGCCTGCCGGTTGTCCTCCTGTTGCTGGATTATTGGCCACTCCGACGCCTCCCGGCTTTCCACGGTTCAGCCGTGACAGTTGCTCACTCACCCACTCAGCCGGCAACCCCTTCTCCCAAAATCCCATTGAGCCTCGGCCCGCTCATTCGTGAGAAAGTCCCCTTCTTCACGCTCGCGGCGGCCTCAAGTATCGTGACGTTCATGGTCCAAAGCAAAGGCGGGGCCGTGGCGGCGATAGCTACGGTGCCGTTGCCGGCCCGGCTGGGCAACGTCCCGGTCGCGTACACCGGCTACCTGGCGAAGACCTTCTTCCCCGTTGGCCTCTCCCCGCTCTATCCGTTTGACTTTCACCTCCCGGCCTGGCGAGTGGCCGGTTCAGTCGTCCTGCTGTCGCTCGTGACCGTGACTGCCGTTCGCTGGCGCCGGCCCTTGCCTTACCTGTTCACCGGTTGGTTCTGGTACCTCTTCACGCTGCTGCCGGTTATTGGGCTCGTGCAGGTGGGCGGCCAGGCGATGGCCGACCGCTACACCTACGTGCCGCTGATTGGGATTTTCATCATCGTGGTGTGGGGGACTGCCGGCCTGGCGCGCCGCCTTGGCGTAGCCTCAAGGCGCGGTCACGGTTTGCTCGCCCTATCAACCGGAGCGGCAGTATTGGCCATCTGCCTTGCCGCGGCCACCCGGCTTTACCTTGGCAGTTGGCAGAACAGCTTCACGCTCTTCTCTCGCGCGCTAAAGGTCAACGAGGCGAACGACACCGCCCACTTTAATCTTGGCCTCTGGCTGGCCACCAGGGATGGCAAACTGCGCGAGGCGGCCGAGCACTTCCGGCGCGCGGCAAGCCTCAATCCCCATCACGCGCCCTCCCGGTACAGTTTGGGCCTGTGTCTGGCGCAGTTGGGCGACCCGGCGCAGGCGGCTCGGCTCTATCGCGAAGCCCTCGCCGTGGCTCCTGGTTATGGCCCGGCCCATCACAATCTGGCCATTCTGCTCGAGCAGAACGGCCAGCGCGAGGAAGCGCTTGAACACTACGAAGCCGCGCTCCAGGCGAACCCGGAAGACTTAAAGGTCCGCCAGAACCTGTCCAATGCGCACAACAATTTTGGCGCGGCCCTCCAACAACAGGGGAAACTCGGGGAAGCCGAGGCCCAGTTCCAGGCGGCCACACGCGTGAACCCAACCAACACGCTCGCGCACGCTAACCTGGCCATCGTCCTGTACCAGGAGGCCCGCTACCCCGAAGCCTGGCAGGCGGTGAATGCCTGCCGGCAGCACGGAGGCTCAGTGTCCGAATCACTGCTCACCAATCTCATGCAGCGTATGCCGTCCCCGGACCGATTGGGCTCCAAATGAAATCCCAAGCGGCCTTGGCACTACTGTGTAAACCATGCAACTAATGTAACTTTTTTAACCCAATTAACCCTTTTAACTCATTTAGCCAGTGTAACCCATGTAACCCATGTAACCATGTAACTATGTAACCCTGTAACTCTTTTTAACCCAATTAACCCAATTAACCCTTTAACCAATCGCCGTCGCACTACTAATCGTTTCCCCATAGCCTCGACGCTTCCAATTTGATATAGTTGAGAACAACCGGAGCGAGGATCATGCCCGGGATGCCCAGCAGTTTTTCCCCCACAATCAATCCCAGCAGCGTCAGCCATAGCGGATTGCGAATCCGCCAACCGATGATTTTGCTGTTGAGAAAATACTCCAGCTTGTGAATTACAACCAGGAACACCAGCGCCACCAGCGCTGTTTGCGGTGAGACCGTAAAACCAATCCCGACGACGATCGTGTTGCTGATGAGATTGCCGACGACCGGCAGCAGTCCGCAAAGAAAGGTGACGCTAACCACTACCACCCCATACGGAAGCCGCAGTGCGACGACGAATATCGCCGTCAGAACGGTGTTAATAACCGAAATAATAATCTGCGCGCCCATCACCGTGACGAAGCTCTCATAGAAGGTGCCGAAACGTTTGGCGATTTCGGCGCAACAGCGGGAATAGAAGTTATCCTCGGCGGCGCCCGGTTGCCGGCCCAGCTCGAAGCTCGGGTTGAGGAAGATGCTGATGGCGACGACGCAACCAGCCAGTAACAGGATGAATTCGCTGGCGGCGCCCCGGGCGAATTTGACGGCGCTGCCCAGGTACTGGGCCTCGCCTTTGAGCGTGTCCGTGGCGAGATCTTTGAGACTGTCGTAATCGGTGAAGGGCAGCTCGATCTGATGTTGCTTGGCCCAGGCGATGACCAGCGGGATGGCCTTATCGGCGATCTCTGGCAAAGTGCGAACGATTTGGTTGATCAGGTAGCCGAGGCCGTAGGCGAGTGCGGCGAGCAAAACCAGGAAAATGGCAACCGCGGCCCATTTGCCGCCGCGCTTCAGGAATTGAAACCGGTGGAGCGCCAGGTATGCGAAAAGCGCGGCCAGCAGTGGCATAGCCAAATGCAGCCATGTCACCAGAATCAACGTTCCCAGGATGAAGAGGTAGGAAAACCGCGTGGGTGTGCTGCGCACCTGTTTGATTGGTTCCGGTTGTTCCCTCGCTGCCACGGCCAGTTCTATACACCGGAGGCTTGGCCAGCGCCAGCGTTTTAGGCGCGTCAGAATTCTTCGCAAGCCATCCGCATTCTCCTCATAATCATGTAACCCATGTAACCCTGTAACTCTTTTAACCCAATTAACTCATTTAACCCAATTACCCCGTGAATGGAGATTGTATTTCACCCCCGCTGGCCTATTCTGCCGCCGAATGAATCCCCTTCAAAAACGCCTCGCTGGCCTTGAGGTTCATGGAAAGACTCTCCCAACAGACTGACACCGCGGGCCCCGCTCTGGCCGTTGAGCGCAGCGATTGCGTCAATGCCCTGACCGCCAGTTTTCTCGGCTGGACGCTCGACGCTTTTGATTTTTTTGTCTTGGTCTTCGCCGTCCCCGCCATCGCCCGGGAGTTCCACACCGACATCAAGGCCATGATGGGCACAATTGCGGTGACGCTGGCGTTTCGGCCGGTGGGCGCCTTCCTCTTCGGCCTGCTGGCCGACCGGTATGGGCGGCGGCTGCCCTTGATGCTCGACCTGGTTTTCTTTTCCGTAATCGAAGTGTTATCGGGGCTCGCGCCTAATTACACGACCTTCCTCATTTTGCGCGCCCTCTTCGGCATCGGCATGGGGGGCGAATGGGGCGTGGGCGCCTCGCTGGCAATGGAGAAAGTTCCGCCGCGCTGGCGCGGCCTGCTCTCGGGCCTCCTGCAGGAAGGCTACGCCGTGGGATACCTGCTGGCGGCCTGCTGCTATTTCACCGTGTTTCCCACTTGGGGCTGGCGTCCGATGTTTTTTGTCGGCGGCCTGCCCGCGTTACTCGCAATCTTTGTGCGCTACCGGGTCAAGGAATCCGCTGTCTGGCAAAAGACCCGCCAGGAAAACTGGAGCGGGCTCGCCCGCGCCATTGGCTCGAACTGGAAGCTGTTCCTCTACCTGACGGCGTTGATGATGATGATGAATCTTGCCTCGCATGGAACCCAGGACATGTACCCGACTTTTCTCAAAGAACAGCGCGGGTTTTCGACCCGGCAAGTAGCCACGATTGCCATTATTTACAATCTGGGCGCGCTGACGGGCGGCATCGTGTTCGGCTGGCTCTCGGACCGGTTCGGGCGGCGGCGCGGGATGATGGCGGCGTTTTTCCTGGCCCTGGCGATGGTTCCCTTGTGGGCCTATGGGCCTGGCACCGCGTGGCTGGTGCTCGGAGCGTTCCTGATGCAATTTATGGTGCAAGGCGCCTGGGGCGTGATCCCGGCGCACATCACCGAGCTCTCGCCGGATTCGGTCCGCGGGTTTCTCCCGGGCTTTGCCTACCAATGCGGGGTGCTGCTCGCTTCGAGCGTCGGGTATTTGGAAGCGTTGTTTGCCCAGCACCTGAACTACGCCACCGCGATGGCCCTGACTGCCGTGACGGTATTTGCGGTGGGTGTCGTCGTCATCGCTCTGGGGCGCGAACGCCGCGGCGCCGAGTTCGGCAAATGAAAAATCAAACCAGCTCCGGCGTCGGAAAAGCAGGCCAAAGCCGCTCAACCCAACAAGCGCCAGGACGGATGGTTCGGGGACCATGTTCTACCTTCTACCTTGCGCCGGGTCGCTTTCTGTTATAGGACGGGGTAGGATGAATTCACGACCGTGTGACCGTCGCGCTCTGGTTTCGCTCTGGTTGGCGCTGGCCCTTTTAGGCGCCGGCTTGCCGGCGCCCCAAACGCATGGCCAGGACGCCCTTCCCTCCAAGCGATTCCAGCCGGCCGAGGACGAATTCTCCGCCGTGGCCCGCTCGGTGGCCGCGCTGCTCCAGTGCCGTGACACGGCGCGCTTTGCCAAAGACATCACGCCCTCGCCCGAGGATTGGACCGCCATCGCCTGGACCAATGAACCGGAGGCGGCCGAGGCCCTGAAGAGCTTCATTAAGGGTACGGAGCCGCAGCGCAAGCAAACCGAGACGTCAGCCAAAGCCTTTTTGGCCAGGGCTGATTCGCTGCACCTGGACTTTTCCAAGGGCGACGTCCACGCCCGCGCCGCCAACCCCCAGCGTATCGGCACCGTCCATTTCAATAATCTCCAGCCCGAAAGCGCGACTCTGCCCCGTGCCAACGAAGTGGAAATCATTCTTAAGCCCGACGCGCTGACCAACCACGCGGCCGGCGCCGAACTCAAGCTCGTCCTCCGGCGGCTCAACAAGTTTCCCGCCGGCTGGCGCGCCTCCGGCGGCATCCAATGGGAAGCCTTTCCGGAAGGCATCGCCGACGAAAAAACCAGGCAGGAAACCGCCATGCCGGAAACCGAAAACTACGCCGCCGAGCACGGGACGCTGCCGCCGGGCCGGTCGGTGCCGGAAATCGAATTCACCGCGTTGACGGAGCAGCAGAAGCTGAAGCTCTCTTCACTCCGCGGCAAAGTCGTCGTGCTGGATTTTTGGGCGACCTGGTGCGGCCCTTGCCAGCGGCCGATGGCCGAGCTGCAAAAACTCAAGCAGAGGCATCCGGACTGGGGCGACCGGGTAGCCATCGTCCCGTTGAGCATTGACGACACGCTGGAAGCTGTGCGCCAACACGTCAACCAGCGCGGCTGGACCAACACCTTCAACGTGTGGGCCGGCGACGGCGGTTGGCGCAGCGGCCCCGCCCGCGCGTTCCACGTCTCTGGCGTGCCCACCACCTACATCATTGACGCGCAGGGCAAAATCGTCGTCGCCGGCCACCCCGCCGCCATGAACATCGACAGCCAGGTGGACGCCGCGCTCAAGAAGGAATGAGGAAGTCGGAAGTCAGTGGCGCGCTCCTCATCATCGTTCCGCTCAACGTTCGTCTATGGCCCACCCTCCACCATGGGCCGCTAACCCGAAGGGTTGGCAGAGAGTAGCGGGAGGTCGAAGCACCGCAGAGACCTCCGGTGAACGCTCGGTAGGATGCGGCATCCGGGGCCACTCTGGCCAGGCGTTAGCCGGTGTTTGTCACCATGAGCCGCTTGCGATTTCGTTCAGTGATTGAGATTGACCGCATCAATCCCTATGTGCTCGTCAGCGCGAAGCGCGCGGCCCGCATCCGAAAGGGCTGGCGCAAGCCGCTTCCGGTTCGCGTCCGTGTGAATGGCAAGCCGGAAAAGCCGTGGCGCATCAATCTGATGCCGGTGGGCGATGGGAGTTTTTATCTTTACCTCCATGGTGATGTCCGCAGGGCCTCGAGCACAAAAGTGGGGGATGCCGTTTCTGTGGAGCTGGAGTTCGACGGCCAATACCGGGGCGGTCCCGCACACCCGATGCCCTCGTGGTTCCGGGATGCGCTCAATCGGAATCGAAGCGCCCGGCAAGGATGGAGCGAGTTGATTCCGAGTTGTCAGAAGGAGATTTTGCGCTATTTTTCCAGGCTGAAGACACCCGCAGCGCAGGCTCGAAATGTTCAGCGGGCGATGCATGTTTTGTCTGGCGGCAAAGGGCGTTTCATGGGGAGGTCTTGGAACGAACAGCCGAAAGGTCACCATGCCGCCTGACTTTTGCTTCAAGCGAACGCGCCGATTGCGTCTATCGTCAACCAGTGCTCGACGGCCGCTGCCACATCTCCCGCCGCCTCTCCTCCGCGCATGCCCCTTCAGCTCAAGTAGCCCCAAGTCGCCGTGCCACCACTGCTATCCTGTCCCGGCGCTTCTTAACCGAGGTGTGCGATATGCCCATCCTCTCGGCAATCTCCTCGTTTCCATATCCCTCCGTCAGGAGCGATAACACCTCGATCTCCCGAAACCCTAATCGTTCCTTCATCTCCTCCACCAGGTCCGCCAGGCTCGCCTCCTGGAATGGATCACTACCGCAAATGAGGCAATCCGGCAGCGGACAATCCCTCTCGCCCAGCACGTCTTCAATAGGACAGCCTAGATGCCGCCGCTTCGGGGCGTCGAGGCTCCGGCCCTGCCTCAGATAATCCAAAACATGAAAACAGCAGGCTTGGACGTACCAGCTCCGCCTCCGCCCCGGTCTTTCAATCTCAAGCTCCGACCACCGGATCACTGCCACCTGCAGCAGTTCCTCCTGCAATCCCCGGTCGCTCGTCACCTTGGGGACGACCCCGGCAAGCTTCGCTTGGAGCTGTCGATTTTCGCTCAGCATATCTCCCGCAAAAAAAGAGGCCTCTATTCGCTAATACGGAGAAAATTGAAAAATCTTTCAAAGAAAATGAATCGAGCGTCAAACTAAGATCAGCCGCCGCACGATTTCGGTTTCCATTTCGCCTCCCTGATTCGTTGTACTAGTAGAGCCTAACTTTAGCGAACCGAGGGCCAACCGTTTCGATAGCGAACTGGTGCGCTCGGTTCCGCTTGGTCCGTCTTGGAGACGAACAACCCGGTGACCCGGCCACGGATTCCGTGCTGGACCTCCCATCCTATTTATCCTGTGCATATCGAACAAACCGTAGAACCGGCGGTTGGATCGGTTGAAACGATTATGAAAGCAATGCTCATCCCGTTCCTTCCAACCCGTGCGCTGCAACTCCAGTAAAACTGTGTATGAAAACCATTGCCAAAACCTTCGCCCTCGCCCTGCTCGTCTCAGCGGCGCTGCTGTTCATTCCCTCGCCCAAAGCGCGTCAGACCGCTGGCGGTGCCAGCACCACGTTTCTCACCATTGCCGGCGTCAACCCCGTCGGCGACCGCCCGCTCAACGACACCGAAACTTCCCAGTTGAACTCCATCTTTTCCCAAGTGGTCGCCGCTGCAAACAGCGTCCCCCCCAGTCCCGACGCCGGCGCCCAGCGCCGCGCTATCGATAACGAGCTCCGCGCCGAACTCGAATCTTTCGTCACCAACAACCCCGCCTCCGCCTGGACGCCCAGCCTCCACCTCCTCCTTGCCCGCCGAGCGCAATTGCGCTGCGGGTATTCCCTGGCTCTCGACCATTACCAAGCCGCGTTTTCGGCCGTGGCCGGTTCGACCGATCTGACTGCTCAGGAAATAGCTCGCGAAGCCAGCGGCGGTCTCGCCAAAATGCTTATGCTCACCGGAAGGGCCTCAGACTTTGATGCGCTTCTCGCCGCACTGCCCCAGTTCAACTTGCGCCCCTCCGGCTCTGATTGGGGGTGGGCAGCCGAAATGCGCCAGTGGGTCGGTAAACATCCAAACGACTCCTATAAATGTGGTCTCTACTGCCTCGACCAGCTTGGCCGCGTCACCCAACCCGGCCAGTTTCTCCCCAAAAACGTCACTGAAATTCGCTCCTCCACCAATGGCTACACCGCAGCGGACCTGCTTGCGATCGGCGGCAACGCCGGTCTGCGCCTCCACGCCGCTTTCCTGACCGACACCAACAACCTCCCGGTGCCAAGCATACTTCACCTCCGCTCCCAGCACTTCATCATCGTCCGCGAACAGCGTGGCGCTTTTTATAATGCCCTCGATCCGGTCGCCCTCGGCATGAGTTGGCTCACGCTCCAGGACCTGGCGCCCGAACTGAGCGGCTGTGTCATCGTCAGCGACGCCTTGCCCCCGGCCCCTACTGTCCAATTGGTAGCCATGGATTCTTCCGGCGCGGCTGCTTATCTTGGCCGGTGCCACGACCCTATCCGAGTTGTGGACCCAGGACCGTGGAGTTTGGACGCGAACTTTCATCCGCGGCTATCTGCGCCTATCTGCGCGGACCCGGTAGCGCCCGCCGCGCCTATCCCCTCCGACCACGACGATAATCCCCCTTGCAGCGGCGACGACTCGTCGGATTCCTGCCCGCCGCCAGCCGGATGTGGTCCTCCACCACCATCCCCGCCTCCTCCCCC
>DATMQA010000143.1:0-6846 GCA_035566895.1 Binatia bacterium
AGCCTGCCAGTGAAGCGGCGTCCCTGCCGCCACATTCTCACGGTAAAAGACGCAAGGATGCGTCTGCACTGGCAGGCTGGAAGCCCGCCTCCACAAAATCCGGAAATTGATATTTCGCTTGGCATGAGCATGGGACTCGCCCAAGGTTTAAGCGGCATGACCTCGACCTGGCACGTCTTCTGGCCGCGGCTTTGGTTGTCGTGGTGTTTAATGGCTCGGCGGCCGCGGGCGCTGGTGGATAGCGGCAGTGCAATCCTATTTTTGCTTGCTCTGCTGGTGGCGAATTCTCCGCTCGCCACCCTGGCTGATGATTCCGGCGGCAACAAAGCTGCCCTTGTCGCCGCTGATTCAGACGACAGCCATACGAATGGCCTGGGTTCCTGGATTTGGGCCGCGAAGACGTTCGACCGGCAGACCTGTCAGCTCTGGAGGTCGTTTGAAGTTCCTCAAACGGCTTCCGTCACGCACGCCCAACTGCGAATGACGGTGGACAACGAATACACTCTTTTCCTGGACGGGCGTGAGCTGGGCCGTGGAGCGGAATGGCGCGAGCTGTTCGACTACAATGTGACTCCGCTGCTGTCCCCGGGCCGGCACACCCTCGCGGTCAAAGCCTACAATAACTCCTTTCTTGCGGGCATGCTGTTCGGCTTGCGGATCGATCTTTCCGACGGTCGCACGGTTGAAGTGAAGTCGGACCAGGATTGGCGGATTGTTCCCGAAGGGGCAAAACACTGGGAAAGAGCCGCCAAGCCGCGCGACACCTGGCCTCGAGCGACCATCGTAGGCGCCCTGGGGGCGGATCCCTGGTGGAAAACGCCGGCCAATATGAACGCCATGCCGACCCTGCAGCCCCTCCGGTTGTTCTTTTGGCAGACCGGTTGGTTCCAGGTCATGCTGCTTTCCGTTTGCGGGCTGGTCATCCTGTTCAGCTTGTGGCTGATGGCGCAATTGGCGTTCCATAAAAAGGAAAGATTGTTACTGCAACGAGAGCGAGCGCGCATCGCCCGGGACATTCATGACGACCTGGGTTCGAGGATGACGCAATTGGTCTTGCACGGGGAAGTCGCGCAAAGCGAGTTGCCGTCCGAATCAAATACCCGCTGGCAATTGGATCGTATTTGTCAGGAAGCCCGCGAAGCGCTCTCCACCCTCGACGAGATTCTCTGGGCGGTGAACCCGCGCCGCGATACGCTCAATGACTTTTCGTCATATGTGTGTTCGTTTGCGGAGGAATTTCTCAAACCCACGTCCATCCAGTGTCGCCTTGATGTGGACCTGGAGGTGTCGGCCATGGTCCTGGCTCTACCCGTTCGTCGCGCCCTGCTCATGGCCATTAAGGAAACGCTGAACAACGCGGTGAAATATTCCGGCGCCAGCGAGCTGTTGCTTCAGATCAAGTGTCACGGGAAGAAGCTGGTTTTGGTGGTGCAGGACAATGGCAAAGGTTTCGACCCGGCGACCATAAAGGCGGGGCGCAACGGCCTGGCCAACATGGCCCAGCGCATGAGTGAACTGGGAGGAACCTGCGTCGTCCGGAACGAGCCGGGAAAGGGATGCCGCATCGAGTTTGAGCTTGTGCTAAAGCCATCCCGCTGGCGACCGTTTGGCTGGCTATGGAAATCGAATCAGGTTCCGTCGAGTTCGCGCGGCTCGAAGAATCAACCGGCACATGAAGGCTCACAAGACCATGCCCTCGCCGAACGCTAACATTCCGCGGATCCAGCCCATCGCGAGCCGACCCGGCTCTGCGGCGCGCAAGGTGCCGCTCAAGGTCGCGCTTGTGGAAGATCAACCGAAGGTCCGCGAGAGCTGGACGCTGCTGATCAATTCCCTGCCGGACTTCTCGTGTGTTTGCGCCTGTGCCAGCGGGGAGGAGGCCCTCCGAGTCATTCCCGCGGAGAAGCCCGATGTGATTCTGATGGACATTTTTCTGACCCGCATGTCCGGTATCGAATGCACCGCACGGCTGAAGGAGCTGCTGCCCGAAACGCAGATCGTAATTCTGACCGCGATGGATGACCAGGAGCTGGTGTTCATGGCGCTGGAAGCCGGCGCCGATGGCTATTTGTTGAAACGAACCAAACCGTCCGATTTGCGAATGGCCTTGCTCGATGTGTTGGGTGGCGGAGCTCCGATGACAAGTCAGATTGCGCGACGGGTGATCGAGTCGTTTCGCCGGAAGGCGAAAGACCGGGACCAATCCACGCATCTGTCCATGCGGGAAGAGCAGATCTTGCGGTTGTTGTCCCAGGGTTATTCCAACAAGCTAATTGCCGATAAATTGAACCTCAGTATCGATACCGTGTGCAGCCATTTGAAGCGTGTCTTCGAGAAGCTGCACGTGAGTTCCCGCACGGAGGCCGTGATTCGCTACATGGCCTCGAAAGCCTCGCCGAACCATCCCGACGACTCACCGTAGTCGCCCCTTCTTGCCGGCAAGAGGATTATTCCGCCCGGAAACCGGCGTCCCGAGTATTCCCGACAAATCCCGACCAGTCCCGAGTTCGAAATATTTTTTCCGGGGGTCCCGTGTGGACTTTGGATCTTGGACTTTGGACCTTGGACTGTATTCTCCCGCCATGGCTCCTGCCCGCCACACCTTCGATTACGACCTCGCCATCATCGGTGGCGGCAGCGCCGGCTATGCCGCCGCCCGGACCGCCGGAGCCGATGGCCTCAAGACCGTCGTCATCGAAGGCGGCGAGGAAGTCGGCGGTCTTTGCATCCTGCGCGGTTGCATGCCGACCAAGGCCCTGCTGTATGCCGCCGAAGTCATGCACCTGGCCAGACACCCGGAACCGTGGGGCATCCGCGCCGAGGACGTCACGTTCAACTTCGGCCGCGTCATGGCCCGCAAGGACAACCTTATCAAAGAGTTTGCCGAATTCCGCCAACAGCAACTCGAGACCGGCAAGTTCAAATTCCTGCGCGCGTTCGCCAGGTTCGCCGACGCCCACTCCGTGGAACTAAGCACCGGCGGAAAACTGACCGCTGCCTCCTTTCTGATTGCCACCGGCTCGACGCTCGCTCCCAGTCCCCTGCCCCAGCTCGACACCCTGGACTGTCTCAACAGCGATACGGCGATGAAACTGACCCGACTACCCAAGTCCATGATTATGCTGGGCGGGGGGGCGGTCGGCGTCGAGTTCGCGCAGTTTTTCGCCCGGTTCGGCGTCCACGTCAGCATGGTCCAAAGAAGCCCGCACATTTTGCATGAATTCGATGAAGATGCCGCTGGAGTTCTGGAAACTGTTTTTCGGCGCGAAGGCATCACGCTCTATACCGGAACGAAGCTGCTGGATGCGCACCGCACCACCGCGCAGAAGCAAGTTGTGTTCGAGCGTAACGGGGAAACGGTTCGTCTCCATGCTGAGGAAGTCTTCTACGCCCTGGGCCGGGTTCCTAACATCAGTTCTCTCGGCCTGGAAAAGGCCGGTGTCCAGGTCGAGTACAGCCGCATCAAGGCCGACCACCACATGCAGACGACGGTCCCGCACATCTACGCCGCTGGCGACTGCACCGGCCTATACGAGATTGTCCATATCGCGATTCAGCAAGCCGAGCTTGCCGCGCACAACATCGCGCACCCGGACCGGATGAAGCGGATCGAGTACCGCTTGCTGACCGAAATCATTTTCACCGAGCCCCAGATTGCGGCGGTGGGGATAAGCGAGAAACAGGCGCACCTGCGTAATATCCCTTACCTGGTTGCCTCCTATCCGTTTAACGACCATGGCAAATCCCTCATCATGGAGGCGAAAGATGGGTTTGTGAAACTGCTGGCCGAACCCATGACGGGAGAAATCATCGGCGGCAGCTGTGCCGGCCCGCTTGGGGGCGAGCTCATCCACGAGATCATCGCGGCCATGGCCAAACGGATGACCGTGCACGAACTGGCCGCCATGCCCCATTACCACCCGACCCTGGCCGAGATTTGGACCTATCCGGCCGAGGAATTGGCCGGGAAGATACGTTTATGAAGCGCCGCACGGGACTCTGGAATGGCCACGAAAGAACGCAAAGAACACAAAAGACCTCTTTCTCTTCCGAGTCTTTGTGCTCTTTGTGTTCTTTGTTGGCCATGTTTTCATTTTGTTCTCGGCCTTCGGATTTCGGATTTCGGATTTCGGCGCTCGTACTTTCGTTAGCCCTTCTGACCATGTCCGCTCCGGCCCAATCCCCGGACGTCCCCATCTTCAAGCAGGGCCGCATGGAGTCCCAGGAACAGGCGAAGATCGAAAGCGCATCCAAAAACCTCTTCACCGCCGGCGACGCCCTCAAATTGGCCGAGGTCAAAGAGCAGTTGAAACGCACCAGTTGCCAGTTGGACCTTCCCGCGCCGAAGACGGCCAGGCTGACTGCCCGGGAAATCTGCGCCTCGGCACGAAACGGCCACTTGCGCGTGGGCTGGGCCTACTTTTGCAATAAATGCGAAGACTGGCACATCAACCTCGCGGGTGGCTATTCCCTCACCACCAATGGCGCGGTCGCCACTTGCTATCACGTCGTTCAACCCGTCCACGAAATTCGCGACGGCTGCCTGGTGGCGGCCGATGAAGCGGGAAATGTTTTTCCGGTTAAAGAAATTCTGGCCGCCAACCGCTACAGCGATGCCTGCATTGTGCAGGTGGAAGGCAGCGGTTTTAAGCCTCTGCCGCTCAATACCAATGCCCAGCCCGGCGACGCTGTCTATTGCTACAGCGATCCACTCGACCACCGCGGCTATTTCAGCGACGGCATCGTGAACCGCTTCTACCAATTCCCCGGCCGGCGCCCCTTCTCCGCTCCGCGGTCGGCCGGTTTTGCGCCCATGCGGCTCAACGTCAGCACCGACTGGGCGCCCGGCTCCAGCGGATCCGCCGTGCTCGATGAATACGCCAACGTCATCGGCCATGTCTCGACCATCGCGACGGTCAGCGAAGAGGAAGATCTGGATGCGGGGGTCGTGCGTTTCCCCGGCCCGACGATGATCGTCTTCCACGAAGCCGTTGCGGCCCGGGATGTGTTGTTGTTAATCAAGCCGCCGAAATGAACTGAGAACCTCATGCCTTTTCGTAATCTTAATCGTAATCTTAATCATAATCCTTCGCGCGGCGACCGGCCGAAGGGATTATGATTAAGATTACGAACCTGACTCGCCGGATCCCATGCCCCTGATACCCAACACGCTTTCCGGTCTCACCCCCCTTGTCGGCCCGCAAAACGTCCTGACCAACGAGCTGCTCGAACGCAAACTCAAACACATTCGTTCAACGGGCGCGACAATTGTCGCCACGGGAAACCCAGGCTGTCTTCTCCAATTGACCAACGGAGCCAAACAGCAAAACCTCGACTTGAGAGTCGTCCACCCGGTGACGCTCCTGGCCGAGGCTTACCGGAGTTCTTTGAGCAAATAAGTGTAGGCGAGCGCGGACATGTAAGCCGCCTGTGCATTATTGGCGGCGCCGCCGTGCCCACCTTCGATGTTCTCGTAATAAAGCACGTCGTGGCCCTGCTCTTTCATGCGCGCCACCATTTTGCGGGCGTGCCCGGGATGCACGCGATCGTCCCGCGTCGAGGTCATAAACAGCACTCGCGGATACGTTTTCTCTTTGACGACGTTTTGGTAGGGCGAGTACTTGCTGATGTAGGCCCAGTCTTCGGGTTTATCCGGATTGCCGTATTCATCCATCCAGCTTGCGCCGGCCAGCAACCGGTTGAAGCGCTTCATATCCAGCAGCGGCACCTGGCACACCACGGCCTTGAATAGGTCGGGCCGCTCCGTGAGCATCACCCCCATGAGCAAGCCGCCGTTGGAACCGCCTTGAATGCCCAGGTGCTTCGGCGAGGTCACTTTCCGGGCAATCAAGTCTTCCGCCACGGCGATAAAATCATCATAAGCGCGTTGGCGGTTCTGTTTGCGGGCGGCTTCATGCCATCTCGGTCCGAACTCTCCCCCGCCGCGAATGTTAGCCAGCACATAAGTGCCGCCGTGCTCGAGCCAGGCCGAACCGACAGCAGCGTTGTAGGCCGGCAACATGGGAATCTCAAATCCACCATAGCCGTACAGGAGCGTCGGGTTGTTGCCGGCCAGGGAGAGCCCTTTTCGGCTGACCTGAAAGTACGGCACCTTCGTTCCATCCTTCGAGACGGCCTCGTGCTGAGAAATTTCCAGGCCGGCGGCGTTGAAGAAGGCGGGAAGGCTCTTGAGCTTCTCCGATGCCGCGCCGCCAATCGCGCCCAGATAAAGGCTCGAAGGCGTTAGGAAATCGGTCACCGTCATGAAGTAATCATCCGATTCATCCGCGTCGATGCCGTTGACGCTCACGGACCCCAGGCTCGGCGCGGCCAAAGGCGTGCGCTTCCACGCGCCCTTTTGAAGCTTCAAAACGAAGAGCCGGTTCCGCACGTTATCGAGCTCGTTGAGAATCAGGTAATTCTTCGTATCGCTCATCCCTTCCAGGCTGGTGCGCGCCGTGGGTTGGAAAAGCGAAATGAAATGGCCTTTGCCTTGAAGGCACTCGTTAAAGTCCGCCGCGAGCAGCGAGCCGCCGGGATAGGTCTTCCCATCAACAGTAAAGTCCGTGCGCAGTTTCAACAGCAATTGGCCTTCGAAGGTGCTGACGGTGGCGTCGTCCGGCTTATCAATTCTCACCCAGTCATCCCCGCGGCGGACGTAATCCAGGCCGGTGAAAAACGTGACACCGCGCTGAATGAATTCGTAAGTGTGGCCGTGATCATGGACGACCGCCGCTGAAACGCTGACGTCCTCCGGTTTGCCTTCGAAAACCACTTTGGCCTCAGCCAAAGGCGTGCCACGGCGCCACTGTTTGATGATGCGCGGATAACCCGAAGTCGTGAGCG
>DATMQA010000144.1:0-20185 GCA_035566895.1 Binatia bacterium
TGGCGATGGAATGTTGCAGACTCACGTTGAGTTGGTTCATCGCGCATGAGGTCGGCTATCGCCTCCTCCGGCGCAATCCCACTCTCAAAGTGGCCGGTTTTCATCTGCCCCTTCCTGGCCGGTTTTGAGTGCCCGCTGACATTCCGAATCTTTCTGAACGGTTCCGACGGTTTCGTCTGGAGCCTGGTTTTTGACGGCCTTCGCCTTTTCCTCGGCGATGGCCAAATCCACACTTTGTGGCGAGATGTAGTACTTCCGCTCGTTCGGATCGAAATAGCTGTCCAGCCGGGCCATTCCCGATTTGTTCGGCTGGCACCAGTTGGTGATGCTCCGTTCCGTCCGCGCCACTCCTGCGGCTTCAAACATCCGTGCCACTTCGCGCACGGTGAGCGTGTGATTTTCTTTGCGTTCCGCACCTTTCGGAATGCTTCGGAACGCTTCGGAAGTTTGCGGAACGCTTCCGAATCTTTCGGAAGAGTTCGGAACATTGCGGAAGCCTTCAGAATCATTCCGCACGTTTCCGAACTCTGCGGAATCATGCGGAACGCTTCCGGTGTGATTTTGACTGTTTTGCTCCATTGAAATGTTTCGGAAGGACGAAGGGGAGTGATATGGTTATCCACAAGGATTCATCTCCGACTTGTGAGATAATCATATCACACCATGAAGTCCATTGGCGAGGTCATCAAGGAGCGCAATATTTTGCTGGATACCACCAATCCCGTGGTCCGGGAGGGTTTTACGCAGGTGCCCAATTTCATATTGCGCGACGGCGCTTTGTCTGTTGGCGCCAAGGTGGTTTACGCCATGTTTCTGAGCTACGCCTGGCACAACGATTCCTGCTTCCCGGGCCAGGATCGACTCGCGCAGGATATGGGCATGACCCGTCCGCGGGTCACACAGTTGATCGCCGAATTGGAGCGTGTCCACCTGGTCACGATCCAGCGCCGGGGACAGGGGAAAACCAACCTCTATACCATCCATTTCCAGGTCAAAACTGGGCTGCCCGGCAAATCAAGAGAACATCCAGAGGTAAACAGGTTTACCTCAAGAGGTAAACCGGCCGACCACTGAAGGTAAACCTGCTTACTTCTCTCTATATAATAATATTCAGTATAAGAATACCAAGGTTAGGGGACATTTCCTTTTAAGATGGGGACAACTCAAGGCAGCCGCCGAGTGGCGGCAAAACCGAAGGCGCCCCGTTGCATGAATAGGCGCAAAAATGCTAAAATCAGCACATGGAAAACCATCCGCTTTCTTTCGAATCCGTCCTTGAATGGTTGCAAAAGCAGGCTGCCACGTCCCAAACACTGCTTATTGTGCAGGCACGGTTCGCCATCAGTCCGCGCGAAACACGGTTGCTGGCAATCCAACCCGAGGCTTCGCTGGAGACAATTCACTACTGAAAATGGCGCAGCTCAGTTTCGCTCCCGAGGAATTCGATCAAGTCCTGCAAAAGGCTCAAGACCTTTATGACAAGTTCGGCCGTATTTACTGCCCCTATTTTCGAGACGGCATCCATTTCGACGCCCGGGGATTGGAGCACTTACGCCGCAAAACCTGGAATCGCGGTCGAGAACAGCGCGACCAATTCATGCGACTCAAACATCTCGCCCGCGCGCCGGAGATTTTGCGTCTAAGTTATTCGCTACGGTTGGTTATGCTCTCGCCCTTGGACTGTGCTGGCAATTATTAATCAGTGTTTTCCACATACCGCAATATGTGCTCCCCACGCCAGCATCCGTTGCCACTTCCCTATTCCATCTTCCACTTTTCTACTCTGTGCATGCCTTGGTGACTGCTGAAGAAGCCGGCCTCGGAATTATTATTGGGCTCGCCGCTGGATTTCTAATTGGCATCGTTTTACGATATGGAGGTTGGTTGGGCCGATTCCTGAATCCTCTGATCGTTGGCTCGCAGGTGTTCCCCAAAGAAGCCCTTGCTCCCCTATTCCTAATTTATTTTGGATTTGGTATACTACCAAAGGTTGTAATTTCAGCTCTGATATGCTTTTTCCCCGTTGCAGTTAACACTTATGAAGGGCTTAAAGCAACGCCTGACCAGCATCTGAGATTATTTCATGTACTAGGGGCTTCTCGATGGCAGAAGTTTTGGCAGTGCTCTTTGCCATCAGCCATTCGGTATGTGAGTGCGTCTGCACGCGTCTGTGCAGTTCTCGGACTGATCGGAGCCGTCGTGGGAGAGTTTGTCGGGGCCAGCGCTGGGCTGGGTTATGTAATCCGTTCTGCAACGTCAGATATTGGCACCGAACGAGTTTATGCAGCTCTGCTCCTGCTTGGAGCAATTGGCGCATGTTTCTATGGAACCGCTCTTTTCATTGACAGAATCCTCCTCAAACGTTTTACACAAATAACATGAATACTCAAATGAATGCAAAATTAGTTTGGTCTCGCAAGACTGTTTCCTCTGTCGCTCTCGTTCTGCTTATAGGGGCGCTAGCAGTCGTCGCCATTTCGTGTGGCCAAAAGAATGCGCCGGCATCCTCCGCTTCTCCAAAGAAAATAAAAATCCTTCTCGATTGGCAAGCTGAGCCCACTTATGCAGGTTTCTTTGTGGCGCGAGAGAAGGGCTATTTTGAGGATGTTAAAAAAGAAGGCTTCGACGTCGAAATTGTTGAGGGAAACGGTGCTGCAACAACGGCCCAGATCATGGGAACAAGCGATGAATATTTGGTGGCCTCTGATAGTGGTGAAGCTACGGCGATTGCGGTTTCGAAAGGAATTCCAATAAAATCACTCGCCGTTCTCTATCCAGACGTTCCCACGGTGATTTATTCCCGAGAAGACACGCCGATTTCTAAACCGAGCGATATGGTAGGAAAAAGAATTGGGCTTATTGATGGAAGCGTGACCGTCGATGAGTACAGAGGAGTTGTAACAGCAAACGGTATCGATCGTTCCAAAATTCAGGAAGTTCACGTCGGCTGGGATGTAGCTCCTTTGCTCACGAAGAAAGTTGACGGCTTAATGAACTACGAAGAACTCACCCCGGTCGACCTAAGGCTTCAAGGACACCCTGTAGCTACGCGCAGTCTTCAATAACTCATCTGGGTGTAATTTTGCCGAATCCCTGAGCAGCATCGGCTCACGACCAAGCACCTTCTTCGTATCGTCCACGACCGTTCCAACGGACGCCATTCTTCCCTCCTCGACCTCGAGGTACAATTCGACTCCTCCTTTTGCATACGTTGGTTCGAATCTCCAGGTCCAATCACGCCAATGTTCATGAATTCTTCCTTTCTTTATTGAGTCCGAGTTTCGTTATTTGGAGACCGAAGTAGGCAGAATGACCATGACCTCGATTTTGTGGCCCAAAGTTCTACAGTGATAGTCCAGGGAAACGTGCCCACCTGGAAAATTGCCGGTAATCGTTGCCGTGAGAACGGCGCCATTGGTCGCATTTGTCGGAGTGACGACGTACTGAAACTTTTGAAATAGCTCGGCGATCCACTGTCGGATTTCGTCCGTGCCACGCATAATTTGGCCATCGTCGTAAACAACAGCGTCCTTGGAGAAACATGCGGTAACAGAGTCTATATTGCGATCGTTGTTCGCCTTCACAAAGCTTGCCAAGGTTGATACGGTTCCGGCTGTCGGTGCGGCCTCAGTTTCAGGAGGTGCAGCCGTGCCCAAGGATCCCCAAGCGTCCTTCATTTCCTTTGTGTTCACTCCCTCGACTCGAATCCGTTTCATGTCTCCCTTAACGCACCGGCTGTGCCATGTACCCGGCAGCCACGTAAGTCATTGATAATCAGCAGCAATGAATCACTTGAAGGGCTATCTGATGCCGTCGGAATTTCGTGCATCCGAAACCTCGACGTTCAAAAGGTTGACAACCGTGTCATCGAGCGGCAGGTTAAGTCTCGTTATGGAATCTTCCACGGACCCGCGGTTGGAACCGAACATAGCGGCGAGATTATTTCTGGATTTGGCCAACGAGCGCTCTCTATCTGCCACTTTCTGCTAGTATGGAATCAACCGCTGACAGCCGATTTGATCCCAATTATGCGATGCAACTGCTCCTCGACATCGCGCACGAACAGTCAGTGGAGGGTCTGCTGAATAAAGTCGTCACGCGGGGCGTCGCGCAGCCCAGCGAGACCGTGTGCGTTCAAGTCTGGCTCATTGACAAAGCAGAGCGTTGTCTGCGTCTGGCTGCTGCGGCCGGCAGCCTTCCTGCCGGACTGAGCGAATCGGCGAACACAATAGCCATGGGGACGGGTGTCTTGGGCCAGATCGCGGCGACCGGACGCCGAATAGTCCTGCAACAGTCGGATGCGGACTGGGAAAGGCTGCCCGATCCGGTTTGGATGGCGCGAGAGGGAATACTGGGATTCAACGGCTCGCCTATCCGTTTTAAGGAAGAGGTCCTGGGAGTTGTGGCTGGGTACCTGCGCGCCGAAGTGGGCCAGGAAAGAGGTCCATGGAGCGAGCTCTTCGGTAACTACATGGGTGCCGCCATCGCCAATGCACGCGCCTTCGAGGAAATCCAGTGTCTCAAATCGCAACTGGAACTTCACAATACGTATCTGCAAGAGGAGGTCATCGAAGCCAAAGCCTTCGGCGATCTGGTGGGCCAGAGCGGAATCCTTCGGCAGCTCATTAGCCAAATCGACCTGGTGGCGCCAACCGAAGCCTCCGTTCTCATCCTGGGTGAGACCGGGACGGGCAAGGAATTGGTGGCGCACGAAATCCATCGTCGCAGCCAGCGCAAACAAGGGCCGCTGGTCCGGGTGAATTGCGCCTCGATCCCTCGCGAGCTCTTTGAAAGCGAGCTATTCGGACACATGCGCGGTTCCTTCACCGGGGCCATCAAAGATCGGGCCGGCCGGATCGAGACTGCGGAAAAGGGCACGCTGTTCCTGGACGAAATCGGCGAGCTCCCGTTGGACATGCAAACCAAGCTGCTGCGCTTTTTGCAGGAGAAAAAATATGAGCGCGTCGGCGATGATCGCACGCGGCACGCTGATGTTCGCATCATTGGCGCCACCAACCGCGATTTGAAGAAGGCCGTTGCCGCCGGTCGCTTTCGCGAGGACCTTTTTTACCGCCTGCACGTCTTTCCCGTACATGTCCCGCCGCTTCGGGAGAGGAAGGACGATATTCCGCCATTGGCAAGTCACTTTGTCAACCTCTCGGTCCGGGACCTCAAGAGCGCAAAACCCCGGCTGACGCGCGCCGCGGTTACGGAGTTGCTAAATTACGATTGGCCTGGAAACATTCGTGAATTGCGCAACGTGATCGAGCGGGCGGTGATCCTTGCGCGTGGCGGAGCTTTAAGCTTTGACCTTCCGGTAACTGGGGCTTCGGCGAATACTCCTCGGCCCGCGTCCAAAGCGCAAGTCTCGGAAGGCTCTAATGGCACACCCAAGCTGCTGACCGAGGCGGAGCTTCGGAGCCTCGAACGCAACAATCTCCTGGCGAACTTGGAGGCTGCAAAATGGAAAATCAGAGGTCCTGACGGTGCGGCGGAGCTCCTCGGCGTCAAGCCGACAACGCTCTACTCCCGCATGCAGAAGCTGGGGATCAAACTGCCGGAGTCAGAAGACGCCTAAACGCCTAAGTTGGTTAAGCAGGCGGCAACCGCCGTCCTCTCTCTGCTGCAGTCTCGTACCCGCCCACAAAGGGTTGGTCATTGCGGCGAATTGAGCATCCAACCGACAATCTCACGGGTTATCCTTGGATACGTAGGCATGTTTGACGAAGGTGATGTCATGAATGGTTGAGGCCTCCGTAGGTGGGTTTCCGTACTTGCTTCCGGAAGGATCGCTGTCGCTGGCATAGCTGATCGTTGCCGTGTCCATCCACTTCCGGCTCGAGGAGTGCCCATCTGCCCAACTGAAAGTGCTACTTTGGCCATGAAAAACCGCCGGCGAATCGACAAAGGTGGTGCCGGCAAAATCATCGGCTGGCGTGCCGTTCAGATTCATCACCCATGTGCCCAAATTTTCCCCACGCGGGTCGTTTTCTTCCATCCACAAAATCTTCTCGCTCGGGTGCTGGACATGGGCCCGGCGGGTAAGGATTCGGTTGAATGGGACGCCCTGCCACGCCTGGCCGTCAAGCCCGGTCATACCGGAGTAACTGCCATAAGAGAATCCCTGGCCGACAGAACGGCGATAGCGTGAGTCCGACGGACAATGGATGACGTCGGCGGTCTTGAGGTATTGCGCGAGGGCGGCCTGCCGCACGCATTCTTGCATGAGGAAAATCTCCTTCTGTGGCGGCGCCATATTGTTGGCCACCGGCGGGATGACCGGCAGGCTGGGAGCCGGCGAATAAGGCGGTTGATACCGCCAGGGGCGCTGTGTGTGCCCCTCGTTATTGACGGTATCATCGTTGTTAAAATTAACTAGTTCGTCCTGATTATCGTCCGCGTACATCATCCAGGACAGACCCAACTGCCTCTGATTGTTGACACAGGTGGCCATCGTGGCCTTGAGCTTGGCCCGGCTCAGTGCGGGGAGCAGCATGGCAGCCAAAATTGCGATGATAGCGATCACCACCAAAAGTTCGATGAGCGTGAATCCAACCGAATGCTGGGAGGCCGGCACAACCGCGCTCATCGGTGCATTCACTAACCGGAGGCCGCGGTTGCCGCAGGTGGCACTTGCCGACATGAGAACATCGCCATTAAGGCGCGGCAAAAGCGGGCTGCGCAGCATGTTGCGCTTTGCTGAGGAGTGCGGGAGTGTCCCGCCGGGATTCGGGTCATCGAACATAGTCTTTTCCTTTCGATCTTTGGTTCACATTTTCGAGGTCGTTCCCATCGGCAGAGGTTCAGGCCCCGACTTTGAGGTATTGGGGGTGGGCGACGATCACGGTTTGCCAACGGTCGCTCATCTCTACGTGGTGGTGAGCGACATCGGGAGGTTCGTTCATTCCACGAGCAAGAAGTGGCTGCTGCCCTTGCTCCAGACCCGCAACAACATCCGTTCATTCCTGGCAGCTTTCGTCAATCGCGACGCTTCCCCAGCATTCCCCACCTCCTGGCGATTGATTGATTCGATAACATCCCCCGGCCTGAGACCTGCCTCCGCGGCCGATGAAAATGGGTTAACACCAAACACCAGCGCGCCTTTCACATTACGGGGGATTTTGAGCTGCCTCCTGAGTTCGCTGTTGAGCTCACCTATAATCACCCCTCGCAGCTCGTCCGGATCTTGTTCATAAACAGTTCGCTCAGCCTTGGCGAGGAGGTCCTCATTGGATGCCTGGTCCACTGTGACTCGGAGCGGCATGGCCGAACCGTTGCGCAGGACCTCAACCGGAACAGTCTGGCCAGGTTTGGCCTCTGCCAGCGAGAGCTTCAACTGACGAGTGTCACGCACCTCCTTGCCGTCGAACCGCGTAATGACATCTCCCACTTCGAGCCCGGCCTTCTCGGCGGAGCCGCCGGGCACAACGTCGCCCACCAGCACACCGGTGCCGCCATGCAGCTTGAACTCTTTGGCAAGCTCTGGCGTCAGGCCCTGAGTCTCGACTCCGAGATAGCCCCGGACGACGTACCCATATTTGATCAGGTCCGTCATCACTTTGCGGGCAAGGTCTGAAGAAACCGCAAAGCCGATGCCCAGGTTCCCGCCGGTACTGCTGAGGATAGCGGTAGTGATCCCGATAAGATTGCCGGTGACATCCACCAGCGCCCCTCCGGAGTTACCAGGGTTTATCGGGGCATCGGTTTGGATGAAGCTCTCATAATCCTCGATGCCAACTCCGTCACGATCAGTTGCGCTGACGATCCCGTGCGTCACCGTCTGGCCCACTCCGAAGGGATACCCGAACGCCAGCACTGGATCGCCTACCCGCACCTTACGGCTTTCAGCTAGCGGAACGGTGGGCAGGTGTTGGGCGTCAATCTTGAGTACCGCGATATCACTCTTGGGATCAAGTCCAATAACTTTGGCTTTGAACTGGCGTCCGTCCTGCAGAGTCACCTCGACCTCTCTTGGGTCAGTTACAAGATGACTGTTGGTGAGAATGTAGCCGTCCTCACTTACAATCACCCCAGACCCGAGCCCGGACAGGACCAGGCGGCCAGAACTGGATCCGGGCACTTGTCGCAAAGAATAACGCGAGAGAGGATTCTCCAACCCGCCCGTCAAATCAGGAAGGCTCTCGAGTTTCGGGGCTGTGACGATTTGTACAACAGCGGGTGCAACCTTTTTGACCGCCGGCGCGAAGCTTTCGACGTTTCCATTCAAGTGCAGAGCTGAAAGTTCATCAACTGGCCCGTTAGTCATCTCGCCCAACTGCCCTGACTCGGCTGCGCCATCTTGTTGGGAGCTCAAGACCAATCCCGTCATCAGGACCAGGACGCCCAAGTTCAAAAACGATTTCGGCCTGTGGATCTGAATTTCATAGTTTTTCCTTTTTCTTTGTATTGAGTAGGTGATCATAAATTGTTCAACTGAGAATCCTGCGCCCCTCGTCCAGGAAAATGCCTTTAAAGTTCATCTCAAGGGCTTGTGGATTGGTGGCCTTGCTCAAGGCTTCGTGTTCGCTCACCTTCCGTTGCTTCACCAAATTGTAGAGCGCCTGGTTGAAATTAATCATCCCGTCCTCAGTGCCGGTCTCGATCGCGGCCGCAAGCTTATCCAGCCGGTTCTCTTCAATGAGCTTTTTGACGGTGGGGGTGTTAATCATGATTTCGAGCGCCGGGGTCATGGTGCCGGCGAGGGTCGTCACCATGCGTTGGCAGATGACGGCCTGCAATGTATTGGCAAGCTGGCGCCGAATCTGTTCTCGCTCCTCAGCTTTGAAGAAGTCGAGAATACGGCTGACGGACTGGGAGGCATTGGTTGTGTGCAGCGTCGAGAGCACGAGGTGGCCCGTGTCAGCCGCGCTCATGGCAGCCGTGAAGCTGTTCGAGTCGCGCATTTCCCCAATCATGATGATATCGGGGTCCTGCCGCAGCACGTGCTTCAGCGCGTGCTCAAACGAACGCGTATCCAACCCCACTTCACGCTGCTCAATTACGCATTGATTATCCTCGAACACATATTCGATTGGGTCTTCGAGAGTGATGATGTGCCTTTTGAAGTTGGCATTGATATGTTCGAGCATCGCGGCGAGCGTCGTGGATTTGCCGCTTCCGGTGGTGCCGGCCACCAGGACAATACCGCGCGGCGACTCGGCAATGTGCTGAATCTGTTCCAATAGCCCCAACTCCTCGAATTTTGGCACGACGGTCTTGACGTAGCGCATGGCCAGGCACCAATGGCCTCGCTGCTGAAAAAGGTTGGTGCGGAAACGTCCGATGTCCGGCACAAAGTAGGAAAAATCAATCTCGCGTTCGTGTTCCAGTCGGGTTTTCAAGTGCGGCGGAGCGACATTCTCCACAACTTTGTTCATCCACTCCTCCGTTGGCGAAGGACCCTCGATGGCAAGGAGCTCCCGATTGATGCGAAAGACCACCGGTGTGCCGGTTTTCACGTGCACGTCCGATGCCCCACCCGCAACCGCAGTTTTCAAGATCTTATGAAACAGTTCCATAAGCCGGAATGACATAGGGGAGATGTTTAGACACGGGTAACGTCGATAAGGCAGCTGGGTTGATGTTAGCTGACCGCCAGGAGTGACACCCGTTCGTAGAGTGCGTTTCGCGTGTTTCCAGTGGCATTGGGATCGAGCACAGGCTTGCCGTCCACCAGGAACAGGTACTCATGAAAGCCATGAGTGAGTTCCAAGCTGACCATCCACTGGCCGTCCGGTTGCTGTCCCATCGGTGTCGCAGACGGATTCCAGCCGTTAAAATCCCCCACGACTCTCACTTCCTTTGCTTGCGGCGCATCACACCGGAAGACCACGTGATGCAGGTTCCGCCTCGCCGAATAAGGCGACAACCCTAAGGCATCTGACTCGTTGAACATATCTTGAATCTCCTTTCCAAAGAGTCTATCAGTTCTTTCAATTGCCGAATCGAGAACCTGACCGGCCCGAATCCAGGAAACATGACCAAGCATGGGCTGCTCGGGGTCGAGCACCTCCGACATGAAGCTCGTGTCCCAAGCTCACGAGCACGACCCTCAACTAGCTTTCTATTCATTTTGTCGACTCGATTCGTCATTGAATTCTGATTAATGCATGGGCTTTGCCAGAAATCGGTAAACGCATAAGTTCCTGATGGTAAGGGTTTACAAACTTAATCACCGATGGGTTTGCATTGTCGAAATATCGTGCATCCGAAAAACCGACCTCGCGATTTAGCATGAGAATATGTTTGGGCGACCAGTACACGGCCCAACGCCGGGTCGCAAACTCGCTTTACTTTTAAAGACCCAAGACTCGCAGTCCTCGAGATGAGGAAACGAATTGATGTCAGTTTCAGAGGTACAGCTAAAACTGATACAGGAGGATCCAAATTTGACCGACGAGAGAACCGGCCTTTTTCAACTTCGCTCGACGGACTCCGCAGCACCAAAGCAACACGACCACGACAAACATGCGAAGGTTTTGGGAGAATTGTAGGGCGGCAAACTTGCAATCTTGCGCCGTTGGGACTGTTCGGTTGCGAAGGCCGCTGTGAGCGGTTCACAATTTCAAGCCTCCGGCTTTGCCGGAGGTCGCAGACTTAGCACCGAACGGCGTACTGTCCGAAAATTCGCGTCTGAGGGCGTGCTCTGGGAAATGCGGCCGTGGTTTCCGAGCATATGGCCCAGACCCAGTGGCGCTGTCCATCGCCGACCGGGCAGGTTCAGAGAAGATTGTCAGCAACCATATTTCCGGGGGACTCAATACCGTTTGCTGGACTGTCGGTTGGGTGCGGGAGCCGGATTCGGGGAAAGCAAGAGCGGCCCGGCGCTCAACCGGGCCGCTCACCCACTCGGAACCCCATTCCCATGAAACAAAGGAGCGGCAGCTTACCCGGCCGCGGCTCCAAGGCAGTCCCTAAGAACCCAACACCACCCAGACGGAAGGGTTGCGCGGTTTATTCAACTTGATAGAGATTTGGGGATGGGTTTTGATGGCAGTGAGCAGATATGCCGGAGCCTGAAAACCAAACGCCGCCGAGCCAGGACCAGAGTGCGCCCAAACCGGCCACTGCCGTGGCGGGAAATCCGTGGGCCTATCCGGTGATGTGGATGGTGATCGTAGTGGCGCTGGTGGGCGGGGGCGTTTATGTGTTCAAGTCGTGCCGGGACCTGCCCGGGGAGGCGCTGGAGAAGACCGGGCGACTGGCTGAGAAGGTGGGGCAGCAGCTCCAGAATGTGGCGGCGGCTTTCAACCAGGGCACGGTTACCACGACGTTCACGAGCTATGCGACGACGCTGAAAGGCAGCCAGCATTTCCAATTCGCGACGGTTTCGCAGACAGAGGTGTTTACGCGCAAGGACGAATCGAGCACGGCTTTTGGCTACGTTCCCTTGCCCGACGTGATTGTGGAGGCGACCGCTCCGGTGACCTATACTTATTACCTGGATTTGAATCAGCGCTGGGATTTTCGGCTCGAGAACGGGGTGATCGACGTGGTTGCGCCCGACATCAAGTACAACAAGCCGTCGGTGGACGTCTCGCGCATTACTTATGAAGTGAAGAAAGACAGTTTGCTCCGCAAGACGCGCGAGGCGATGGACAATCTGAAGGAGTCAATCACGTGGATGACATACAAAAAGGCGGAGGCGAACATCGGACTGGTGCGGGAGACCGGGCGGAAGGAGACGGAGACGTTCGTGCAGAACTGGTTGGCGCGGTCGTTTGCGGATGGAACGAATTATCCTGTGAAGGTGCGGTTCCGCAGCGAGACGAAGAGCGATGGAGCGGGAAATGTCCAACCCGAAGCGGGAGGGCGGGACAAGGTTAAATGAGTTAACTGAGTTAAAGGGTTAACTGGATTTAAATGGGTCAAAGGGGTTAACTGAGTTAAATTCGGGAACTTTCAAGCTGAGCCTTCGAGGGCGGGCCGTTTGTCTTTCCGGGTGGGGTTCATTTGGGCCAGGCTGTCGAGGTATTCGACCCGGATGTTGTCGCCATCGAAGCGGCAGGTGACGGTGTCGTGGTGCGGGGTTTCGTAAAAGCGCCACTGCATCTCGAAGGTTTGGTCGTCCCTCCAGGTGCCGCTGGCGGCGAGTTTGGAAACAGGTCCCAATTTACCCTGGGTGAGTTTTGGCGGGGTTCCGGGCATGGCGGTCTGGCCATCCACCCAGCGCCCGATGCCGCAGTCCACGGAGTATTGGCCCCTGTCGTCTTTCAAGGTGAAGAGGCAGTCGAGGTTCCGGAACTGGAGGGAAACGCTCTGGACGCCGGCCTCGTTGGCTTTTATGCGGAATTGTTTGCCCCAGATTCGGGCGGCGATGGGGGAGGAGGCCTGGCCTTTTGGCGGAGGCAGGAGCAGTGCCGCAAGTTTTTCTTTCAGCTCGGCTTGCGCCGGTTTAGCCGCCGGCAAGGTCTTCTCTTTCATGGCCGGCAGGAGATGGTCCCAAACCAGGTCGAGCTCGCCTTGCATATTTGGGCTTTCGCTGGTGATGGCAATTACCGCGTCTTGTTCAGGCATTACAATGGTGAATTGCCCGAAGGCGCCGTCCCCGCGAAAGGCGTTATGGCGGCAGCGCCAGAACTGATAGCAATAGCCCTGGTGCCAATCGCTTTGCTTTTTGGCGCGCTCCAAATCGGGGGCGGGCTGTTGGATTTTGAAGCTGGTGGCTTCGGCGAGCCATTCCCGCGAGAGGAGTTGGCGGCCATTCCAGTTGCCTTTTTGCAAGTATAACTGGCCGAATTTGGCGAGGCCCTCGGTCTGGATTTTCAATCCCCAGCCGCCGGTGTTGATGCCCCGCGGACAGGTCTCCCAGCTTAGGCCCTCGATTTCCAACGGGCCGAAGAGGCGCGGTTGCAGGTAATCGAGCACCTTCTGCCCGGTGACCTTCTGGACAATGGCCGAGAGCATGTAGGTGGCACCGCTGTTATAGAGGAACGCAGTGCCCGGCGCGTTTTCGATTGGCAGCGAGAGAAATTTGCGGACCCAATTCTCCTCGCCCCACAAGGACGGTGTCGAATCCTTGGCATGGCCGACGGACATCGTCAGCAAATGCTTCACTCTCAAAGCCGCGAGGTGCTCGCTGACTTTCTCGGGCAGGTCGCCGGGGAAAAAGGAGGTCACGCTGTCATTGACCGTTAGCTTTCCTTCCGAGACGGCGAAACCCACTGCAGTCGAGGTGAAGCTCTTGCTAAGCGAATACATCATCTGTGGCGCTTCCGGGCGATAGGGGCGCCACCAGCCTTCGGCTATCACATGCCCATGCCGGAGCATCATGAAACTGTGAAACTCATGGTTGCTCTTAGCGATTGCTTCCAGGAAGGACAGAATCCCTTCGGACGACACTCCCTGCGCTTCGGGCGCGCTGCGTGGAAGCCTTCTGCCGATAGTCAACCCGGCCAGGCAGTCGGGGACCGACCAGACGGTGCCCAGCCCGGCGGCGCCGAGCCCGAGTTGCTTCAGAAAGGTTCTGCGCGAAGTGCTGAGGGTCGTGTTCATGGCGGCTAATGTGCGCAGGTTTGGCATGTCTGGCCAGCCAGGAGTGCGGGAGGCGGTGGTAGGGTGGTAGGGGTTTCGGAGCGGGAGCTTGCAGGGCGGGCGGTGATTGCGCAGGAATTTTGATCAGAGACTCCTTACGTCGTCTCCTACAATGTGGCAAGGACCGGACCCGGCATTGGTTCGGTGCGGCAAACAAAACTGGTGCTTGATCTGCCCGGAACGGCGGTCCAACAATGGCCTGTGAAGTTCACCCGCCGCCGTTTCCTGACAGGCACCGCCACCGCGGGCGCCCTTTCGCTCGTGCGTCCCGGCCTCGCTGCACCTTCCTCGAGTTCCACTCCACCCGCCGCGCCTTCCGATTCCGCACTGGAAGAAGCCGGCGCCAAACCGGTCCTCAAACTCAGAGACCTGAAGGAGCCGGTCATTATCGAATCAATCGAACTGCTCCACAAAGGCCGCGAGCATTTCGTTCGCGTCCGCTCCAAATCCGGCGCCGAGGGCATCTCCGTGGACGATGGCCGGCTAAAGGTGCTGCACCCGATCCTGAACGAACTGGTGATTCCGTATTTCATTGGCAAGGACGCCCGGGATTTGGAAGAGCATTTGTTTCAGGTCTATCGTTATCAGAGCAACTACAAGCTCCTGGGACTTGCCCTCTGGTGTCCAGTTGCACTGGTAGAGTTTGCCATTTTGGACCTGTTGGGCCAGCTCACCGGCCAATCCCTGGGCGAATTGCTCGGCGGGGTCATCCGCACCAGCGTGCCTTTTTACGTCGCCAGCGGCCGGCGCGATACGACGCCCGAGCAGGAAGTTGATTACCTGAAAAGTCTCATCGACCAAACCGGCGCCAAAGCCGTCAAGTACCGCCTGGGCGGACGCATGAGCCGGAACCAGGACGCCATGCCGGGCCGGACGGAGAAACTCATCCCGCTCTCCCGAAAAGCGCTCGGCGATAAGATGGCGATCCTGGCGGACGCCAACAGTTCCTACGACCCACCCCAGGCTATCCAGGTCGGCCGGATGCTCGAGGACATCAAATCGATCCACTACGAGGAACCATGCCCGTTCGATAATTTTGACGCGACGAAGAAAGTCGCCGATGTCCTGACGATTCCAATTGCGCTGGGCGAACAGGAGGCCAGCCACTGGCGCTTTCAATGGATGATTCGCAACCACGTCGCTGATATTGTCCAGCCCGACCTGTTTTACTATGGCGGTTTGATTCGCTCGAAGCGCGTCGCGCGGATGGCCGAGTTGAGCGGCCTGGCCACGACCGTCCATCTCTCGGGCGGTTTCGGCTTTGTCTATTCGCTCCACTTCGCCTCCTGCACGGAAAAAATCGGTCCCTGGCAGGAATATAAGAAAGGCGTCGAAACCTACGGCAAGTGGTTCGATCCGCCCTTGCGGATCAACGAGGGCGCTTTGAGTATCCCGAAAGGCCCCGGGCTGGGCCTGGCTGACCCGAAGGAACTACTCAAGGGCGCAACGCCGGTGCAGAGCTAATCCCATTCGGTCGCTCAGGCCGGGGGAGATTGCCGCGAGTCAACGGTTTTGCCCCCGTCCGTCAAATGCCGCACGAAATCGATGTGGGTGCGCAGGCTGTAGAACAGATCGGCAAATGAGGCCGGGACTTTGATCTGATTGACCGCTCTTTCGATCTCATCCAGCCGCTTCAGTAATTGTTCGCGCTGCGCCGAGTCCGATACGCCGGCCAATTCCCGCTCCAGCCCCAGCAGCGCGCGATACCAGCGGAAGATGCGCGCGCGGATGCGCCAGCGATAGAAGGGCGGGATGCTGCGCAGCACCGGAATCAGGACCACCACCATCGGGACGAACACCACCACGACCCGGCTGGTTAGACTCGCCAGCCAGAACGGCAGGTAGCGGTAAAAGAAACTCTTGCCCGATTTGTAAAACCGGGCGGCGTCCGCGCTGATGGGGAAGTCGTGCTCGAGCGGGGCGGGGAACTCCCCCTTGTGCTGGAGCAGACTGGCGCGGCCATGCACTTCGCGCGCAGCCTCCAGCAGCAAATCCGAGAGGGCAGGGTGCAGATGTTCTCGCGCGACCAACTCGACGGTCGGACCGATCAGATAAACATCCTGCGCGGGAAGGTTTTTCCCAAAATCAATCGAGCCTTGAGGCAGTTGGAGGATGCTCAGGTAGCTGAAGCGCCGGGTGTACGCGGCTGCTTGCTTGAAGCTCATGAGGTGAATGTTCGTCGTTCGCAACAGCTCCCGCATGGTGGCCGCCGAGGCGTCCTCCCCCATCAGAAACACTGCATCGATGGTCCCGTCCAACAGGGTCCGGGCTGATTCCTTCGGCTCGGAATCCAGGAGCGTGGACGAGTCGCCAGGCTTGATCCCGTTGGATTCCAGCAGGGCCAGCGTCAGGGTGCGGGTGCCGCTCCCGACCGGTCCGATGGCGATGCGCTTGCCCGCCAGTTCCGACAGCAGCTCCACCGGGGCTCCGCGATAGAACACCAGCAGCGGCTGATAAGAAATGCTGCCGAGCGACATCAACTTGTCCATCCTATCATTGGTGACTCCGCCCTGGACGAAGCCCACATCCACCTTAAAGGCGGGGTCCACCAGCCGTTGGAGGTTTTCCAACGAACCGTGCGAATCGAGGACCTTCACTTTCACCCCGTAGCGAGCCAGGACGCTGGCATATCTCATCGCGTTGGTGTGATAAACACTGCCCTCCGGACCGCTCGTAATCGTAATCGTCGTGGGGGGTGCTGATCTCAGGAATAAAAACACCGCCAGCGCGAGCAGGAGCAGGATAAAAAGAATCGCGCTGATCGTGAACGTGCGGCTGATGCCGAATATCTCCATAATCATCGCCAGCACGCCGGGGGCGCTGGTGGAAGCGCTTCCGGCAGGCTCCGGGCGGGTCATATCATCTTTATCCTTGCTCATCGCGTGGGAGCGTAGGCTCCGGAATTCGCTTGAACAAGATGAAACTTTTTTGAATCCAAATCCCTCCCCAAAGTCATCACACTGGAAAGAAAATGAAAATGCTATGACAAAGAACGTCCCCAGTTTAAAAGTTTTGGCTCTGCTGAGTTGGCTGGTCCTGCCCTTGGCCGGGTCCTCCGTGCAGGCCCAGAACGTCAACGTCAATCTCGGCGGCAACGCAGCCCAGAACCAGAAGGCCACACAGGAACTCGCCGAAAAACTGCCGCCGGACAAAGCCGCCGATTTCCTGAAAAGCCAAGACGCCTGGGAGACTGTCGGCGCCACTCTCCAGTGGATGCTGACGGCGGCTATCCCGCTGGGCATTGTCGCGCTGGTGCTGACGTTTCGATATCGGCGGCAGAAGGTAGCCCACGAGACCATGCGGCTGATGATCGAGAAGGGTCTGCCGGTGCCGCCGGAAATGATCAACCCGCCGCCGCCGATCAAGCCGCCCAGGAGTGACTTGCGTCGCGGATTGATCTGGCTGGGGTTGGGGTTCGGACTGGCCTTATCATCTCTCAAGCTGGCTGGCGAGGGTTTCTGGACCCTCGGTCTTATTCCAGTCTTTATCGGGGTGGCCTACTTGATCTGCTGGCGGGTCACTCTGCTGCGGGAAAAAAGCGAATGCCGGCAAGACAGCCTTTGGCTCGGGCTATTTTGGACGCTGTTTGGGGTCGCCACGGGAGTGGCTATGCTGACGATGAACAATGCGAACGGCGACTGGGATAAAATCGGCGAATGGTGGGGCTTCAGTCTGATTCCTACGGGCGTCGGCGTGGCGTTCCTGCTGCACAAATTAGTGACATGGTTGATTTCCCGGAAAAAATCGGTTCAAACTTAACTTGTGGCCTTCTCCGATGCCGACCTGCTGGCGCGCGTTCTGCAGTCCGAGGATCCCAACGCGTTCGGCGAACTGGTGCGGCGTTACCAGTCACCGGTGCGAGCGTTTTTGCTTCGTATGACCAGGGGTGACGCGCACCAGGCTGACGATCTGGCGCAGGAAACCTTTGTCCGCGCGTGGCGGAAGCTGGACCAGTTCCGAGGCACGGGCCGGTTCTCGACCTGGTTGTTTGGGATTGCCATCAACGAACTTCGGAGCCGAGCCCGGCGTGACCGCCGGCTGCGGTTTGAGGCGCCTGAGGACCTGGCCGCGGATATGGACCTTGCGGCGGAGAGGCCCAACCCGGGCGTACGGCTGGACGTCAACGACGCCTTGCAACGGTTGACCCCCGCGGAACGCGCGGCGCTCGTGCTGTGTTGCCAAAACGGCCTCACTCACGAGGAAGCGGCCCAGGCTTTGAACTGTCCGCTCGGCACGGTGAAAACCAATGTCCTCCGGGGCAAAGAGAAAATGCGAAAATGGCTGCAACTGTGAGATGAACGATAAACCCTTAAAAGCGGACGAAACCCCCGACCCAATTGAGAGGTTACTCCGCGAATCTGTCACGCCGCTTCCTGATGACGGCTTTACGCGGCGCGTGATGCTCGCGCTGCCTCCGCGCGGCCGTCCCGATTTACTCCGGTTCGGCTTGCTCGGCAGCGCGCTGCTCGCGGGAGCGGTCGTTTTCCTGTGCCGTGCCCCGGCCGCGGGAGAGACCGTCCTCGAATTCCTGCGCCACGCCCGCCATGGTGAGTGGGTCCTGGTGCTGGGGTTGGCGCCGGTGATAGTCGGTCTCGGGGCGCTGCTTTGGGGGCTCGTATCAGTGGCCCTGGAGGAGAGCTGAAACTCGGAGTAGGGTGCCGGTCACTCGTCGCCCGTCACGTCACACTTTTCATTCGACAGATTTACCGGTTGAGTTTGGCCGCGGAGTTGGTAATTCTCACCCCATGCGACCGACCTTGGCCTGGTTAATCCTGCTCTGGCTGGCGTTGCCGTTGCCGGCGGAGGCCGCGACTGGGCGCGTGCTTAAAGTGCTGCCGCAATTCCTCGATTTGAAGGGGCGCAATTCCCTTTCTCCCAGTCTGTATGAACGCGACGCCTACCAGGCCGTTTTGCGCGCGCACCCGGAACGGCGTTCCGCCATGCGGTTTAACGTGCAATGGAAAACCAAGGGCCCAGTCTGGGATCCGCTCAAGGTGCGGGTCGAGATGCGGGGGATTGTCGAAGGCAACCTTCCGAAACAGCTCATCCTGGAAGAGCCCGCCCAACCGGGTGGATGGTTCAGTCATTGGACCGGCCTCACCCTCACCAGCCAGCAATACAAAACGCTCGGGGAGGTGACCGCCTGGCGCGTGACGCTATGGGAAGGCGAGCAGCTTCTGGGCGAACAAAAGTCTTTCCTGTGGTAAGGCCGATAACCGCCCCGTCTCACCCTCGCTTTTCCTGCGTGCGCAGCGCTTTTTCGTAGCACTCCAACGCTTCGTTGAAACGCTCCATGCGGTTAAACAGGCCGCCTTTGTGCAGGTAGGCGACCGTTAGCGAGGCGTCGGCCGCGATCGCCCGGTCATAACATTCAATGGCTTCGTTGAGTTTTTGCATCTGTTCGAGGGCGGCGCCCTTTTTGACGAGCGCTTCGGTATGGCCAGGGTCGAGCGTGAGGACTTCGTCGAAACACGCCAGCGCCGCTTCCGCCTGGTCGAGGTTGAGCATCGATTGCCCTTTGCCGAGCAACATCGTGATGCGCCCCGATTCCGCGGACTCGTCCGGCGAACCCGCCGCATCTTTGCCGTTCCCGTTGGATGGAGCGGAGCCAGGGCTGGAGCCTTGGCCGGACTGCTCGTCGTGTGCCGGCGCCGGGCCGGTCGTGTGTTCCAGCTCGAAAATGCGTTTCTCCAGGCGTTCGAGCGCTTCGAGCAGCCTCAGGTTGGACTGTTCCGCCGGCCCCACGGTGACCAGCGGCGGGTCCCCTGGGCCAAGCGCAGCCAGGGTCGGGCCGGCTGCCAGCGCCCGGGTTGCAGGCAAAGCGGCGGAGATCTCCGCCAGCCGGCTGACTGCGCGCCACTGGAAGTAGGCCATGGATAACACCGCCAGGAACCCGATACCGGCAAACGCCGCGCCGACGACAAACATGTTCCGATTCGAGTTCTGCATGGCGCTATTGACGTTCTGCATCACATCCAATTCCCGCGAGCGCTGCGTGGCGAGCCCTTCCTCAAGGGTTTTCAAACGGTCCACCAGCGCATTGGCCGTCTGCTCGGCGGCGACGCGCGCCTCCTGGCGGTTCTGTTCGATCGCAAGCTGGGCGGCGTGGATTTGTTCCTGGAGATGCACATAGCTGCGCAGAGTCTCTTGCGAGTTGGTCTCTTGCGATTTGAGTTCGGCTGGCGGCGCATTACTTTCTGCGCCGAAACTGTGCCAAGTGGCGCAAACCAGCCATAAAACCAGAAGGGCAACCGCTTTAAAACTACAAGCCAGAGACTTCATCGTGAGAGATGGCATAAGGACTGTGCGAGCAAGTTGCTGACGTTCGATTCCGCACCCTGTTTCTGATGTGCAATGCCGTGTGCTGTTCATGCCGGATTGCTCCTGAGAATGAGCAGGACCGGTGCGGTTGTCAAGGGAACTCGTCTGCGATTTTCCATTTTTTCGCTTTTGGATTTACGATTTTACGGATGGGAATGGCCGGCAAGCCGCGGCTGGAGGGCAACCAATGCTGCCCGCAACTCCTTCATCCGCTTTTTCCAACTGTTTGCTTGCCCGGCGCCAAGGGTTAATGATTGCATAAGGCTTGACCGGATGAGTGCAAAATTCTGGAAACGTTTGGCCCACGAGCGCGAGTTGTGGCAGCAGGGCC
>DATMQA010000145.1:0-4648 GCA_035566895.1 Binatia bacterium
TGAAAGCGGCCGTAAACATGGGGAGGGAGAAGAAAGTACAAATCCACAAGGGCCGCAGACGGTTCATGCGCATCATTGTGAGTGACAGCAGTTGCCTTATTGAGGAGAAGACACGAAACGGAATTCAAAGCACGTTAACGACCGCGCGGCGAACCTGGCCGAGCGGCCCCAGCGGGTCAGTTCAGTGACGAGGATCAAGTCGACCGTGCGGGCCTGCGCCAATGCCAGGACCTTCTTGCGTTCGGCGCGCTCCTGCTTTGGCCGGGGGCGATTTCATTCCAGACCCCGACGATTTTGTAGCCAGCCTTCTTGGCAAAGGCGCGCAGGTCCCGCTCATGGCGGGCACAGGTTTCGTCGGCGGTTGATTCCGGCTTGGTGCGGCAGCGGCAACATAAGCAAAGCCACCACATTGACCGAAAGCGAATGGGGCTCAAGAAACGACGAGTGAACCCCGGGGACGTCATGCCACTGGGCTTCTTATACCGGTTTTCTGCTCTCTGCCGTGGAGTCGCTACCGCACCGTCCTCATGCAAAATAATATATTCAGCCAGCACACCCGAAAGGGGAACACCGAGGATTTCCGAAGCATCCTCGTACCGATAGAGGCCGGTGAGCCATTTTGGGGCCATGATGGAGGTGACGCGGTCTCCCGGCTTGAATCTGCGCACGGCCTTTCCGATGGCGACCACTTGGCCCGCTGCATCCGAGGCAGGGACAATGGGCATTCTGTGTCCTTTGCCGAATTCACCCTCTAGGGCTAGTTTGTCCCGAGCGATACTGCGGCGCCCACCTTGACCAGGATCTGGTCTGCATCCGGTTCCGGAATGGGAACCTGCGCCTTTTCCAGCGACGTGACGTCCCATTGGGTTGCTTGCCACTGGTGCATGAGACCGCTTGGAGATTTAGGGGACATATTTTGTTCCTTGTATTGAGGTTGCTCGCGGCGACCCATTTCAGAAGAGCGTGCGCGGGATTGACCGCAAAACCAGTATTGCGCAGAACGGCTCTTCGTTTAATGAATTTTCTCGGGGTTCCTCCGGTTGTATCAAAATACCTAGATTAGCCTTGGCATTTAGCGCCCAAATAGGCCCAAACCCAACAACGCTGTCACCAGCCGCAAAGTAGGAATTTCAGGCGGCAATGTCTGTTTCAATTATTAATCGCTCGTTCATGTCCAGGCGGAACGTCCCATAAGGGCACACCTCAATGAGCGCACTGGGACGTATTTTGTTGGTCGAAGACGACCCGAAGGATGTAGGGCTTACTCTTACGCCTCTGGAGGAATATAAGCTCGCTAACGAGGTCGTTGTTGCGCGCGACGGCGAAGAGGCTCTGGACTATCTTTATCGTCGGGGGAACTTTGAGACGGTCCCGAATCGTAATCCGGCCGTCCTGCTGCTCGATCTGAAGTTGCCAAAGGTGGATGGACTGGGAGTGCTGCAGCAGATAAGATCCGATGACAAGCTCAAGATGATTTCAGTGGTTGTACTGACATCTTCACATGAGGAAAGGGACTTGGTGGCGAGTTACCAGCCGGGCGTGAGCGCTTATGTCGTTAAGCCAGTGAATTTCCATGAGTTCGTGAACGCGGTCAAGGAACTGGGAGGGTTTTGGGCACTCATTAATGAGCCGCCACCTGGAAGCGTGGAGAAGCGCTAGCCGAAAATGAAGCTTCCTTTGCGTATTTTATATCTTGAGGATGACATCAGGGATGCAGAGCTGGTTCAAGACACGCTGGCGGCCGATGGGATCACCTCCCAGGTAAGGCGGGTTGAAACCGAGAAAGATTTCCTCGCCGCTCTGAACGAAGGCGGCTTTGAAATAATCCTGGCAGACTACACTCTTCCCGGTTTCGACGGGTTATCGGCCTTGAAGATTGCCCAGCAACGCTCGCCGGACGTGCCATTCATCTTTGTTTCCGGAACAGTGGGCGAAGATCTAGCCATCGACGCACTCAAAAGCGGCGCGACAGACTACGTTGTAAAAAGTGGGCTGCCGAGGCTTGCGCCCTCACTCAAACGCGCGTTACGAGAAGCTCGGGAAAGGACGGAACGGAGCCACGCCGAGAAGGCGCTCCGATGCAGTGAAGCGTACCTGGCCGAGGCGCAACGACTCAGTCACACCGGAAGCTTCCGTTGGGATGTATCTAGCGGAAAGATCTACTGGTCCGAAGAAGCCTTTCGCATCTTTGAATACGACCCCGCGACCGCACCGACCGTGGAGCGGGTGCTCCAGCGCACGCACCCGGACGACCGAGCGCAGGTCCGCCAACTCATCGAGCGCTCTGCCCAGGAGCGCCAAGGGTTTGACTTCGAATATCGGCTGCTGATGCCGGACGGTTCGGTCAAATACGTCCGGGTGGTGGGTCGCCCCTCCACCGAAGCCGAATCGGGCCACGTTGAATTCGTGGGTGCGGTAACCGACATCACCGAGCGCCAGCGGGCCGAAGCGGAGCGCCAAGCGCATTTGCGTTTCCTCGAAAGCCTGGATCGGGTCAACCAAGCCATTCAAGGCACCAATGACCTGGAACAGATGATGCGCGCGGTGTTGGAGGCCGTCCTGTCGATCTTTGGGTGCGATCGGGCCTGGCTGGTCTACCCCTGTGAGCCGGGGGCGCCCGCATGGCGGGCGGTCATGGAGCAGACGCGGCCCGAGTTCCCCGGGGTCTTCGCTCTTGGGCTCGAGCTGCCCGTCGATCCGGAAGTGGCCGAGGTGTTCCGAAGGGCGCGGGCTTCCGGCGGGGCGGTGCGCTTCGGCCCGGGCTACGAGCTTGCAGTGCCGGCCCAGTTGGCGGAGCGCTTCAGCATCCAATCCATCATCGCCCTGGCGGTCTATCCCAAGTGGGATAAGCCTTACCTGTTCGGGCTGCACCAGTGCGCTTTCCCCCGCACGTGGACGGCTCAGGAAGAGCGGCTGTTTGAGGAGATCGGCCGCAGGCTCGCCGATGCCTTGAGCAGCCTATTAATGTTTCGCACCTTGCGACAAAACGAGGCGAAATTGGAAGAAGCCCAACGCCTCACCCACGTCGGCTATTGGGACCGCGACCTCGAGACAAAGGTCCTGACTTGGTCGGACGAAACCTACCGCATCTTTGGGCTGCGGCCCGAGGACCCCATCCGCACCCTTGAGCAGGTTCTGGAACGGATCCACCCGGAGGATCGACCGATCATGCGCGAAGCCGTGGTGGAGGCAATTCAGGGTGGGCTTCGCTACGACGTGGAGTACCGCGTGATCCAGCCAACGGGCGAGGTGCGCACCGTTCACAGCCAGGGTGAGGTCACGAGGGAACCGTCGGGCCGGCCGTACCGCATGTTCGGCACCGTACAAGACATCACCGAGCGCAAACGGGCCGAGCAACGCGTCCTGGCCCAACACTGGGTCACGCAAATCCTGGCGGAAGCCGCCACCCTGGAAGAAGCGACGCCCCAATTACTTCAGGCCCTGTGCGAGTGCTTGGCTTGGGATCTGGGCGCCCTCTGGCACACGGACCGGCAGGCGGGGGTGTTACGTTGTGTCGCGTTTTGGCGGCGAGCTTCCGTCGAGGCTCCCCAGTTTGAAACCGCCTGCCGCGCCATGACCTTCCGGCCCGGGTGCGGGTTGCCGGGCAACGTGTGGCTGAGCCGTGAGCCCGCCTACTTTTCCGACTTTGGTTGTGCGAATTTTCCGCGCACGCCCATGGCCGCGGCCGAGGGCCTGCGCGCGGCCTGCGCTTTTCCGATCCTGCTGGGCGGGGAGGTCTTAGGGGTTATTGAGTTTTTCAGCCGTGAGATGCGACCGGCCGACGCGGGCCTGCTAGACATGATGGCGACCATCGACAGTCAGCTGGGCCAGTTCATTGAGCGCAAGAGGGCCGAAGAGGCTTTGCAGCAAGCCCAGGCGGAGTTGTCGCACCTCACGCGGGTGACCACGCTGGGCGAGTTGACCGCCTCGATCGCTCATGAAATCAATCAACCGCTCGCTGCAGTGGTGACTAATGCCAACGCCGGCCTGCGCTGGTTGGCCGGGGATCCGCCTAACCTCGACGAAACCCGCGAAGCGATCCGGCGCATTATTCGCGATGGAAAACGAGCCGACGAAATCATTGGCCGGATTCGCGCGCTGGCCCGGAAGGCACCCCCGCAGCCGGGCTGGCTGGACCTCAACCAAACCATCCGGGAAATCACCGCCATGCTGCGGGGCGAACTACACCGGCATCGGGTGTCGCTGCAGACACAGCTCGCAAATAACTTACCGGCCCTCTGGGGCGATCGGATCCAATTGCAACAAGTGCTGCTCAACCTGCTGATGAACGGCATCGAAGCTCTGAGCGGAGTGGGCGAGGGGCCACGGGAGCTGATGGTCAGCTCGCAGAAAGGGACAGAGATCTCTGGTGGATCGACGGAAGGCACACCGGAGACGCCCGCCTCGGTCGGCACGGCCGGGCCCCACGTGTTAGTGACGGTGCGCGATACGGGCCCGGGGCTGGACCCGAAGGGGCTGGCGCGCCTCTTTGACGCGTTCTATACGACCAAGCCGCAGGGCTTGGGCATGGGGCTGGCCATCAGCCGGTCGATCATCCAAGCCCACGGGGGGCGGCTCTGGGCCAGGGCCAATGCGCCCCAGGGTGCCGTCTTTGCGTTCGCCTTGCCGATCCGTGAGGCGGGGAGAA
>DATMQA010000146.1:0-67999 GCA_035566895.1 Binatia bacterium
GGAGGGCGTGCGGAACTTCCACGAGGTGCGCGATAGCCTGGACCGGCTGTTCGCCCGTTTTAGCGGCTTTCCCGAGAAGAATATCACCGTGGCGATGGTGGACCGCATTCATTTGCAGGAGCTGTTCACGCTGGCCGGCAATGATTATCATTGCCCCAACGTCTTTGGGTACACCCAATCCGAAACGAACGGTAACCGCATCGAGCATCGCATCAGCCTCATGACCGGGCTGCCGCTTAGTTGGTTCCAGGCCACCTGTGCCCATGAACTTTCGCATGCGTGGGTGGCCGAGAACGTCCCGCCCAAGCGCCGCCAAAGGCTGGTTCGCGAGACGGAGGAAGGTTTTTGTGAGCTGGTGGCGTTTCTCTATTCTGATTCCCGGAATGATGAAGCAGAAAAAGCCAAGATCCTTCGCAATGCCTATACGCGCGGACAGATCGATTTGTTTGTTGCTGCACACAATAGTTATGGGCTCAACGATGTCCTGGATTGGATGCGTTACGGAACCGACCCGCTGCTTAGCTCTTCGGACGCTACGCGTATCCATAGCGTTGCACTCCCGCAGCAGAAACGGACGGCGCCGGTTGCCAGCTTTCCGATGGCTCGAGTTGAAGCACCGCCGGCGCCGACGACGCTCGTGCTCAAGGCGGTTATCTGGGACGCGAAACGACCGCTGGCTCTGATTAACGACCGTACGTTTGGCGTGCAAGAAGAGGGAAAAGTGCACCTGGGCACGACGAACGTCACCGTGCGTTGCCTGGCCATCCGCCAGAACTCCGTGCGCATACAGGTCAACGGGACGCCTGGAGAACAGGAACTCCTTTTGAAGGCGAAATAGGAACCGGCCGATCGTGACGAAGACCAAGCAATCGGAGGGGCCTCACGCTTTGGTTTTGGGTTTCCGTTCTGCGAGCAGATAGAACAAAGAGCCCCCGCGCCAGTGTAGGTGCACGCCCCAACGGCGGAGCGCCAACGCCAAAAAATCATCATCCCACCAAAAATTGCGAGCCTCTCCCAAATACTCAGCGGAATGTTGAGTCTGACCGGCGAATGCGTTCACTGCGCTGTAACCAGCAGACGATAGAAGCGCTGGTGTTGAGTCGTGGTGGCGTCGGTTAAGGCAAGGATGCCGCCAGTCCCGAGCACAGCGGCGCCGAGCGGCAACCATTGTGGGTCGCTCAAACCATTTTTGCATTGGAGCTGATAAGATTCGCCGGGCCAGGAGTTGAAAGAGAAGGTTATGCGCCCGCTCGTATCCGACCTCACGGAACCTAATTGCGGGGGCGGCTGAGCGAAAACGAGGAAGGTTTTGGTGTCGCTCATCGGCGGCACGCCGTTGTCAGTCACGCACACGGTGACGGCATTGGTAGTGGGGGCAGCGATGTTGGCGACGGTCCAACTGAACGCGCCGGTCAGGGGAGCGATCGCGGCCCCCGCTGGTGAGTTGGTCAGGGTGAAGGTAAGCGTTTGGTACCAACTGTCGGGGTCGGTCGCGATAGCCGTTAATTGCAGCGTTTGGCCGAGATGAACGAATCGGTTGCTGATAGGGTTGAGGACCGGCGGGTTGTTAGGTATGACGTTAGGGTCGCCCGGCGTCGTTATTGGCATGGAATAAAAGGTGGGAGCGCCATCAGGGAAACGGCCTTGCGAGACGCCAAGGGCCTGGGCGCTGGAGGTGACGTGTTCGAACTCAACACCGGTGTTGTCATAGAGAACGAGCGGGCTGCCGGAGGCCGGCATGGTCAGATCCACATGGGTGGGGCCGGGCGCCTGGTCAGCAAACAATTGCAGGAATGCGTTTGCGGGCAAAAAGGATAGCGAGCGGAACTGGAAGAGCGAGTTAGTGGCGGCGAAATAAAGGCCACGCAAGGCTACAGGGGCGTTGGAAGAGCGATTGTACAATTCAATCCAATTGGTGCCGCCGGGTGCGGGGTTGGCGAGCCATTCGTTCAGAGCGAGGTTGGTTTGGGCGCCGAGCGTGGCGGCCAGGTTGGGGGCATTGGGAGTGGGAAGGGTCAGTTGCCACTGGCCGTTGACGCGTCCGAGACTCACGTCGGTAATTTGCCGGCCAAACGAAACGGCATCCACGCGGTTGGTGTTTGTGTCGAAGAGGAACAGATTATCGCCGCTCTTACTCAGGTTGAAGCCGGCGTGAAGCCCGGGGTCGTTGGTAGAGGAGTCGCACCAAACGACGAGGTAACCGCCGGCGGCGAGGGTGGTGTTGGTTGGAAAAAGGAATTTGCGCGTATTGCCGCTGTTGCTCAGGCTCCAATTGGCCAGGCTGACGGCATTCGAGCTGCGGTTATACAGCTCGGTCCAGTCGGGGAAATTCGTTCCGTTCGGCACCGTGGTCTCGTTGGCGGCCATTAGTTCGTTGAGGAGCACGTTGGCCAAAGGCGGTGGAACCGGGGGCAGGCCGGGTGTGCCGTTAGGGAAGGTGCTAGCACGCCAGTTGGCCGGCGCGTTTGGGTCGCCGTAGGGATCAATTACTTCGAGGGAATAGCCGCCGCCGTCGGCCTGCTTGGGCCAACCGTTGCCGTTGTCGTAAGTGACGGCGGTAATGGTCTGGCCGTTGCGGTCCAGGAGGGCGATGCGTTCGCCACCGTTATTGAGGTTGCCTCCGTAGTAACCAAACACCACGACGCCCGGATAACGCGCGGCCCAGGCAGAAGGGCTGGCGTTATTGGCCAGGACCACCACCGCGCCGGGCTGGATAACAGTGCCGCTGGGGAAAATGAAGTTGATGCCTTGGAAACTGAAGCTACTGACATCCAGCGGCACGGCGCCGATGTTCTCTATTTCAAGGAACTCGCAGGCGTCGCCGCCCGGGGGATTGTACATAATTTCCGAGATGCACAAAGGCACCTCGAGGGCCGCGACCGCAAAGGTGCTTTCCGCCAGCGCGCTCCAGGTGCCGCCGGAAAGGGCCCGCGCCCTGATAACGGTGGAAATGTTCAACGTGAGAGCGTTGCTATAGACCAAGGCCTGGGGTGAAACCGCGCCGGTGCCGTAGACACGCGGGTCCGCACCGTTAGTGGTATAATAAATGGCGCCGGCGGGGGCAGTCATGGTGAGGTTGAAACCAAACGGGACATGACCGCCGAACTGGTTGAAGACCGGGGCGTCCACCGCAGGGTAAAGCCCCACGGCACGAAGCTGGCTGAGGACGACGGCGGTACGGAAGGGGAAATAATTCGTGAGCAACCGTGCCTGTTCTCCCAGCCAGTTTTCATTCCGGGAATAGTAAGGAACGTTGGTATCGTAGGAAGGATATGGAAGGGGCGCCATGGGGAGTTTGCCGCCGGGTACAGAATTGCCCCAGCGGGCGGACTCACCCACGATGGCCTGAGCGATTTGCGAGGCGCGGGCCTGCCAGACAGGGACGATGCCATTGGTGGTAAGCACACCGTTATGGAAAAGGAATTTGTAAGCGCGGTCGGCAAAGAGCAACCGGTATTCGGGATTGCGCACGAGATTGGTTTGGAGATTGCCGGGGCTGACGTTGTTGAGGGGACTGCCAACGGGGGTGTCGTTGATTCCCTCGAGGGTGCGTTCGTCGTCCCAACAAAGATATTCCCACAACGCACCCGGCAGGTTTTTGTTGTGGACGGCAACCCAGTTTTGCTGCGGCCCCCAATCCTGGTTGGCGCCGTAGAACTGGAGGAGCATATAATCGGCGTATTGGGGGACATCGAGGTACTGCTGGAGCTGGTTATATTGGCTGAGGGTGGCGAGGCCGGCGTTATTGAAGCTCATCAGTATGCTGTAGGCGTTGGTGTCGCCGTCCACTTTCAATTGGCTGTCGGAGCCTTTGATAGAATCGTAATCATCGGGGCTGCCGCCGAGGTAAGCGGCGGCGAAGTGGCGGTCGGGGTCCTCGCAAGGATTATAGACGCCCCAATAGAGGCCGTTGATGTAAAGGTGGACATAGCGGCTATGAGAACCCAGGTCGCCCATCGCCAACTGCAAGTCTTTGTAAAAGGGGTCGCGGACGAGGCCGCCACGCGCGCGCTGGCTGATGGAGGCCGAGCCGTAAGGGGTCAGGGCGTGGGTCCAGTGGTTGTTATAATCGGCGCGCAAGACAAAGCCGCCGTCGAATTTTTTAACCGGGCTGTCGGGAAAGAATTGGAAGTTGAGGGCGCCCGGCCCGAAACTGCTTTTGAATTTGAGTGCGAGCGGCTTTTTCATCGGTCTCTGCGCGCTGCCGCCCCCATGGATTTTGATGCCACAATCGACCTGAAAGCCCGGGGAGCCATCGGGATTGATGAGTTCCGCCGAGCAGGCGATTTCCGGCCGGCTGGTTTGTGCCGGAGAGTTCGTGTAGATGCCGGTGGGCCCGAACATCTCGTCGGTCTTCACGGCGATGGAGAGGGTGGGGATAGCGAGCAGATCATTTCTAATTTCAGCGGCATAGAGCGGATTGGTAACGATGAGCTGGTTCATGCCGTACTCCGAAGGCCATCCGTTTGCGCTCCAACCGGTGGAGATGGGGAATCCGGGGGGATTAGTCGGCTGATTGAGCACATTCGTCAGGAAGACGTAGGTGTGAGTCTGCACGAGGGACGGGAGCGAGTTGGAAGCGAAGGCGGCGGCGCGTACAGCGGCCAGGTGATCGATGGTCAAGGCATTGGTGTAAGTGGTTCCGGTGGTGATCTCGGTCGGCTGCGAGCCGTCGGTGGTATAACGGATGGTGGCGCCCGGGGTGGGGGTGGTCAGAAGCAAGGAAAAACGCGAGTTGAAGAAACCCCGTTGCACGCTGAAGGTGACGTCCGCGACAACGCCCGTGATGCTGCTGAAGCCGTTGAGCGTGCCAGGCGTCGGGACGCTGAAATATTTCAACTGATTGGTGTTGTCGTAGCCATAGGAGTAGTCATTGCGCTGGGTCGGGTAGGCGGGGGCGAATTCGGTGAGCGGGACACGAGGGGACTCGTCGTCGAACAACCCCAGATAAGCGCCAGCGGCCGTTAGGGCGAAGCTGGTATGCAACGGGGTGCCGTCCCCGGGCTTAAGGTCAAGACCATCGGCGAAAACTATGAGGAACTGTCCCGCCGGGAGCGACACAGGGGGAAAGACCCAATTATCGGGAGCGGTGGGATCGTCGGTCAACGAGTAGCCCGCCAGGTTGACATCGTTGGTGCCGAAATTGTAAAGCTCGAGCCAGGGGGACAGATTTCCAAACTGGTCAACCAATCCATTGGTGCTGACGTTGCTGGCGAGGAACTCGTTGATGCGGACGGTTGGCGGCCCGGCCGCGGGATTGAGGGTGATGGTCCAGGCACCACCGGCGAACGGGTTGGGTGGGGAGGCGGTATCAGTGATGCCGTTGTTGGCGGCCCAGGCAAACTGCACCGTGCCAGTGGCAGGCTGGGGGAATTGGAAGAGATACGGGCCGCTGCCGGAACCAGTCTTGTTGGTGGCCGGCTGGCCGTTGATGAGAAAGGCTGAGGCGTGGACGCCCACGACGGGTTTGGTAAAGCTGACCTGGACCTGGGTCAGGTGGCTGACCGTTGCGCCTGGAGCGGGGACAAGTTGGCTGATGGCGGGTGGGATGGTATCGATGAGAGTGTAACTCCAAGTCGAGCCTGGGGCAGTTGAGTTGAAAGGATTACCAGCGGCATCGCTAATCCCCTGTCCGGCATCCCAACCGATGGAGAGCGAGCCTGGGGCAGGCTGGGTGAAGGTGAAAGTATAATTGGAGCCGCCGCTAATTGCGGGGGTGATGGAAGCAGCGGGTTGTCCGTTGACGAGAAAATCGGCCGGGTCAACGCCAAACACATTGCGATTAAAGGTCACTTGGACCTGGGTGAGGTTGCTGACGGTGGAACCGGCTGGGGGATTGACGGCTGCGACGGCGAGAGGCGGCAGAACCGTGACGGTGGCGACCTGGCTCGTGGCTTTGCCGACGGAGTTGGTGGCGATGAGGCGGTAGTCAGCACCGTCGGAGTACGCGAGCGCGGAAAAGGTAAGGACGTTCGAGCGAGAACCGGTAAGGTCTCCGACATTGGTTGCATTGACATAGACGCCGTTGGTTCCTTTCTGCCATTGATACGAGGAGGGCGGGCCCGAAGCGGTGGCGGACAATTGGGCGGCAGAACCGACGAGCAAGGTGACCGGCAAAGGTTGCGTCGTGAAGGCCGGCGGGAAGGCCGGGGGCGCACCGTAGGGCTGGACCACGAGGTTGCCGGAACCACCCGAGGCGAAACTGGCTGGAAAGCTCGCGGCCAAATCGGCGTAGGAATGAATGCCCGAAGTAAGGGCGACTCCTTCGATAATCACGGCGCTAAAAATGCAGTTCTGGTGCAGGACCATGACGCCGCCATTGGTGAGGATGAGTTTGCCGGCGCTGTTGAGGTCGTAACCGGGTTCGACGGAGGCAGGGCCGGCGACGTTCACAATCGAGGAGTCGAGCGGCAGGACATAGCTGGGATCGACGGTAATAGAGTTGGTGCCCAGTGAATTGAGGCCGGAGGCCAGCAACCAGCCGGACTTGATAATCCATTGCCCCGAAAAGGTGTTCGAAATGCCGGAGACCTGCTGGGCCACGAAGTTGGTGCATTGCGTGAAGACGAAATTGCCGGCGCCGGAAAGGTGGGCCGCAAAGTTGATCCCACGCAGCGGCATCGCCGCGCCACCGCCGCTGTTTCCGGCGGAGAAATACGACTGCGACGCCACCTGGATTTTGCCGGTGAGCACGAAGACCGTTTCATCGCCAGCGTTGAGCACCCCGCCGTTAAGAACCAGGCCGGGCCCGCCGCCCACGCCGGGAAAATTCAGAATGGCACCGGGGGTCTTGAGCCGCAGTTCCGTATTGGTGTTGAGCGTTAAGGAGTCCCCCGGAAAGGTCAGGAGGCCGGCGGCCGCCGGATTGCGGATGCGCGTATTGTTCTTGTTATTGCCGAAGGGAACCCCATTGGAGACGCACCGGTAAGTGTTGCCTGCGACCGGAGCGACGGCCACACCGCTGCCGTTGGTTTGCCAGATGGCGAAAGTCCAGTCGGCAGTTGCCCCCTGGACGTTAGTCGTGGTGAGGTTAGCGGCACGACCCAGCGCGGGCAAGCAAACCAACCCCAGGAGCCAGGCCCGGGCGAGAAACCGATAAAAAGTGCGCATCAAATCAGCCGACTCATTCCGCGCCCACCCGAACGGAGCAATACCGAAAAAGGAGCGGAAAATCAAGCAAAATCGCGTTCGGGGTTCGAATGCGCCGTGACTTAGCCAAACACGCTGGCGGCCGGGGCGTCGCGCGCCCCGGCCGTGCGAAGAAACCAGGAGCCGGTTTACGGGACAGTGATCTCGTAGAAACGAGCCGGGTAATTGGTAGCGTTTACATCGATGAAGTTCACCGGCACGCTGCCGAAGGTGCCACTGGAGAGCAGCGTCCAAGTGCTCTCGACCGGCGCCAGCGCGACGCTAGTGCTGCCCCACACGCGGTAGGCGAAGCCGGCCGGCCCGGAGAAGGTCAGGCTGAAGTTGCCGTTGCCGAGCAGGGCGGGTGTCCCGAACTGAGGGCGATAGGGCGGCGCAGTGGAGACAACTTTGAGCGTGCCATCGACCGCGAGATTGCTCGTATCCCAAGTGGCGGACGGGCCGGGGGTGGCGGGAACGATGGCGGCGAAGGCCCCCGAGTAAGCGGCGGCATCGAAGAGCTTCAGGACGGTGCCACCGGCAAGCGGATTGACTCCGAGGTTGGTGAGCACCAGGGTGCCACCATAGGTGAGGGTGCTGACGCCGAGGATTTTGTCGTTGGCAGCGATATCGGCGTTGACCTTGACGACATTCGTGCTGCCGGAGGCCAGCGTGAGGTTGTTGCTAATGGCAAGAGCGCCGATGGCGGGTCCGAGGGCCAGCGTGCCGTGGGAATTGACTGTGACCGGGCCCAGGAGCAACCCAGTGCCGCCGAGGGCGCCGCCATTGTTGACGGTGACGACGCTGTTGCTGAGGAAACCATTGACCAGGAGCGCGCCGCCGTTGACCAGGGTCGGGCCGGTATAAAGGTTGGTGCCAGTGAGGGCCAGGCTGCCAGTGTTGGCGGAGGCAAGCGTGAGGCCGACGCGCTGGCTGCCAGCGACGGGCCAGTTGGTGATATTGAGCTGCTGAGCATCGGCGATGGTGCCGCCGAAGGAGGTGATGTTGGTGCCGGCGATGGTGAGGGTGGAATCGGCGATGGTGCTGCTGTTGACGACGAAGTCATCGGCGGCCATGCCGGCGGAGGCCAACCCGCTGACCTGCTGACCGAAGCCATTGAGGTCCAGGACGCAAGTGGCGGTGTTTTCCCCGAGGGTCAGGAAGCCGGAAGGCGGGCAGGGATTGTTGGTACCGAGCTGCAGAATACCGTTGTGGATGATGGTGTCACCCCAGACGTTGTTGTTGGTGTGAAGCGACCAGAGACAAACCTCGGTCTTTTCGAGGCGGGCGGCGCCGATGTTGATGGAGCCGTTGATCCGGCCGATGCCCTGATTGTTACCGCGGAGAACGAGGTTCGTGAGGATGCCGCTCAACGGGCCGCTGATGGTCAATTGCGCGTCAGCCTGGTTGGCGGCGAGGTTGATGCTGCCATTGCCATTGAAAACGATGGGGCCTTGCCATTCGTTGAAGCCAGTATCCGACTCAAGCGTGGAGCGGAGGTCGCCCGGCTGGATGGACTGGAGGTTGAGGGAGACGCCGGGCGGGATGGTGACGCTGTTGCCCAGGTTGACGCGGGTGCCGTTCTGGCCGGTACCACCGGTGGTGGTGGTAACGGTGATGGTGTTGTTCAAACCCGCGGCCTGGCTGTTGAGGAGCATGAGGGTGCCATTGGCGACGAAGATACCGTGGCTGAGCGTTGAGTTGTCGGCGCTGAGCTTGAGGGCATTGGCGTTGCCTGCTCCGGCGCCACCGGAGGTGCCGCCCAATTTGTAGAGGGTGCCGGAACCGTTGACGGTGTTATTCAGGCTCAAGGAGTTGGTCCCGATGTTGAATACATTCGAGCCGTTCAGAGTGACGGGACCGTAAACGATGTTGTCGCCAGTCTGGTTGGTAACAGTCGCGCCATCGCGCAGCACAATCACTTTGTTCAAGCCGGTGTCAAGGCTGTTGATCTGCAAGGTGGCATTGCTAAAGACAGTGAGAGTGTGGCTAGGGTCACCAATGCCGCCGGTATTTGGGGAGCGGGTGCCGTGCTCGAGGCTGAAGAGGCCTTGCTGCACGTCGATGTCGCCCAAGCCATCGTCGATGGCCGCGTTGACCAACGAGATTTGGTTGGCGCCGACTTTAGTGAGTTTGTAGGGGTTGCCGCCGGTGCTAAGGCTGGCGTTGCCGATGGCGGTCTGGGTGCGGATGTCCCAGCGACCAATGCCACCGACGGTGGTGTCACCAGCCAGGGTTACATTGATGAGGGCGCTTTGCTGGCCGGCACCGCTGTTGTAGATGGCGCCGAGATTGCTGACGCCCACTCCAGAGGCAGTGAGCGGTTCCGCGCCGAGATTCAGGCCGACGATATCAAGGGTGGCACCGGGGGCAACGGTGGTGCCACCGAAAACAGTTCCCAGAGCGTTGGCGCTGCCAGGTTTGAGGGTCCCAGCGCTAACAAGGATTGCGCCATTGTAGGCGGAGTTATTGCCGGCCAGGGTCAGAGTGTTGGCGCCGAGCTTTTGGAAGGTGCCGGCGGCGGAGCCATTGTCGGAAAGAACGGAGGCGAAAGCGGTATCAGCGGCCTGGTTGAGGGCCAGGGTACCGGAGTTAAGCATGACACCGAGGGCAAAGAAGTTGGTGCCGGTGTTGGTTAACGTCAGCGCGCCGAAGCCCTGGCAGGTGAGGCTGCCGGCGAGAAGGCCACCCGTACCGCCGAAGGCGTAGTTGACGGAATTGTTCATGGTAATGGCCCCGGGTTGGAGGACGCTGCCCAGGGTAACGAAGTTCCGGGCAGCGGAGTCGTCAAAGGTCACGCTATCGCCGGCAAAAAAGACGTCGGCCGTCGCGCCATTGAGCCAATTGCTGGTCGTGCTGGTATCCCAGAGCGTCGGGTTGGACGGTTGGCCGCCCTGCCAGATGAGCGAAACCGGGTTGCCACTGACGGCGATCTGGACGGAGTTTGGAATGCTCGGAGAGGACACTATGGAGAAGGAATAGCGCGGGTTGGCGCTAACCGCGATCAGGTGGTCGCTGAGATTGCCTGAAAAGACCAGACTGTTGGTGGCGAGCATGACCGTGTAAGGGGTCGCCGTGTTCAAGGGACCCAGAGCGCTGAGCTTGAGGGTGCTGAGTCCATTCAAGGCGAGGTTGTGGCCAACGCTGATAAGGTCGTTATTACCATCGCCGAGTTGTGTCGGATCGCTGCCGAGGTCGATCAGGTTGGTGGTATTATTGTTCAAAGTCAGATCGCCGGTAATGGTCAAGGTGCCGGGGCTGCCACCGGGACTGAGGGTGGAACCGGGGCTGGTAGCGACGCTGCCGAGAACGATGCCGCTGCCGGCGAGGGTTTGACTGCCGCCCAGAGTAAAGCCGGGGAGAGCGGAGACGTTGAGGGTAGCATTGCTGGCGAGGGTGATGCTCGGAGTGTTGGCGAGCGAGCCGGCGTTAGTGAGCACGATGCCGCCAGCCGAGATAGTAGTGGGCCCGGTGCAGAGGTCGGGGGCTTGAAGGATCAGGCTGCCCGCGGAGATTTTGGTGAGCGAGCCCGCGCCCGTGAGGACATTGGTGAGGGTAAGATTCGCGGCGAGGTCGGCAGTGAGGCCGGCAACGTTCGTAACCGGTGAGAAGAGGAAGGTCGCGGGGCTGCCCCCGGGGATTTGCAGGGTGCCGGGGCTGCCGGAGAAGATGAACGGTTTGGCAACGTACCCGGTCGTGTTGTTCTCCAAAGCGAAGATGGCGGGTCCTTGAACGGTAACCGTGCCGGGACCATCAAGGAACGAGCGGGTGAAGGCGAGGCTGCCGGAGGTGACCACAATCGAACCGGCGTTGGTGGCGACGGCATCGACCACCGAATTGCGGCTGTTGCCGGTTTTGGTGAGAGTATAACCATTGAGATAAAGGCCGCCGGAGAAGGAATTGTTCCCGCCAGGTCCGCGGATGTCCCATCGTCCCGGCCAGTTGCCAATGGAGGCATCAGCCGCCAGGGCGACGTAGCGCAAGCCGTTGTTCTGGTCGCCGCGGGTGTTGATGATGGCGCCGGCATTGGTGATACCGGTGCCGGAGATGGTCACGAATTCGCCCGGGCTATTGGCGCCGGTGCCCGCGAGGTCAAGCATGGCCCCGCTGGCGATGGTGGTAGAACCGTTGGTAGCGCCCAGGGCATCAGCACGACCGAGCTTAAGGATGCCGGCATTGACAGTGATGGGGCCGGTGAAATCGTTGCCACCCGTGTTGGTGATATAGAGGGTGCCCGAGCCATTCTTGGTAAGGCTGGCATTGCCGCTGAGCTTGCCCGAGCCGGTGAAATAATAGTTCGTCGTGGCGTTGACGGTGATGGATTGGGGATAGAGGGTGCCGGCGACAGTGACGTTGGTGGCCAGGGCGGTGTCATCGAAAGTTACAATGTCATCCTGGAAGAACTTCTGGGTCGGGACGGTGGAATTGTTCCAGTTAGTGGTGACGAGGTCCCAATTGGAATTAGTGCCGCGCCAGGTCAGGGCGACGGGAGCGCCGCCGCCGTTGGTGAGGTTGATTTGGCCAGGAACCGAGAGATCCAGGCCGAGGCTATAGCGGGTGGTGTTGGTCAGGATAGGGGTTCCGCTGAGGGTGCCGGCGTAGTCCACCAGGCGATAGGGACCCGTGAGCGGAGCGAGCGGGGCGATGGAAATGATGTTGGTCGCCAGAAAGGCCAGGTTGCTTCCGGCGTTGAGATAGGAATTGACGCCGCCGCCGATGGTCGTGGCGTTGCGCAGGGCGAAGCTGAGCGAGGCGTTGGTTTTGAAGGTGAGATTGCCGCCGACATTCAGGATGCCGGGGCCATTGGCGCTACCCAGGATGAGGGCGGTACCATTGGTGACATTGTTGACATTCGTGATCGTGCCGGTGGCGGTATTGATAGTGGCAGCATTGAGGGCCGAGGCGTTGGAGATGACTCCGCCATTAAAGCTCAACGTCGTGTTGACCGTCAGGTTGCCGCCGTTGAGGAGCGCAGGATTGCCGGTGAGGTTCAGCGTATCAATCGTGAAATTGCCGGGCACGGGATCGCCGGCCGGCTGCAGGTTGAGCAGGCCGTTGTCATTCAGATTGATCGTGCCGGCGCCACCTTGCTTGAGAACGTCGCCCTTTACGTTCACGATGGCATTGGAGGAGACGGTGAGGGTGGCCGTGACCGTGCCCGCGTTGGCGGGGTTGTAGGTCCGATAGCACATCTGGAGGTTGGTGTTAACGGTAACCGCAGCCGTGCCGCTGACGATCATGTTGCCGACCGTCCCGTTGTAGTTGCTGCCAATCTTATAGCCCAGGTAGAGGTTGTTGACGTCGATGGTTCCAGCATCAAGGTTGAGGTTTCCAGTGCCGACGCCAGTCGCTCCGGTATTGATGGTGTCGTTGGTGAACAGATTGCGGCCCAGGTAAATGGCATCAGCCATGATATCCACGGTAGCGCCGCGAAACTCGGCGACGCCGGTCTGGCTCCGGCTGGTATCGGTGAGGTTGGTGGTGCCGGACTCGTTGGCCGCGATATCCCCGATGGAGATGTTGGCCCGGCTGTTGCCGCCACTGCTGCCGCGCACCTTGAGGGAACCGTTGGTAATGCCGGAAGCAAACGCCAGGTTGTTGTTGGCCTGATTGGCGCGGTAACCACCAATAGCCAGCCAGTCAGTATTGAATGAGTTGAGCTTGCCAAGGGTAAGATTCCCAAAGCCGCCGTCGGTAGGGGAACGGCCCAGGAGGATGCCAGGCACGTTGGTGCCCCACGCTCCGGTGGTAATGGTGTTGGTTTGGGCGAGAAGGAGAACACCGACGTCGCGATTGAGGGCGCCGTCAGCTCCGACCAGGACATTGCTCACGGTGGCGGTGAAGGTGTTTAGTCCGGACAAATCGAGCGTGGCGCGATTGGCGCCATTGCCGGTGCCGGCATTGGCCTGCTCGATGCGGATGGAAGTGGAAGGCCCGTTCACAACCAAGGCGCCTCCGCCAAGGATGGTGACATAGACCTGGTCGTTGGAAGTGACGCCGAAGGCCGGGGTGTCGGAGGCGGCCCAGGTACCAACGGCGATGGCGTTGGCACCGGGTGTCTGCGGCACGATGGAGAGGGTCATGCCCGGATTGATTTGGGTAGTGTAGTAACCGCTGGTGGTCAGCGTATCAAAGCCCAACCGGGAAACGGTAAGCGAGCTGTTGGCGATATTGTTGACCAGGCCCTGCGTGGGGACCGCACTGCCATAAATGTTGTCGAAAAGGAGGTTATCGGAGGGGACCGGAACGAGGCCGCTGGACCAGTTGGAAGGGTCTGACCAGTTCGTGTTACCGGCGAAGCCGGTCCAATAATTCTGAGCGGCGGAGGGGCTGGTTTGCAGAAGAAGCAGGGCGAGAGCAGCGCCAAGCAAGGAGGATTGACTTAATCGTTTCATAAGCACGGAGAGGGTTTAGGGTTTGATGATTCCGAGGGGAGAATTACAGGTCGGCCTGGCAGTTGGTGATGTTCCGACCGAACGAGGGAAAAACCGGCATCACATGGCCATCCGCGAAGCCCACGTCGCATTTCTTGTTGTGGCGGATCGTCGGCGCATCGCCCGGGGGCGCATAGCGGCCGTCGTTAATGATGTTGGCCTTGGGGTCGTAAGCCTCATTCGGCTTTTGGGTGGCCTGTTCTTCCATGAACATGATTTTCAACACCGGATTTTTGACCCAGGACATTTTGAACCGGTTGGCCTTGCCGGTGGACTTTTCGATTTCAGAGGTCATCCCGTGGTTGCCGCCGCTGCCGGCAATGCTGGTCACAGAATAGCTGTAAAAGTAAGGGCCGTTGGCAGTGGCGGTTTTGATTCGCTCCGAATCATCGCGGTCCATCGGGCACCTGAACAAATTGCTATTGGCGCTCCCCAAGCCGGCCACGATGGGGCTTTGGGTGACGTTGGGATAAGCAGGGAGATTCCGCCAGTAAATCCAATCCTCGACTTCGTAGCCGAAGGTAGTGGCCGAGGCGCACCCCGGGAAATAATCCTGGTTGTCGTTGATGTACATCAGCATGCCATAGCTGAGCTGTTTGAGGTTACTCAGACAGCGGGTTTGAGCGGCTTTGTCTTTGGCCCGGCTTAAAGCGGGCAACAGCATCGAGGCGAGGATGGCGAGGATGGCAATGACGACGAGCAATTCGATCAAGGTAAACGCGACGAGGGTCCGACGGATTCGCCGGGCATCAGGCGAGGGTGAAGCGGGGTTCATAATTCGGTGTCAATTTCAAGGATTCAACAACTCATCTCCGGCCGAGGGCAGCCGGGGAGGCATTTTCCGAGCCGCTTGAGGACGTGGGCGTTTCAGCGGCCGGGATTTCATTAGGTACAACTGACTGTTTGTGTCCGGACATCACTTGTGATTGCGGGTGGCGGTGCCTTTCAATGGGGGCTCATACCTCCGCACCACGGGATGAGAATATCGTACTCGCGTGCTACGGCAATAAGATTTGCTTTGCATAAATTGCCTTTTTTACATCAAATAATGTTGAGTTCCATCCTCTGGTTAACATTAGATTACTGTTCTTATTCGTGAGAAGCGCTCGAAGGTTGGTTCATAAACGGGTGAAAAAAATATCTAACCTTGATTTACCCTGATTCACCTTGATTTCAGGGGTTTTTAACCTTGACGGAACCTTGACGGAACCTTGACGGAACCTTGACGGAACCTTGACGGAACCTTGACGGAACCTGGACTTGGGATGTTTTGGAGTTGGTTTTCAAGAGCGGGGCGGGCAAGTCAGATGAGCATTCCGGGGTCTTCGGTTTCATGCCTTGGATCGTCGGGAGAATGAATGATACCGAGCATTTCGCGGTCGATCAGGCGGACGACCTTGCGGCGCTCTTCATCGGGATTGCGGTAGGGGTAGAGTTTGCCCTGGATTTCGGGGCGGCGGGTCCATTCCCAGAATTCCTTTTCTTTGGCTTGAGCGGTGGAGGAGAGGTCGAGGGCCAGGCGCTGCTGTTCGAGGGTGAGGCGGCCAGCGCTGAGTTCGCCGCGGCGGAGGGCCAGGAGGAACATGGCGAGATGGCCGAGATGGCGCAGGGATTTATCGGAGCCGGAATCGGAGGAAGAAAGAGCCCGGGCTGCGGTAGCGAGGCGGAAGAAAACCCAACGGGAGAGTTTTTCAGGCACGTCGGCAGGGAGAATCTTTTGGAGTTCGGCATCGCCGTCATTGAGGGAGGAGGCAAAAGCGATGGCTTCCTGACGGTCGAGCCAGTCACGGAAGCCGTGGTTCCGGTGGTCGGAGAGGTTTTGCTTGTTGATGGGAGCGCCGTCGAATTGGGATTTGAGGAGGGCCTTGGTTTCGGGCAGGGAATTGAGCCAAGGGAGGAGGGTATTGGCGGTTTCGGCATTTTGGAGGCGCTGATTGATCTGCTCCTGGATGGGAGCAGGCAGGGAGGCGATTTTTCCGAGCATAGAAGCGGCAAGGTTAGAGGTTAAAGAAGGTGAAATGGTGAAACAGTGAAATAGCGGCGTGGGCTTCTGCGGCAAAGCGCCGGCACTGAGGTTGGCACGAGGTTCGGCTGTTCCCCGGGAACAGGGACTGCAATCCGGGTCTAATACTACTACTAACAGGACCAGTACGCATAGGGCGACCCAGGAATTGAGACAGCCGGTTAGGTGCCAATTCGGAGGTTATCAGTTAGTTTTTCTGGTTACCGCGAAAGAAATTTGCAATTCTAATGGCTTAAGTAACTGGCGCAAATGCTGAAGCCGCGAGGCCCAAAGACAAAGCAAGCGCGAGCGACCAGGAATGGTGGCGGGTATGATCGAGGCCAACCCGTGAATCCACCGGGGGATTTCCAGGACAGGACTGGAATGCTGCAACGAAGCGCTAGAGCAAGGTTGCGTGGTCTCCGCAACGGGACGGAGGGGCGACGTTCTCCGTCCTCGGTCTGGCGCAGCTCCTTCCTGCGCCTTTTGTTTGGAAGAGCCAGACCACATGTTCCTATGGGTAGCCGGGTTCACGTCCAGACGGCATGGTATGTGCTTTTTTCGCGCCTATGATTGCCACGATCACAGCCTACGACGCCAGCGGGAACGTCTCGCACCGGGATACACGTGAGTATCCCGACAACTCCCTATTATGGGAACATATTGGCTGCCAGCAGAATAATCAGAAGACCGCGCGGGTGCTCGCGGAGACGGAAGTTGGCCTGGCGTACGAGGTAGAGTTTTCGTCCTGGACGCCAAGGCGGTGCTTTGCGCCTTCGCGCCGGTTTCACGAGTTGCTGCGCACATGGGGGGCGGTTTTCGCGGAGCCGGGCCTTCGCGACGGTGGGACCACATAAGAGTGTATTGCTTAAGCAAGGCTGAGCCAGTAGCGGTGTGATTGCTGCCGCTCATGTTCGGCGACGCGGTCGGCGCGTTCCTCGAACAAACAGGGAAAAGCCAGCAAGGGAAAATCCGTCTGCCGGGCGAGGCTCGCGGCGGTATCGGCCTCCCTCATGACCGCAGCGTGCAACTCGGAGCGGGGGATTTCATCCAACCGGCGCAACAACAGGCGTAACTTGAGCAGCTCGAGCGTAGCGGTCTCGCCGGATGGGTTCCGCAGTTGAATCAGATTCTGCATAATAGCGCTCGGTGATAGCCCGACCCTGGACGAGGTGGATGGCAAACTGCGGTCGGGAAGGTTACGATTCGGAAATATAGCGGATTAGCTGACTTGCGCCCGAGGGTGGGCGCGCTCGGTGGCGGGTTACGGTTTGGTAACATTCCGTTCACCGGCTTTTCACAAGAAGGGCGGGCGCTTTAACTTGCCGTTCGGCCAGGGGTTCGCGAAGGTTTGGCCATGCGACCAAAGGCACATGTTAGAAAGTTATTCACAGCTTTAGCCGTGCTGTTGGTGGTTGTGGAGCTGCGGGCCGCCGGGAGGGCTGGCCACGCAGTGGTGATGGTGTGGGATGGAATGCGGCCGGATTTCGTCAGCGAGCAGACCACCCCTACCCTCTTTAAACTGGCGCAGGAGGGGGTCACGTTCAGGCGGCATCACCCGGTGTTTGTTACGGCGACGGAGGTGAACGGAACGGCATTGGCGACGGGAGTTTACCCGGACGAGAGCGGGCTGATCGGGAACAGGGAATTCCGTCCGTCGATCGACGCGGCGAATCGAACAGCGATGGAAAACCTGGAGGCGATTCGGAAAGGCGACAAGTTGACGGGCAATCATTACCTGGCTTATCCGACGATTGCCGAACTCCTGCACGCCCAAGGCCGGCGCACGGCAGTGGCCGGGACCAAAGCGGTGGCGATCTTACAGGACCGGGCGGCGCGGTCCGAGAATGCGCTTGGCCTGGAGCTGTTTGAGGGGCGGGCCCTGCCGGAAACGCTGATGGAAAAGCTCGCCAGCCGACTCGGCCGGTTTCCCAAAGTGAGCAAGACCAGTCCGCAAGCCGATGTCTGGACGACGGAGGCGCTGGTCGGACCACTTTGGGAGAAAGAGGTACCACCTTTCTCGGTGTTGTGGATGAGCCAGCCGGATTACTCGCAACACGCGACCGGGCCAGGCTCGCCCTCTTCGTTGGCGGCGATCAGAAGTGCCGATGAGAATCTCGCCCGCGTGCTGGCGGCTTTGGAAGCCAGGCACCTGCGGCAGGAAACCGATGTCATCGTGGTTTCCGACCATGGTTTCTCCACGATCGAACGGAATACCGATGTGGAGCAGGCGCTCAAGAAACACGGGTTCCATGCCGGGCGGAAGTTTTCCAAGCGCGGCGGCCGCGACGGAGACATCATGGTGGTAGGCAACGGCGGGGCGGTGTTTCTGTATGTCATCGGTCATGCGCGAAACATGATTGAGAAAGTAACGCATTTTCTTCAGACGCAGTCGTTTTCGGGGGTGGTGTTCACCCAAATACCGGTAGAAGGCGCGTTTCGCCTGCAGGATGTTCATATCAACTCGGCGGGCGCGCCTGACATCGTGCTTTCGATGCGCTGGAAACCGGACAAGAGCACCAACGGCACACCCGGCTTGCTCTGCATGGATTTTGGCGAATTCGGGCCGGGCCAGGGCACACACGGCAGTCTGAGTCCGTTCGACCTGCACAATACGTGCGTGGCGGCGGGACCGGACTTCCGGAAAGGATTCGTCGACGAGCTGCCCAGCGGCAACATTGACATCGCACCGACGGTGCTCTGGATTCTGGGGATTGAGCCCAAACAAAAGCAATCAGGCCGAGTGCTCACGGAGGCGCTGGCGGCGCCAGGTGCGAACGATCAGTCCATTGCCAATACCAATTCAGTTAAGCCTCATCATCTGGAGGCGAAATATCGCAGCGGCGATTTTCAGTGGCGACAGTATTTGAATTCTTCCGAGTTCAGTGGCGTTTTTTATTTCGACGAAGGCAATGGCGAACAGTTGGTTAAATAAGTTAAGGGAGTTAAAGGAGTTAAATAGGAAAGCCCCGTTGAGGATCTGGTCTCCATCTTCCCTGTTACCTTCCACTTTCAAGATTGTAATCACGAAAATGTTTTGTTAGGATTCGGCTCATGCCAGAACTGCCGGACGGGTACAAGGGTCTTTTGATGGGCCTTTTGGTGCCCGGGCTTTACTGCCTGATGGTGGTGGTGGGCCGGCGGCTCAAGCGCAAGCATGGCGTCCGGCTCGGGGTCGTTTACCACCTGTTCGCGTTAAGCCTCGCGGTGTGCCTCCCCGCCATCCTGCTGGGCGTGCAATGGGTGTTCCTTCGGCCGTTGTGCGGCGTGGTAGTGGTTCTGGGCTCGCTGGTGGTAATTTCGCTGGTGGACCGGTATCTGTGGGAGCTTTACCTCTTCGACGTCCATCGAGTCGTCGTTCCAAAGTTCCTTCGCGAGCTGGTGCGGATTGGCATCCTGGTGCTGGCCATTTTCCTGGTGTTGGAAGTGGGCTACGGTCAAACGATTAAGGGGCTGCTGATTGCGCCCGGCATTGCAGCGGTCATCATCGGTTTGGCGATGCAAGACTTGCTGGGCAACATCATCGCGGGCCTGTCCTTGCAAGCGGGGAAGTCCTTCGCGCAGGGCGATTGGTTGCTGATCGACAACCGGCACGCCGAGGTGCTCGAGATTAACTGGCGCGCAACCCGTTTGCGGACGGTGGATGACATTTCGATTGAGATTCCGAACCGCGAGATCGCCCGGCAAACAATCATTAACCTGAACCGGCCGCAGCGCCGCTTCGCCATGCGGATCGCGGTCACGCTGGATTACGCCGCGCCACCGACGCGCGCCAAGAATGTGCTGCTGCACGCGGTGGCCAATGCGCGGGGTGTGGCGCCGGAACCCAAGCCGCGCGTGTTCCTGAAAAACTTTGGGGATTCAGGCGTGGAATACGAAATCCAGTTCTGGCTTGAAAACCACGATATGTTTTACGAGGTGTCGGATGCGATTCGCACCAACGTTTGGTATGGCCTGCGGCGGCACGGGATTCGGATTCCCTACCCGACGCAGACAGTGCAGATCGAGCGGCCAGCCAGGGACAAGCAGCAGGAGGTCCAAAGCGCCGCTCGCATCATCCTGCGGCAACAGGCGTTGTTCAAGTGCCTTAGCGATGAGCAACTGGATGCGTTATTGCCCCGCGGCAAAGTGCTGCATTTTGGACGCGGGGAAAAGTTGATCGAACAGGGCGAGGATGGCGAATCGATGTTCATCCTGGTGGAGGGCGCGGCCAATGTGGTGGTGGACCGCCACGGAGCGTCGCGGCACATAGCGAGCCTCAAATCGGGGGATTGCTTCGGGGAAATGTCGCTGCTAACGGGCGAGCGCCGGAGCGCAACGGTGGTGGCGGAGTCGGATTGCGAGGTGGTGGAGATCGGCAAGCCGGTGCTGGCACGCGGCTTGAGGGAACATCCGAACCTGCTCAGCCAACTGAGCGAATTGCTGGCGCGGCGCCAGATGGAAACCAAAGATGTTCTGGCGGCCCACATGCCGCCCCAGGAAGCGGACGTGCAACAAACCCAATATGCGGCCGGGTTCGTCGCAAAATTACGGGCGTTCTTTGAGCTGTAACGCGAATGAACCTTTCCCAAAGCGCGAAGAGTTTGGAGTGCGTGCACTCCAAACGCTTCGCGCGGTCCTCAAACACGTTATGAAGGTCCAGGCAGTCCTGTTCTGTTTCGGCGCGGCTTCCATGGCCGTCGCAGCGGAGGCCAGCGATTACCCCTTCCAGCCCGTTCCTTTCACGGCGGTGCGGATCGATGATGGCTTCTGGACGCCGCGCATGGAGACCAACCGGGTCAAGACCGTATGGTACGATTTTGCGAAATGCGAGGAGACCGGTCGCATCGACAATTTCGCCAAAGCCGGCAAGCTCATGCCGGGCGATTTCCGGGGCACCCCCTTTGATGACTCGGATGTCTTTAAAGTGATCGAGGGCGCGGCCTATACGTTGGCGCTCCATCCCGACCCGAAGCTCGATAACTATCTGGACGGTCTCATCGTCAAAATTGCCGCGGCGCAGGAGCCGGACGGGTATTTATATACCGCGCGGACGATAAATCCGACCGGGCGCGTCGATTTCTTCGGCCCGACGCGATGGTCCAAGCTGGCGGGCAGCCATGAGCTCTACAACCAGGGCCACCTTTACGAAGCCGCCGTGGCTCATTTTCAGGCGACGGGGAAACGCTCTCTGCTGGAGGTCGCAATAAAGAGCGCCGATTTGATCGGCAAGACTTTCGGACCAGGTCCGGGCCAGCTTCAGGAACCGCCCGGGCATGAGGAAATCGAAATCGGCCTGGTAAAATTGTTTCGCGCGACGCAACAACGGAAATATCTCGACCAAGCGAAGTTTTTTTGCGACATCCGCGGGCGGGCCGAGACGCACAAGCTGCGCGGGGCGTACCAGCAGGACCACCAACCGATTGTCCAGCAAGCCGAAGCAGTGGGCCACGCGGTGCGCGCCGGGTATCTTTATTCCGGTGTGGCAGATGTCGCCGCGTTGACCGGCGAGACGACCTACGTGCAGGCCATCGACCGGCTTTGGGAAAACGTTGTCAGCAAGAAACTTCATCTGACGGGAGGGATTGGCGCGCGACCGTCGGGTGAGGCTTTTGGGGCCAATTACGAGCTGCCGAACGCCGGCACTTACCTGGAAACCTGCGCTGCAATTGCCAACGCACTGTGGAACGAGCGAATGTTTCTGCTGCACGGGGATGCGAAGTATCTCGATGTCCTCGATCGAACTATTTACAATGGGTTCTTGTCGGGGGTCTCGATGACCGGTGACAGTTTCTTTTATCCCAATCCGCTCGAGAGCGACGGCAAACGGAAGTTCAACCAGGGCTCGTGCGAGCGCGCGCCGTGGTTTGGCTGCTCGTGCTGCCCCGTCAATGATGTGAGGTTCATTCCGGAAATCGCCAGCTTTGTTTACGCGACGCGCGGCAGCGAGGTATTCGTGAATCTCTTTATCGGTGGCACGGCGAAATTCGAGGTGGCGGGCCGGCCTATTGAGGTCAAACAGGTCACGCGCTATCCTTGGGATGGCAAAGTTGAGATTATACTCACCGAGGTCGGAAGCAAGGAGTTTGCCCTGAACCTACGTATTCCTGGCTGGGCGCAGAATCAGCCAGTGCCCAGCGATCTTTATGGGTATGATGACGGCCTCGAGCCCCAGGTAAAACTTGCAGTGAATAAAAAGCCAATCGCGGCACAGAAGCTTGAAAAGGGTTTTGCGCGCATCACGCGCGCGTGGAAAGCCGGAGATACAGTCACTCTCGAAATGGAAATGCCGGTCCGTCGCGTGGTGGCCCATCCTGAGGTCAAGGCGGACCGCGGCCGGTTTGCCGTGGAGCGGGGGCCGCTGGTCTATTGCGCCGAAGGGGCGGACAACGACGGCAAGGTGCTCGACAAAGTTTTAGCTGGGAAGGTTGTTTTCCAAACGCAGGCTCGTCCCGAGGTCCTGGGCGGGATAGTAGCAGTAAAAGTTACACCCGAGGACAAAGCCGAGGCACTAACCTGCATTCCCTACTACGCCTGGTGCCATCGCGGCGCGAACGAAATGCGGGTGTGGTTTCCTGCCAAACTATGAGCTTTCAAGCGCCCAAACTCAGCCAGGCGGGAACCTTGACGACGGAAAGCCCTTTGCGGGACCTGGCAGCCATTGTCCGTTCGCGCACGCCGCTCATCGCCATCGAAAGCAACGAGGAACCGCAAATTGTTTCCCTAGTGCGCCAGATTGCCCGCCAACTTCAGCTAAGGGCGTTTCGCTGGACTGTCACCGAGGGTCTCCAGGCCTTCGACACCGCGGACCAACCGTCGCAATCCGTGATGAAGTCCCAGGAGATGCTCAATTATATCAAGAGCTCCGGCGCGCATTGCCTTTTCGTACTGCTCGATTTTCATCACTACCTCGATGACGACGTGCACGTGCGGTTTCTCAAGGACATTGCGCTGGCCTATGGCAAGCATCTTTCGACGGTGGTGCTGGTCGGCACGTCGTTGCCAATACCCGAGGAACTGCGCCCGTTCACGGCTTACTTCCATCTGCCGCTGCCAACGCCTGAGGAACTGCGCGCTATTGTCTATGATGTCGCCGCCGACTGGGGCGCCGAACATGGCCGCTGCCAGGTCAAAACCACGAACAAGGCCCTGGACCTGCTGGTGCGCAACCTCACGGGCCTGACAGGGACCGATGCCCGCCGCCTGGCGTATAAAGCCATTGACGACGACGGCGCCATTACCGAGTCGGACATTCCCGAGGTGACGCGCGCCAAATACGAATTGCTCGGGCGCGACTCGCCGCTTTCGTTCGAGTTGGAGACCGCCAAGTTCGGCGAGATCGGAGGGATGCAACGCCTGCGCCAATGGCTGGACGTGCGCAAGAGCTTTTTTTGCGAGGACCCGCCGGCCAACCTCGATCCGCCGCGCGGGGTGCTATTGCTGGGCGTGCAAGGTTGCGGCAAGAGCCTCGCCGCCAAGGCTGCGGCGGGGATTTTCGGCGTCGCGCTGCTGCGGCTTGATTTTGGCGTGCTCTACAGCAAGTATTATGGCGAGACGGAGCGAAACCTGCGCAAGGCGCTCGACACCGCTGAAGTCATGGCGCCATGCGTACTTTGGCTGGATGAAATCGAGAAGGGACTGGCGGTGGGCGATGACGATGGCGGCCTGTCCCGTCGGGTGCTGGGAACGCTATTGACCTGGATGTCGGAGCGGCAAAAACCGGTGTTCATCGTTGCCACCGCCAACGAAATCACCCAGCTACCGCCCGAGATGGTGCGCAAAGGGCGATTCGACGAAATCTTCTTTGTGGACCTGCCGTCGCTGCCAAACCGTCGGGAGATTCTAGCGATTCACCTGGCCAAACGCTCGCTGGACCCGGCGAAGTTCCAACTCGAGGCACTGGCCAAAGCTACGGAAGGTTTCTCCGGCTCCGAGATCGAGCAGGCGATCGTCTCAGCCATGTACACCGCACGCGCCCAGGCTCGCGAGGTGAACCAAGCCGACCTGCTGCAAGAAATTCAGCAGACCCGGCCTTTGTCGGTGGTCATGGCGGAGAAAGTCACCGAGATTCGGGAATGGGCGGCAGACCGGACGGTGCCGTGTGACTAGGGAAGGGGATGATGGATTAGTGGATTAATGGATGGTGTCTGAAACCGCCGGCCTAAGAATTCATTAATCCGCCAGAACCAGTAATTCTTCAGAACGCGCCGTGTTCAAGCCGTGAGATGCGCTCTTCCAGGGGAGGATGGTCGGCAAACAGCGCGAGGAAGCCCCCGCGCGGTCCCGAGATTTTAAGCGCCTGAAAAGAAGGGTGCTGGTGCGCCTCCGCCGCAAGACTCCGAGGATCGTGCAGGCGCTGCAAAGCACGCAAAGCGCCGATCATGTTTTCGCGCCCAGCCAGGCGCGCCCCGCCGGCATCGGCGCGGAACTCGCGCCAGCGAGAGAACCACGCAACCACGATCGCTCCGAAAACCGAGAGAACGGTTTGAAACAACATCACCAGCAGGTACTGCATCCAATAGCCGCCGCCATTGTCGCGGTCATCGCGCGAACGCATGGCCTGGCTGACCACGAACGCCAGCACGCGCGCCAGGAACATCACAAACGCATTGATGACGCCCTGAAGGAGAGTCATGGTCACCATGTCACCGTTGGCGACGTGGGTGATTTCGTGGCCCAGCACGCCTTCGACCTCGCGCGAGCCCATCCGTTGGAGCAGGCCGCTGGAGACCGCGACCAACGCGCGTGATTTGGTCGGGCCGGTCGCAAAGGCGTTCACCTCGGGTGAGTCATAGATGCCGACTTCGGGCAACTTCGGGAGGCTGGCGGCGCGGGCCAGGCCGTGAACGATTTCGACCAGTTGGCGGAGCGTCGGATCGGTTGTGTCAGGCGGGATAACTTTGACACCCATCATCCACTTGGCCATCACCCGCGAGAGGGCCAGGGAAATAAACGCGCCGCCAAAGCCCCAAATCAAACAGAAGAGAGCCAACCCTCCCAGGCCGCCTTGCGGGAAATAATACTGCACATGCAGCAAGGCAAGAATGATGGTGATGGTGAGCACCACCAGAATGTTCACGATGGTGAACAGGAAAATGCGTTTTGCGAATTGAGCGAATTTCATACCCGTCCACTAGCATAGCAATTAATGAAGGATTTGCAAATTCCCGGTAAAAATGCAGAAATGGAATGCGGGGCGCTTGGAGCGATGGGCCTGGGCATTGCGAAAATTTGCGCTTGTCCCGCCCCCCGTGGTGGATTAGTTTCCGCCCCACACTGAAAAAACCAAATCGTATGAAAAGACTATTCCTCGCATTGAGCTTAACTGTGTTGGTGAGCCCGGTTCTCAGGGCGCAGAACTTAACTCCGGAGGAGCGCGGCAAGGCCGTGAAGTACCTCGAGAAAACTCGCGCCGGGGTGCTGGAAGCGACCAAGGGTCTGTCGCAAGCGCAGTGGGACTTCAAACCCGGTCCGGACCGCTGGTCGGTGGCCGAGGTGACCGAGCACATCGCCGCGGCCGAAGACTTCCTGATGGACATGGTCCACGAGAAGGTGATGAAAGCCCCGGCGCGCGCCGACGGCGAGGACGTGAAGGCGATCGACGAATTCGTCCTGCAGGCGATCCCCGACCGTAGCCACAAGGTGCAGGCTCCCGAACCCCTGCGCCCGACCAACCGCTTTGGCTCGCCCAAAGACAGCTTGAAACATTTCCGGGAAAGCCGCGCCAAGACCATCGCCTTCCTGAAATCGACCAAAGACCTGCGCCAGCACGCGACAGACAGCCCGATGGGCAAAAAGCTGGACGGGTATGAGTGGGTCCTCCTCGTCGCGGCGCACAGCGAGCGCCACACCAAACAAATCGAAGAGGTGAAGGCGGACCCGGGCTTCCCCAAGAAATAGCCACTCAAGCAGCAGGAGTGGGGACCGCCGCAAGCTGATTTGGCGCGGAAGCCACTCGGCAACTGTACGGTAGATGGTGGTAGGGGGTGGTAACCGCTGGTAGGCGGTGAAAGGTTCCGGAGCCTGAAGCGTCAAAATGCTTGGCGAGCGAGCGCAGGAAGCACAATGGCTTTCGGCCTCCAACTATCAACTCTGTGGCCATTTTACGCCATGGCGGGAGGCAACGAATTCCGTTAGCATCTGCCCGATATGACTCTTGACAGCCGCTCTATTCGGGAACGGGGAATCCAATGCTCCCTCTCCGGGAGAATTAATCTATGAAAAAATCAAAATGGTATCTGATCGGCTTGGCGTTTCTTCTCGGTGGCGCTTGGGTCTTTGCCGACGGCGCAACGGTCAAGCCCGACAGTACGCACGGTCTGGAAGCAACCACCTGCCAGATTCGTAACGTGAAACACCAGGAGCTGTTGCGGCCGCGGGATGCGAACAACGCCAACGGCACGCCGATTGTCTTGTACCCGGCTCAACCCTGGAAATGCATGACCTGGAAAATCCAGCCGGCCGGCGAGTCGGCGTTTCTCCTCAGGAATCTCTTCACCGCCAAGACGTTTTCTGCCGCTGCGGATGCCAGCGCACTTCAACAGCCGGTCACCCAAGTGCCGCTGGCGAAGGACGGCGAGGGGGCGCCGAAATGGCAGCTCGCCCGTTTGGAAGACGGCAGTTATAAGATCATCGACAGCAAGTCCGGCAAAGCGCTGACGGCGCTGAAAGAGGCGGGTTCATCGCTCAAGATTATTGTGGCGGCGTGGGAGAACAAGGCCGAGCAGAAATGGGAGCTGTTGCCGATTGATCCCAAGGAACTGACGATGTGAGAGCTATGCACGGCATTAACCCGCAGAGACGCGATAAACGCGGAGCGACACAGCCGCAATCGAGGGGAGAGAATCAGAGTGGCATCGGAGCGCGGCCTTTAGGCTGCAGAAACGCGCAGACGCAATCCATGATTCGTCAATTCTGCAGCCTAAAGGCCGCGCTCCGATGCCGCCGCAAATCGCTCGCGGGCTGCGAACAATTTCGACTATTGCAGTACAGAGGTTCTGCTGCCTTTGTCTTCTCTGTGCTTATCGCGTCTCTGCGGTACATTTGCTTTCGCCACTCGGGGATCGTTCTCTCCTTCGCGTTCGTGGCACTCGACGTGATGGGGGCGGATAAAGCGTCGGTCGTGGCTCGCCCCGACATTTCACACACGAATCAATTCTACATTGGCAATCGTCAGCCGCTGGAACCGAGCCGCTTCATCCCGCTGCCCATGGGCTCGGTGCAAGCGAAAGGCTGGCTGCTGACTTCATTGGAGCGCCAGCGCGAGGGTCTGTGCGGGCACCTCGGCGAGATCAGCGCGTGGCTCCAAAAGGAGGACAATGCCTGGTTAAGCAAAGACGGCAAAGGCAAATACGGCTGGGAAGAAGTGCCCTACTGGCTCAAGGGTTACGTCCAGCTTGCCTATCTTTTCAATGATCCGAAAATGATTGCGGAAAGCCGGACGTGGCTGGAAGGGGCGCTCAACAGCCAGCGTGCGGATGGGGATTTCGGGCCCGACCAGCGATTCGAGGATGGTTCCCGGGATTTCTGGGCGAACATGCTGATGTTATTCTGCTTGCAGACTTATCATGAGCAGTCCCACGACCCCCGCGTGCTGGAGGTGATGACGAAGTATTTCAAATTCCAGCTCGGGGTGCCGGACCAGAAATTTCTGACGCATTACTGGCAGAAAATGCGCGGCGGCGACAATCTTTACAGTGTCTATTGGCTCTACAACCGCGCGGGCGAGCCGATGCTGTTGCAGCTCGCCGAAAAACTTCATCGCTGCACGGCCAATTGGGAATTGAAGAACGACCTGCCCAACTGGCACAACGTCAACATCGCACAATGCTTCCGCGAGCCGGCCACCCATTACCTGCAGACCCACAACGAGGCCGAACTGCAAGCAGCGTATGACGACTTCCATGAGGTGCGCAAACGCTACGGCCAGGTGCCGGGCGGCATGTTCGGCGGTGACGAAAACTGCCGCCCGGGCTATTCGGACCCGCGCCAGGCCATCGAGACCTGCGGTATGGTGGAACAGATGCTGTCGGACGAACTGCTGATGCAAATCAGCGGGGACCCTTTTTGGGCCGATCACTGCGAAGACGTCGCATTCAATTCCTATCCCGCCGCGGTGCTGCCGGACTTGCGGGCCTTGCGCTATCTCACCGCGCCGAACATGGCCGTGAGCGACGCCAAAAACCACGCGCCGGGCCTTCAGAACAGCGGGCCGTTTTTGATGATGAACCCGTTCAGCTCGCGCTGCTGCCAGCACAACCATTCCATGGGCTGGCCCTATTTCACCAAGCATCTCTGGCTGGCCACCCCTGACAACGGTCTGTGCGCCGCCGTGCTGAGTGCCGGCGCCGTTTCGGCCCAGGTCGGCGACGGCACGCGTGTGCGCGTCGAAGAGGAGACACATTATCCCTTTGAAGAAGCGATTCATTTCACGCTGCACACGGAGAAGCCGGTGACCTTTCCGCTCTACCTGCGGGTACCGTCCTGGTGCAAATCGGCCTCCGTTTCGGTGAATGGCCAGAAACTGTCGCTCACTCCGGAAGCGGGCAAATATGTTCGGCTCGAGCGCGAGTGGAAGAATGAGGATGCGGTGGAGCTGGCGGTGCCGATGGAGATTTCGATGCAGCGCTGGAGGGCCAACCATGACAGCGTGAGCGTCAATTACGGGCCACTGACGTTTTCGCTGAAGATAGGTGAACGTTACGAACGGCGTGACAGCTCGAAGACGGCGATCGGGGATTCGGCCTGGCAGAAGCAGGCCGACCGGTCCAAGTGGCCGTCCTTTGAGATTTACCCGACCACGCCCTGGAACTACGGCCTGGTGCTGGATGAGACTCATCCCGAGAAGTCCTTCACCATGACCAGGCGCGCCTGGCCCAAGGACGATTTTCCGTTCACCCCGGACAGTGCACCGATTGAACTCAGGGCCAAAGCCAAGTCAATTCCCCAATGGACCCTGGACCGGTATGGCCTGTCTGCAACGCTGCAGCAAAGCCCGGCCGTCAGCGATCAACCGATCCAGGACGTGACCCTCATTCCCATGGGTGCCGCGCGGCTGCGCATCGCCGCATTCCCAACCATCGGCGCCGCGCCCGCCGCGCACCAATGGAACGAACCGTCCGCCGCCATAAGAAAACCGTTGTACCGAGCGAGCGCGTCGCATTGCTTTTCCAGCGACACGGTCGAGGCGTTGAGCGATGGGATTGAACCCCAAAGTTCGAGCGACCAGGGAATTCCTCGATTCACCTGGTGGGATCATCGCGGCACGACCGAATGGGTGCAATACAGTTTCGATACGCCAAGGAGGGTTTCGAGCGCCCAAGTGTATTGGTTTGATGACACCGGCGCCGGCCAGTGCCGCGTGCCCGCGTCCTGGCGGCTACTGTATCAGGCAGACGGCGTTTGGAAACCGGTGGAAATGACAGCCGGCTTCGGAGTCAAGAAGGACGGCTGGAATAACGTGGAGTTCCCAACGGTCGAAACGGATGCATTGCGCCTCGAGGTTCAACTTCAGCCCCGGTTCTCCGGCGGCATCCTGGAGTGGAAGATCAAGTAGGCCTGGACCTCAGTCGATCAGCGCATCCAGGTCACCCAACGGCCGCGTAAAAGTGGCTTCAGCGGGCGTGACGACGAGGGCGTTGGCCGAGCGGTGAATACTTTTGGAGACGGCAGCGAAAGGGAGGCTCACGACGAAAAATACGCTGCCAAAAACCGTGACGACAAAGCAGGCGGGGCGCACCAGGACCGTGTCCACAACAATCGACCCTGGATCGGCGCCGGCAAAAGCGGAGGAGGTGCCGGCCAGGCCAACGGCCAAGGCGCAAATAACGCTCAATGATTTTCTTTTCATGTGGGTCCTTTGTGGCTGCATGGTTCGGTGTTCGTCGGAACAGTCGTCAGCATAACCCGTTAGTGGGCCATATGGCAACTATCAAACAAGCTCCATCAGCGGAAACCGTTTGCCCAGAACCGGTTCGCTGCGGGCTTTGAGCCAGTGTTCCAGCACGGTGGCATAGACTGAGCGGAAATCGACGTTGTACTTCAAATCTCCCTGGAACAAATCATCAAGGCTGGGATAGCGGCCCAACAGGCCGGCTTTGACCTTTTCGCCGATAACGAACATGGGCGCCGCGGCGCCGTGGTCGGTTCCGCCGTTGGCGTTCTCGGCGAGGCGGCGACCGAATTCGCTGAAAGTCATCAGCAGCACACGGCCCAGGTTGCCCTGGGCTTGCAGGTCCTGGACAAAGGCCTTGACGGAATCGCCGAGGTCTTTGAGCAGGCGTTCCTGAGCGCCGGCCTGGTTGGTGTGCGTGTCATAGCCGCCCTGGGAGACATACAAGACGCGGGTGGGCAGTCCACCTCCGATGAGTTTCGCGACCAGTTTCAATGAATTGCCGAGCTGGGAGGCCGGGTAGGTGGCATGGTTGTCACTTCGGCTGGCAATCGCCCGGATGGTATCCGAACTTACTTGGGCATCCAGGGCCGTGCGCTCGAGAAAATCGAGAGCCGAACCGCTGTGCTTCATCGTGCCGTGAATGGCCCCAATGCTGCCGCCGGAATCTTCAACCATGCTATCCTCCGGCTGGTTGAGTTTGCGGAAGGATTCTTCGGTCTCGCGCGCCTCGATGGGGCCGCTGCGCCCGGACGGAATGAAGCGATAATTTTGCGGGGTTTCAAGGCTGATGCCGGTGGGCGTTTTGGCCGCAAAGGCCTGCGGCATTTGGCGCCCGATGCTCACCCCCACCATCGGGTCGCACCCCGCGCACGCATTATCGAAATATCGGCCCAACCAGCCGTAGGATTCGATTTCATTGGCGCCGCTGGCCGTCTGCCAAATCTCGGTCGAACGGAAATGGGAGCGGTTCGGGTTGGGATAGCCGACGCCTTGAATGACGGCGAGCCGGCCGGCGTCGTAGAGGTCCTTAAAACCGGCCAAACCCGGGTGCAGGCCCAATTCATCGTTGAGTTTAAGGACCTTGCTTTCGGACAAGCCGATGCGCGGCCGGGCCCGATGGTAAGAATCATTGGCAAAGGGCACGACCGTATTGAGGCCGTCATTACCACCGGCCATTTGCAACACCACGAGGATGGTCCCATCACGACCCGTGGCCGCCTGGGTGGCCTTGTCGGCCGCCTCGGCATGCAAGGCAGAGAACGTGTTCGCCAGAAAGGTGGGGACGGTCCAGGACACGGCGCCGCCCAGCACGGTGGCACGGAGGAATTCGCGCCGGGTTTGAAAAGTGAACTTAGGGAGCATACCAGTGGTCGGTAATCAGTAGTCAGTAACCAGTAATCAGTAGTCAGTAATCAGTAGTCAGTAATCAGTAGTCAGTAATCAGTAGTCAGTAATCAGGTGAGTTGGTATTCGGGCGTGCTCATGACCAGACGGATCGCGTTGCGGAGAGCGTCGTCATCCAGCTCCGGGTGTTCGGCCAGGTAGTCGCGCAAAACTCCCTCCTGCCGGGGTTTGAGTTTGGATTGCAGGAAACGTTTTTCGAGGGCGGCCACCAGCGCCTCTTTATCGGAGCGCTCCTTTTCGGTAAAGAGCTTTTCCACATCCGCACCTCGGGGCCGCACATTTTGCAGGCGGCGTTCCATGGCCTGGTTCATCTGCGGACGGTTGGCCAAGCCCGCGCCGGCCATCATGGAGAGGTCGCCTTGGACCAGGGTCGCAGCTTCGTTGTAGCGCGCGAGCAAGGTGCTGGTGGTAATCCAGCTCAAACCGCCGTCCCACCCTTTGACATTGGGTGGGGTGAACAAATCCTGGCCCAGGTTGCGGGTCAGGCCAAAGCAAGCCAGCGGCGGGGGCAATTCGCGCTCGAGCATCCGCATGCTGCCCACCAGCCATTGCACCGGGCTTTTGACCTGGTTGCGAATAACCGAAGACGCGTAAAACTCCTCGCTCAAAAACATCGCCCGCAGCACCGGCTTGAAAGAGTTGCCGGCACCGCGAAAAGTCTCAACCAGGGCCGCCCCCAGTTCCTCCGAGGGTTCCTCACCGGCGAAGAATTTCCACAGCTTCGCGGTAATGAACCGCGCGGCTTGGGGCTGCGCGACAATCAGGTCTAAAAAGTCTTCGCCGTCGAAATTCCCGCGCCGGCTGAAAATGACTTTCTCGCCTTCGTCGTGCCAATAGGGGCGCTCGACGAATTTCTGGGTCATCCGGTCGTAGGACCAACCGGTCAGCGCGCGGGCCCCTTCGGTGATATCCTTTTCGGTGTAGTGGCCTTCGCCCAGCGCGAAGAGTTCCATGACTTCACGGGCGAAATTCTCGTTGGGATGTTCCTTCCGGCTCTGCGCCTGGTCGAGCCACAACAGCATCGCCGGGTCCTGCCCCACCTCGACCAGGAGGCGCAGCCAGTTGCCAGTGGCCAGACGCCGGAACAACTCGTTCTGCCGCCACATCAGGTAGGCGTCCCGCACCTTGTCCATGCTGGTGGCGAAGTGCCCGTGCCAAAACAGCACCATCTTCTCCTCCAACGGTCGGGGACCGCTGGCCATCCGCTGCAGCCACCAGCGCCGCAGCTCCATCATCCGCTGCCGCTGGGTCTGTTGTTCCTGCCGCTGGAGCTTCTGCCGCTCCTCGGGCGCGGCCATCCGCGCCGCCCGCAGCCTCTCCCCGCGCTCGGGGTCGGGTTTTGCCCACTCCGGGTCGGAGGCAGGGTCAGGGACATTTTGGTAATCGACGAAACGGGAGACGGCCGGCTCGGGGCCGAGCGCAGCCAGGGTTTCAATCTCGGCCGGCGTGCCGCCGAACCCCGCGCGGTTCAACAAATGGGCGGCGGTAGTGAAGTTCCAACGTTGCCTGGCCAGTGGCTGCAGCATACAATCATCATAGACGGCAATCCTAAGCAAAAGGTTTCGTCATTAAGCCCGAGGAAGAGGAAGATTACATCCGGGTCATTTGCATTTTGCATTTGCCGAGGGAGGGATCTGCGGGTAAATAGCTTTATGCGCTGGCGCGTCCTGGCATTTGTTTCGCTCGGCGTCAATCTGGTATTGGCTGCCGTGTGGCTGGCTTACCACCGCCCGGCCAATCCGCGCGGCGGTGCCGCGCTGGCCAGCGCGGACGCCTCAACCAACACTTTGGGCCGGCCAAACATTCTGCTGCGCCGGCAGTTCTTCTCGTGGCAGGAAATCGAGTCTCCGGACTACCAGGTCTATATTGCCAACTTGCGCGACATCGGCTGCCCGGAACAAACGATTCGCGATATCATCATTGCCGATGTCAATGGCCTGTATGCCCGGAAACGGGCGGAGCTGGTGACGCCGCAACAGCAATGGTGGCGCAGCGAGCCGGATACGAATGTTTTGGCGGTGGCGCTGCAGAAGACCCGGGAACTGGACGACGAACGGCGGGCATTGCTCACGCGTCTGCTCGGTCCGAATTGGGAAGCAGGCGACCTGGTAAATCTTCCCCGGCCTTCGCGGCCCGGCGTGGTGCTGGATGGGCCGGTGCTGGGGAGTTTGTCGCCGGAAACCAAACAGGCCATCGCGGACCTGAGCCAGCGCTCGGAGGAACGGCTGCAGGCCTACCTCGATGCGCAGCGCGCGCTGGGCAAAGACCCCGACCCGGTCGAGCTGGCCAAGTTGCGCCAGCAAACCCGCACCGAGCTGGCCCACGTGCTCTCGCCCACTCAACTCGAGGAGTTCCTGTTGCGCTACTCGCAGTATGCCAACAACCTGCGCTCCGATTTCGGCCAATTGCGCTTCTTTGATGCCACACCGGATGAATTCCGCGCGGTTTTCCGCGCCACCGACCCGATCGATCAACAGATTCAAATGCTGGCCGATGCCACGGACCCTAACTCAGTGCAAGCGCGCAAGGCACTGCAGGACCAACGCGAGAACGCCATCAAGGCGGCGCTGGGTCCGCAGCGCTATGACGAGTACCGGATGCTGCACGATCCGCTTTACCGCGACGCGGTGGCGACCGCGCAGGACGCCGGCACGCCTGAAGCGGCTCAAGCCCTTTACCAGATCAATCTTGCCGCCATGTCCAGCCAGGATGCGATCCGCACGAACACAAACCTGACGGCTGACCAAAAAGCCATCGAACTCAAGCGTCTTGAGCTGCAGCAGCTTGAGGCCAGCACGCTCGCTACCGGCGGCGAACTGCCACCCCAACCTCCCGTCCCAACGCCGCGAATTCCCACCCAGCCCTATACGCTTTTCCCGGGCGACAGCCTGGCAAGTGTCTCCGTCAATCATGGCGTTTCCATCGACTCGATCCGCGCCGCCAACCCCGACCTGGACTTCAGCAAGCTGAGACCGGGAGATACGATCCTTATCCCGCGCCCGTCAGCTACGCCGGCTGCGGCGCAGTGAGCTGAAATAATTGTAGACGAGGAGGGGGGAAGACGAGAAGGAGGATGACGGGGACGCTTCAACCGCCTTCGGCATCGCGCTCCGGCAACAACAACACCAAACATTTGCACGCCCCACCTGCCTTGAGAAACTCCGTCATCGCCAGTCCGTGGGCACGGTAGCCCCGCTCGGCCAAGGCGGCCGAGAGTTTCGGACATCCTTCCGGCAACACGATGTCCTTTCCGCACACTACCGCGTTGCAGGCAAAGTGCGCGGCTTCCTCGGGCACGACTTCGATACCCTCCCGGATATGGTGGCGAATCACCCGCCGGCCATACTCATCGAATGCGCCCGGATACCAAATCGCACTACCGTCCGGCAGCGGGCAGAAACAGGTGTCCAGATGGTAAAACCGCTCTTCGACCAACTCGACCGAGACGGCCAGACTCTTTAGAATCTCGCCCAACCGCTGGTGCGAACGAATGTCAGAGCGAAAGCGGTAGCCGCAAAACAGCACGTTCCCGCAGAACAATGCATCACCTTCCCCTTCAAAAAACATCCCTTCCGGCAGCCGCACGATTTCATAATCATGCGCGGCGAACCACTGCTCGAAGTGCTCTTCCTCGCCACGGCGCTGAGGGAACCGGAAATTGCTGCGGATGAATTTTTTGCCCGCGACCAGGCCGGCATTGGCGGTGAAAACCATATCGGGCAGCTTGGGTTGAGGGGCGACCAGTTCGATTTCACAACCGAGCGACCGCAGTTGGTCGTGGAGTGCCTGCCATTGCCCGCGCGCGACCGCCGGCGACGCGTTCTGCTTGCGGTCCATCCAGGGATTGATCTCATACTCGATGCCGTAATGGTCCGGCGGACAGAGAAGCAGTTTAGGCATCATCGGACACGAGTAGAGAACCCTGGCTATCCACCATTGCGAGCCGAGTGCAGACATTAAGAAGGCTGGGTCTTGATTTGGGCATGGGAGAATAATCCGACAATTCTTGCGGATGTCAAAGCGGCAGCTTTGGCTGAAGATTCCGCGTTCTTCTGGACAACAGGATTGGCCTAAGGCAGATCATCGGGGTTCATGAAGCCCGGCTTTAACCTGGTTTCAGCTGCGATGCGCCGTCCGCTGACGACGCTGGTGCTGATTGTGGGGGTGGGACTGGGCGGCTGGCTGGGGCTGCGGGAAATGGCGCGGGACATTTTCCCGCCGCTGGGGATTCCTACCATTTACGTGGCGCAGCCCTACGGGGGCATGGATCCCGCGCAGATGGAAGGCTACCTGACGTATTACTACGAATATCATTTCCTCTACATCACTGGCATCGAGCACGTCGAGTCAAAATCGATCCAGGGAGCGGCGATCATCAAGCTGCAGTTCCACCCCGGGATGGACATGTCCCAGGCGATGGCGGAGACCATCGCTTACGTGAACCGTGCCCGCGCGTTCATGCCGCCGGGGACGGTGCCGCCGTTCGTGATGCGTTTCGACGCCGGCAGCGTCCCGGTCGGCGACCTGGTTTTTTCGAGTGAGAGCCGCACGGTCGGCCAGCTCCAGGATGCGGCGCTGAACCTGGTCCGCCCCCTGTTTGCGACGCTGCCCGGGGTTTCGGCCCCGCCACCCTTCGGCGGCAACGCCCGTTCGATCCTGGTTAATGTTAAACCCGACCGCCTTCGGGCTTACAACATGTCGCCGGATGAAATCGTCGCGGCGATTACCGCCGCCAACACGATTAGCCCCTCCGGCAACATGCGGCTGAATGGCAAATACCCGATGGTGCCGGTCAATGCGGTGGTCAAGAACATCAAGGACCTCGAAGCGGTGCCGATTCGCACGGGGGTGTACCCGACGGTGTTCGTGCGCGATGTAGCCGACGTGGTGGACGGGTCCGACATCGTCACCAGCTACGCGCTGGTGAATGGACGGCGCACGGTTTATATCCCTGTCACCAAGCGGGCGGATGCTTCGACGGTTTCGGTGGTGAACCTGGTTAAACAGAACCTGCCGCGCTTTCAGAGCGTGCTGCCAGATGACGTGAAGGTCAGTTATGAATTCGACCAATCTCCTTACGTCGTGCGCGCCATTAAGGACTTGATGAGGGAGGGAGGGCTGGGGGCGGTGCTGACGGGCTTGATGGTGCTGCTGTTCCTGCGCGATTGGCGCAGTGCGCTGATTGTAGTTCTGAACATCCCGCTTTCACTCATCGCCGCAACGTTTGCGCTTTGGTTAACAAAACAGAGCATCAACCTGATGACCCTCGGCGGTCTGGCCCTGGCGGTGGGGATCCTGGTGGACGAAGCAACCGTGGCGATTGAGAATATCCATTCCCACCTGGCACGACGAGAGCCGCTCGCGATGGCGGCTTTCCATGCCACCAACGAAACGGCGGTGCCCCGACTGCTGGCGATGCTTTGTATTCTCTCGGTTTTTATTCCGGCGTTTTTCATGGTGGGTGCAGGCAAGGCCCTTTTTGTGCCGCTGGCTCTCGCGGTGGGCTTTTCGATGGTGGCCTCGTTTTTTCTTTCCAGCACGCTGGTCCCGATTCTGTCCGTGTGGCTGCTGCGCCACGATGCCGAACAGAAGGAGGCGACGGCCAAACCCGGCATGTTCGGCCGGTTCCAAGGGAACTATGCCAAAGCGGTCCACGGCGCCATCCGTTTTCGGTGGGCAGTGATAGGGGTTTATCTCCTCACCGCGGGCGCCGTCATTTATCTGGTGGGCGGACGCCTGGGCAGAGAAATCTTCCCCAAGGTCGATGAGGGCCAACTGCAACTGCGGTTGCGAGCCCCCACGGGCACACTGGTGGAGAACACGGAAGCGCTCGCGCTCAAGGTCCTCGACAGCATTAAGGAGGAAGCCGGCAGCACAAACATTGCCCTGACGCTCGGGTTAATTGGCGTTCACGGAGCGAGCTACCCGATCAATCTCATTCATCTTTGGAATGGCGGGCCGGAAGAAGGCGTCTTGCAGGTGCAGCTCAACCAAGGCGCGCCCGTCCGGATTGAGTCGCTCAAAGAACGGCTCCGGCAAAAATTCGCCCGCCAATTCCCCGACGTGGCGTTCTCCTTCGAGCCCGGCGACATCGTGAGCCGGGTGATGAGTTTTGGGGCTCCGACCCCAATCGAAATCGCCGTGAGCGGACCCAATCTTTTGGCCAGCCGGGAATACGCCGAGAAAATTCGCGAGCAACTCACCCACATCTCTGCGCTTCGCGACATTCATTTCGGCCAGGCGCTGGATTATCCGACGCTGGACGTTGCCATTAACCGCGAACGCGCCGGTCTCATGGGGGTCAAGACGGCCGATACGACCCGGTCGCTAGTGGCCGCCACCACCTCAAGCCGTTTCACTGTCCCCAATTATTGGGCGGACCCCAATTCCGGTGTCAGCTACCAACTGCAGGTCCAGGTGCCACAGGAAAAGCTGGGATCCCTGGAAGACTTGAAAAATGTTCCCGTCGGCAACAAGGAAGGAAAATCGATCCTGCTGCGAAATATAGCCAAAGTGACGGACGGCACCACCATCGGGCAATACGAACGCTATAATATGCAACGAATGATTACGCTCACGGCCAACATCGCCGAGGTGGACCTCGGCAGCGTGGCCGAGCAGGTGCGGGCAGCGCTCACGCGAGCGGGGGAACCGCCGCCAAGAACGCGAGTGGACGTAAGGGGGCAGATCATTCCACTGGAGCAAATGCTGGATGGTTTGCGCACCGGCCTGCTGGTGACTGTCGTCGTCATTTTCCTGCTGTTGGCCGCCTACTTCGAATCCGTCCAACTTTCTGTAATCGTAGTTTCGACCGTGCCCGCGGTGGCAGCCGGGGTGGCTCTGGCGCTGTGGCTGACGGGGACAACCCTCAACCTGCAATCATTCATGGGCGCGATCATGTCCGTTGGCGTGGCGGTGGCCAACGCCATCCTGCTGGTTACGTTTGCCGAGAGAAACCGGCTCGCGGGCGCAGAAGCGGCGGCGGCCGGTTTGGAGAGCGCGCGCACACGCTTGCGCCCGATCCTGATGACGAGCCTGGCGATGATTGCCGGCATGACACCGATGGCGCTTGGGCTGGGCGCCGGGGGAGAGCAGACGGCGCCACTGGGGCGGGCCGTCATTGGGGGCCTGGCGGCAGCCACAGTCGCAACGCTGCTGGTGTTGCCGTGCGTTTTCGCGCTGGCACGGCATACGAGCAGCCGCAGATCGAACTCGCTGGACCCGACTGATCCCGAAAGCGCACACTACGCGCAACCGGCCTCCGGACAAGCAATATGAAACCAGGAAAGACCGAAGGGTTAAATGGGTTAGTCAGGATAGATGGGGAGGCCTACCCTTTGAGGCACTCTACGCTACGAGGACGAACGTTTCGGGCTGCTCCACTTCGTTTCGCTAATTTGACCTATTTAACGCTCGGCGTCTCATGGCTCATGGTTTTGTTCGCACTTTCCGCCTGCAGACCGGGCGAATCCACGCGGGGCAAAGAGGCGGGAGTTCCGGTCGTAGTAAAACTGGTCGAGCCAACGAGGGGAAGCATCACGCGAAGCGTCGTTCTGCCCGCCGTGATCGTAGCCAACCAGCAAGCCACGCTTTACTCCAAAGTCACCGGGTATCTAAAACAGATCACGGTCGATAAAGGGGATGAGGTCAAGGAGGGCGACCTGCTGGCCGAGATCGAGGTTCCGGAGCTGATGGCAGACCAAGCCCGTTACCAGGCGGAGGCCGAAATCGCCGCTCTGGACTACCAGCGCGCTTCCGAAGCGCAGAAAAAGGCGCCGGATCTGGTTGTGCGCCAGGAGGTTGATACGACCAAGGCGAGGGCAGCTATGGCCAAGGCGAATCTTGAGCGCGCCCAAACCCTGCTCGACTTCACGCGCATCATGGCTCCGTTTCCGGGCGTTATCACGCGGCGCATGGTCGATCCGGGCGCGTTTGTGCCTGCGGCCGCGTCCGGGAGCGCCGCTCAAAATGCCGCGCTGGTTACGCTGGCGGATTTCAAAATCGTCCGCGTCCAGGTCGCCGTCCCGGAGCCAGAAGTCCCGCGAATTAAGAAGGGCCTCCCGGTCAAAGTGAGCGTGGAGGAGTTGCCAGGCCGGACCTTCGAGGGCTCCGTTTCGCGCTTCGCCCAGGCCCTCGATGAAGACACCCGAACGATGCTCGCAGAAATCGATCTGGAGAACGCGAACAACGACTTGCGTCCGGGAATGTACGCCACGGTAAGAATCGGGGTTGAAAAGCATGAAGACGCTCTGCTGCTCCCAATCGACGCCGTGCTCTTTGAGAAGGCGGGCACGGCAGTTTTCACGGTCGCGGGAGATCGGGCGAACCGAGTTCCGGTGAGGACCGGCATTAGCGACGGCGGGGCGGTGGAAATCCTGGAAGGGATCGCGCCGAATGAACCGGTCATTTTGGCGAGCAAGATGACCCTCAACAACGGGCAACCGGTGCGGGTTATGGCCGCAAGTCAGTTCTCTCCGAAAGACTCGACCCGGTAGATGGAGACCGAGGCCTGCTTGCCTCGCCAATCGGACGCCAAGTAACCGGCCTTTTGCGACAGGCGGCCCATGAACTCGGTCTTATCGGGTACCTGCGCCCACACCTGAGGCAGGAAAGTGGCGAGATGGCCATCAATCTGCAGCAGGACGCCGTGTTCAAGCGGCTGCAGCTTTTCCAACAGCTCCTGCGGTGAACTGAACCGTAACGGTTCCGGTTCGGTCAGCAGGCTAATCTCGATTTTCACCTGGTCCACTTCGCCGAACTGAACCGGTGCAAAGCGCGGGTCGCGCAGAGCGGCGCTGCGGGAATTATCGATGACGGCCTGATACAGCGGCACGTGAGAGAAGACCTGGCCAATGCAGCCGCGCAATTGGCCGGCCTTGGTTAAGGTGACAAAACAAGCCCGCTTTTCCTCCAAGCTGGGCGGGACCTCACGCATCAGATTTGGAGAAGAGCCGGGCACTGCCAACCGACCCAGGGTTTCGCGCGCGAGTTCGAGCAGGAACTTCCTGTCTGGCGCCGGCAGTCGCTCCAGTACGGCAGCGCGAGGACTGAAGCCAGTCATGCCTGGGATGGAACCTGGTTGGGAAACGGCAGAGCCATGGCGGGCTTGACCGAACCGCCGGGCTTTCCAGCCTTTCATCCGCGCGAAGTGCAGCCGCGAAAGGAGCGGCCATCTGCGGGGGGCCTGCTGGTCTTTCATATAATCAAAACAATGGCCGGGTACCCGGTCGCCAAGGAGGTGGGGATGGGGAATCCCGCTGAAGAAAACGACCGGACACCCAACCGTGGAAAGGGTAACAAGGCCAAGGCGCGGGTTGTCAAGGACTTTTAGAAGAGTTTTAGGGGAGGCTTGTCAGGAAAAACTGACCGGTCTGGTCGAGGTCGCGGTTGAGCCGCTGTAACTCTTCGGAGAGCGGGGCCAGAAGGGCGTCGGGCATGGTGGAGGCCATTTGCTCGCCGACCTCGAGGACATCCTGCGTTAAACTTTGGGGATTGGCATTGAGCGCAGGAGTGGTGGGCGCAGGAGGACGGTGATTGAGCCAAAGGACGCTCAGGATAAGCAAACCTGCCAGCGTCGATGCGGGCGCCCAGCGTAACATCAGGGACCTGCTCCGCCACACCGGGCGCCGGCTGGTTCCAAGGGCGCGCATGAGAGCGGTGTGGAGGGACGGCGGAGCCTCCACCCTGGGCCGTGTCGCTCGCAAAGTGCGGTCCATGCTAGCCGAGCTTTGGGCAAATCGGCGGAGCTCATCTGAACGATTGATTCTTTCCCGCAAACGCGGTGAAAGCGGTTTGTCGGAATCCAAGGCAAAGGAGATTCTAAGCTTTGTGAACCAGGATTTCATAAGCGTAAAACGCAAAACGTGAACCCTGAATTGCGGTGCGCTGTGGAAACTCGGCGGATTGGACGGCAGATCGCACGGCAGTTGTACCGGAAACCGATTCCACGCTGATAACCCTCCACAGGTCAGCCTTTTCGGACCCGAACGCTGAGCCCTCGTGCAGCGGATGCAAAGTGAATTCACGGGCCAGCGTCCGGCGGGCGCGGAACAGCAGCACTTTGATATGGGTTTGCGTTTTGCGTAGAGTCTGGGCGATTTCGGCGACGGCCATCTCTTCGACGTACCTGAGCCAAAGGACCTGGAATTGGAGTGCGGGCAACTGCTGCCGCGCCACCAGCCAAAGATTTTGGCGCTCCTCGAGTTGGGAGAGCGATTCCGCCGGGTTGGTGGCATCAACAAGCTCGGGCATCGCTTCTTCCATCAGGGGCGGCGCGGCGCGGTGACGGTCGATGCATTTGCGGCGCGCGATGGTGAAGAGCCAGCAGGTGAACGCGTGCCGTCCGTCAAACTGGGCGATAGCCTGGAATGCTTTCACGAAAGTATCCTGCGTCACCTCGCGGGCATCGGCGTCGTTGCGGCACCATTGGAACACGAAGCCGTAGATTCGATGTTCGTAGCGATAGACCAACTCTTCGAAAGCAGTTAGGGAGCCGGCCTGGCTCTGGCGGGCCAGGTCCTCGTCAGAAAGAGATTGGAGTTCGTCGGCCACTGTGTTTGAAAGGTTAAATGAGTTAATTGAGTTAAAAAAGTTAAATGAAGAGGAGCCCGAGACTCTGAATTACGCAGCTCCTTGAGCTCCTGAAAGGTCAATTAACCCATTCAACGCAATTAACCGATTCAACGCAGTTAACTCATTTAACCTGCTTTTGGGCTTTACGCGCGGCATCGGCTTTCATCATGTCCACCACCTCATTGGCCTGGAGCGAAAGGCTTGCCTGGACGCTGGCGCCTTGCTGTTTGAGAGTGAGCCCTTCGGCTATTTTGAGCGCTTCAGGTTTTTCCTTCTGCAATTTCATCAAGGCGACCAGACCCTGGCCGATGGTGGTGATCTGGCTGGCGACCTCGTCGTCATTGGCTTCCAGGGTCAGCTTGGCATTTACCTTCGCCTGGGACACCGCGATTTGCAGGCGCACCACTTTCGAGAGCCTGAGAATAGCCGCCTTGGGATCGGCCGCCAACAAGTCAGTCTTGCGAGCGGCAGCCTCGATGAAACTGGTATCTCCGGCGGCGCCCAGTGGCGAGAAAGTGTCACCGGCAGCGAGGCTTGAGGTGGTGCCATCGAGCACTTCGAGCGCCTCAGCGACGCGATTTTCGCGTTGAGCAAAAACGATGCGCTTGCCTTGGATTGCGGCATAGACGCGGGGTTGGACGCCATTTTGGGGCTTCTTTTTGTCATCGATCCAGTTGTAGATGACGTGTTTTTTGTAGTTGGTGCTTTGCGAATCCTGTGCCGCCTGGGCCAGTGTGACGAGGCGGTCGGGGTCAAAATCCGCATAAACGAGCAAGACGCCGTCTTCGGGCGCACCGCCGGTGCTGTAGAGTGTCAGACCGTGGAGTTGAGTGCGCAGATCGAACCCTACCATGGCCTGGAAACCACTCAGTTTTTTCTGGGCCTCGGGTTTTTCCATTTCGGTTTGGAGGTATTGGCCGATGGCAGTGGCACGCAGGCGGTCGCAATCGAGGTGGGCCAGCCAGGCTGGGTCGGCGGCCACATCGGCGCGGTTCATGGGAGAGGCCAGTGAGCTCAGGGTGGTCGCAGCCAGAAAAGTGGCGTAGAGGGGCATTTTCAACCGTGTCAGGTTCATTTGTTGTTCTTTCTTTGATTGCTCGAGAGGTTTCTTCGATTCACCAAGGAATACGATGCAAGCCAGCGGGAGGTTACACAGAAAATCCGAGGGCCAAATTCCAAAGGCCGAAAGAAGGCCGAAATCCGAAGGGCTGGGGGATCAATTTTGAGACCTCGACTCTCGGCTTCCCGTTCACTCCAGTGCGGTACAGGGCGGCTCCCGGGGGCGTAAGGGCACTGAGTGGCTACTAGAAATAACTGCCGATCACGGCAGGTTCGTTTGCCCCATGAGGTGGCGGTCGCACTCGCGGGCGGCGCCACGGCCCTCGTTGAAGGCCCAAACGACCAGGCTCTGGCCGCGGCGGCAATCGCCGGCGGCGAAAACACCCTTGACACTGGTCGAGTATTTCTCGAACTCGGCTTTGACGTTGGTGCGCGGGTCGCGTTCGACTTTCAACGCGTCGAGCAAAGGTTGTTCGGGGCCGAGGAAACCCATCGCCAGGAGCACGAGCTGGGCCGGCCGAACCTGTTCGGTGCCGGGGACTTCTTTGGGAACGAATTGGCCTTTGTCGTTGCGCTCCCATTGGATCTGGACGGTGATGATTTCTTTAACCCACCCGTTGGTATCGCCAATGAACTTCTTGGCTGTGGTGACATAGACGCGCGGGTCGGCGCCGAATTTAGCCGCGGCCTCCTCCTGGCCGTAATCGAGGCGGTACACTTTCGGCCACTCGGGCCAGGGATTGTCCGCGGCGCGATCCATGGGAGGGCGCGGGAGGATTTCGAGCTGGACCAGGCTTTTGCAGCCGTGGCGCATGGAGGTTCCGACGCAGTCGGTGCCGGTGTCGCCTCCGCCAATGACGATGACGTCCTTGCCGTCGGCGGAGATGAAATTGCCGTTACGATGACGTTCCAGGAGGCTACGAGTGTTGCTGGTGAGAAAATCCATCGCGAAATGGACGCCTTTGAGGTTACGGCCTTCGACGGGCAGATCGCGCGGTTTGGTGGCGCCGGTGCAGAGGACGACAGCGTCGAATTCCTTCAAGAGTTTTTCCGCCGGATAATTGCCGCCAACTTCTGTGTTCGCAATGAACTTGATCCCTTCGGCTTCCATCTGCTTGATGCGGCGCAGCACAACTTGCTCTTTATCGAGCTTCATGTTCGGGATGCCGTACATGAGGAGGCCACCGACGCGGTCGGCGCGCTCGAAAACCGTTATCAGGTGGCCGGCTTTGTTAAGCTGGGCCGCAGCGCAGAGACCGGCGGGACCGGACCCCACGACAGCGACTTTTTTGCCAGTGCGGACCTGGGGTGGTTCGGGCAGGACCCAACCTTCTTCGAAGCCGCGGTCAATAATGGCGCACTCCAGGTTCTTAATCGTGACGGGCGGGGCGTTGATGCCGAGCACGCAGGAACCTTCGCAGGGGGCCGGACAGACGCGGCCGGTGAAGTCGGGGAAATTATTGGTCTTATGGAGGCGTTCGAGGGCTTCCTTCCACAGGCCGCGATAGACCAGGTCGTTCCATTCGGGGATGAGGTTGTGGATGGGACAACCGGAGGCCATGCCGTTGAGAAGGGACCCGGTGTGGCAGAAGGGGATGCCGCAATCCATGCAGCGGGCGCCTTGTTCGCGGAGCTTTTTCTCCTCCATGTGGAGGTGGAACTCGTTCCAGTCGCGGATGCGCTCAAGAGCCGAGCGGTCCAGGGGAAGCTCGCGGAGATATTCGATGAAGCCGGTGGGTTTGCCCATTTTTCTTGCTAGTTGTTTCCTGAGTTCTCAACAAATTCCGAATTCCAAATTCCGAGGGCCGAAATCCGAACGAAGGCCGAAATCCGAATTCCGAAGAATTTCCCTTGCGAAAAAGTCTCGGCTGCACGGATGCGATGCTTTTCGGCATTCAGATTTCGGCCTTCGTTCGGCATTCGGATTTCGCGTTTACAGATCATTACAGATCAGCCGCCGCCGACGCGGGCCACGTCGCGGGCGTTTTCTTCGAAGGCGACCATGATGGCCTGGTCGCCGCTGAGGCCGGCATCCTGGACTCTTTTCAACGATTGCAAGATGCGCTTGTAATCCTTGGGCATGACCTTGACGAATTTCGGCATGAGGCGCTCCCAATCGGCGAGGATGTTGGAGGCACGAGCGCTGCGGGTATAGGTCTGATGGCGCTGGACCATCTTCCAGACCTGTTCGATTTCGTCCGGGTCTTCGAGTTTTTCCAGGGCGACCATTTGCTGGTTGCAACGGCGCGGGAAATCGCCGGTCTCATCGAGCACGTAAGCGATACCGCCCGACATGCCGGCAGCGAAGTTGCGACCGGTAGGGCCGAGGACCACCACGCGTCCGCCGGTCATGTACTCGCAGCCGTGGTCGCCGACGGACTCGACAACAGCGGTAATGCCGCTGTTGCGGACGCAGAAGCGTTCGCCCGCCATGCCGCGCACGTAGGCTTCGCCGCTGGTCGCGCCATAGAAAGCGACATTTCCGATGATAATGTTTTCCTCGGGCACGAAGGTGGAAAGCTCCGGCGGGAAGACGATGATTTTGCCGCCCGACAGACCTTTGCCGAGGTAATCGTTGGCATCGCCTTCCAGGAAGAAGGTCAAGCCTTTGGGCATGAACGCACCGAAGCTTTGTCCAGCACTGCCGCTAAAATGCATTTCAATAGTGTCTTCGGGCAGGCCCTCGGCTCCCCATCGCCGGGTGACTTCGCTGCCGAGAATGGTGCCGACAACGCGGTTGACATTACGGATGGGCAGCACCGCCATGACCTTCTCGCGCCGTTCGAGGGCCGGAGCGCAGAGGCGAAGCAGAACAGTATTGTCGAGCGACTTTTCGAGGCCATGGTCCTGGGGAATCTGGCAGAAACGTCCGACCGACGTCGGCACCTCGGGTTGAAAGAGAATCCTGCTGTAGTCCAGGCCCTTGGCCTTCCAATGGTCGACGGCTTTTTTAACTTCGAGGCGGTCGGAGCGTCCGATCATCTTGTTCATTTGGCGGAAACCAAGCTGGGCCATCAGTTCCCGGACCTCCTCGGCAATGAAACGCATGAAGTTAACCGCGTGTTCAGGCTGGCCGACGAACCGCTTACGCAGTTCGGGGTCCTGAGTGGCCACACCGACGGGACAGGTATTCAAGTGGCAGACGCGCATCATGATGCAGCCCATGGCGACGAGGGGGCCAGTGGCGAAACCGAACTCTTCGGCGCCGAGCAACGCGGCGATCGCGACATCGCGACCGGTCTTCATCTGGCCATCGGTCTCGACAATGATGCGCGAACGAAGGTCGTTGAGAACGAGGGTTTGGTGGGTTTCCGCCAGGCCCAGTTCCCACGGGATGCCGGCATGTTTGATTCCGGTCTGGGGCGAAGCGCCGGTGCCGCCATCATATCCGCTGATGAGGACAACATCGGCGTGGGCCTTGGCGACGCCGGCGGCAATGGTGCCAACGCCGACTTCAGCGACAAGCTTGACGCTGATGCGGGCGTGATGATTGGCGTTCTTGAGGTCGTGGATCAGTTCGGCCAAATCTTCAATCGAGTAGATATCATGGTGGGGCGGCGGAGAGATTAGGCCGACCCCGGGCGTGGAGAAGCGGACTTTGGCAATCCACGGATACACTTTTTGGCCCGGCAATTGGCCGCCTTCCCCTGGCTTTGCGCCCTGGGCCATTTTAATTTGGAGTTCTTTGGCTTTGACGAGGTACTGGCTGGTAACGCCGAAGCGACCGGAGGCGACTTGTTTGATCGCACTGTTTTTGGAATCGCCGTTTGGCAGCGGGACATACCGGGCCGGGTCTTCGCCACCTTCGCCAGTGTTGCTCTTGCCGCCAATGCGGTTCATAGCAATCGCGAGGGTCTCATGGGCTTCCTGGCTGATCGAGCCGTAGCTCATCGCGCCGGACTTGAAGCGCTTCATAATGCTCTCAACTGACTCGACTTCCTCGATCGGCACGGGCTTGACTTTTTTGAAGTCGAGCAAGCCACGCAAAGTCGCCAGGTTGCGGTTCTGTTCGTTGACCAGGCTGGAGTACTCTTTGAAAATTTTGTAGCTGCCGGTGCGGACGGCTGCCTGGAGTTTATGGATCGTCTGCGGGTTGAACAGGTGATACTCGCCGTCCTCGCGCCATTGATACTGGCCGCCGGCATCCAGCACGTGGCCGTTGACGGGCCGGTCCGGGTACGCGCGCTGATGCCGGGTGAGAACTTCCTGGGCGATGGTGTCAACACCGACGCCTTCGACGCGGGAAGGAGTCCAGGTGAAGTACTTGTCGATAAAATCCTGTTTGAGACCAACCGCTTCGAAGATTTGCGCGCCCCAGTAACTCTGGATGGTCGAGATACCCATCTTCGAGATGACCTTGACGACGCCTTTCATACCTGCCTTAAGGTAATTTTTGCAGGCGGTCTTGTGGTCCATGCCGGTCAGGAGGCCCTGCCGAATCATGTCATCGAGGGTCTCGAAAGCGAGGTACGGATTGATGGCGCCGCAACCATAGCCGATGAGCAGCGCATAGTGGTGAACCTCACGCGGCTCACCCGATTCGAGCACCAGGCCCATGCGCGTGCGGGTGCCTTCGCGAATCAGGTGATGGTGGACACCGGCGACGGCGAGCAACGACGGGATAGGCGCCCACTCCTGGTTGACGCCACGGTCGGAGAGGACGACGACGTTGTAGCCGTCCTTGATGGCCTTGTTGACCTTGTGGAACAAGCTGTTCATGGCTCGTTCGAGGCCGCCCGGGCCGTCGGCCACCTTGAACAGGATGGGCAAGGTAACGGATTTGAAGCCGGGCAGGTCCAGGTGCTTAAGTTTGGCAAACTCTTCGTTGGTGAGGATGGGCGATTTGAGCTCGATGAGCCGCGCGTGTTCGGGACCGGGCTTGAGCAGGTTGCGCTCTGAGCCAATGGCGGTCTCGGTGGACATGATGATTTCTTCGCGGATGCAGTCGATGGGCGGGTTGGTGACCTGGGCGAAGAGCTGCTTGAAATAGTTGAACAGCGGTTGGGACTTGTTCGAGAGGACCGCCAGCGGGGTGTCGGTACCCATGGAACCGACGGCCTCGGCGCCTTCGCGGGCCATGGGGGCCATGAGGATACGCAAGTCCTCGAAGGAATAGCCAAAGGCCTGCTGCCGCTGCGTAACCGTGTTGTGGTTCGGCTCGGGTAGAATGCCGGGGTCGGGCAGATCCGCCAGGCGGATGAGGTTCTCTTCCAGCCATGCGCGGTAAGGGTGCTGGGTAGCAATCTTGTGTTTGAGTTCCTCGTCAGCGACGATGCGGCCCTCTTCGGTGTCGATGAGGAACATGCGACCCGGCTGGAGCCGGCCCTTTTGCAGAACCCGGTCAGCGGGGACGTCCAGAACGCCAACCTCGCTACCCATGATGACGAGGTCGTCTTTAGTGACGTAATAGCGGGAGGGGCGCAGGCCATTGCGGTCGAGCACAGCGCCGATTTTCCTGCCGTCCGTGAAGGCGATGGAGGCAGGGCCATCCCAGGGTTCCATCAGGCAGGAGTGGTATTCGTAGAAGGCCTTTTTCTCCGAGCTCATGCTCTCGTGCTTGGTCCACGGCTCGGGGATCATCATCATCATGGCGTGCGGCAACGAACGGCCAGCCAGGACGAGCAGCTCCAGGCAATTGTCGAACATGGCGGAATCGCTGCCGTCCGTGCAGACGATCGGCAAAACCTTTTTGATGTCGTCGCCGAAGAGGTCGGACTCGAACATCGCCTGGCGCGCATGCATCCAGTTGATGTTGCCGCGCAGGGTGTTGATCTCCCCGTTGTGCGCCATGTAGCGATAAGGGTGGGCGCGATTCCAGCTTGGGAAGGTGTTGGTGCTGAAACGGGAGTGGACCAGGGCCAGGGCGGATTCCATCGCCGGATGCGACAGGTCGGGATAATACTCGCGCAGTTGCGTGGTCAGTAGCATGCCCTTATAAACCACCGTCTTGAAGGACAGGCTGGAGAAGTAAAAGAAATCGCCGCCCTTGATTTTGCCCGAGTAACAGATGGCGTTTTCGGCGCGCTTGCGGATGACGTAGAGTTTACGCTCGAAGGCCATGTCATCGGCGAGCTTGGAGCTGCGGCCGATGAAGACCTGGCGCATGAACGGCTCGGAGGCTTTGGCGGTGGCCCCGAGCGAACCATTATTGGTCGGGATCGTGCGCCAGCCGAGGAGCTTCTGGCCTTCTTCGGCGACGATACCGGCAAAGGCCCTCTCGCACTCGGCGCGTTGGGCGGCGTCGCGCGGGAGGAAGACCATGCCCACGCCGTAATCGCCGGCCGAGGGGAGCCGGACGCGGGCTTCTTTGGCGACGAGCCGCAAGAACTCATGCGGGGGCTGGATGAGGATGCCGGCGCCGTCGCCGGTATTAGCCTCGCAGCCGCAGGCGCCGCGGTGATCGAGATTCAGCAGAACCTGAAGGGCGTTCTGGATAATGCCATGGGATTTCCGGCCCTTGATATTGACGACAAAGCCCACCCCGCAGGACTCATGCTCAAACTGCGGGTCATAAAGGCCCTGTTTGCCAGGGGGCCGGCTGCGCCGGTCCTGGCCGTCATCGCTGTTCATATCAGATTCGTTGCTGGTCATTCTCAGGAGAGTTCACTGTCTCCAGGGTCGTTCAAACTAAAATTTAAATAGTCTGTACTCGAATCGTTCGTGGATGCAATATTTCATTTTACAAATTTTAGCGTATAGTAAAGGAAAAACACGGCCCGTTCGTCCACGCATTGACAAAGCAACCTTTATTCAAGCAGACTTCTTATAGAATGAGTCGGTTTTAGGTTGAAAAGAATATCTCCAGGCTTGCTGCTCTTGCCGCTGTTGATCACTGGGTGTCGGTCGCTGGATGCGCGGCGATATCCGACGGCAAAGGAATGGAATGACGCGCATGGCGGGACCAACGCGGCCTGGCATAGCGTGCGGATGGTGACGTCCCCGGACCCGCCGAGCTTTCATTGGTATCAAAAGGCAAACCCGATCTGGTGGCTCAAAAACAACGAGGACCCGGTTCCGCCCGAAGATTATCTGCCCGGGAAACGGGCTAGAAAATTGAAGTGGAACACCCGGAATTCGTGCCATAACTTTGATTTTTATGTCATCGGAGTCTCGGATCGTGAGACCGTCCGAAGCGGAAAATATCCGGAGTCCATTGGAAATCCGCATGGCGGATGGAATATCGCAGTAACAAAGTACAAGAGATTGCGACTGCTGTTTGTGTCATACAAAAGCCAGCATGTGGAGTTTTATCTGGGCTGGCGCGAGCGCGGCAATTTCGGCGCGAAATTCAATATCAGGAAAAGCAAGCCCGGGCAGGATAGTCCAACGCTGGCAGACAACCGGCCCCCGCAATAAAGTTGCCCACGACTACGAGGCTCGGGCGCAGCTCATTCTTTGACGAGTTTGACCTCCTGCGTCGCGAGGTCGATGGCCCATTTCATGCCAAGCGGCGTGCGGGGGACACTGTCAAGCCGGGCGTGGGAGAACTCGGCAAAGTCTTTGGGCAAGCGGCCATTCTGCTGGACGAAGATGCGGAGTTGACCAGTCATGAAGGCATCCACTTGCCCGTCCAGGGGCTGCGGTTGAGCAGTTTCTGCGGCAGCAGGCTGGGCCTGCGTTTCGGGCGTAGCGGCCGGAGGAGCGGATTGTTTGTGGCCGCAGGAGGTCGGGGCCAACAGCAGAGCGACCGACACAATAACCAGGAATCGAGTCATAGTATCTCGGGCTGTTTCTAAGGAGCGCGGGTGGGGTCGAGGTTGATGTAAATGCCGGCAGCGTCCTGAGCGAGCCAGAATTTAGGAAGGACCGGTTCGACATGACCATCGACGAAGCCCGCGATGCCGCGTTTGTTATGGCGGATCGTGATGCTGTCGCCGGTGGCCAGAAAGCGCCCATCATTGATGATCGAGGAGCCGGTATTGTTGGGTTGGTAGCTTTCGGCAGCGGAGTGACTGGCTTGCTCTTCGGCGAACATGATTTTGTGAGAAGCGCCAAGGACGGCAGTGATTTTAAAAACGTGAGCGACCGTACCATCAACAATCGTGGTGAGACCTGGGTAGAAGGTGCCGTCGGGACCGTAACTGGTCATAGTATAGCTATACATGTAGGGGCCCGGGTCGCTGCCGGGAGGACCCCCGTCGGCGATGCGCGCGGAATTGTCCCAGTCCATTGGGCACCTGAATAGGTTGCTGTTGATGACACCCAAACCAGTAACGATCGGGCTTTTCGTGACGTCCGGGTAACCCGGGGCCAAGCGCCAGTAAATCCAGTCCTCTTTATGGTAGCCATAGGTGGCGCGTGAGGCGCACGCGGCGAACTCCCCGCGGTTTTCGTCCAGGTACATCTGGTTGCCCAGGATGAGCTGTTTGATGTTGCTGATGCAGCGGACCTGCGCCGCCTTTTGCTTGGCACGGCTGAGGGCGGGCAACAGCATCGCGGCCAGGATGGCAATGATGGCGATGACAACGAGCAACTCGATTAGGGTGAAGCCGGCGCGGCGGCCGCTCCGGGCCGAGAAGTGTATCGTTTGTTTCATAAAGCGCGTGGCAGGCTCGATTGGGCCATGTTTGGCGGTCGCGTTCGTCTGCCCGGGAGAGCGGATGACGGTTCCCGCGCCCAGCCTGGAAGTTTGGACGGCCCGCTGGCTCACGCCGAGCATAAAACAGTGTAAAAGCTGGTTTCCTTTTTATACTTTTTGAGTCATCACGTCAAGTATATTTTTGGCTTATGGCGGCGAGCCGACGTGCCCCCCTGCCTCTCAAATCTCGAATCTCAATTTCTCTGATTATTCTCGACAACAATTCGAACCTCTGCCTTCCTAAACCCATGGAAACAGGCAGGCTTACCGAAATCAATCGTGCACAAAACTCCTCCTGTCCACCGTCAGACAGCTTCCGTCGCACAATATATAGTAGAGGTCGCGACATGAAGTTGCGGCCGTCACTGCTTAACAAAATGAATAGTTCATGATTAAGCCCTGTGTCTCGCCACAGGTATTCTACGGAAGCAGGCGCCCGACGCGCTGCGTCGTGGGGTCTGGAGCCTTCCGGACAATGGAGCCAAACCTGGGAGTCTCAATCCGGGGGAGGCGCTAGAATTGGATGACAGGGTCAAAACTAAATGAACGCTCGCAAGCATCGTTAATGTAAACAAGCCAAACGAGACTGGTTAAGGCTTGGACCAAAAGGTAAGCAGTCAGGCTCGGGCGTTCCTCTATCGCCCAACGCGTAGCGTAGCACTGCCGGTGTACAGAGCGGACCTAAATCATCCCGTGACGACCGCAGAACATGGAAACGCTGTTAACCCCGCCCGGTTCGCAACCGGGCAGACCTTACCGCAAGGCGGGTCGAGGGGACACAGCCTTGGGAGGACCGAAGAAGCTAAGGCCGGCGGCAATGCGCTGGATATGCCCACGTCGGTCTGGTCCGAAACGGCAAGAAAGCACGTGGAACCGCTTTTACCGGGAAAAGCAAATGACGACCAACGCCCGTTGGTTGATGCGTCCTGAGGCCTGTAGTCCAAGTCCCACGGGTTATAGCGGCCACCTACCAGTATTGCCAAGCGGGGCTTGCCCCGCGGGTCGACCCAAAGTGACAGAGGGTCGGCTTTATGAGGGCTCGAGCCGTATGAAGGGAAACTTTCACGTACGGTTCTTAGGGGGCGCGGGCGGGTAACCGCCTGCGCCTACCCGGCGCACTGTCGCCAACTGCCGCCGGCGCCGAAAACAGACAACCGCACAACCAAACATGAAACCCCAGCCTCCATACCACCCCGGGCGCCTACACTCCTCTGCCGCAGGCTCGTCATTTTGCCTGCCGTTCGCCCCCATCCAAACTTTGGCCGCGATCGCGGCCTTAACCTTCTTTAAGACTAAAACAAATTATTCCTGAATTTAGTTCGACCACCAGATGGCCCTGGGCCGCTCATATCAGAAGAGTCAAAGTTGAGCAGCAAGGCGCCCAATTCACATTCTGCCCTGGACGCCGGGGCGCCACGCGGTTCCCATATCGGACTCTACCAGCCGGGCGCAGTGAGAGCGACGGTTCGGAGGTGATCATTCCAGATACACGCCTTTCAGCCTCAAATTTATGCCGGCCACCAGACATGTTGCCTTATTGATTGAGGCGACCAACGCCTATGCACGCGGGTTGCTGCACGGGGTGGCGCAATACACGCATGATCGGGGCAGTTGGACGATTTATTTCGAACCGCATGCGCCCGACGAGCCGCCGCCCAAGTGGCTCAAAAACTGGAAAGGCGACGGCATCCTGGCGCGGATTGGCAACCGGCGGGCGGCCCGGGCGGTGCTGGAACTGGGAATGCCGGTGGTGGAGTTGCGGCGGATTCTGACGCTGAGCGGGATTCCGTCGATCGGTCCGGATAACCAGGCAGTGGCCCGCATCGCGGCCGACCACCTGCGCGAGCGTGGCTTTCGGCATTTTGGCTTTTGCGGCTTCGCCCGGGGGCACGACCCGCCCCTGGACCATCGGGCGGAGTGTTTTGAGCGATACCTTGAAGCCGCCGGGCTTTCGTGCAGCGTTTTTGAGGCGGAACGCAACGCGGGATTGAGAAAGGAACAGGCCCGGATGGTCCGCTGGCTGCGCTCGCTACCCAAGCCAGCGCGGGTGATGACCTGCAATGACACGCGCGGGTTGCAAGTGTTGCGGGCGTGCGTAGGAGCGGGCATCCCGGTACCCGACCACATTGCGGTGATTGGAGCGGGGAACGACGATTGCATCTGCAGCCTCTCGAACCCCTCATTGACCAGCGTCGATTTGGGGCCGGAAGCGATTGGGTATGAAGCAGCGGGGTTGCTGGACCGGTTGATGAGCGGGCGGAAGGCGCCGGCGCCTGAGCTCCATGTGCCGCCGCGGGGGATCGTGACCCGGCTATCGACCGACGTGCTGGCCACCGATGATCTGGCGGTGTCGCAGGCGGTTGGTTTTATCCGCCACCATGCCTGTGAGGATATCCTGGTGAGCGACGTGCTGGGCCACGTGCGCCTATCGCGTTCGGCCCTCGAGCCACGCTTGAAACGGGTGCTGGGGCGGACGATTCACCAGGAAATCCAGCACGTGCGCCTGGAGCGAGTCAAGACGCTGCTCTCCACGACGGACGTCCCGACCAAGCAGATCGGCGCGCAGACGGGATTTCATTCGGTGCAGTATCTGGCGCGGGTTTTTCGCAAGAGCACAGGGCACACAACGGCCGGGTATCGCAAGAAGATGAGAAGGTAATCAAAACACCAAACACCAACCTCCTCCTCCTTAAGATAAAATCGGGTGGGAGAATCGGCAGTCATTCGGTCAGCAGGAAGCTCAAATCTACTGCGGCGGTGGCGAGTTTGCCCGTGGCGGAGCGCAATGTGATGGATTGGTGGTCCCGGGCTGAGTCGATGGAAGTGACGCGATCGAACCCGGCTGGAATCTTAGCGATGCCCATTAGATAGGGAACGACCAAAGGCGTTGTGGGATCCAGATTGAGACAGGTGGGAAACCCCTTTTCGGCGATCGCGTTTTTGCGCGCTGATTCCGCGAGGCCGAGATGAAAGTAAGAGGTGACTTCTTCGAGGCCCATGACGTTGACGTGGCGCCCGTTCCAGGGCGGATAATAGCGTCCGCCGTTGGAAATCCAAAAAACCGTCTCGCGCAGGATACGCGGATTTTTGAGAGCAAACCAAACGAACCGTTGTTTGGGAAAGGCGACGGCGGTCCAAGCGAACGGGAGCTTGGGATCGCTGACGAGCATGACCAGGTCCTCAAAGCCGCGGCGGGATGGGTAGCGGGTGAGGTCGGCAGTGGCTCCGTCCAGCGTAGGAACGGATTCAAGGGAGAGGATTTCGGCGCCAGGTTTGAGGCACGAGTAGCCACGTTTTTCGGGTAGCTCGAATGTGCCAGGGAAGACCTGGGCGTAGATAAACGGGCTCGTCGAGAGCACGCCGCTACCCGGCTCGTCGGGGAACTTAAGCATCGCGTGATGGCCGAGGTTCATCGGGCCGCGCATCCCGGACAGCGTGTGCCGCGAGTAAAGCACGTTTTGGCCGTGTCGGAGGAAGAGCCTTTTATCAACGCGGCCCGGCCGAATCCTTGTCTTAAGGCTGAGGTGGAGGCAGGTTTGGCTGTCGCGGGTTTGTTGGGATTCAAAATGCCAGCGGGCGTTGGCGGTTTCGCCGTGGACAGGATGTTTTTCCCGGCCAAAGGGCGTGGTGTTGCCGCCGAAGGGCAAACAGAAAAAGTCTCCTCGCAGGGCCTGGATGATGGGTTGGAGCGGTGGATGGAAACGTTCCTCAGTCCAAGGCGCGACCGAGTAAGGCCGAAGTTTTTGTCCGCGGCGGTCAAAAGTGACGGGTCCCATATGGCCGCCCATTTGGGAGACGAAGGCTTCGATTTGGGGGGAAGCCAGCCGCCAGGAAGGCTGGCCGAGAATGGTTCTGAGGGGGTTTGGCATAGGATTGATAGGACGATTAAGACCGATGTGACGAGTATTTTTCAGAAGGTGGGGCCGAGTGGCCACGGGGCGAATTCTTCGTCGCCGATGCCGGCCAGTTCGCTTTTGGTTTTCTCTCCGCTGGCCACCGCGATGATCTTTTCGAAGATGCGGCCGCCGACCTGGGCGACGGTTTCGGTGCCATCGAGGATTGTGCCAGCGTTGATGTCCATGTCTTCCTGCATCCAATTATAAAGTGTGCTGTTGGTGGCAACTTTGATGCAAGGGGCGGGTTTGCAGCCGTAGACGCTGCCACGGCCGGTGGTGAAGACGGCGATGTTACAACCGCCCGCGACCAGGCCCGTCATGCTGACGGGGTCGTAACCGGGAGTGTCCATGAAGCAAAAGCCCGGGGTAACAATGGGTTCGGCATATTGATAGACAGCCGCAAGAGGCGATTGTCCGCCTTTGGCAACGGCGCCGAGACTCTTCTCATAAATGTTCGTAAGGCCACCTTCCTTGTTGCCATAGGAAGGGTTGTTGTCGATCGAGCAATTATGCTGGCGGGCGTGGTCCTCCCACCAGCGGATGAGCGCGACAAGTTTCTCGCCGACTTCGCGCGAGACGGCGCGCCGGGTCAGGAGATGTTCGGCCCCATAAATTTCGGGGGTCTCGGCCAGCACAGAAGTGCCGCCGAAGCGAACCAATTCATCGGACGCGACCCCGAGAGCGGGGTTGGCGGTGATGCCGCTGTTGGCATCTGAGCCGCCGCAGTTTTCCGCGAGAACGAGTTTGCTGAGCGGTAGCGCGGTGCGGCAAAGCGCGTTGGCGCCGGGAAGCAGCCGAGTGACGGCGGCGACACCGGCTTCGACGGTCTTGCGGACTCCGCCGGCAGTTTGGATGTTGAGAAACTCGGGCGCGGACTCGCCGGGCCGGCATAGATCGAGGTGGTGGACTTTGCGGATGGCCTCGACCTGATTGACTTCGCAGCCCAGGCCAATCATCACGTAACCGGAGACATTCGGATGGCGGGCGATGCCGGCCAGGGCTCGTTGGAGGATCTCCTGAGGCTTGCCGGGGTCCATGGCACAACCGGCTTTATGGGTGAACGCAATAACGCCATCGATGTTGGGGAAATCACGGTGGAAGTCCCCGGTGCGAAAGCGGTCGCGGACGTAATGTGAAACAGAGGCGGAGCAGTTGACGCTCGAAATGACGGCGAGGTAATTGCGGGTGCCGGCGCGTCCGCCGGGGCGAGCGTAGCCCTGGAAGGTGCGCATTTTGTCGGGCGAATAGTACTCGACCGGTTTGGCGTCGGCACAGAACTGGTAGTCGCGCCCAAACTCCTTCATGGCCAGGTTGTGCAGGTGGACGTGGTGACCGGGCAGGATGCGGCCACGGGCGAAGCCGATGGTTTGGCCATATTTGGTCACTGGCTCACCCTGAGCGATTTCGCGCAGCGCAACCTTATGGCCCGCGCTGATGTTTTCCGCGATGGGGAGGTGGAGCGAGCCGTTGAGCAGGTCATCGCCGGCTTTCACCGGACGTTTAAGGACGGCGACGCTGTCAGTGGGGCGCAAAAGCACGGCCGTATCATGGAAGGTGCGCGAAGCCATCGTGAGACGGAGAGTAAGGCGGGACCGCCGGAGGAGTCAAATGGAGTCTGGCACTCCATCACTTCCGCCCTTTATTCCAGGTACCCTCTGGTGGGCATCAATTCGTAGCGCGCGAGCATCTCACCGGTCGTGCTGATTAACTCGCTTTGCAACCGGCTTCCGGAATGGAGGCGAGGGGGCGGAATAAAGGCGGCTTTAGGTCCATGGGCGAAGAAGTGGTCGATGGCCTTATTCGCATTCGCGAAAGCGTTACCACTGGACACTTGAGCGACCAGGCGCGAGACCTCCTTGACCACGCCGGTCAGGCGCGCGGACATTTTTCGGGCTGCGTCCCAACGGGCGGCGGAGATGTCCTCGATCATTTGGCGAAGCTCGGCGGCGAAACAGTTGGCTGAACCCAGCAGGAATCCCTCGTAGGGCCCGCCGGCGAGCTTGGGCCAGCGCACATAATCCCCTTCGCCGCCGCGCGTCGTGAACACGCCTTCAAGATCCTTGCCGGAAAGGATGACCTGGTCGGCGCCGCTGCTGTCTTTAAAAAAGATGAAGTTGTCGAACCGGCTGGCGAGGTTGGATGCGAGTTCGCCGCTGAACTCATTTTGAGTCATCTGGGGGAGCTGGTAAAGGGCGATGGGCAGGCCCGTTTGGAGGACGTCGGCCAAAGCCCGGCCCATGACTTCCTGAGAGACGTCCTTGCCCCGTGGCGCACAAATGGTAAAGCCGCAGACGGGCGTTGGGAGGCTGGCCGACGGAGAAGGAGCCAGGGGCGAGGGGCGAGGGGCGACAGGCGGCTCGTCGGCGCGTGACTTGAGCCAAGCGGCAATTTGATGCACGGCCTTGAAGGTCTCCTCGGCGTCCGTCTCAAGCGCGCCGATGAGCACATGACCCCCGGACGTCTTGATCTCGGGCAAGGTGACCTCAAGCAATTGTAGAACCTCCTCCGAGGTGAGTTCCCAGCCATCGCCGGTCGAGCCCGGAATGAGGAAGCCTCGAACGTGTTTGGAAAGGTGGCGCAGGTGCGCGACGATTCGATGCCGGTCGAGCGCCCCGCTGTTGTCGTAATGCGTCAGGGGCGGGCACCACAAACGGGGAACGCCCTTGGGAAAGAGGCGTTCCAGTAGTCTGGCCCGCCGCTCGGCGATAGAAGGTTGAGCGCTCATGCTGGGAGGTGTTGTAACTGGAAAGGCGGTAAATGGCCACAAAAGAAGGAACCAGGCACTTGGAGCCGGTTGCAGGTTGAAAGTTGCAGGTTGCAGGTTGGCGACGGCAGGGCTGGCGGCTTGCACCCTGCAACTTCCAACAAACGGGATAGGAGCGCCCGTGCGGGGCTTCAGCTCCTTATGTCTGGAGCTGGACCTTCAGCACATTGTCCTTGGCCAGGGCGAGGGTCATGGCCTTGCAGATATCGCGCATCGGCAGGACCTGGCTGATGAGAGTCTGGAGGTTGACCCGACCCGAGGCGGCCAGCCGGATGGCTTCTTCGAAAACGTCGCCGTAGCGGAAACTGCCAAGGAACTGGAGCTCATGCACCATCACCTGGTTGGCAGGCAAGGGGATGTCCTCCGTGCCGAGGGTCCCGATTTGAACAATAGCGCCACCGGGCCGGATGAGATCAAAAGCCTGGCGGAGGGCGGCGGGAGCGCCGGAAGCCTCAAAAATCACGTCAAAACCGCCCGGGGAGATTTCAACAACCTGCCGGGGCAAAGTTGCAGCGAGAGGGTCCAGGACAACATCGATCCCGAGGTTCAGGGCTTTCTGACGCCGCGCGGGGACGATGTCGCTCAGGCTGACGGGAGTTGCGCCGAACGCTCGAGCAGTCAGCGCGACCAGCAAGCCGATGGGCCCGCCGCCAATGACCAGGGCGCTCTTGCCGGCAATCGCGCCGGGACGTTTGACGGCGTGCAAGGCGACGGCGAACGGCTCCATCATCGCACCCAGGGCGTCGTCAAGTTGCGGCGGCACAAGGTGGCATTGATCGGCGCGGACGGCGACGAATTCCGCGAAGGCGCCATTGGTGGGTGGCCGGGTGCTGGCGCTGCCAAGAAAGGTGGTGCGGGGACAGAGATTGCTTCGACCACTGTTGCAATAGTGGCAGGAACGGCATGGCCGCGCCGGATTGACGACCACCCGCGCGCCAAGCGGCGGGACGTTGACGTCTTCGGTGCGAGCGACGATTTCGCCGATGAGTTCATGCCCAAGAATGAACGGCCGCGTGGGCACAAAGGCCGCACAGTAGCCATGCGCGAAGTAGTGCAGGTCCGAACCGCAGATACCCGCCCGCCGCACGCGGATGAGAACTTGTCCGGGAGCCAGCTCCGGGACAGCGCAGGTCTCGACGCGCAAATCCTTCGCGCCGTAGAGAACAGCACCAAGCATGGTTTTAGGCGCGCTCATTGTCGGCCGAATGACTACTCACTGTTCACCTCTATTGCGGCCATTCCCGAGGTTTGGAGCGTAACCATTTTTTTCGTTTCGTCGCAGGTCCATTGGCAATCGTCACGGCCATTAACCAGGACTTTGGCAGGTTTGGCACGGCTGTAGATCTTACTGGTTGCTTCCAGGAGCGGAGACTCAAGCGTGCATTTGAGCAGTGAGGCTGAGACCAGCTCAGCGCTCAAGACAAAGCCATCGGTTGAGCTGAGATAGACGGGACCCAACCCGGAGGAGGGGTTGCTGTCCATTTCGAGTTCGATCCTGGCGCCGCCAGCGAGTCGTTTGGCCGAAATCATGTACGAAGGATACACATTGCCATCCACTTTGATCGAGCGAATGTAAATGTTGCCCCCATGGTTCTTCTTCGCTTCAACCGAAATCTGGTGCTTGCCGTTGTGAATGACTGCTTTTGTGACCGCCGGGGATGAGATGCTAAATTGTCCGGGCGCGGCGGGAACCGGATAAAGGCCGAGCATGGAAGCCAGCAGCCAGCCGGAATTGCTGGTGTAATGGTCTTGCCAGCCGTTGTGCGGGATTTTGGGGCGCACGCCTTCGTACATTACGCCTTGCTGAAACATCGGGATCCAGGAGGTGCGGATAATGCGCTGGGCTTCGCCCGCCGCGACGGCGTAATAGAGCAGGTAGGGATAGACAAAGCGACATAAGCAATGTTTAGACTGCACGGAGATAGAACGGGGCCCAAGGAGGAAATAGTGTAACATTTTACACACGGTTTATACGTTTCGCTGGTTTGAGAAGCGAGATGCGGCTGTTTGACGAACTGGCCAAGTGAGGTGATGTTCAGGTGATTTGAAAAGAACGCCGCGCGCTAAACTGAGCACAAAGGAGTTGGGAAACAACATGAAGAGGATAGGTCTCATATCGTTGGTTTTTGTGGCGAACATTTGGTGCGGAGCGCGCGGCGCCAACAACGAAAACTTCGCGGCCATCGGCCAGCCCAGCATCTTCTGGCACAACAATGAGTGGGAAACCTACCACGATGGGGTGTGGGCCCCTTACGGCCAATCAGTCACCAACGCCATGTTTGCTCCGGGTGGAGGTGTGGCGGGCGAAAGCATCAGTGGTCAATCCGCTGAGGTAAGCGGCCGTCGCCGAGGCCATATCGGGGGGGGGCGAAGAAGCCCTCGCGAGCATAACGTTGAGGTCGATCCGGGAACGACTGGAGCCGGAATCGGCCAACCTAACACCGGAATCGGCCAGCCGAATCTCGGAATTGGCCAGCCCAATCTGGGGATAGGCACGCCCAACATTGGAATTGGCGAACCGAATTTGGGGATCGGCCGGCCGAATACCGGCATTGGGCGGACGCCGACGGGCTTGGGAATGCCAACGGGTAGAATTGGCCAGCCGCCGACCGGGATCGGCAGGCCCAACACCGGCATCGGGCAAACGCCGGTCGGGGTCGGGCAGACACCAGCCGGGATCGGCAAACCAAATACCGGGATTGGCCAGACGCCGGTGGGGATAGGCAAACCGAATATTGGATCACCCGGCCCGCAGCATAACGGAATCAACGTTCAGTAACGCGCGGCGCACGTTGCTCCGCCGCCACTTCGCTCCGCCTCGTTACCGCGGCGGCTACGCACGCTTTTAGTGGTAGAAAAAGCCCTGGCGACTCACTTGATAGAATTTTTGTAAAGTAGCTGGGCTGGTGTCAAAGAGTTGGAACGAGCCATCGGGGCCGGCCGTAGCTGTGCTCACGGGAGACCACTGGGTTCCAGAGGAGCCGAGCCGGGAGGTCATTTGCAGTTGATAGATTGCACCGGCCATGCCCTGGCCGTCGATTTCGAAGCTGCCATCCGTACGCTTGAGAATGCCGGCCAGAACGGGCTGGGCGCTTTCACCCGTAATGGCGATTTGGTTAATACCGCAACCGGAGACTCCAAATTCGGTGAACCACGGGACCAGACTACCGGGACCGGCAGCGGAAACTTGGAGTTCAGTACCTGTAGCCACGCCGGTGCCAACCTGGGGCGTGAAAACAAAGGGGGAATCGAACCGCAGATCGAATCCAGGCATCGGCTTGATGCGCAGGCCGCAGCCAGTCAGGTTGCCCTGATTCATCAACCGGCCAAGGAGGCCATTAGGCTCGTTGAAGGTGTTGACCAATCTGCCGGCCGCATCGTAGACGTAAACCACTGTGTTGGAGGAATTGATGGGGCTGAAATCATCCTGGACCAGCAGGCCATTGCCCGGGCCGAGTTGGCTGAGGCCGACGATACCGACGGGGGCATTTTCCATACCGTTGAACTTGCCGTAGGCGAACATTTCCCAGCAAGTCCCAGCGTTACTCAACATGGTTGGGGCGAGCGTCATGTCGTACAGCCCAGCCATGCCAAGATTGACGGTGACACCATCCTGGCCGTTGGCCCCGATGTTGTCCAGGAACAGCACACCGCTGCGCGAGTCGAAAGTGGCTTGGCCGAGGGCTTGATGGCGCATGCCGAAGTTGCCAACCTCCGTGCTTTGGATGGCGAAGGACCCGGGCGGTTTGGCGGCCGCGCCTCGGAGGTCGAGGCCAGACAAGTCTGCGTTGACTGGCAGGACGGCGATATCGGGGCGGAAGCAGGCGACGCGTTCGATGTAACAGTTAGTACCGAGGCAGTTGCAACCGAAAATGCAGAAGCGGTAGCATATATGATCGGCCGTTTGACCATAAGTGTACGAGGTCTTGCCATAGTTGGTGCAAGGCGGCGGGAAGAGGATATTAATGGGGATCAAGGCGTTATTGACAAAGCGGTTGGAATAGACCAGGTGATCATCATCAGGATCGTGGACCTCGAGGATGACATGGTCAGCTCCCAGCGAAGAGAAGTCGGCACCGATCATGGGATTGATGCCGCCGAGATAAGTGCCTGAACCCATTGGATGATTCGGGTCCTGGGCATACGGAGCGAAGGCGGTGGTGAAGTAGTCGGTGGGACAATTCGCCGTCGCGGGGAAGGGCAGAAAATTCAGGAACACCGATTGGGCGGCGCCGAGGTTGAAGTGAGCACCGTCGGAGCTGTCGGAAAAGAGGTTCGAGAGCACCAGATATTGGTTCGTGGTGAAAATGTTGCTGTTCACGAGGATGCACCTGGCAATGGCAGAATCGGCCAAACCGTCATAAATGAACGGCTGCAGCACCGTGACGATGAACGAGCAAGTTGGGTGCTCGCCACAGCCGTCACTGCCGGTCACGTGCACGGTCGATGTGCCAATCGGGAAGAGACTGCCGCTGGGGGGGACGCCCGCGGCGCTAAAGCAACAGAGTGGACAGTCCGGAAAGATCGTTATGGGCGGGATGGTATAGTTTACGATGGCGCCGCTGGGGCTCGTCGCATAGACGGTAATGTCCGAGGGACAGGTGACGCCGTAGGGTGCGTAGGATGGCCATGGGAACAATGCGACTGAGGACGGGCTGTCCACTGGATTCCAGGTCTGGCCGTTGTTCAGGCTCAACTCGGTGAACACATCGAAGAAACTGCTGATGCGGTAGCCGCCGGTTGGGCCCGTATCCTGGATACTGCTAGTGCGGCCCAGCGAGACTTTGCTCGGGCTCTCCCGAACCATAAGTCCGGGCGGCAGGTTGCCCCCGGAGATGTTCAGTTGAAGCAACTCGGTGTTGTAGTAGGCTGGGCCCAAACTGCCGCCCGGGCTGGTATTGCTGACCGTCACCAAACCGCTTGCCGGGGCGGAGTTGGACATGAACGTCCTTCCATTATCCAGGGAAACCATCAGGTTCGCCGTGGCCTCGAATGTCTGTAGCTGGCTCTGGCCCGGCGGCGGCAGCGGCTGCGAGGGGAGCATGTTCTGTAACGCGAGATTGCTCAGCACAACACCAGAAGTGCCGATCGTGTAATGAATCGGTCCCGGCGCACTATATTGACCGTTGGTCGGCGGCATATTGGGAACGTTGAACTTGTTGAGGATGGCGGCCCGCTGCAGTTCAACGTGCGCCGGCCCGTTCGTGGGCGGCTGCCAGGTGTTGCCGCCATCCAGGCTCAACTCGGTGAAGATATCGAAGAAACTGTCGATTCGGAAGCTGCCGTCGGAGGTTTGCTGGACAGCGGTCTCGCCGTAGGAGGGCAACGTGGGGCTCTGACGGATCATGATCGGCTTCTGCAGGCCTGTCACAATGATATCCAGTTGCGTCATTTGGGTGTCCCAAATCGTCGGCGGGCCCGGGTTGACATCTTGGAGCGTGAGGCTGACCGTAGCCGGCGCGTTGACCGCTGTGAAAGTTGCTCCTCCATCGATTGAGATCAGGAAATTGGCCGTCGAACCGAACTGTTCGCCCAGCTTGGGGGTGCCGATGGGAACCGCTGCGAGATCCAAAGATTGGCTGAAGAGGTCGGTGCGCACGTTTTTGATCACGACGCCCCCCGCAAAGCCGACCTGAGATTGTGTCGGCGGCAGAAAGACGCCGGTCGGGGGCGGCACCAGGGCGGAGGGCTCCGGCACTGGGGGAACTAGCGTTGGGTCAGCCCGCATATCCATGTGGCCAGCCTGGCGGGAAGGGGACCAGGTATTGCCGCCATCCAAGCTGAGCTCGGTGAAGATATCGAAGAAGCTGCTAATCATGAAACCGCCCGAGGCCGGGGTGATGGTGGTCTGGCCGATCGAAGGCTGGGAGGTGCTGGCGCGCACCTGCACACCTGGGGGCAGCGTGCCACCCGAAATATTTAACTGGAGCATTTCGGTATTGTAGATTTGCTGGCCACCAGGACCTGTGCCGACGGCCTGGAGGTTTACTGTCACCTGGGAGGGAGCGGTGACGCGTGTGAAGGTGGTGCCGTTATTAAGAGAAAGATCGAAATCGAGTTCGGAATTAAAGGTGTGCGTGGAACTGGTACCCAGCGGGGGCGGCGGCTGGGTCTCGGTAAACGCCCTGTGGGTCACATTCGAAATAATGACTCCATTGGCGTACAACGCATGCCACTGGGCCGGCGAAATGTAGGTGCTATTGGGCGGCGGCAGGACATTGGATGTAAAGAAAATGGCCTTGGGTTGGCCATGGGCGTTTTGGACCAAGGCCAACGAAACCAGGCCGCAAGCGACAGAGGCTAAGGTGTGTTTCATAATTCGAAATGGTTTTGAACGTAGTTGATGTGTGAGGAGAGCACGAGAAGCCCCGCCGCGCGGCTTCTGGCGGTGTCGCGGAAAAAGAGGACACAGACGTTAGCAAAAATCCAAGGCACCCTTCTTAAGGTAATCGGGGATGGACGTTTGCGCTTCTCGGAAATTGCGAATTTGATGGGGGATTGCGGGGAGCCATTGATTGTGGACGAACAGCGCCGAACAGCGTGCCGCGGACCAGGATTGGCGTTGTCCTCAAACATGTTCACCCGTAAGCTTGGCTCTGATGACCCAATGCCCAACCCGTTGGGCGCCTGAATGAAAGTCCGCGCGCTGATAGTGAGCTGGTTTAAGTCGCTGTCGCTGGATGCCATTGACCATCCCAAGCGCACGATAGCAGCAGCGACGGTCCTGACGCTGGCGGTCGCCCCAGGCATGGCACGGCTGAAATTGCGGACCGATGGACAGGCGCTGGTTTCCCCGAAAGCACCGGAAGTCATCTACGACCAAAGCATTCGAGACAAATTCGGCATCCAGGACCAGCTCGTGGTTTTGGTTCGACCGGAACACCCGGAGGGGATTTTCAATCCTGCCACAGTGCAATTGGTGCGCGATTTGACGGCGGATTTGAAGAAGCTGCCGGGGATTAACCCGACGAACGTCCTGAGCCTGGCAACTGAGCCGAGTTTCCATTTGCGCCCAGGCTCGCTCTTCCATCAGACGGTGCTCGAACCACCGCTACGGACCAAAGCGGACCTGGACCAGCTGCGCGAGGACCTGCGCCGGATCGAACTTTATACCGGGACGTTCGTGTCCGCGGATGGCAAAGCGACCGTGATTCTTGTTGGCGTGCCGCCGGAAGCGGACCGCGCCGCGCTTTACCAACGCGTGTCGCAGCTGGCTGGCAAATACCAGTCGGCCAGCAAAGAGGCAGGAGGGCCGCCCAGCCGGCTGCCCGAGATCACTGTGACCGGGGCGCCGGTGGCGGAGTCGTTGCTGGGCATCCACATTCTGGAGGATCTGGGGGTACCCCGGTCATTATTGGGCGCCCACACGCAGGCCGCGGCGGGGGCGAAAATGCCAGCCAGTTTCCACGAACTCCGGCTGCTATTGGCCCGGCGCGTGGGACTGGTACCGCTGGCGGCCCTGGTCATGATGCTCATTTTCTATCTATGCTTCCACAACGTGTTGGCGATGCTGGTTCCTTTACCGGGTGTCGTGGCAACGCTCGTGTTTGTCTTCGGGTTGATGGGCTGGTGCGGCGCGCCGGTTTACCTCACGATGGCGGTGATGCCCGTGCTGCTGATTGCAACGGGCGTCACCAACGACATCTATTTGTTTAGCCGGTATTTCACGCTGCTGCGCGAAAAACCAGGGCTCAAACATGCGGACCTGGTTCGGGAAACCTTCGACAAGATGGCCTTGCCGGTCGCCAGCACCTCGCTTACCGCCGGCATCGGGTTCCTGTCATTTGGGTTTTCACCGCTGGCGCCGGTGAAGGCGTTCGGAATCTTCACCGGCATTGGTGTGCTGTTCGGATTGTTTTATTCGCTAACCGTGGTGCCCGCGCTACTGACGCTGCTTAAACCGGAGTGGCTGGCCGCAAAAGCAAAAAGCAGCCGGAACGGGCAATTGGGGAAGACTCAAAACGCAGCTCCGGAGGAAAGGCGTGAGCGTCCTCATCACGCCAGCCTGTCTGACCAGACCTCCGCAACCCGCGCGATGAGGACAGTCGAACCCTACCCCGTGGCAGGCTGGTTTGGGGCCTTTGGCAATTGGATTGTGGAAAAGCGTTGGGGGGTCCTGGGCATTACGGTGGTGATTGTTGCTTTAACACCGCTTGGTGTGCGGCGCCTGGTGGTGCAGGATAGTTGGACCGACGCGTTTGATCCGGACAGCGAATTGCGGCGCGCCACGAAAGTGGTGAATGATGAGTTTTATGGGATGCACCTGCTCCTGGTCTCTTTTGACGATCCGAAGGTAATCGAGGGGGAGCTGGCTTCCTCGGCGATCGTGCCGGACGGAATCGCTCTACGCCAGGATTTGGTAGAGCATCCGTTGCTGATTGCGGGCAGCGCCATCATTCTTTCTGTGGGCCAGCCAGGCGCTCCGGGACCGGTGAGCAACACTACGCCGGCAGCTGTCCTGCAGTCTCATATCGAGATGGTCTATGGTTTTGGCGGCAACATCAGCGCGCGGATACCGAGTCGAGACACCCCCACGAACTTCTGGCAGACCTTCGCCAAAGCCGGTCACGCGCACTTCCGGGTGGCGATACACAACCACGTGCGACCCGAGGTTATCCACACGCTGGATGACCTGGCCAACTTCATTCGTGCGCGCCGGCAATATGCCGTCGGCGGGGTGCTTGGCCCGGCGGATTACGTGAGGACGACACGGTTTATGGCGCGGCCCAATGATCCTGAGGCGCGCCTTCTGCCACCGGACCCAGGTGAAGTGAAACTGATGTGGGATTACTATGGCCTGGCGCTGGGGCAGCAGCGATTGCACCAGATCGTCGATACGAACTACTGGCAATCGCTCACGACGGTGTTTCTGAAAGAGGCTAATTTTGTCGATACGGCCAAACTTATGAGCGAACTGCGCGGGTATGAGCAGAAGCATCTGGCGCCCAGGGGCATTCGGCTTGGCTTCGCCGGGGACGTGGCCGTGAGCCAGTCGTTGATCCAGGGCATCGTCACCACGCAACTGCAGTCGCTCTTCTGGTCGGTGGCCGGCATCTACCTGGTGACCGCACTGCTAGGGGGCTCGTGGCGGTGGGGATTGTTTTGTGTGCTGCCGAGTTTGCTGGCGGTGCTAATTAAATTTGCGGTGATGGGTTGGGTGGGGATTCCGTTAGGGGTGGCGACCTCGATGTTTGCGGCGATGACACTGGGCATCGGGGTGAATTGCGCGATTCAGTTATTGGAAAGTTACCGTGACGCCGCGAGCGCCGGGCCCGACGAGCTAGTTGACGAGCAAGGAGGCGCGTTGAGAACAAATCGCCCGGCCTCAAGCTCAGCAAGGCTCCAGAAGGCGCTGGCGTGGACGGGCCCACCGGCGCTGATCAACACGATTGCGGTGTCGCTGGGATTCGGCGTGCTGATGCTGTCGCAAGTGCCAGCTAACGCGCGGCTGGGGCTGCTGGTCGTGCTAGGGCTGGTGAACTGCTTTGTTGCGTCCCTGGCGTTGCTGCCGGTGCTGCTGCATTGGTGGCCGCTCCCTAAACGAGTGGTGGATGACGATTGCCGGAAATGAGCGAGGCGCAGCTTTCAGGCTAACCGAGAACCTCACCGAGAGCGTTTGCAATAAACGCGACCCATGCTCCAGGACGGCTGGACGCGCGAGTGTTGCATCACGACCATCCCTCTTACTGGTTAGGATCTTCTTCGATGCGCAGGTGATAGAACCGGTGCGGCGCCCCAGCAGTGGCGGGGTCGGTAATAGTAAGCGGCTGGCCGTTGCCCGGCGTGGTGCTGAGGGGCATCCAGGCCGGATCGGTCAGATTGGTCTTGAACTCAAGGATATAACGCAATCCGATTCGGGATGGCACGGTTAGCTTGAAGGTGCCGGCCTGGAGGTGAGGCTGGGCAATGGTGGTGCCTGGCACGGCTGGATCGATGTGCAGATCCATATGGCCCGGTGAGCTGGAGGGCGACCAGGTGTTGCCGCCATCGGTGCTGAGGTCAGTGAAGACATCGAAGAAGCTGCTGATCATGAACCCGCCGCCGGAAGGTGCAATCATGGTTTGGCCGGTAGTCGGCGGGCTGGCACTGACACGCAGCCGCATTCCTGGAGGCAGCGTGCCGCCACCGAGATCCAATTGGGTCATCTGGTTGTTATAGAACTGGCCGCCGCCGGAGGCGCCTCCGACGGTGATGCTGACCGTGCAGGTGGCATTGGCCTTCACCGAGTTGTAGGTGTGCCCGCCATCCGTCGAGAGCGAGAGGTCCACCTCAGAGGTGAAGGTATGCGTGGC